>CAZHKA010000052.1:0-39576 GCA_964533505.1 uncultured Candidatus Bathyarchaeia archaeon | reverse complement strand
TGAACAATTATCATTCACCGACCATTCTACAGTGCCCTAGTGGCATTATACATTTTAATTGAACGGTGGGTAGGGTTAGGAGGAGCCTATGAATTCTCACGCCAGGTAGTTCCGCAGCTTGTGCATCGAAAGAACTGGGTTGACGATTCGTCCGCGCCTCGCGTCTGGACTAGCCAGTAGTAAGCCTCCCGATGTCCACATTTCGGGCAATCCACTTTCGTCTTCGGCAAGGTCCGAATCTTCTGCTCTTCCTTACCAATGACAACAACATTCTCCTTCTGCTGCTCAAGCTTCTGCACAGTCCGGTCTGACCGTTTCGTCTCGTAACCACATTTAGGGCAGCTGAGTACAACTGCCTTCAGTTTCTTTGTGGGCAGGAGCGCGAGCCCGCACTTGGGGCAAAACTGCACTTTTTATCGGAACCTTGCGGGGAAAGTACGTGTCTGCCTTTTAAGTGTAAGCCTTGTCAAGGGGCCTATTTCGTCGGCTAACGCCTCCCTCCGGCAAATTCGCGGTAAAGAAAAACCGATTAGCCCTTGCGGCTTTTGCCTTAGGATTGGGCTTTCCACTCGCGGCAGACAGATCAAACCGTAGCGTTATGATGTTGGTTTTTTGTCTTCTCGAAATCTATTTCATTGAAGAAGCTTGTTGTGGCGTCTCGTTCCCTACGCCCCGACTGTGCGGTTTAGTTGTTCTGCCAACAAGTCGGCTACTCTAACAGCCTCTGGGATAGTTGCGGAGGGGCTGCAGGCGATTCTATACACGCTCTCAGTTTCTTCCTTGCCGAATCCCGCTGCCGCGACCAGAATATGCCGTCCGCCGACAGCCATATCGAGATAATTGGCGTTCCGAGTCCTTGGCCTACCGATTCGCTTGATAGCGATCACGGGAAGTCTCAGCGCTCCGGCCAAACGTTCGATCGATATTTTCCGGTTAGGTAACAGTCGACGACTGAGGATGACGGCGTGGAGTTGTGAAAATTGTTTGGAGCTCTTAATGAGTTTCGAGATCTTGAGGTTGCAGTCTGGTTCACGAGCCTCGATGACGCAGGTGGCTACACCGTCTAACCAAAGAGCTCCCCTAAAGACCACGCTCACCACAACTGTTCTATCCCGCAGGGTCGTGCCGCTTAGTCCAAGAATGCGTGATTCTTTCTTCAGCGATCTTGATCCACTAACTTGCGTTGCCGATGCGCTCCGCCGCCAGTTTGAGAAGGTTAGATAATCCGGAGGTAACGTCGTCAGGGTTTTGGGTTAGAACTTCAACGCTCTCGTCGATTGATATTAGCCGTCTGCGGTATGCTTCGACCAGCAACGATTCAGCGGCGTTAGCCAGATCTTTTCTGGCGAGGCGTGACCCAAGGTAGTCTCGTAGGTCCGCGAGCCTAAGTGCTTCGGAAAGGATTCTATCGCTTACTTTGACGCCTTGAGGACTGCCCTTGATCTTAGTCAACGCCAAGGAGTAGACGAAATTTACGAATGCATCGCCCAAGCTTGCAAGCTGTTTGTTACGCATGGTACGCTGGATTGTTTCGGAATTCATCAGGAAGGCCCGACGGCCTCGGTGAACTTCTCGTCGAACTCCTTGTTGAGTTCCTGCAGGTTCGCGAGCGCGTTCAGCAACGTTTTCTCAGGGGATACTTCACGGCGCGTCTTCAGGTAGACTATGCTGGATCGAATCAGTGGGTGTGGTTGGTCGTAGCCGGCTAACTCAACATTCTTGTCTTGCAGCAGAACATTCTGTAGGAGATTGCAAAAAGTATGGTCTTCACCAATGATCTCCAACCTCAGCTCATTCTTGGATTTTGAAATTACTTTAACTTCCATTGGTCATCACGCATGGGGGTTTGGACTTGGCTCTCAAAGTCCTCTGCAAGTCTTCTCCTTTCAATGTTTCCGCAGGACGGGCATTGTAGGCGGCGATTCTTGAACTCAAGCACGTCTCCGCATTTGGAACAGAATGCTTTGATCACGCCAAGTCCTCGTCCCGCTGTCGTTAGTTGAGGGATCCGGTTCATTTCAATCACCCTACCCCGTATGATATCCCCCGCCTTACAGACATCGGCCATGTTCCTTTCGTACCTCGGGCTGGAGGAGGATATGTGCAACATGCCTGTGAAAGGGACCTGGAGGGCTTTGTCATTAATTTTCCAAATATTCACGGTCGCCATTTTATCCGACGTGTGAATCACTGAGGCGATTACGGTTGTTCCTTCTTTCGGAAGAACCGCCACGTGAGTTGAGGGTAATACGGTCACACGCTTGTTCTTCAGGTCGATTCGCGCTTTACCTGTGAAATTAGCGTAGATGGTACCATCCTTCTCATAGGTGCCCGCGCCGGGGAGATATTGTTCTATGACCCCTATCTTGTCCCCAGGCAACACTGGTTGAATCATTTCGGTTTGCGTTTTACTCAATCTTTCTCCACCAAACTTCGAAGCCACTCCTTGAACACTGCGAATAAGTCAACTTATTCGGGGTAGGTTCTGCCAGTGGTTTCGTCTAGATTATGAGATGCGTTATTTTGTGTCCGCTATATAAGCGCGAATTTTCAGATTACCAAACCTACCCTTGTGGCTCCGGCGGCGTTTGTCGGCGGACGGTTATTTCGTGACTCGAATCACATCGACCTCAACGAAACGTTTTGGTTTGCGGTGAAATGTGAATTGATGCGGAATCTCGATTCTCGTCGCCAAGATTCGCTCGTAGCCGAGTTCCCGTTTGCGGAACCAATCCTTCAAGAAAGAACGTGTGGCGGATTTGTGGATACTATAGACTACCGCTCCCATCTCGATCGCTCGTTCAAGGAAGTGTAGATCAGCGTGCGCTTTCTTCGTGCCGAAAGGAGGGTTCATCAGAACGGTATCCACCGGTCGGCCAATGGCCTCAATTGGGCCAAGAACAAGGTCCACCTGGGTGTGAAACAGCCTTTTGGCAATAGAGGCGAGTCTGAGACTCTCAGGCTCTATGTCGATACCTACAACGTACGCTGCCCCGAGTAGAGCCGCTCCTATCGCCAATCTTCCCGTTCCCGCTCCGAGGTCCAACACCCGTTTGTTTTGAATGTCGTCATTTGCATAGCATGCAGTAAAGAGAATCTCAGCCGCCAAATCGGCTGGTGTTGTGTATTGCTCTAGGGCGGCCTTTGGTTTCGGGTGAGGTTGAATTTGTTGTAGTATGATTGCTAGATCGTGCTTTCGAATCCGGATGGGGCGGCTTGGCAAGTGCTCTGCCTAGTGCCACTCTTCTAACGTCATACCCTTCGTGTAGTCTACCCAGCTTTTCTTTCCTAAGGCGATCATGAGCTCCTCTGGGTTGAGGATTGGTTTCCGGTAACGCTCCTGGTCATCCGTGCTTATCCTGGGGCAGGATATTTCTACGTAGCCTTCGAGGTCTGTGAAAGATTCCAGTGTTTCGGGGATCACTTCGGTTGCACAGATTAGAACGGCGGATTTACCGTTCTCTTCGATCATTTGTTTGAGGCGTCGGGCTAGGGGTATGTTCATTTGACTGGTCTTCAGGCCCACGATGATGCCGATTTGTTTAGCTACTTTGAACTTTTCGATGTTGGTCCATCTTTTCCGAAGGAGTTTCTTGCAAACTTCGGTCATGTCTTTGGCGGTTCGCTGAAAAGGGTCAACCACGATTGTCCGCTTACCGGTAGCTAGGGGAATGCCTAGAGCATGAAAATCCCCGCCGCTTAGCACGACGATCGCATCAATCTTGTCCGCAATTGCCCGGACACTCCCGTAGTCACAGCCAAGCACCTGTCCCGGGTACTGTAACCAACCTGAGGCTCTCCCGATCAGCACCTGCTTACCGTTCTTCTCTAGAATCCTCCTGGCTGAATCGAGCTGGTGGATGTGTTGAATATTGGACGCGAGCCCTATGACATGTTCTGACGTGAGCATCTCTGCCGCCCGCTCGACCAGGTCGTCTATGGGAACGTCGGACCGTGCTTCAACGTAGAGAACGTTCGCCTCTGGAAATTCCCCAGGTATCTCCGCATGCCCGACGTGAATAAGCAGGTCAGCCTCTACATGTATCTTCGGTCCTAACGCTAAGTCGCAGGCTCCGTAGCAGGGGTCGCCTGATACAAAGACTTCAATGCCCCCGTGTCCCTCAATGAGCTTGGCAAGTCGGAACCCTTGAGGTTTTAATCCCTCGGGCATTTGAAGGAGCACACGTTTTGATCCGCGGCGCCGTATCTCCTCGATGATTCTGGACTCTTCTAGCTGATACATTGCTAAGCAGATATTTAGCCTGCAATTTGTTCAACTTAACCGTTCCTTCACATTGCGGGCGCTTTGAATGTCCAAAATTGAGATTCCAACTAAATTCGTCGACAAGGCGAAGTTTGTCCTCAAGATCTTTACGAATGTTGAAACAGAATACGATGCCCTCCTACACTTGATGACCCTAACATTTGACTCCAGTTGGAGACGCAGAATGCTATCCAAGATTCATTTCTCCCCCGAAGTCCAAGTATTGGACCTAGCGTGCGGAACCGGGCTCGTTACGTTTGAACTTGCACACTCCAACCCGACGCCAAAACTGATTGTAGGCTTAGACCTAAGCCCGGCCATGCTGAGGGTCGCAGAAAAGAACAAACTAAGACAAGGGAACGGCTACCCAATAGAATTTGTGAGGGCGGCTGGAGAATTCTTGCCCTTTCGCGGGGGACTCTTCAACTACGTTACAGTCGGTTTGGCTTTGCGAAACTTCGCAGATAAGCTCGCAGTCTTCAGAGAATCGCGCAGGACCCTAAGGCCAGAGGGGTCCTTCCTTTCTGTCGACTTCGTTCGCCCGGATAACTCGCGTATTTGGTCGTTGTACAAGTTTCACATTTTTCACGTGCTCCCCACGATCGGACGCCTAGTTTCCTCGCATTGGAAGAGGACCATGGTTTACTTGGCAAACTCGATAATGATTGCCGTTACCCCAACGGAGGTTTGTAGACTCCTCAGCGAAGTCGGTTTCTCCAATACTGTCTTAGACAGAATGAGTTTCGGAATCGTGGCGTTGATCGGAGCTCAGAAATAGATCGATCGCCGACTGCGAATATTTCAGGTCTGACAGCGAGTTCGCGGCTGGGATCGCCGTTGTCGGCCGCATAGTTTCGTTGCGAGGTGCTTCTTGACTCTTATTTTGCCTTACTCTCGGCAAGGAAGCCGTCAATGCTGAGAAGCGGGCTGCCGTTGAGTAGAAGTACAATCGCGCCAGCCATCAGGCCGTAGTCCTTCGTCAGTGCGCCTATGCCCATGGTCAGGCCGACGGTACCGGTGATTGCAAACTCAATAGTTCCCCATACGCTCGCGAGCCGCGTCAAGAAACCCAGGATTAGTGCTATCGCGCTAAGCGTCTCCAAGAGTGTGAAGAAGTATGTTAATGGTACAACCATCCCCGACCCGAAGAGCCCACGAACTAAACCGTTGGCTTGTGGGTGGCCGAGTATCAAGCGTGTCCAGCGCGGAATGCATGAGTTTAGCCAGAACCCTGCGATAACCAGCCTAAGGATTACGAACGCATACTGGGCCGCCCGCCCAGCGGGAGCGAAAAGAAATGATTTCAAATCCAATTGAGTTCTTCACCTATACAATTTTGCATTATATTTGAGGCTTACCACGCGGCGTAGTTGCGGCAAATATCTGGTAGGGAATGAGAGTGAACATCGCAAATTCTACGGCAGCAATTATGATCGTGGCGCAAGCCCTAACTTTGAGACCTGCGGCCCACCCCAATCATTCTAGTGCTTATGAGTTGCCAAACCGGCGCCAAGGAGTAGAAAACCTGCGCCCACCACGGTGAGCACAGAGAAGCTCTCACCCAGCAGCAAAATTCCCCCTACTAGGCTTACTACCGGGATTAAGTAGAGTTGCACACCTAATTTCGAGACCGTCCTACTGCCAATCAGCGTGTAGAGTATCATGTTAGCCATCACGGTGCTAATGATCGCTAGGTAACCCACCGAAAGCCAACCCGTCACCGAGAGGTTGGCGACTTGAGAGATGAAGCTCGATGAAATGAGTGGAAGCGTAAATGCGGTCCCGATTACGGCGGCCAAAATCGCTGTCGCGGTGGCTCCGTATTCTTTGACCAGAGGCTTCGAGCCGACCGAATACACGCTGTACATGAAAGCGGCGAGGATTACTCCAAGTGGGCCGGTGATTTGGAGGAACGTCATATCCGTGTTGATTGAGAGTATAATCGCGCCGATAACCGCCAGGCCCAAAGCAAGGATCAACATTTTGCCGATCTTTTCCTTCAGGAACAATGAGGAGAGTATGACGATGAAGATGGGGCCGAAGGAAATTAAGAGCCCGGCCAGTCCGGATGAGACTATGGTTTCGGCATAGTTAAGCGAGAGATGGTAACCCAATACGCTAGCGAAAGAAACCAGCAGCAGTCTTGGGACATGCCTCCGCTGCAACGGTTTCTTCGGTCTTCCATAAACCGGGGCTAAGATTAGGAAGCCTGCCGACGCGATTAACCAACGCAGGACGGTTAAGTTCGGAGGGCTCAGCTCGAACTCAGCCCTACGTATTGCTACAAAGGCCACCCCCCAAATTACGCTGAGGGCTATAACCAGCCCGTAGTCAACCAAACCCTTGCGAATATCTGGAAACGCATGGATCTGCCTCTGTGTTTGTAACATGGCAGGTCTTCCTCGGGTCTTTCCTCACGTCGGCACGGTTCGGAGTCCTCTATGATTCTGTGGATTGCTCAAGGCGCAGGAGTTGCTGTTTTCTCTCTTTGCCCCAACGATAGCCATGCAACTTTCCATCTCCCCCGACAATTCGATGGCATGGGACGATGAGTGCGACAGGGTTGGTCGCGCAGGCCCTGGCCACTGCCCTCGCTGCCTTTGGTTTGCCTAAGGCACGTGCGATTTGACTGTAGGAGGCTGTGGTACCGTATGGTATGGATTTGATCTGGCCCCAAACGAGCGTTTGGAATGCGGTTGCTTGAATGTCGAGCGGAATGTTGAGCTTAGTTTCCGTGCCCGAAAGGTATCTTGTGATCTGTCTCATGGATTCGCGCATTGATTCATCGTTTCGCTGAAGCTTAGCGGAGGGGTACTGCTCTGAAAGCGCGCTCTCAACCACTTTGTCTGAGTCTCCCATGCACACGGCGCAGATGCCGAACTCTGTACCTCCCACCAAGACCTTCCCAAGCCGACAGTCAGCAATTCCATATCTAATCCGCATTCCGGCTCCGCCGCGGCGGACGACGCCGGGGCTCATTCCGAACCTGTAAGCACCATTTTCGTAAAATCGACTTCTTGAACTAAAACCGGCTCGGTAGATCGCCTTCGTCACAGTTTCTCCATTGAGCAACGAGCGTTTCATTTTCGCCAAGCGGAGCCCTTCAATATACTCGCGCGGTGAAACGCCGACAATCCGTTTGAACGTCCGCTGTAAATGGTACGGGCTAGTGCCCACCTCGGCGCTTAGACTACTAAGCGTCAGCTTCTGGGTGAGATTCTTCTCAACGAAGGCACGCACTCGGTCGACCATCACAAGCTGTGTGGAACCACTGCTTTGGTTGGGTTTGCATCTACGGCAGGGACGGAAACCTGAGTGTTCAGCTTCGGCTGGGGTTGCGAAGAACAAGACCTGCTTTATCGACGGGTGTTTAGCCGGGCATGAGGGGTTACAGTAGACTCCGGTCGATCGAACGGCGAACACGAATCGCCCGTCACAGGATCGATTCCGATGGAGTACCGCATTCCATTTCTCAGTATCCGTCAACGTGCTCGGAGCTTGCTGGTTGTGCAGGTCGTTGACTTCTAATGTGGATATTGGCAAGGTCAATGACTACCTCATCACAATACGCGTCAACAGTGCTGATTCCGTCCACACATGCCTTGAATGGCGGTCGTTTCGAAAAACCCTGCGCTGCGAAGCTGAATACCACGGCCTACTGAAGCTTAACCAGGTATTGGATTTGTGTATCACTGGTCCAATTAGCTTTGACCTTACGATCCGAGTTTCTCGGCAGAGTCCTGACAGTATGCCAAGACTGCTGACGCGTTTCCTGAGGTTCTCTGCGTACAATGATTTCACAACGCAAAGTTAGCACATGGATAATAAGTGGATTGACTCCGAATCTTGCGCTCAAACTCCGATTCGTCAATCCGATTATTAAGACGGACACGCACTCACTGCAGGGGTTCAAATGTTCAAGATAACTGAATTATACGAGTATGCCTCTCGAGTACGTCGATCATTTGCCGAGAAGCTAGCTGAGTTGCCATTGGAAATGGTTACGAAAAATACGGAGACTAGTTTCTACAGCATGAAGAATATCATGCTGCACATGATCGATAATGAGGATTGGATAGTCAACTGGGTAATCCCAGGCAAATCACAAGCCTATGCCAGGAAGAAATGGGAAGAGTACACGGATATGGCTGTCGTGTTGAATCATCTAAACGCAGTTGAGAACGGGACCCGTGCATACCTAAAGAACCTGACTGAGGAAGATTTCAGAAGACGGGTTAACTTCGTCCTCTCCTCGGGGCGGGCGTTCAATCTTTCGATTGAAGAGTGCCTATTCCAATCGTTCACGGAGCAGCTTTACCATTTAGGAGAACTCATCGCAATGCTATGGCAAGCGAATGTTGAGCCGCCCAGGATGCAGTGGTTCTGGAACAATCCGAGAGAAACCTGATGCCTCACCGTGAGGGATTCGGATTCTATGTTGTCTGGACGCGTTAAGCCGCTGCTGGCACGGGGACGGCTAGCGTTTCGTGCGTGATAACACAAGCGACGGGTAGCTTGGTGGACCCGACCCGCAGTGCTTGCTTGGCTGTGTCGAGGGCGTTATTATTCACATAGATGTCCAGAATCGATTGGCCCGTCCTAATTCTAGCTGCCCGACCGGTTGGTTTTCCGAATGATCTCCGCATGCCTTCCTGAAGCCTGTCTGCGCCAGCTGTTGCGATCATGCGGTTCTCACGCAGGATTATGTGCGGGTATACTCGCAGGTGAATCTTATACCCAGTCTCACCTAAAGCATCAATCAGGACCTTGTTTGCGGCGACGCGTGCCGCCTCAAGCGCGTTATGCCTGACCTGGACTGGTGCCTGAACGATGAGCGATACCTTATTCTCGAATTTGGCTTTGAGGTCACCCATCATGAACTTTGAAATCTTGGGCGGAGGGGTTCCATGAATGTATTTGTTTCTGGTGTACGGTTGCCCTTTCGGTAACCTATAGTTTCTACCCCTCATTGCTATCTCCTCGCTGAGAGGGGCGAGATTGTCGCGGTGTTACTTAAGCTTAGATGACTTGAAGGAAGCTCTTCGAAACACGCCCACGAGAAGCGACGCTTCACGTCTCGTAATGAACGACCGGGAGATTATGTTCCGGAATGAACGTCGTGCGAGCCGCCGCTTGTGCACGTGCACTCCGCCTTGTGCCACTAATTTTGCGAATTCATGGAGTAGTCGTAATTTCACAGTCACCGATGCGAGAGGCGGACCGGCCCGAGTTGCCTTAGGTCGAAAGAGTTCGTAGAAGATGATGGATGCGGCCGAGGCGATGTTCAGGATATTGTATGAGCGATTGGCTGGTATGGTTACAATCAGATCGCAATGTTCAATCTCATCATTGCTCAATCCTGAGCTCTCTCTTCCGAAGACGATTCCAACATTTCCTTCTGAGGTGGCTATTCGATCAGCTAGGTCAGCTGGTGTGATGGGGACGCGGCTGATGTTTGATCTGCTAGACGCAACTATTGCGCTTGTTCCCACTACGAGATCCAATCCTCTAAGTGCCGCCTTCAGAGACTTCACCTTTTTCGCCTTCCTAAGCACATCATAACCGTGCATGGCGAAGGCTCTAGCCTCCATAGTCAGAGGTGTCTTCGAGTTGACAATCCAAAGATCCGACAACGCGAAATTTTTCATTGCACGAGCAACCGCTCCAATGTTGCCCGCCTTCTCCGGCTCCACCAAGACAACTCGCACTGGCATGTGAATCAGATTCCAATCAATCCTTAATCGAATCAGCAATCATGTTCGATAACGCAACGAATTCCGGAGGCGCGAGCTCATACACCCTTTTTTCACCCAACTGCACCTTCGCCAAGATTTCCTGTTTATGGGTACGGTAATTAGTTTCCAAATATTTTGAAAAGACTCCGCGCAACCGGCGTCGGCGTTGTGTGAACAGGGCCCGAACCAGGTCCTCGAATATCTCGGTGTCTTCTGGGTTTGGGATTTCAAAGGTTGGGCGTGGGCGTACGGTGGCTATTGCTGAGTCCACTTTGGGTACTGGGTAGAAAGCGAACTTTGAAACCTTAGAAACATATTGGGCTTGTGAGCGGGTTTGTAGCATGACGGTCAATCGCCCGTAATCTCGTGTGCCATTTGCTGCGGTCAATCTTCTGACGAAATCTTCCTGCAATAGTAAGCTAGCTAGGCTGAACCTGCTGTTGATTATTTCGACGACTAGCTTTGATGATATGTTGTAAGGAGGGCTTGACACGATCTTAGCCTTTGCAGGAATTGCGAAAGCCAATGCGTCTCCTTCAATAACCTGCACATTCTGACTGGTCGCGAATTTACTCTGAAGATGTTTGGCCAGAGTTCTATCTTTCTCAATAGCTATGACTTTTCCGGCTCTGGAAGCCAAAGCGGTCGTTACGAAGCCTAACCCGGCGCCAACTTCAACCACCGTATCCTCTCTAGACAGTTCGGCTGCGTAGACTAGCCCGTCGCGCGCTTCTTGACTGAGAAGAAAGTGTTGACCGAAACGTTTCAGGGGCGGAATGCCGAGTTCACTAAGTTCACGGCGAACCCAGCCCAAGACTAAATCCTCCGGATGTTATTGCACGCAGGTCTTATTGTGCCGTTAGGAATTTGGACATGTCTGTTTGGCCGCTCTCTTTTGCGAGGCTTGACGCCTTAACGCCGAGTCTGCGGAGAATCGCTTCCGGGTTCGATTCTAGGAATTCTAGGGTCAGTTGTTTTGCGGTGGTCTCGATGAGTTTTGCGTCGGATGTGGGCGATTCCAATGTTCTCGATCTTGTATGTATGCTTAGGTCGGTAAGTATGGTTATGATTGCAACGGACTTGCAGGTCATGGCCTGTTCCTTCAATTTTTCGGACACCGAGTTGGCGAGGTCGGTGAGCAGTGGGTATGTATCGCCTGTCTGGCGTGTGTTCTGTTTTAGTGTGGTGATACGGCTGATTTGGGTTGGTTGTTCTCTCTCTTTGACAGGTTCGTCATCTTCGCCTCTGGCTGCACGGTACAAGTACGTTCCGAGGCTTCTTCCGAATATTTCGACGAGTTTGTTGGCGCTTAGGTTTGAGAGTTCGGTTATGGTTGAAACGTTTAGTTTGGTGAGTTTCTCCTCTGCTTTCTTTCCGACTCCTGGAATTCGGCCGACCGGCAATGAGGATAGGAAAGCGGAGACCTGCAGTGGGCTTACTATTGTGAGGCCATTCGGTTTGGTTTGATCCGACGCTATTTTCGCGATTAGTTTGTTGGCCCCAATTCCGATGGATGCTGTGACGTTCTCTTGTGTGAGTAGTTGCTTCTTGATTTCAAGGGCTATGTCTCTGGCAGAGTCGAAGTTGGAGGGGGCCCTTGCCGAGACATCCAAGAATGCTTCGTCTATACTTGCCTGTTCAAGGGTGTCTGCTTGACTTCTTAGTATCTCCATGATTCTTTCGGATACTTGTTCGTAGTACGGGTGGTTCATTGTGATGAATGCTGCGTCCGTTGATTCAAGTAGTTTCTTTGCGCGAACTATGGGTATGCCTGCTTTGACTCCGTATTTTCTTGCTTCGTAGTTTGCTGTGCTGACTGCTCCGCTGTCCTGGGTTCTGCCTGAGTATACGCAAATTACGACCGGTTTACCCTTAAGGTGGGGTTTCGCATTTTCTTCGCATTGAGCGTAGAATGAGTCTAGGTCCACATGCATGATTACGCGGCGCGGCAATACTGGTGCTCTCTACATCGCTCTTGAGAAGATGCGGTATTTTTCTCCCCCGGTCAGTTCGTCTAAGATTCGCTTCGCTATCACCTTGATCGGGTCACCCACGCTTGTGCGGTCTTGAATGTCTTTGAAACTCGTGAACGGTTTCCTTTCTCGGGCGTTGATTATCTGCCACATCGATTTCTTGCCTATACCGGGAAGTAGCTCCAGCGCGTGCATTCGTGGTGTGATTGCCTGGGAATTATTGAAGAAAGCTACGAATCGTTGCTCTTGGTTGGCGATGAGTTCCTCTAATGCCGAGAGCAGTTCCGCCTTCGCATTAGCCGTTAGGTCATTGTAGCCTATTCTTCCGATTATTCGGTTGATCTTTTCGCGACGGTCTTTCCCTATGTACACTCTCTCGTGGAGGTTGACCTGGGTGCCGACCCGGACCTCTGCTTCGAGTAATGTGAAGTATGTCTCTCCTATGACCTGAACCGTGGGAAGAGCTAGGTGGCGGGGTTTATCCGGTGCTGGTCTACCGAATTGCAAGAAGTCTAGGACGTATGCGTACTCTTCATACAACCTAGGGGGCAGCCCAAATTCGTTGTTACCTCCAGCCCTGAACTTTGACCCCTCTGAGCCGCTGCCATCCAGCAGTGAATTTCTTGTATTCACACTCATTTCTTGTTTCTCCAGAAATGTCCGCACGTTTTGTCCGTGGGCTAACGGCGCGAGGGATCGTTTGGCCTAATCGCCTTCTCATTGAAAATTGGGTTGGAAGGATGGCCAAAGTCTGACAAGGCTCAGCATATCCGCTTATGAGTGGGATTCGGAGGAGAAAAGCCTTGCTATCCCGACTACGTCGGTTTGTAAATACGGTAGCTAATCTTCTCTGTACCCCTTAACCAGCTTAAGCATGTCCTCTAGCTGAGTGCCGCTTATTATCCTACCCTTGACGGTAAGGATTGTTCGGAGTTCCTCGATGTATCGTGGCATCGTGTTAACGACTTGTATCGCCTCCTTACGCTCTAGTTGGAACTTCTCCCCGAGTTCCTTGACGAGCTTCTCAGCCTTTTGTGCTGGGAGCTTCGAGAATTTGGAGGTATAATCGAGGGTGCGCCTTTGGAATTCACCGAGTTCCTCTTCGTTGGCTTTTTCGAGTATTTTCTTCGCTTCGGCGGTAGTCGCAGGTCTAGAGTCAACGATTTTCCTGGGCAATGTGTTCACTCAGCTTATAGGGGACAAGTGTTCTGGGCGAGCGATAATTTGCTTTGTCTGTCTTCCCATCTCGACGTGCACGACATATGACTTGCCGCGTCTCTCGTGAATGACGCCAACTCTACCGTGATATCGTCTGTGCGGCATCCCCTTATGCACGGAGGGTTCGATTAGAATAGTGACCTTTTGCCCCGGTTCATAGACTCTCAGGATTCTGCTTAACCCAATCTTGCCTCTTTCTCGCGGTCGCTTGCGAAGAAGGGTCCTTGTCCTTGACCTGTAACCCTTCGAGCGTCTCAACTTTAAGCACCTTAAGATTTCGCAAGCACATTGCCCGGAAGCTAATTAACCTTCTCAACCGCGCGGCAGTCAGGTCGTACCCTAACAGTTGCGTTATGTTCGCCCTGCTGGGAAGGGGAGTCTCCCTCCTCTAAATGCTCCGCCGCGTCGTTTCATGCTCTTCATCATCTTCTTCATCATGAAATATTGATTGATCATCTCCTTCACTTCTTTGTCGCTAGTGCCGGAACCTCGCGCGATCCTCCTCGCCCTCGAGGAATCAACAAGCTTTGGGTCTTCGATTTCATCTTGAGTCATGGACTGTATGATGACACGCCAAGCGTCAAGCTTTTTCTCGGCGGTTTCCATAGCGCCGTCCGGGATGTTCATTCCGCCGGGAACCATTCCCACCAACTTCTTCAGCGGGCCCATCTTTCTTACGGCGACCATTTGCTCGTACATGTCTTTCAGGGTGAACTTTCCCTCGAGAAATGCCCTGACTTTTTTCTGCGGGATCTCGACTTGAGCTTCCCTTACGCGTTCAACTAGCGATTTGATATCGCCCATTCCCAGAAGTCGGCCAACGAATGTCGCTGGGACGAATTGTTCGATATCGTCAATTTTTTCGCCGGTTCCTATGAATTTGATCTTCGCGTGTGTCGCGGCTACTGCGGAGAGTGCTCCACCACCTTTGGCCGTGCCGTCTAATTTTGTGACGAGGATTGAGCCTATCTTTGTGTTCTCGTTGAAGGCCGCGGCTTGGGACATCGCTGCCTGCCCAATCGAAGCGTCGATTGCAAGGATAATCTCGTCGGGTTGGATCTGCCTTGCTAGGTCTTTCATCTCATCCATGAGTTCTATTTCGTTCTTATGTCTGCCCGCAGTGTCGACTATGATGAGATCGCACTTCTGGTCTGCGAAGTGCTGTAATCCTTTTCGGACGACCTTAAGTGGGTCCTTTGAGCCCGGTTCACCGTAGACTGGAACGCTCACTCGGTCCGCTAGCTGCTTAAGCTGGTCGAAGGCGCCAGGTCGATAAGTATCGGCACATATGATGGCCGGCCGTAACCCTCGTTTCTGGTAGAATCGCGCCAGTTTCACCGCAGCGGTTGTTTTTCCGGTTCCTTGTATTCCAACTAGCATGATCGTCTGGGTCTTACCGGGCTCGATGGTGAGTTTTGCGGGTTCTTCTCCAAGAAATCGCGTCAGTTCCTCGTAGAGGACTTTGACAACGTGGTCGTGGCGAGATATTCCGGGGGGCAGTTTCTCTTCGAGAGACCGCTTCTCTACGGCTTGTGAGATCTGCAGAACGAGGTTTACGTTGACGTCTGATTGGAGTAGGGCCCTTTGGAGGTCGCGCACCAATTCCTTAACGGCTTTCTCGTCGACCACCGCCAATCGGAGCAGTTTCTTCACTGCATCCCTAAGCGACTGGCCAAGGCCTTCAGACGTACTCATTCGTTCTTCCTCTCAGAATCGAGTCCATGGGGCGTTTAAAGTAACCTGAAAATTATTGCCCGCTTGCATTAACCGTTTAATACACACGAAGGCTGCCTTCTATCAGCTTCATGGAAGGTTGATGGATGTCTCCTGATAAGGATTCGAAGGACGGGCTGAAAATTATTGAGACCGAGCCCGTCCCGAGTCAGGCCGTGATTATAAACGGCTTACCAGATGTTGGACTCGTAGGCTTGCTGGCGGCGTCCCATATCATTAGCTCCCTGAAGCTTCGCGAAGTGGGCGCGATCGAGTCCGATCTCCTCCCGCCCATGATTGTGCTGCATGATGGGTTGCCTAAGGCTCCGATGCGCATATTTGCGGGAAACGGGCTCGTGGTGATAATATCCGAAACCGTAATTCCCGGTTCGCTCATCCGACCACTCGCAAATCTGCTAGTAGAGTGGGCCGCTCAGAATAGTGCTCGAATGATGCTGTCCCTAGGCGGGATGGCGGTAGGGAATCGACAAGATATAGACCTGCCAAAAGTGTTTGCTGCGCTTTCAGCAAAATCGGTTGAGCCTCAGTTGAATGGAGCCGCCGATGTGTTGGAAGAAGGCTACATAGTCGGCGCATACGGATTGTTGCTTCGAAACTGCGCTCATGCTTCTATCCCCGCAATCACGTTGCTCGCGCAATCTCATTATAATTACCCAGACCCGGAAGCAGCCGCTGTAACTATAACCGCTGTAAACAAGATCCTAGGCTTGAAAGTGGACGCCTCGGAGCTCTTGAAGCGCGGGGAAGAAATCCGGTTGCGTAGCAAGGATATGATGCATCGCACTCACGAAGAGATGAATAGAATGAATAAGTCGCACGAGTACGATTTACCACCTCTCTACGGGTGATGGACGTCGAGCACTACACGAGCCGACACTTCACCGCCTCAGGGTTCAGGCTGGAACGTTGCCGCCGCCTGCATACAGCCACTCTACAACTTGTTCGTGACAGCTGAGGAAGTTGTCCTAACCGTCGATCTACCATATGTCAACCAGAAGGGCGTGAAACTAAAGCGGTCAACAGAGGATTCGATTGAGGTATACGCGGAGACAAATCGGAAGATTACATTCAGAGACCTAGGAATCAAGCACCGCAAAGGCGAGTTCACCTGCTACCATGCAATTATACGGATGCCCGTGTCCGTAAATGAACGGAAGATCACGAAGAAATTCAAACGTGGGCTACTTGAGGTTCACATTCCCAGGGTGAAGTAAAGCGAAGTTTCCTAGCGTTTAGCCCTTGAGCGCTCCAGTGCCGCAACCGTGAGGATTGGGAAAATTATGCTCGCGTCCCCCACTACTGTAACTATGTCCTTAGGGGCCTTGACCTTACCCCAACTTATCGCCTCTTCCAACGGTGCGCCGCTAAATCCTCCACCGTCGGGACGATCGAGTGTGATCTGAATCGCCGCGTCCACACCGCCCCTGTACGTGTTCGCTATGAGAACCTGATGTTTGGGCATTCCACCGCCTAAAATTATAACGCCGACACGTTTTCTCTCGTACGTCATCTCAACTAACCTCGAGAAATCCCTGAGCGGGTTGAGGATGAACGGGTGGAGCCGACTGTATGTCCAGAGGTGCAGGCCGACCATCGAATCGAAGATTCCTGGGCAAAAGATCGACGCTCCACGGAGGTGCGCGGCGCGGATAAACGAACTCTTATCCTTCAGCTGCTTACCAAATTCCCACAGTAACTCGTGGCTACCGATATCCCGGCGCTTTGATTCGGGAATGCGGTTCAGCATGCGATAAGTAGCCCTCTCAAGTCCTTCAATCGAACGTTGCGTCACATACAAATCGTAGATTCGAGACAAGCCGCGCCGCTGCAGCCGGACGTCGTCGGCAGTTTCAGATCCTACGATATGTCTATGACCTAACGCTTCAAGCAAATCATGCGTAACGTTCGCTCCCGTCGTCACTACGCCGTTAACATACCCGCCGTCTACAAGATCGGTTATGATGCTTCTGAGCCCACCGGGAATCAATGGTCCTGCAAGAGAGATGAATTTCATGCAGTTCTTGTCGCTAAACATTTCGCCAAGGATTCTTGCGGCCTTGCCAAACCTTCCGGCTCCGAGAACTTTCGTCGCTTCCATTTGTTGGGCTAGGCTGAGAACGGACATGCGCTTGGTGAGTTTGATGGGCGAGACTAACGGCATGAGGATGCACGTCGAATAGAGCGCTTTAAGCGCGGGATTAACCCTTGGTTCGCATTATTTTGTTCTGGCCAAGCATTTGCCAGTATTCGACTTCGACGCCTGGCGCCAGCTTCGATTTGAGTTCCTCCTCCTCTGGGAGCGGAGTTTCGAAGGTTTCGTAAGACTCCATGTCCATTATCTGGACG
The DNA here is from genome assembly GCA_964533505.1 of uncultured Candidatus Bathyarchaeia archaeon. Classification (GTDB taxonomy): domain Archaea; phylum Thermoproteota; class Bathyarchaeia; order 40CM-2-53-6; family 40CM-2-53-6; genus FEN-987. The sequence goes on along the minus strand of CAZHKA010000052.1, from coordinate 22,306 downwards.
TTAGGCCCCATGAGGGAGATGACCTGTCCGGTTTTCTTTTCTATCATCGGAACCTCAGCGCGCGCATCTACGGGGCTTATCAGATTCTTCTTGGTTCCAGTCGTCACGCTGATTGCTACAATTCTCGCCTTGGCGGCTCCATGCTTTCCGGGCTTTGATTTTTCATACTCCACAATCTTGCAAGGTTCTCCGTCAACGATAACGTAATGTCCGATCTTTAGCGAGCCAACGTCAACTGGTTTGCTCAATTTTCATCGCCAATAAGCGCTAACTAAGAACCTGCTTAGGTTCGCTCTTCGTCTAAAAGGTTAACTGGACGTGCGTCAAATCGCATCATCACAGATTAGGATCTGTCTCAAGGGATTGGGGTTTAGGTTGCTAAAATTTCGGTAGCAAGACCTTACGTGCTAAATCAGTTATGTTGAAAGGGATTCTACCGTTACGTAGGGCAGAGATTCCGACCGACGTTGTCGCCGGATTGACACTTGCCACGCTAGCCATTCCGGAGGTCATGGGTTACACAAGAATTGCTGGGACACCAGTCATCACAGGTCTTTTCACCCTTCTAATCCCGATGCTGCTCTACGCCTTCTTCGGAGCATCTCGCCACCTTGTAGTTGGGGCGGATTCTGCAACCGCCGCAGTTCTAGCGGCGGGCCTCGTCGGTATAGCGACGATCGGTTCTCCGGAATACACAGCCTGCGCCAGCGTGTTGGCTCTTCTAGCCGGTGTCATGTTGCTCCTAGCTAGGCTAGTAAAATTGGGGTTCGTTGCGGATTTCTTATCCCGAACCGTGCTGGTAGGATTTCTAACCGGCGTCGGCATCCAAGTCGGAATCACCCAGTTGCACGATATGCTTGGTCTCCCGGGCCACGGCCTTAACCCAGTACAAGAACTTGTGAGCGACTTTCTGCAAATATCCAAGGCAAACATTTACACACTCACAATTTCAGTCACAGTATTAGTGCTTATCTTCGGCCTCCGCCGAATCTCAAGAAAGGTACCTGCCGCACTAATCGCCGTCCTATCTACAATTGTGATGAGCTATCTTCTCAATCTTGGTTCACTCGGTGTTTCGGAGCTCGGACGAATTCCAAGCGGATTACCAGAGCTCGGGTGGCCCAATGTCTCAATCACTTGGAATATTCTGGAACAGCTGCTTCCCACTGCCTTCTCGATGTTCGTAGTCATCTTGGCTCAAAGTGCCGCGACGTCACGAGCCTATGCGGCTCGTTATGGTGAAGACTTCAACGAAAACGAAGACTTGGTCGGTCTCGGTTTTGCCAATCTAGGCGCGGGGTTGTCGGGGACGTTTGTTGTGAATGGTAGTCCGACTAAGACTGAAATGGTTGATAGTGCCGGAGGCCGAAGTCAGATATCGCAACTTACCACGGTTTCCATAGTTCTCGCGGTTTTACTCTTCCTAACCGGTCCGCTTTCGTACATGCCGGTCGCAGTTCTTGCGGCCATCGTTTTCGTTATCGCGGTTGGATTAGTGAATGTTAGAGAGATGCATGAGATCTTCATTGAACGCCCAGCTGAGTTTTGGGTCGCTACTGCAACCGCTGGGATTGTGGTTTTCGTGGGGGTCGAACAGGGAATCATTGCCGCAATGGTCCTTTCGCTCTTCGCACATACCCGGCATGGCTATAGGCCGAGTAATACGCTAGTCGCGGTAGATGCAAGAGGCTTCCCACAATCTGTTCCGGTAGCAAATGGCGCACAATTCCTCCCTGGCCTAATGATCTACAGGTTCAACCACAGCATGTACTACGCAAATACGGACCTGTTCAAGACAGAGGTGTTAGAACTGACGAGTGGAGCGCGACCGCCTCTCGCTTGGTTCTGCTTAAGCGGGGATGCGATGGATGATGTTGATTTTACCGCCGCGGCAACTATGCGAGAAACCTACGGTCTACTGAAGCAAAGGAATGTACGATTAGTATTTCTCGAAGTTCAAGACCATGTCCGAGTGGAATTAGAACGGTCGAAAATAACGGACCTAGTGGGTCGACAATACTTCTTCAACACGCTCAACGAGCTCGAACTTGCATTCAAGGCATCAACCGAAGCTACAGTTAAGGAAACATCCGGAAACAACTAACTGGAATTAAGAGAGACCAGACCATCGTCCCGGCAGCTGGAAATAGGTTATACGGCAATAATTTGATGTTAACAGGCTCGGATGAATTGCTTAATTATCTTGACCTTGCGTACAGACAATCGCCGGTAGATTGAAAATTGGCTGCTTTCAGAGTCGGCCTTGTCTCACGCCTAGATGAGCCGGAGGCACTTGATGTCGCAAGAAACCTGGCTAGGGGGCTCAGGAAGAAAGGCGTCACGGTGATTGCTGAATCTGAGTTGGCGAAAGTCGGCCGGCTTGGCGGAGGCACATACCTAGGGGAGCTCAGCGCCGATTTGGTCGTCACTGTTGGCGGCGACGGGACAGTCTTGAAGACCGCAATGTCTCTCCCGGAACAGGAAACTCCAATCCTTGCCGTAAACATGGGGCGCCGAGGTTACTTAACCGAGGTGGAGCCGGCCAAAGCCATCGCCGCCGTTGAACTTGTGAGGAAAGGGAAATACAGAATTGAGAAGCGTGCTAAGCTCGCGGTGGACATGGATGGGACCCATGTTGTAGATGCGCTCAACGAGGTTGTCGTATCATCCGGAAGCCCTGCCAAGATGCTTAACCTCAGAATAGGCGTCGATTCCGAACAGCTTCTGAAGTTCAGAGGGGATGGCGTGATCGTATCGACCGCAACTGGCTCGACGGCCTACGCCCTATCCGCGGGCGGTCCGATCGTGGATTCTTCCGTGGATGCCTTTGTTGTCACTTTCATTTGTCCGCTTGATTTCGTGAGGCCCACGGTTGTTTCAATGAAGCGCACTTTGTCCATCGAGATGGCAAACCAGAAGCTGAAAGTACTGGTGGTAGCGGACGGCCGGTTTCAACGCGAGCTCGTACGGGATGTGAAATTACGTATTAGAAAGTCTGAGCATTACACGTCTTTCGTTCGTTTACGCCGTGTCGCTCCCATGGGAAGTTTAGCTAGACTTCACGAAATGGAGCGAGTCAGTTTCTGAAGGTTCTCGTACTAGATACGTCAGCCCTAATCATGGGACTCGACCCGCTCGGGCTCGAATTCGAAAGTTACTCCGTACCGGAAGTTAGAGACGAGCTGCGTCAACAGACAGGGCCATATTACCGTCTTACGGTTTCGACTAGCTCGGGCAAGATGAAAATTCGGAGTCCGTCGAAACCGTCGCTTACTGAAGTTTTGAGTAAGGCTGGAGCGTTGGGCGACAAGGTAACTCTTTCCGGTACGGACACGGGCATAATCGCATTGGCTTTAGACCTCAGCAAAGAAGGCAAAGCACCGATCATTGTAAGTGACGACTACGCAGTACAGAATGTTGCGGAGGCATTGAAACTGAATTATCAATCACTTGCCACATTCGGTATTCGCCAGAAGTTCAACTGGGTTCTCTACTGTCCCGCATGTTTCAGGACCTATCCGAACAGCGAGGCACAGGACTGCTCGATCTGCGGAACGAAGCTGAAACGTAAACCAATCGACAAACAAATAGCGAGACAACGAAGCAGCTAGCCCCGAACTGCAGTGGGGGCCAGGTCGTTAGGCTTTCTCCGTTCGAGCGTAGTCGAAGAGGTATAATTGTGCGTACCCGGCCCACTCATGGAAACGCTCGCGCAGGAATGCCGCTGTCTTCATCCTGCTGACTTTTCCGCCGCCGAAATATTGTTTTGAGACGATTCTATGAATCCAAACGTCGACAGGTGCGGCTTCAAGGCGTCCTGCACCGTATAGCAAGAAACAGTCAGCAACTTTGGGACCGACGCCAGGGAGTTCAAGAAGCATATCCTTAGCATTCTCATAGGATTCCCCCGCTAATTTGTTAAGGTCGAATTCGCCGCTAACAATCATACGTGAAACCGTCACAACCGGTTTAGCTCGGTAACCAATAGATGTCTTCAATCTGAGCTCTCTAGGGTTGAGTTTCGCAAGTGTCTCGGGTTGAGGGAAGAGAGATTCATGAGAGCCGTCGAGGAAAATGACATTCCTTCCATAATGTTTCATCAATAAACGAGCAGATCTATTCCACAGCCTCACGGAGTTGTTTTGCGAAAGTATAGAGCAAATCAATGCCTTGAAGAGCTCTGTTCCTCGCATCAACCTTAGTCCCCTGAGGTTCCGAAATGTTGTCGAGATCACTTGGTCTTCGGCGAACTCACGATAGAACAAGGCCAAATCGTCATTTAGACCGAGTACCCGTGTGACGTGGTCTATCAGATTTCCAATGATTTCATCCGTGGGGGTGATTTGGCGAACGGTTATCGCCTTCGCTTCTAGCGAGAAGTCGTCTACGTCACCGACTTGCACCAAACCGTATTTTACCGGGACTCCGCCAAGCACCTCGACTTCAGTGAATTCCGCTCCTTCTTTGATCCATTCGGGTTCGGCTGTCTGTCCACTGAGCATTGTCTCCGTCAGGTTCAAGGGGCCGTTTACGAGTTCCTTAGGGATTGGAAGCGTGAATCCCTGTGAATTCATGGACGGGCCGGCCATGCATCAATCGCCGAGCGTATGATTTGCCGAACCGCGCTACCTCTTATAAGACCTCGTTGGGAAACATTCGTCGAGGGTGTTCTTCATAATGGTCGCTCACGAGTTGGTCAAGAAAGCTCAAGACCTGAAATCTCAGGGGCTTTCGAATTACCAAATAGCCGACGAATTGAAGGTACAACCGGACACTGTAGTCTGGTTGCTCTTAAAGGGCAAGGAACGCGCCTCAATTCATCCGCCCCACGATGTTTTTGTAGATTGGAGTTCGCTCGCCTCAGACGCGAAACGTATGACTGCCATAGCTAGCGCATTGGCAGATTTGGAGAGAGAAGCGGTGCGGGCGAGGGAATTCGATGATCCGGACGTGATTGCGGCAGTGGAAGGAAGCGGTATGGTTCTGGGTGCTGCCATCGCTAAGGAACTCGACAAACCCTTCGCAGCGGTAAAGCAGCATCGTATTGCGCAAAGAAAACTAACGGGCTTAGTCAACCCATCATTTCACGGTGTAAGGGGCAAGAAGGTGCTAATCGCCGACGCGGTGCTACGTGCCGGTGAAACGCATAAGGCTGCTATTCAGACACTGAGAAAGGCAAAGGCGAAACCTGTCGGTGTTATCGTTTTGGTGAACAAGAGCGGAAGGACGAAACTCGATGGAGTGCCGTTGAAATCCCTGTTCCAAATCCTGCCCGTCACCGCTACTTGAACGTACTCTACAAGTCATCATCCGCGACTAGTTATCTGCAGCAATTTCTCGGAAGTTACCAGAGCTGAGATAAGTAGGGTGGACAGCGCCGTGCTCACGGTGGCTAAGATCATAAGCGGTCCCGCCGTTGCAATATCTGCGACAGCGATTCCTACCACTGAGAGGGCCAGGATGGCCAACACAACTCGTTGAGCTCTCTTCATTATCGATCTTCGCCTTCGGCTGTGCAGTGATATGGCCGTCAGTGGCAATGAGAGATACACGATGCCGATTAGGGACGTGATGATGAGTCCCGAGAGGACTGCAGCAACTTCCGCGTGTGCGGGTAGGAGTGTGAATGGCGTTGCTCCTACCGTGAGTATCGCTATTAATGGATAAAGAACGACCCTCATGCCGTACTGAAGTGTTGGATGCTGCGTTATTGATTTAGCAACGGTAGGGCTGAATGAATAATACCACGCGTTGAAAGCGATCATAAAATTCCAGCCGACGTAGGTCTTCATAATATCCTTGTCGCGCAAATTCCTGAGAAATTGAACTTCCGGCGACAGGGGAGATCCAAAAGTCGCGGTCGCGATGAAGCATTGCGGACCACCGGTCGAGGACGAAGTTGAATTTGCAGTCAAGCTTGTACTTGTCGAACTCGTCGTGCTTGTCGTAACCGCTGTAGCGGAAATTTGTACTGTGACATTGGCACTGCGGATTAGTGGACCCTGGGTCCCGCTTACCGCAAGTGTATAGGCTCCAACGCTAGATTGAGGAGCCGCGGTCACGGTAAGTGTTGACGTGACCGCTGCGTATGGAGGTGGTGTGACTGGGCTGGGGAGGTTAAGTGTTACGCCGCTCGGTGCTGAGCCCTGCCATGAAGCGGATAACGCTACGGGTGAATCGAAGCCGTCTTGGGATTGTACGGTGATTATGGAGGTTCCAGATGTTCCTTGACCAAGGGAGACCACGGTGGGTTCTGTGCCGACGGAGAAGTCCGCTATGGCGCCTTGAGTGATTGTTACCGTGAGTGTTAGGCTGTAGGATAAGGTTCCGCTAGTGCCGATGACTGATAGGAGGTATGTTCCAAGCGTAGGACTGGATGTGGCGGAAATAATGAGTGGTCCAGAGGTCGACCCTCCGGGAGGTGGCGTAAGTGTTCCGGGTCCCGATACCGTCACCCCTGACGGAGTTGGACCAACCCATGTTGTGGTAGTGTTCACCGATGACAAGAAGCCGCCAATAGATGTCAATATGATTATGGCAGTCGTGCTTCGACCCTGGCCAACTGTTATTGAAGGATATGAGGTTGAGAGCGAGAAACTCGCCTGAGCACCTTGCGATATTGTCAGCGTGAATGCTGTAGAATGGCTTAGACTGCCGCTTGTGCCGATGATTTGTAGGGGAAACGTCCCAGTTATGGCTGAAGACAAAGCGATGATCGACATCGTTGAGCTGCCAGGCGTAATTGGGTTCGATGAGAAGGAAATCTGAATGCCCGGCGGAAGCCCGGGGCTCGTCGAGAGGCCGACCTCAGCGTTGAATCCGCCTATCGCACTCACAATCACAACTGCGGTCTTAGATTGGCCCTGTTGGACGCTTATGCTCGAAGGGTTTACGGTTATGCTGAAATCTTGTTGTGCGGAGACCTGTAGAGCGAGTCCGGTGAAATGCTGAATTACTCCTGCCGACCCGCCGCCCCTTCCAGAACCGGTTATCATAATGAAGTAGTAGCCTTGTGAAGCCGAGTTCGCCAAAGAGACCGTCAGGGCCGAGTTAACGTAGCCCCCCGCGGATGGCGTGACTGTGTTTGGAGAGAAGTTGACGGTGACTCCTGGAGGTTGTCCGCTTGATGTCAGATTTACGGGTGAAGAGAAACCGTTGAGGGAAGTTATCAACACAATTGCCGATGCGGAATGGCCGGGGGATGCAGTGACATTTGGAGGTGAGACTACAATAATGAAGTCCTTGGGCGACAGCTGGGAAGTGACTTGCAAAGAGAAATCATAGTTCCTGACAACTGAACCACTCGACGCGAGCAATGTCATCTGATAAGTATTGACCGGAACGCTGGAGTCCACGGTGAAGTGAGCTTGGCTTGAAACCGTACCTCCGGGAGGAGGTGTCACCGGCTCATTGCTAAACGTAGTTGAAACCCCAAGGGGTGCGCCCGAGAATGAAAGAGACACTGGGGCGGTGAAATTGTTTACCGAAGTGACGTTGATATCGACCTGCCCCGAACCTCCTTCCATGACGCTCAGAATAGTCGGGGTAAGACTCAGAGTGAAGGTGCCGAGAGGTTGCCCCCTAGCCGAGGAGTGAAGTGTGATCTGTCCGATAAGAAAAATCAGAACAAGAAATGAATACAAGGTCCGTTTTCGCAAAATGAACCCTCTCTAGGCCTTGAGCTATCTCAATCCGTTATATAGTCTATCCACTTGCTTCGTCTGATTGGCGTTCGAATTTTGCAATAAAATAACCAATCTCGTCCCGTGCCGGGTGGAACCGTTGGCATAACTTCAATGTGTCCTTTGTGTCCTTAGTGTTTTTCGAGGCTAGATATGGCCTCTGTTCAGTTAGGTAAAGACCACATTCCCTCTCACTGTACTGTGCAATCCCTTCGCATTCACACGCAGTATAGGTGCAAACACTGTACACGACGACACCTCCAGGCTTGACAAGTCTGCCCGCAGCCTTCAGGAATTGTTTCTGATAGCTAGCCAAAGCAGCCACTCTCTCTTTCGTAGTGGCATCGTATATTTTCGGCCTTAGCCCGAGAGCGCTACAGGGCGGGTCGACAACCACCCGATCCGGTTTCAAGTCCGCGAAGTCCACATCGGCATATCTGGAATCATGAATTGAAACTGCAACATTAGAGCAACTCAGCGCGGTAACGTTACGGCGTGTCGCCGCAATTTTCTCACCGTTTCGGTCAAACCCAATAATTCTGCCAGTGTTGTTCATCAGTTGGCTGATGTGCGACAACTTACCGCCGGGCGCACAATTCATATCCAGAATAGTTTCGCCGCGCTGTGGATCCAGAGCTCTTGAGGTGGCCATTGCAGCAAGGGATTGGGGGTAAAGAAGACCTTGAGAATATTCGGGGAGTTCTCGTATTTGTGGGGCGCGATATCTTCGATTCGTTACACTTACCGCGAGGCCTTTTCTGAACCTTAAAATCTCGTCAGAACTCATCCTACTCTTCCCGGTGGCTAGTACATCGCCAAAGACCGACACGACCGTTACATCGTCTCCGCAATGAATCGATTCGCAATTCGTGATGCCGGGCGCGTATACATTGGCTCCTTGAAGAATAGCCTCGGCCGCATGTTTGTCGACAACTATCTCCTTCCCCGCCGGAGAAATGTCAAAAGGCCCCTCTACTCTGATGCCTAACGCCTCTGGGATGGATGGGTGTTGTGTAACTTTGAGGCCCTTCTCCGCTAAGCCACGGATGAGTTCTTCTGGAGAGGTCTTGAGTGTGTTACATCGAACGTAGTATGTTGTTACCGGTCTCATGAGGGCATCTAGCACCGCCGGAGTCTCGGCGCCATAAACCTCCTCTGTCAAGCTCACTACGTCAGGGGACAATCGTGAGGCGGGGCTGGATAGAGAGGGCTGAGCTGTTCCGGCCATCGCAGTGTCCCCTTGATTCAGACCTCTCGTTAGGAAGTAGTAAGGGCTTCGAGTTAGATGTTCCTCCGCCTTCTGAAACATATGCGGAGGAAATGAAATATATTCGGCCGAGGCCATGAAACCCAGTCAGTCCAGGAGGACTTTGCATTTGAATGCCCAGCTACGGTTGGTTTTGGTGAATATCATAGGGCTGGCTGCACTCGGAACATTTACTGGATTAGTGTACGAGCGGACTCAGGAACCTCTCATTCTCATAGTCGGAGGGTTAATTGCCGTGGTCGGCGTGCTGGGTATGATGACTAGCAAACTCTAGCCATCTAAATTTAGCCGGAATTTTCGTTGGTGCAGGCTTATCCAGAAGCCACGGTTGGCGCCCTAGTCGTCAACGACAAAGGCGAAGTCTTGCTTGTTCGATCGCACAAATGGGGAACAAAATACTCCGTACCAGGCGGGCATATTGAGTTAGGAGAGCGGGCTGAAGATGCGATTGTACGGGAAGTAAAGGAGGAAACCGGACTAGACTCTGTCGCAGAGGAACTGCTGATTGTGCAGCAGGCGATTTACCCGAAAGATTACACGAAGCATGAACATTACATTTTCATGGATTACGTATGCAGGGTCTTAAGTACAGAAGTCAAGTTGGACGGCCGAGAACTCCAAAGTTTCGTTTGGGTGCAGCCGACGGATGCTCTCAAATTCGACTTGGAGGAGTATACTCGAAACTTTGTTGAACGGTATATATTATATGAGAAACAGAGGCAGGACATACGCTCTAGAGTGGAAACTAGAACGTCATGATTTACAACGAACGCAATCTACATGAATTATCATAATCCAAGGTTTTGACTGCATACAAAAGCCATTAGAGTTTTCGATAATGAATTTGACTTTCTGTGATAAATGCGGCGCCGAACTGCCACAGAACGCTAAGTTCTGCCAAACGTGTGGTGCCGTCAGTCACGTCATTGAACCGACAAAGAATCGGCCTACTAGAGCATGGTACTTAATGCCAATTTTCTTCAGTATTCTTGGAGGCATCATCGGATACTTTGCTGTCAGAAATGACGATAGGAAGTTTGCTAACCGGTTGTTTATTGTCGGCATTGTGCTGTTTCTTGTGGGTTTCATAGGAACGATGTTATTTTTTGGCGCCTTGTTCTATGCTTTCTTGCATTCTCCGCCATAGCCAATATAACACATTATCACACATTGTTAGGTGTGAAGAAGTGAGTTAGCGCCTTAAGGTAAGTTAGGCACGTTCTAACATGAACTATTGACGAGAAGCTTTGTGTCCAAGTACTTGAGCTCAAGGTATTAATTGGGCGCGCCTTTCACTCGTAGAGCCTTGAGAAGCCTCCGGTGATCTGCGGCGGTTATCCATTCAACGTACAGGTATTCCGCGAGGGCTCTTTCGGACATACCGAGCTTTCGTCCCTCCTCCACGCAGCATCGGTAGGCTTCGATCTCGGTGGGTCTGTCGACGTAACTGTACCTGTTATCAAAGAGATTTCGGCCCTGCAAGAATTGCTTCACATGGACTAATTCATGGATCACGTCTAAGTACAGGTGGGCCTCTTCCCCGCTTCTGAGATATTCTAGGCCTACCACTAAACTTCCATCTTCGTCGTTCACGTACATGTATCCATCCTCGTCCTTCAATGTTACTCGTGTACGGTCTAAGATCTGTCTCAGCGTCGCTGCGTCGCCTACGCTTTTGATCAGCGGCTCAACATCGTCTAGGCCGAAAAATACATCTCGGAGGTTGTAGTTCCCCTCAGGGAGTGTTCTGTTTGCTCCGAATGCCATCCTGAATCAGACTCACGCGTATAGCCTATGCGTCGACTCCATCGGTCACATTATTACGGGCACAAATCGATCGTCGTTGACAGAGTCGCTTAGTTTGCCTACTATTGGAACCTCGTTTCCGCAGGACTTGCAGCAGTTGCGTGCATCAAGATTCCAACCTGTTATGTCAAACCCCATTCGCTCCACGGCGATCTTTCCGCATTCCACGCAGTAGGTGTTTTCAAGGGGATGGCCTGGGACGTTTCCTATGTAAACGTAATTCAATCCCACTTCTTTCGCAATCTTATGGTGTTTCTCGAGTGTCTCGATTGGCGTTGGTGGGAAGTTCATCATCTTATAGTCCGGATGGAAGCGTAGGAAGTGGATGGGTGTATCGGGCCCCAGGTTATCGTAGATCCACGAAGAAAGCTTCTTAGCAGCCCCTAGGTCGTCCCCGACTTCCGGAACGATTAGATCGGTAATTTCAATGTGGACGTCGGTCTTATCGCGGAGTTCAAGTAATGTCTGAAAGATTGGGTCTGCGTTTGCGATGGTGATGTATTTCCGCACAAACCCTGTCTCGCCGCTCCCCTTGAAATCAACGGTGATACAATCCAAGAAATCCTTCATCAAGCCAACCGTCTCGGGTGTATCGTAGCCGTTCGAGACGAATATATTCATCAGCCCAGCCTTGCGAGCCTGCACTCCAATATCATGAGCGAATTCGATGAAGATGGAAGGTTCGTTGTAAGTGTACGCCAAGCCTTCGCAACGATAACGTTTCGTCATTGCAACCACCGACTCCGGCGTCGCATCCAAACCCTCGACTTTTCGCCTTTGACTGATGTCCCAATTTTGGCAGTAGGCGCAGGCCCAATTGCATCCTGTGGTTGCGATGGAAAAGATCTTGGATCCGGGCATGTAGTGGGTAACCGGTTTCTTTTCGATAGGGTCGATGTGGCCGGCTATGATCTTACCGTAGACATAGAGCTGCAGCTTCCCAGCCTCATTGCCCCGAATGCCACAGAAACCAACCTGGCCTTCTCCAATGTTACAGAACCGGGCACAAGCCGTGCATCGGACTCTGCCGTGAGGCAGTGGTTGGTAAAGGGTCGCTTCCTTACCTACATCCAATGCTTATCGTCCCTTGGCGTAGCTCGCCGCGTGTTTGAACCCATAGATGCATTTTCTCACTTGATTTTCATTCGACCACGGAATAAACGTATCTTCGAACTATACTCATGTTCCTACGAGGCCTTCACTGTCACGCAGCTGATCGTCCAGACTGTGTCCACAATTTACGGAAACGACTACCTACTCGAAGGCGGCGCCGGACACCGGCGCAACCGACCGAAAGATAGCGTATCATCCGATTACAGAACGGCAGATAGATGTACCTGGTTGCGGCCGACCATGCGCCTCTAATTCGTCTCCGAAACTATTGGGGGGTAACGTTGCGTAACGTTGGAAGGTGACGTTACATAACGTTGCCAGGGACGTTACATAACGTTACAGGGTTCAAGAGAGTCTTGGCGGGGAGAAAGCGATGGCCATAAAGAAGGCACTTGATCTAAGACTTAAGCTACTCCTTCATCTTTCTTGGGTAGTAGGTTAGTGCCAGCAGTGTGTCTGGTGTGAAGATTTCCGGTCTCGAGTGGACTAATTCTTTGAATTGCATCTGAGGCATGAATTTGCCTTCTTCGGTTTCCTCACTCAGTATTACTTCTGCTGAGGATGAGGCTTCGAAGACGGTGATGAATTCCCACTCTGTCTTATCCGTTGTTCTCCATTTGGGGGTCTTGAACTTGCCTAACTCTGTCAATTCGCAATCGATCCCCAATTCCTCTTGAATTTCCCTCTTTGCGGCTTGCAGGGAGGTTTCACCGGATGAAACGTGGCCTGTGACGGAGGCTGACCAGTGTCCTGGGTAGAAGAGGAGATTACTGGCTCTCTTCTGCAGGTAGACTTCTCCCAGTGGGTTGAATAGCCAAACGAGTATCGCTCTGTGAAGAAGCCCTTTCGCAAGGCATTCGCTGCTAGGCCTGCTGCCAATGACTACGTCGTGCTCGTCCACGATGTCGAAATGTTCCTCCATTGCTCAGAACCTTCAGTTCAACTCGTCCCTGAAGGCCACGCCTTGTTATGTTTTCGCTAGACTGATTGAACGCGGAGAAGGTCGGTTGTTCCGCCTGGTGTTGAGGGGTCGCCGCATACGACCACAATCTTGCCCCCTCTCTTTACTGTTCCACTGTTCTTAGCAGCAAGTTTGGCGGCCGCGAATATCTGGGCGGTGGTTTTCAGTTTCTTCGCTCTGTATGGATACACGCCCCATAACAGCGACAGCTTGTTCATGACCGGCATGGCATATGTGAGGGCGATTATGGGCACGGGTGAACGATTTCGAGAAACTCGATGCGCCGTTAGGCCGGTTCTGGTATTCGCGACAATGCAACCGGCTTTCAATGCGTATGCCACATCGCAAGCGGAGAAACTTATCGACTCCTGCACGATCGGTTTCAACCGGGTCCGTCTTGCATCCAATAGTGCTTCGTAGTTCAGGTTCCTTTCAGTTGCTCCTGCAACCTTTCTCATTACGTTTACGGCCTCGACAGGGAACTTACCCACTGCCGTCTCCTCTGAGAGCATGACCGCATCTGTTCCGTCAATTATCGCGTTAGCGATGTCAGTTACTTCTGCCCGAGTGGGTGTAGGATTGTTGACCATCGATTCTAGCATCTGAGTTGCGGTTATGACGGGTTTGCCGGCTTCATTTGATTTCTTGATGATCTCCTTTTGAAGTTCTGGAATATCCTCGACGTCCATTTCCACGCCGAGGTCTCCCCGGGCAACCATTATGCCATTGGCTTGCTTCACAATTTTCTCAAAATTCTCCAACGCCACTCTCGTCTCGATCTTTGCTATCAGCCACGCCCTTGACTTCGCCGCCTTAACTAAACGTTTGGCACGCAAAATATCCTTGGCCGTAGTTACGAAAGAGATGCCGATGAAATTCACTTCGTTTGCTAGGGCGAATTTCAGTAATTTAACGTCTTTTCTGGTCAGCGCCTGCAGATGCATGCTCTTGTCGGGGAGGTTGACGCCCTTGCCAGATGAGAGGAGGCCGCCTGTGATGATCTTGCAGACCGCTTCGTCTCTCTCCGCGTACATGACTTCTAATCTGACTATGCCATCTTCAAGGAAGACTCGGTCACCTTTCTTCAAGTGTTTGAGGATCGACGGGTGGCTTAGGGAGACGATGCGTTGGTTTCCTATCAGTCGCCGTGCGGTGAGAGTCAGCTGTGAACCCGGCTGCAGGTCAACGGGTTCGGGTGAGATCTTTCCCACTCTAATCTTTGGGCCTGGAAGGTCGGCCAAGATACCGATCGCCACCTTCTTCTTTCTTGCAACACTCCGAATCATTCGGATCCGCGCTCCGTGTTCCTCAACCGTACCATGGGAAAAGTTCAGTCGGGCAACGTTCATTCCGGCTTCAATCATGCGTCCAAGCATTCCGGGGCTCGAACTTGCAGGGCCAATAGTGCAGACGATCTTGGTTTTCGTCTTCTCTGAAGCCATTATCAACACTTAGTCGCAACTGCAAGACAACTCTAATCAATATATTGAACCACTACGACTCCGCCAAGTTGACCTACCCTTGAAGCATCCAATCCTATTCGTTGTTCTGGACGGAGTCGGCGACCTACCCACGAAAGAATACGGGAACCAGACTCCGCTAGAAGCCGCCTCAACGCCCGCCCTCGATAAGCTGGCGACATCGGGAGAAATGGGCATGGCTTACACCGTCGGAAAAGGTATTGCTCCCGAAAGCGACGCCGGCGTCTTCTCGCTCCTAAGCTATGACCCATCCCGCCTGGATCTCTCACGCGGAGTCGTAGAAGCGTTAGGGTCGGGAATTGATTTCCGCGACGGCGACTTGGCTTTGAGATGCAATTTCGCAACTGTGGAAGCGGACCAAATCGTTGACCGGCGGGCAGGTAGGAACGTCTCAACGCAGGAGGCAACTCAACTTGTCGCCTCGCTGAATGAGAATTCAGAATTGCGTGAGCTCGCCGATTTTGAATTAAAGGCTACTATAGGACACCGCTGTGCTCTTGTATTCCGCGGCGGTAGAAGGCGGCTGTCTTCGGCAATCTCGAATCTCGATCCTGCCTACGAACGGAAAGGAAGCTTAACGATTGCACGAACTGACGTCAAGCTACCGACCCCTATCCCCCAATGCGTCCCGATAGACAAATCGGCGGCGGCTCGAGAGACAGCTGAATTGCTGAACACTTTCGCTGCTAAGGTTCATGAGATACTCGACAAGCAGCAAGTGAACAAATCACGAAGAGCCCGCGGCGACTTAGCCGCCAACTTTCTCCTAATGCGAGACGCAGGATCAACAGTACCCAAAGTGGAGACGCTTCGACAGAAATACGGCTTCACAGGTGTGGCGGTAGCTGATATGCCCGTGGAGCTTGGAATCTCGAAGGTGATAGGCATCGACACACGAGTGTACCCGCCCGATCGTTCCTTACAGGGATATGCTGATCGAGCAACCGAGGCTAATCGGCTTGTAGACAGCTATGATTTTGTTTACGTTCACCTTAAAGGCCCAGATGAGCCCGGGCACGACGGAGATTTCCAGGGAAAGAGAAAGTCGATTGAGGACATCGACGCGGGTTTCTTCTCCAACTTGGGCAACCTGACCAACTGCGTTCTTTGCGTTACGGCCGACCATTCGACCCCCTGTATCGATAAGGGTCATTCAGACGATCCGGTACCAATTCTAATCTCCAGACCCGGCATCAAGCCGAACGGGTCGAAACGATTTACCGAGGCGTACGGCAGAAAAGGGGCTATCGGAACTTTGCAGCACGGCTACGAGATTATGCCTCTTCTGAAGAGACAATCTAACTTGGACGATTAGTCGTTTTCACCGGGAGCCGTAAACGACCAACGATCCTTCTCCCTTAATATCTGCCTTAGAATATTCGCCGATTTTCCGTCATCAAGCATCATGAACAGTTTCCCTAAATGCTTGCACATATTCTTTGAATCCTTGTTGTTTCGCCAGTCTTGGCAATCGTGGAGTATTGTGAGGTTTGGAATGTCTATCCTAAACAAGTAATCCTTTACTCTGCCTTCAATTACGTCTGAGTTCTCTCGAGTTATCGAGACGAGTGAATCATCCATCTCCCTCGCCCTCTTCAACCTGGCATTACCTAGGAACGCTCGCAAGAGGTCTTCTAGGGAAAGGGCGTCAATTTCCTGCGTGGATACCGCAGGCGGCGAAGGTTTACGAGGCTTCGACTTGGCCTGGGCTGGGCCCGATCCTGATTTCTTCAAGGCTTCGTTTATTCGCCAATCGATGTACTCTTGCTCATCCGGTGAATACTTGTTTCTGTTGGCGGGGTCGTCGAAATAGCGTCTCGCCGCCCGCGCATGCCAGGACGTATGGAGGGGGTAACGCCAATTCTCAGGATCTGCGTAGAGAGATTGGTCCTTCGGGTAACCTTTAGGCGGGCCGTCCCTCCCGAAGGGCCTTCTTTCCGGTTTTCTTCCGACCAATAGTTGTCCGCTCTGTATCCTATTTAGCAGTAAGGTAGTCGCCTATAGAGACATTATACTACATGCCAAGAATCTTTCTACGAACAGGCTCATTCCCAGTTTGGACAAGCGAAACGGAATAAGGTGTTTGCAATGAGCCATGAATTCTTTACGGCTCCGGAAATGTATCTAAAGACTATCTACAATCTTGAAGTCAAGAATGGAGCTGCGCGAACCGGCGACATCGCTAAGATTCTAAAAATCACCCCAGGTAGCGTAACGAACACTCTAGAAGTTCTCGAAGGCAAAGGACTGGTCGTACGAGAGCCATACAAAGGAGTTAACCTAACGGATGCAGGACGAAAACTTGCCCTATCAGTATTCAGGCGGCACAGACTCGCCGAGAGACTCCTGACGGACGTACTCAAATTCGATTGGGTACAGTGCCATGATGAGGCTTGTCGGCTTGAGCATTCAATAAGCGACGAGCTTGCAAACTCAATCCAGAAGAAACTCGACGACCCTAAGACTTGCCCACATGGCAATCCAATCCCAAACGAGAACGGCTACATAGCACCTGCGAAGAATGACGCGCTCTCGAACCTTAGTAACGGCGAACAAGCTGCCGTGGCAATGATTCCGGATGAGAGCACCGAACTGTTACGATACCTCTCCACTTTGGGTATGGTTCCAGGTGCCAAGATTGCTGTGGAAGAGAAGGCACCCTTCAAAGGCCCTATGCTAGTGAAAGTTGGGGAGAACTCATATCCCATCAGTCTAGACGTTGCCTCCGGGATCTTCGTAACTAAAGAAAGGTAAGACGCGAACTCACAAAAAGGCCGTAAAGTCGCCGAGCACGACGGAGAGCGCAGAGTATACGTGGTTCCCAAGATAAACGCCAACCACGCTCCCTACAAGCGGAAACAAGAGCTGCAGTTGCAAAGAAAACGACCACGGGAACAGATAGGCCATGAAAGGGTAGCAGCTCTCGCCGAAAAACACACCCATTACTAAAGACGCAAGCAATGAAGCATACGCCAAAAGTGTTGCGGCTCGCGCACGGTTTCGCTATGAGACGTGCCGGAAAGCAGGGACAGGGGCTCCCCACACGAACACGAGGGCTCCCGAAGTTTAGGAAGAAACCCTAAACGTATTTGATCAGATTACCCTGCGACCCAAATCATAAATACCGTTACCGCTGAGTAACTTCGATGCGTTTGACTGATCAAAATTCTGATCCTGAAGGTTTTGTTGAACCTGAAAGAGGTGAAGAGGTTGGCAAGACTCTGCATCGGATCTTTCTTTTCTTGTACTTGCAATTTGCTTTCTACTGGGCTACCATTGCTGCGGGTATGTTCGTAAACTACTACTACGTGATCCCCAGTAACTTGCAACCCAACTTCACGAGTATCTTTTTGCAGTTGTTCGCTGCTCCTTCGCTCTTTGCTCACGTGGCGTTTGCTGTTCTGAGCACGAGTATGAGCATCCCTGTGATAGTGTTGGCTATGAGGGTCAAACTCAAGCAGGTGGTTTTGCTTCACGCTGGAGCAATTACTGCACGGATGGTGGGTTTCGTTTGTGGTATGTTGTTCATGTATTTCGGGACTTCGTCTATAACTAACGGTGACTTGGATAACCTTTCCACGTTTATCATGGCGTCTGTATTCCTCACCGCTGTGATCCTGACATTCATGAGTAGAATATTCATCGTCAGCGAAGATGTCCGAATCAAGTTTCAAGTGCCAGCTCCAACACTTACAGGTTGACGACCGCTGATGGAAGACGCTAAGTTAGATGCGGCTCTCAAGGGTGAAGAGATAGGTAATCTCGGCCTTGTCGGCCTCAGGCTCACGCTGAAGCTTTGTTACGCGAATTTCATTGCCTATCTTGTTCTGTACGTTACTGGAATGTACATTAACATCTACATCACCGGAGGGGTGACCACGATCGGCATAAGCGACCCCTCAAACATGATCCACATGGTGACGGCGATCCTAAACTTCGTCTTCACATTCATTGTCATGGTGGTAGGTTTTCTTTACGCAATGAGGAAGGTCGCCATGTTTAGCCTGGGTGCGGTTGTCTGTTTGATTGTTGGCACGTTAGGCGGCCTAGTGTTTCTAGAAACGGGCGGTGGTAGACTGTCAGGAGCTGATACACTCGCTGGAGGATGGATAATGTCGATCCTCTTCATGCTTGCACTCTTCTTATCATATTATGCGACCCTCAAAATAATGAGGGCAATAAAAGTGCTCGAGGCAACAAATCGAATATAGAGAGATTGAAAATGCTCGGATCATTGCAATCCAAAGCGGCTACGAGCACACGAGGAACAAAACAGCTCCTGTACTTGATCTATCTCCAAGCCATCTCGCTTGCAGTCACTTACGTTGCAGGCATCTGGGTGGCCATTACAGTGCACAACATCTCGTTCACATTGCCTGAAGTTCTCGGACATGGTTTGGCATCCTCGGTTTTTGTACTTTTGACTGGTCTGGTAGGATTCATAGCGGCACTTCAGGGACAAAGAAAGGTCTCACTCTATAATTTCGCGCTCTTCCTCATCACGGTGTTAACCGGATCCACCGGCTTCGCGTTACTAGGCAACCCGACAGACGCAACTCAAATTTCGATTACGAATTTATCGATGATGGCAAGCGTAGCAATTGGCATGCCGATTACAGGATTCTCGTTAGCCAACGTGTCACGCTTATCGAAAGGTATGGCACAGGATTTCTCCCCTGTCGCGTTCATGACGTACATTGCTTTGGGGGCATTATCCCTGACGATGATTGCGGGAGTAGCTGTGGCGTCGACGCCCCTGTACCCTCTTGCCGTCGTGACTCACGTTGGCTTCGCGGCTCTAACGGTGGCGCTTGTTCTTGGCGTTTTGGTAGTTTCAACCCTGGAAGGGTCTGGAGGTTCAGCCTCGAATTGGGAGCCGCAAAGGGTAGCTTACTCATTGCTGGGCCTCGCGGCTGTCTCCGTTGCAGGCGGTGACGGTGTAATCTACCTCACCTCCGGTAGTCTTTCATATCTCGTCGTGATGGCGGAGGCCGCTGTGTTAGTCTACGCATTTCTAATGATCGCTATTGGTGCACCTTATCATTTTGATGCGCTAGCCGGGAGAAGACGGTAGTGTGGAAGAGTTGCGCCGTGATCCTTTCTAGTACAATTCGCCTGCGTATGTTCAGTAGCAAGAAACCAAGCATGCCTAAGAAAGAAGAAGAAACCAAGCATGCCATGTCTTGGCACCCACATCTGCGAGTGTGACCCAGCGGATGTCAAACTTGAGAATTTCGTCTGCAATCTCGATACTCGTCTTAATGCTACTCAGTTCCTTGTTTTTCGCTTCATTCGCAACATTTCATCGCACGGTTTGGGCTAACACGACGATTGGAAATACGACCGAAACATCCACCATGCCGACGGCGGCAAACTTCAACCTACCAACTGCCGCAGTCGTCACATTCGTCCTCGTACTACTTGGACTAGCTGCGTCCATGTTGCTGATGGCGAGATACGCAAATTCTGGAACTCGGTCTGAGTGAAGACGATGGGCTCGACAGAAACGAACCAAAGGGAACTCTCCGAAACAGAAAGTAGCAAAAGGAACTTTTTGAAACTCATTCTAACATTGGGTGGGCTGGCTACCCTAGGTTCGCTAGCGAGTATCTTTAGGATTCTCGAATTCGTACCGTCTCCTACAGGTAGTGCGATCAATTTGTCATGGCCAGTGATTAAAATCGCGAACATTTCAAGCCTTGACCCTGCTAAGCCTCTGCTTTTCAATTACCCACTTGTTGACACACCAAGTGTTCTAGTCAAGTGCGGTAGAACGGCGGAGAACGGCGTTGGACCCGATTCAGATATTGTGGCATTCAGTAATATCTGTCAACACCTCGGATGCATCTACTCGACTCTCACGTCGAACTCGTCGCCTCCTTGCAACTCGGCGTTCGTCGCCTCTGCTCCTGAAGGATACTGTTGCTGCCACGGAGGACAATATGACTTCCTTAATGACGCTGCAGTCCTGAGCGGACCCCCGCCAAGACCTGTCCCGCGCGTCATTTTGAAATATGACAATAGCACAGGCGACATTTACGCTATCGGCATGGGTCCCCCGACAATTTTTGGACACGGCCCCCCCGGAACGACCGATCCAGCGCAACTGCTTCAATACGACTTGACTGGCGGAGACATCGTGACTCAGGCCACCGTGTTATCAGGTACAGGATGATATGGTATGAGCGTAAACGCCGGGAGAAAATTCGTCGAATGGGTCAAATCGCGGTTTGGGCTTCGGACAAATGCGCTACGTCCGGTTCCTGAGTATAGTATGAACCCATTCTACTGGCTCGGGGCACTAACTGTAATTGCTTTCGGATTGCAAGTTTTCACAGGGCTTCTTATGATGATCTATTACGTGCCGACGGTCGACCAGGCTTATTCCTCCACTCAGTTCATTATCAGATACGTGCCTCTCGGGTGGCTCTTAGAGACTGTCCACCTGTACGGCGCTTATGCAATGATAATGCTAGCACTTCTTCACTTGTTTCGAGGATACTTTGTGAGCGTTCAAAAAAGGCCTAGAGAAATGATGTGGGTAGTAGGAATGCTGATGGGGCTAACAGTGATGGGATTCGGCCTCACAGGCTACTTGCTTCCGTGGACGGTTGTCTCAAAATCGGCCACGGACGTTTCGATAGGTATGTTGAGTTTCCTTCCAGCCCAGATAGGGCCTATCATAACGTTCCTAGTGGCCGGCGATGGAAGCAGCTCAGCCGAGCTTACAAGATTCTTTGACCTTCATATCGTTGTTCTTCCGGCGGCTCTCCTTTCGCTTCTGGCGCTTAAGATGTTCCTGTTTGAGGCACACGGAGCCGCCGAACCGGTTACAGGTGCAAGGGAGTCAAGAGAGATTCCGTGGTTTCCAACCGTTTACCTTTACTTCGCGATGCTTGGTTGCGTCTTCATCGCAATAATCTTCGTTGCGTCGGCCCTGTTTCCAATGAACCTTCCCGCGCAGTACACACCCCAAGCAGCTTCAGCCTATGTGCCGCAACCGGAGTGGTATTTTCTGTGGATGTATCAAATTCTGAAATTTGCTTCCTTCGAGGGCTCCGGCATATACTATGCGCTGGGCGCGGTAACAATCCTGCTTGCTGGATTGGTTGTGCTTCCCTTCATCGACCGGGGGCGTGAACGGAATCCAAGGAAGAGACCCCTTTACACAACTATTGGAATTATCGTGGTTGCAGAGCTCATCCTTCTGACGGTTTGGGGTTTTGTCACTCCCGGTCAAGTCATTCCAGATGCCGAAGCGTTGGAAGTCACCGGAACGGTCGCCCTCGCCACCGCACTGATATCCGCATCCGTCTTCAAGAAAGCGGAGACCAGAAATATCTCAACAGTCACAACGCCTGTCTTGCGGGCTATGGTGCTTCCCTTCAAGAACGGTTGGGTTACGTCAGTCTTCGTCGTCATACTATGCCTTGGGTCCGTATGCTTCGCCAATGTTGTTGATTTCCTCTCCGGGGGGTTGTTCAACCCTCTGTTACTCGCACTGAACTTTGCGGGGCTCTGCGTATCGTTCTATGTAATGGCGAGAATCACAAGAAACCTAGCAATGGCATATGGGAGTTCACAATTTTGAAAATCGACGATGATATGATAAGATACACAGTGGAAACGTTACTGGCCGCAAGTGCCGCTACAATCACGGTCTATCTATGGTTCCTTGACCTCGTCGCGAACCAGCGAACCTTTGGCGCTATGATCGGATCGGAACTCATAATCTTCGCCATGATGATATACATCTACCGTAAACCCTCACTCAGAGGGACGACCAATTCTTGGTTACTCGTCGGATGTGTGACGACAGCACTTTTCCTCATTTTAGCCATGCAATTAGGAGGCCAATAATGTAGCGCGGCCTGATTAGGATGTGGCTCGAACCCACGATATTCGAAGCCAAACTGTGGTCGAAATCGCATCGTGCGCTTTACGCAGTTGCCGGTGTTCTGGCAGTTATCATAGGCGTACTCGTCCTTGCATTTCC
>CAZHKA010000051.1:0-15163 GCA_964533505.1 uncultured Candidatus Bathyarchaeia archaeon | reverse complement strand
TAGCCCGGAGACGCTTCCGGAGAGAAAAATGCAAGTGACGATTAGAGCAGCTTGGATTAGTTTTCGCGGGAAATTCATCCTCTTAGGACGCACCATGGAAGATCAATTGCTCCGTGCGAATTCTGCGATGTACGGGCGTGGGAGTCAAGCTCACTCGCATGCCATAATTAAGGCAGCGGTTCTTTTTCACCGTGGGCGTGCTTACTCTGGCGGACTGAATTGGTGAGATCTACCGCGTAGTCGATACGGGGCATCGGGCGAGCGAAATGGGAAGAAATTAATAACAAGTTCGCCTCGCCGGCGCGGAGATTCAACCAACCAAGTCCGCGGTCGGATTAGACGTGCCCACAAACTTGTCTGCATCACCTCAAAGGATCCCACTGGGCTGTGGGGGGCTTGATAAAATGTTAGGAGGGGGTTTCACGGTTGGAGAAGTGGCCCTGGTTTACGGTGAAGCCGCCACCGGTAAGACTACAACTGTTATCCAAGCAGCCACCGCCTGCGCTGCAAAAGGGTTCAAAGTAATTTACGTGGACTCTGATCATTCGTTCACGCAACAACGGTTTAATCAAATCGCGGGAAACCGGTCGGCCGACACAAGCGAATTAATTACCCTGTTCTTTCCGGAGACATTCTCGGAGCAACGCAGAATCGTGGAGTCATTAGAGAACTACGTGACGTCAAAATTGATCTTGGTCATAGTTGACTCGATAAGCTCCCTCTATCGTGCGGCCTTTTCCGGTCCTGATACCATTTTCAACCTTAATCGCGACTTAAGCCGGCAGGTAGCCTACCTGGGCGAGTTGGCGTCATCTCACAATATCGCATGCATCATTACGAGCCAAGTTCACTCCCGCCTAACCGCGACACCCGCGGACATCGAACCTGTTGCACGCCGCACCGTATTCCATTTCCCACGAGCAATAGTGAGGATCAAGAACACCCCGAAACCCAGTGTCAAAGAATTCATTCTCGAGAGGGTCGACGGAACCGACGCTGCAAAGCGCACCTGCCTTGTCAGTATACAGGAAAACGGGTTGACAGATGTCGCGTTCTAATTCCCAGCACTATAGTTACCGTTTAGAGAATAATCCTATCGGATGAGACTCTTGTGGCCTTCGCTTCAAGACTGGGTTTCGGCGCTCTACATCATCCTGCCAACATACTGTGCAAACGGTGCTCCCGTCATCTTCGGAGGTGGAACACCCATCGACTTCGGTAGAAATTTCGTGGACGGAGAAAGAATATTGGGAGATCATAAGACGTTTAGGGGATTCATTAGCGGCCTTATCGTCGGAACCATAGTCGGGGCATTTTGCTCGTACGTATCCTCTAAGGACTTACTTGCGGTGGCGGTTCCCGCTTCGCTAGGCGCTTTGCTGGGCGACTTGGTTGGGGCATTTGTTAAGAGAAGACTAAAGATCAAACCTGGCGGTTCACTGCCGGTCCTAGATCAACTAGATTTTGTGATCGGCGCCATAATGCTCGTTTCTCTATTTTCCCCAATCTCCCTACCAGTGGTCTTAATCATATTACTCGTAACGCCGCCTATTCATCTTCTGACGAATATTGGGGCGTACGTCTTGGGCCTGAAGGATCATTACTGGTGAGAGCGTCAGCTCCCGATCTTCGTCTGAATCAATGAGGTCGAGTAGAAGACGACCGCTAGAACCATCAGCGTCCCCAGGATTAGGAGGAGGTAGGCGTTGCGCGGCCTGTAAGCGTACCTAGTACTTCGGAGCAGCATGTAGAGGCCTGCGACGCCGAGGAAGTAAAGAAACGCGGCGATTAGACTCTCGTTAAGTGTCTGTTGGCCTAGGGTCCCTGAGATAACAACCGAATACCCGTAAGATGTTGGCAGCAGCGAGATCGGATGCTCAAGTATATCATAGACTCCTCCGGCCAAAACAAATCCAACAAATAGAACAACCGCTAGCGCCAGAACGGTAGTCGAAGGCTTTATCCTCCGTGTCGTAGGTGAACGGAAGAACTTGAGCGAATAGCCTAGATTATGGAAGAACCGTTGTATTCTCCAAGGAACTTTACTCAGCTTAATCCGAAGGCCGTCGAGCATCATAGGTCACATTATAGGATGGGAGAGAACCAAGAGGCTAAAATATGTTGCTTTGCTTTCACGCTTGCTCCTAGGCTGGGTATGGATTATGCCTCAGAAGGTTTTCTGCCAAGAGTGTGGCTCAATTCTCTACCATGGGCTGGAACTCGAAACCCCGATGGAGATCATTCAGAGACATAACGGAATCTGCCCTCAGTGCAAGCGGAAACTTGATTTTGAAACTGAAAAAGTCAAGATTGCTCCAAACGATGGGGCCAAGTAGACTCCTCACCAGATAGCTTAGGTACGTAAGCGGTCACACAGCTTGCCATTACCAGTTCAATTGCAAAGCTTCCATGAGAAACACGGCCATCTGACCGAGTTCGCCGGTTTCAACCTTCCACTCTGGTTTACGGGAATCATGCCTGAAAGCCTAGCGGTTAGAAACGCAGCGGGGATCTTTGACGTAAGCCACATGGGGAGAGCAATGATCAAAGGCCCAGATTCGCAAGCGTTCCTGCAACACTTAACGTCAAACGACGTTTCAACCCTACCCGACTTCAAAGGTCAATACTCCTTACTCTGCAATCCAGAAGGAGGAATCAAGGACGATATTCTTGTTTTCAAACTGGAAAAGCAAGAATATTCAATCGTCTTCAACGCGGCCAATCGTTCAACCGACTATAGCTGGTTCAAAGCGAATAGCGGTGGATTCAACGTACAGATTGAGGACATATCAAATGACTCTGCACTATTCGCAGTCCAAGGACCAAGCGCCGTCTCCCTAGTTAGTCAGGCCGCCCATAACCCGCGACTCGTAGACGTTCCCCGTTTTGGCTGCGCTTGGGCCGAGATTGAACAGGCCCGTGCCCTCCTGTCGAGGACTGGTTATACTGGCGAGGACGGCTTCGAAATCTTCGTCTTGAATTCCCCCCTTGATGATCCGAAGAATGCGGAGCTGGTCTGGGATGAATTGCTTAGGCTGGGTAAGCCTATAGGTTTAGAACTGTGCGGCCTCGGTGCGAGAGATGTCCTGCGTCTTGAAGCTGGCCTCTGCTTGTATGGAACAGACATGGACGAGAAAACAAACCCCTTCGAGGCGAGGCTGGGCTTCGTTGTCAAGTTGAGCAAGGATTTCATAGGGAGAGACAAGCTGCGAGAGGAAAAAGAGAAAGGCCCAAAAAAGGTCCGGGTAGGTCTGAAGATGCAAAATCGCGTCATTCCTCGACACGGATTCCAGATAACCGCTAATCGGCAAGGCATAGGTATGGTCACCAGCGGCACCCTCTCCCCAATCATCAACGCGGGAATAGCGATGGGCTACGTCGAACAGCCGAACCTACAAGATAAGGCTCCGGTTGAGGTACGAATTCGGGACAGATATGAAGCGGCTCAAGTGACGAAGCCGCCATTCTACGACACTGCTAAGTTTGGTTATTCGCGGAAGTCCCAGTAGCCTTATCGGTACTCTTTCGTCGGTTCCGCCTTCCCAGGAGCCTATTCAAAGACGAGTTATTGGTCGCGGGCTCCACGGCACTAGCCGGCTTTTGTTCGCTCATCGCGGATGTTGGATTTAGGACGGTGACGATCGGAATCCATCTGAAACCCGCCAAGCTGGGCAGCGATGATCCGCATTCCAAACACTGTTCTAATCCGTCTGGATTCTTCGTCCCACATGAAGAGCAATAGATCGGAGTGAGAATCGCGCCGCATGCAATACAATACCGAGCTCCTTCGACGCTCATCTTTCCGCAAGAAGAGCAAGTGAGAGAAGGCATAGCTCATGTCCACATTCAGAACCCCTAGGGAGTCTGACAAGGTTTTCGGCCGACTCTGCGAGGGTAGATTCCCCATGCCTCCGAGCTGAATTTCGTGTCCCATTGGGGGGCGAAAGAACAGTTAACGCCTACTTCCTCCGGTTGGAAAGGTTGAATTTCCGTTAGCAACCTTTTATATTGGGCGGAAAGTGTACCTTCGAAAAATCTGCGGGTGCAAATTTGTCAGCGACCGGCCGAGCCCTAAGAAGCGCCAAGAGTTACCTGGGCAAGTACATAAACCGCGAAACCCTCGGGGATCGGGTAGATAGCATCCGCAAAACGGCGTCGGGCATTTCCCGCGGCACTGTTCTCGAATACATCGCTCTGAGCTTGATCGTAGTAATCGCGTTAGGAGTCAGAATCATGCCGATTCGCTGGGGGTACTACCTCAACGAATTTGATCCGTACCTTCAGTGGCGCATGATTCAATTTACAGTCGACCATGGCTTCCTGGCTTGGTTCCAGTGGCATGACAACCTGAGTTGGTACCCGTATGGTGCCGATATGCCTACATGGAACCTGTACGGTGAAGCGTTTGTCGTCGCCGCAATAGTTATGCTACTCCGCGCGTTGGGTGTCAACGCTTCACCTTTCGATGCTGCTATGATCTTCCCAGTCGTCGCGGGTACAGTAACGGTACTGGTCGCATATTTCTTGGGCAAAGACTTCTGGGGTAAGGGCGCCGGGCTCTTGACGGCTCTATTCCTCGCCCTAAATCCAAGCAGTATAGGCCGAACTCAACTTGGCTTCTTGCGGCACGAGCCTCTCGGGATTCTGCTTATGCTGCTGATCTTCCTCTTTTTCCGAAGGTCAACGGTTGCCAAGTCATCAACCCGTAGCAGCCTCATTTATTCCAGCCTGGCAGGATTCTGCCTGTACTACCTCGCCGCGGAATGGGCGGGGTCACTCTACCCTCTCGACCTCATCCCGCTATACGTCATCATCCTCGTCCTTATTGGACGCTATTCAAAGAAATTATTCCTGAGCTATTCCATAACAATGGGGATCTTCCTCGTCCTAACACCTTTCTTAGTGCCTAAGCTCGGTTTCGGTAGCCTGACCGACATTACTTGGTTGGCTGTAATCGCAGGAGAACTTGCTCTACTAGTGCGTGAAGCCTCCAGCTATCTTGAGAACACAAGAGTCCGTTTCTTCACTTTGCTTGGGGCAGTAGGCGTGACGGTGGCGGTCGTCGGCGTCCTCTCTTACTTCAATATTCTCTCGTTACCCTACGGCAAATTCTTCGCAGTCATCAACCCATTCGTTCGAGGGAACGTGCCGATTATTGCGAGCGTCGCCGAACACCAGCCGGCAACGTGGGGCAGCTTCTTTTACGAGTTTGGAGCGATCACATTTCTAATCCTGTTCGGGATCGTATTCGTAATCCAACGTGGAAGGAACGAAGACATCTTCCTTATCCTCTGGGGAGTCACCGGAGTATACTTCGCCGCCTCATTCGTCCGTCTCACGCTCCTCCTAGCCCCGGCCTTCTGTCTCCTAGGAGCCATCGGAACCGTAGAGTTAGGCAAACCGGCGGTCGATATTGTCCGTGAAGCGGTTATCTATCCTAAACGTAAGACTCGAGTCATATCCAGAATAGGCCGGGAGTTCGGCCTTGCCATATTTCTCATCTTACTCATAGCCATCATTCCAACTTTCTGGACAGCCGTCCGTGGATCGTACCAACCGGCGACAATCGTAACTTCGAGTATTCCAACTGCTCCGTCTGTAGGAAACGAACTGAAATACCAAGATTGGCTTGAAGCTTTATCGTGGATGCGCCTCAACACCCCGCCCAGTTCAGTCGTCTTTGCTTGGTGGGACTACGGCTATTGGATAACGGCGCTTGGCAATCGGACAACTATTGCGGACAATGGGACGCAGAATTCCACACAGATTGGAATGATTGCTCAAACCTTTCTAGACAACATCTCAATGGCCATTCCGAACCTCCAACGGTACAACGTCTCGTACGTAGCTATCTTCATCACTCCCTCAGGCGGGACCTCTGGCGGATGGCAGGGATTTGGTGAGGACGGCAAATGGTATTGGATGGCGCGTATCGGCAACCAAACCATGTGGAACAAGGACGAAGTACTGTTCGTTGAAACGAACACAAACCCGCAAACGGGACAAAGCGACTACGTTAGGGAACTCATAGATCCCACGACGAAGAAAGTAATTGGGAACGACACCATCACTACGAGTGCTCAACTCAACGCGGATTCAATGTTAGGCTACATGATGACTTACACAACGTCGAATACCCAAACGACTCCGTCCGCGTACCTGACGCAGGTATTCGCATCCACGAACAAATTCGTGTTCCTGTTCAAAGTGAATTACATAAAACCCACAAGGCTGACAATGCGACCGATCGCAGAAAACATCACCTACGGCCAAACGGTGGACATAGCCGGCAACTTTACCGACCCGAATGGAAACCCCTTGCCAATCAGCCCACTACAATTCTACTTGGAATCATCGGAGGACAGCGGACAATCCTGGCAGCAAATCACGTTAATCACTACGAGTCCAAACGGAGCCTATGACTACACGTGGAAGCCGGAACCCGGCAACTACCTAGTACGCGCACACTATATAGGTAGCACCAACTATGCGGAGACCTTTTCAGCACCGCAAGGGCTGCTCGTACAAAGATCGAATAAAGAAAGCCTGACTCTCTCAACTTCGCCCTCAACCTTCTCGGAGGGCCAGACTGTGACAATAACCGTTGGCATGTCGCCTTTGATCACCGGGGAAAATGTTACCGTATCATACACAACCGACAACAAAACATTCACACCCATACAAACGATCTCGATGACATCGCAGAACGTCAGCTTCAGTTGGAAGGTTAACGTCTCCGGCACGTTCAGGATCGTGGCTGTATGGCAGGGCAACCAAGAATACGGGCCGGCAGTTGCGGCGATCAAGGTTCACGCCTAACGCGAAACAAGCTTTGAATGAGCCCACGTAAACTTGCGTGGAGTCCATGCCTCAGTTCTGAGGCTGACGAAGTCTGGAGTACTTGTCGTGCGGGGAAAACCGGGCTGGTTGAGGGTTATGGGTTTCGCTGCCACATTTCGGACAAATTTGCTTAAGAGTGTAAGTGTCACATTTAGCGCATTTTCGGATTAGCCACTTCAACCCAATTTACGTCCGTCGCCGCCGAGGCCTTTGATCGCGTCCAATGCTTCCTGCATTGCAAGGTTCAAGGTCGCTTGCGCATCTGTTACTTCCTTGCTTCTTACTTCGAATCGGTATTTCGGTGATCCAAGGGTGTACACTTTGATTGTAGTTCCCCGGGACTTTTTGACCTTCTTTGAGGCATGTAGCGCCTCCCGAATTGCCTCCACGCCGGCGGTTTTGGTGCAGGTCAATTCGACTGTGCCTGTAACCTTAGCTTTTTCCAGCCTTATTCTGGTTCTTGCAACCTCAGTCAGCACCTTAGCCCAATCTTCGCCTATCCCGAGTTTGGTGAACGTTTCTTCTCCGTCGTCCACGGCAGTCTCGAATGCGTCGAAGGGATTATCGAATTTTTCGTAGATTACCGTCCTTATCTTCTCTACGTCTTCGTTTGGGGACTTCATTCGTTCTGCGGCGCCTTTGATTATCGAGTCGGCTTTTTTCACTTTCTTCCATTCAAGCATCTTGTCTGACTTTTCGCGTCCAGTGACTCTGCGCAGCGATAGGTCGACTTGAAACCGTTGCGTGTTCACCCGCAGGACTTTCAGAACAAGCTTCTGGCCTTCTCTTACATGCACCCTAATGTTCTTGACGTACGTGCTTGCTATTTCCGATATGTGAATTAGTCCTTCGACACCGTCATACTCATCAAGTTTGACGTAAGCTCCGTAGTCCACAACCCTAGTTACTGAGGCAACGACTAGATCGCCGACTTCGGGGTATTGTACAGGGCTCGTGGACAATTTCTTTTCACTACTCAACCGAGAACTTGGATCACTTCGGACCTGAGATTTGCTTTCCCGCCGGTAGGCTCCGCAAGCTGTTCATCGCAAACCGAGCAGCGTGGTGCGACTGATGGGCGGTCGAACACGACCTGCTCGTTTCCGCACTTCGGGCACTTGACACGAATGAACGTACTCTGGGGCTTTGGAATCAGTTCTCCTTTAACCATTTACACATTCCTCGGAAGAACGGAGTAGGGCGGAGCATCAAAAATAAGTGTTATGGCTCCAGCTTGGTTCTGGATCATATCTTAGGCGGAAAATGCAGTCAAACTATATCTAGTTTTCGAAGCCGAATTCCAAGCCTGTACCTCGTGTCATCACAAGTTCGGCATGTGAGCCTAAGCAACTGTTTCTTGGTAGTCTTGGCGGTTCTTCTCAACTTCGGGAACTTTTGTCCGCCGTAGCCGTGTTCATCACGTTCGTGTCGTCTATTCCCCACTGCCATCGCCCTGTCTTTGCCTTTCTTGTATATGGATACTTGGTGGTCAGTATGTTTCTTGCATTTGGGGCAGTAGGTTCGCATCTCTTTGGGTACTTTCATACCGACCATCTTGATTTTTGTTAGTAGCCTTGTGTCGTCTATTTATTGTTGATGGCCGCGTTCTGTACGTTTTTGTCAGAGTCACTGATCCTCCGTACTTCAATCTCCTTTGCCGCACCCTGCCTCACTAACGCAGCGGCATTCTGGTTAGGCAACGATCCGACATCCTCCTTCTTGAAAGGTCCGTAAATTTTCAAATCTGTGCCAACGATCTCAGGGATGTCTTGCAGAAACCGCACTACGGACAATTCGACCGTTTCCGCCAAGGAAGCGGAAGGTTGGGGCTCAGGCTTACGTTGATTAAAAACTTGTAATGATGATTCGAAATCTTTGGCGAGTTTCTTCTCTTCCTGTGTCAAATTCGCATCGTTTACCACTTGACGATTCTGTGCAAATGCTAGGAGCTTTCGAAGTCTTACCTCTTTCAACTCGGTGAGAAGTCGTTTCATTATTTCCTGCTCTTTCAGAAGAAGCCGTCCTTTGGCGCTATGTTCGTCTGGGGGAGTGTTCTCTTGCTCCGTGCCGCTCAGGTAGGCTTCGGCTCTCTGGTAGAAATCTTCAGAGAGAGGCTGAGTTTCTTCGGAGGTAATTTCAGATTTCCAAGCCTTGTAGAGTTCATTATACAACCTAGATCACCGGAAATGCTACCCCTTTTGCGATAAGCAAGATCGCGGCTGCCAAGGGCAATTCAACCGTCTGATCTACGTACGGGCCGAAGGTTTGACCCCGCAGACGCAGCTGAGGGGCGTCGGTAACCTCGACTTTTTGTGTTCCTTCAAAGACGACTGGTTCATAGAAAGGGTCAAATTCTTCCAGTTGATCTAACCTCACTGTCGTGGCTTTCAGTCCCGTCTTTCCGTTCAGTGTGCCTGGCATTCTTATCAGCCTGTGAACGTCGGTGGTAACCACCGTGTCTATGTTGGCGGGCAGCGCGACCAAGCGCATGGCTTTCTCAACGATGTTTCTCCAGACTCTCTCGTTGATCTTCCATTTATCCTGAAGCGAACTCCATAACATTTTCCTCGACCATTCAGCCTTGATTCTTGCCCGATCATTTAGAATTTGGTTCGCCGCTCCCCGCGTAAACCCAAGTTCTACTAATGAGTTCTCGTTCCATTCGGTCAGGATTTGGTAAACGCCGCGCGCCAGTCGTCCGCGCCAACCAGGGTCGGTGAGGTCGGGTCCAACTATGAACGGGTGCTTATTGTCAAGTATGTCTTGGTAGAGTCCTTGTTCGGCGGGGTCAAGTCCAAGCGCCATCACGTAATCGACAATCTCCCTTCTCTGGACGTCATCTAATGTCTTCAACCTGTCCGAGATTAGGTGGAGGTGATAGCCTCTATGGCCTGAGAAGAAAGCATGCATATCCTCGGATTTGATTCCGAAGTCTTCCGAGAGAAATTCCACGAGTTTCAGGACCTCTTCCTTCGCGGCGATTAAGCATCGATCGCACAGCCAAGGTTTCTCGTCAATCTTCTCGCTTCCGCACTTGGGACATTTCAACGGTTTCTTTCCCCGTCGGGTCTCCTTGCAGCCGGTACAGGTCCACATGTCATGAGTTTCTTTGCATGGTGTGTCGATATGGTCCGCATCGACGTCGAAGACAACATCGGAACCCATCCATTGTTTTCGTTCCATCTCTAGTTCCGGATGTTGGTAGTAGGCGGTTGAATAGTAGGTGTCGGACGGTGTCAGGGACAGCAGAGAGTTGCCGAAGGATTCGAAGTTGTGAAAGGCCTTGTGGCGTACCATCACCCGCTCACGGAACAGCAGAAAGCCGAACTCGCGTTCAGACATGGCGGGGGGCGGTTCAAGCCGGCGTATGTTTGCTTTGTAGTATTCCTGAAACTTCTGCCTCAGAAAATCGAACCGTTGAGCTTGATTCTTAGACTGCAATTTTGTCCCAGATGGATCGATGAGATATGGACTCTCCCAAAGACCAGCTAGCGCCACACGCTTTTCAATTTTAGGTCACTTTTAACTAGAGGCATGGACTCAATGCGGTCGATTGGCATGAGCAATGATTACGTCTTGGTGGGCGTGGTCAGCGACTTTCCCAGTGGAACCTTGAGGAAAGTAATCGTCGACGGTGAGGATGTAGTCGTGGGTAACGTTGGAGGTAATCTGTATGCCATCGCTGACAAGTGTACTCATAGGGGAGGGCCTCTGAGTGAAGGGGAACTGGAAGGAAATACTGTTACGTGCCCATGGCACGGAGGGCAGTTCGACCTGGCTACGGGCAAGGTTCTAGGGCCCCCACCTTTGAAAGACGGTGCTTGCTTCGACGTAAAGGTGGAAGCTTCGAACGTCCTTCTCAGAAAGAAGTAGCCCGCTCGACGGGTGAACGAGTCAGCGATTTCCTTGCCACTATAACGATGGCTAGAACCAAAATTATCGACCCGACTATCAATTCTGTAAGTGTCAGTCCTGGAATCGCCATCGTGTACACCGCAGTTGCCGACTCGGGCCCGTTTATCGGAAGCGTATTTGCAGTCGTGGTGCCATCACTCGTTAACCAATAGGCGAGGACGTACTGGGCTCCCAAGTATCCGAGAATCCCTGGGGCGGGTGCGGTTTCGGGTGCGACTAATGTCGCGTTTGTGTTCGCGTTGTACCATCCGCCACCGCTGGTCGGCTCAATCGGGGAGTTGATTGTTAGCAAATATTGGGTTGCGTATTTCGCTTGAATGACCGGATCTAGGGTTCCAACAATATTGTCGGTCTGAAGCTCATATCGAGTATTGGGGCTCGCTTGGATCAGTTGGGGAATTGTGATGTTGACGTATGATCCCTTCGCAAAATAGAAATCGGTCCATGAGTCTCCCGTGACAATTGTTGTGCTAGTTCGGTTAATCGAAAGTGGAACCCCGATTGTTGACGGGACACCGTTAACCACGATAGTTCGTCGAGACAATCCCATGGCCGTTCTCGCGTCCAGCTTTCCGAAACCCCATATCGACGAACCTGTCACGAGGAGGCCGGTAAATGCGTCCATCCTTGCTGTGCTGCGCAGAATTTGGAGGACGTCGATTGCGGGCAGGTTAGGGCTGTATTGGAGCATGAGAGCGATCGTGCCCGCGACGTGTGGCGTAGCCATGCTTGTTCCCACCAGGACTCTGTGGTAAGCGTCCGGGTCGCTTGGAGAGGGCGCAACGGCGCTTGATCTTGCTGACGCAATCGCTTCACCCGGAGCCACAACGTCGGGTTTGACGCGACCATCCCTCGTGGGGCCGATGGAGCTGAAGGAGGAGATCTCGCCAACGGTTAGACCGGACTCTCCGTAAGTTTGTCCATCTGTCCCTTTCCAGGAAGTTTTCGTGACGTAGGATCCCACGGTTACGACATCCGCTGCGGTGCCTGGAATGCCGATCGTATCGTTCGGGTCCACCGCATATCCTGTTCCAGGCAGGAAGTATGATCCTGGAAACGTGCATGTAGAGGTATCAGTCCAAGCATTCCATGTGTCTCGCGACGAAACTCGTGTACCAATCAGGCTCACGCTCCATCCGTTCAATGGTAGTCCGTTGGTAGAATTCACCTCGACGTACAGTTCGTTGCCACTTGCAAGCGAGGATATTGTGGTGTTGACTATTCCAATGTTCGTGATTAGGGCGCCTGAATAAGGTCGTATAGGGTATGTTGTCCCGTCTGGGGCGTGCAGTGTGCCCGACAGTTGATCCTTTGACGAGTACCAAATGTCTATAGCGACATCAGTCGTTGATTCTCTTAGCGAGAAGGGAAAGGTAGTGTTTTCACCCTGGGTGATTTTCCCATCAATATGATCTTGGTCCTGAGACGCGTTTCCCGCTGCCACCACCACCGGTATTCCCTCTTTCACAAAAGCGACAAGTGCTAGTTCGAAAGGGTCGGTTCCGTCGTGGGCACCAATATTTCCTCCCAAGCTCAGGCTTACCACTAATCGCATTTTGAGCTTAGCGGCTCTAGCCACCATGTAGCTTATACCATCAAGAATTTGGTTCGTGTCAAACGTCCAACTATCTCCGTTGCACACTTGATAACCGCTTTTCACGAGGATTATTCTCGCCCCAGGAGCAACTCCGGTATAGTTTCCGGTTGCCATGCCCGAACTTGCTGCAATCCCAGCCACATGTGTCCCGTGGCCGAAGGTATCGGTTTCAGGACATGTCCTGGCTTCAATATCGGCTGAGGTGCATTCGTAGCCGTATCCAAACCCCGCGGGGGGGCGGCCTGAAGTCGTTTGGTCCCACACGTACAGGATCTTCGTGGTGCCGTTTGGAAATGTGAAGTCTGGATGCGTCGTATCGATGCCGGTGTCGACGAAACCGACGATTACCCCTGCCCCCGTCACATTCCTCCCCGAAGGATCCTTCACTTCATCCCAGACCTGAGGGGCACCAATCTCCGGCACGCTCTTGTCAAGCTCAACCTCGAGCGGATAGGATTTCTCAACTCTGATTATGAAACTCAACCCCGCAATTTCCGGCAAGTACACTGCCTTAGTGTGGAGAACGGCGATGGGCCCGGCGATGGTCGTAACCGTGCCAAAGTCTTCGAGGAGTTCGAGGTCGGAAGATGTGACGTCATGTTGACTTTCCACAAGAACAGAAATTTGACCATCGCGCGGCAGCCCGTCTTGGATGATTATTGAGGCCTGGTGCGAGGGGACGGTAGGAAGCAGTGAAGCTAACAGCATTAGGAATACTGTGACGGTAAGAGCTAATCCTCGTGTTCTCATCTGATATCCACCACCCTATCCTCTGGCCTGGTTTCGGTGTCTGCCTGGAGGTTCGCCGCGTAGCAGGGCGCGAGCCTTCCGGCGGTAGTAGGATAAGGGGTGGGTTATGGTTGCGCAGAGTTCGTCGGGGTTGACGCAAATTCCGTGTGTTCGCATTGTTGCGCAGTTTGGCGCTGTATATTTCCTTCTTGAACCGCGCTTGCCCGCAATGTGTTCAACTTGGTAGCGAGCTATTCGTTCGTCGAAGTCGCTGAAGGCCTTAAACATCTTCAGAAGGTCCTCTTCGTTTGTCCCTATGTTAAGAAGGAATGCAGCCATGGCGAATCGCCCCATATGTGAGATGTGTTTGCTGGTTTGAAGGAGGCTGAGAAGGTTCTTCATACATGGGGGCATTGCTGAAGCCATTACTGCGTGTGGCATTTCTTCGGCGGCAAGATGTTGAGACCTAGCTCTAAGTGTGGAACGCAGTGGTTCGACCCGCTTAGCTAACTCTTCAGGCAATTCAACGGTCGTATCAGCCGTCTTCTCAAGGACGCGAGTCTGGACCTCCTCTTCAAGAAGCCTAGCGAAATCCTCTCGGGGTAGCAACACGTATCCTTCCGTTAGCACTCGGTTCACGAGCTTCCATCTCAAGTCGTGAATCCGCGCCGCATTCCGAATATAGACCGTAAAGTGTACTGCAAACTCAAAGTGCGTGTCGCCGACATCTCGCTCGGCAAGTTTCGCATCCCAACCAAATGAGGCGATGGCGACTTGTAGCAACTTGTCGGGGTTCTCGTGCCGGAGCAATTCATACGCTCTCTTTGCCTCGGCGAGTGCATATCTCCGTCGAGTTCTGTCGTCTCCAACAGAGCTGATGAGCATCAGGGCGGTCGGGTAGGTGAGAATGTCCACATCCTCCTGTGTTAGCTCAGCCGCGATTCTTCCTTGAAAGACGCCCTGCCGAATACGTTCCATGGCCCTATCCAGGATGGGCGCGAGCTCCGGCCTGGTGAGTTCTAAAGGATCAATGTTGCGTGATCTTATGTAGCTAGAGGCTTCCGATGTGAAGGGGAACTTCGCGAAATCAAGTTTTGTAAGAACCGTCTGCATCTTAACCGCTTCTAGCCCTTGAACAAGGCTAGGTTCGTTACGCCGAAGCGTCAGGTCCCCTATTCCGCCTCGATCCTCGGGGCCAAGTAATAGAGTAGCTTCCCTTGCTGAGGCATTTCGTATTCAAGTTTCACGGGCATGTTCGTCGAGAACTCTAATGTGACAAGTTCCGCAGCGGATGCTCCGGCTTTTGAGATTTCGGATAGGTAATTAAGGTTGAATGTTGCCTTGCAAGGTTCCTTAACGTCAAGCTCCAGCAGGACGTCGCTGCCTTTCTCAAGTTCTATCTTTGCCCCACTCAGTTCAGTGATGGCTTCGGCGACGAACTTCTCTGGTGTCGTTTCAAACTTCACGTTATCACTGACCGTTTGGATTTGGTCGATTATGTCTTTGAAGCTTGAGCTAATCATCTTGATTTTGGTGTTGAAAGCGATCTTAGGTGTCGGGACTTCCTCGTCTCCCGGATCAAGCGTGGGCAGAGTGAATGTTGTCGTCCATTTTCCTTTGATGATTATGTTCAATTTGCGGGTGGTCTCGTCGTACGCCATTTCCAGAGGCTCCTGTCCCGCGCCCCGGAGCTTCTTGACGATGTCCGTTACGTTCAGCCGTATCTTGGTGGGTTGAAGACACGTATACTCTTGGAAGGCGGATTTGTTCCACTCGAAGTCCACCATCGCCACATGCGAGGGATCCATGGATCGAAGCTTGATACCATCCGGAGAAGCGGTCACGTCCGCCTCCTCGATTAACGTTGAAATGGCAGCCAGCATGTTCCGCCAAAGCCTAGCGTCGCTAACAGTCGCCTTAAACAATCATTACTCACCGAAATTGGACACTGCCCTAGGGAAGCATTAGGCATTTTAATTGAACGGTGTGTTCCAGCCGCAGCCTTTAGGAGTTCTCACGCCAGGTCGTCCCGCAACTTGTGCATCGAAAGAACTGTGTTGACGACTCATCCGCGCCACGAGT
>CAZHKA010000050.1:0-11988 GCA_964533505.1 uncultured Candidatus Bathyarchaeia archaeon | reverse complement strand
AGTTTTCTCTGGGTTCTTTCACAAATGTACGGCTTTAGCTCATCAGTAGACCTGATTGGGACCCTTCTAGATTTTGTAGTGCTCGGGCTCTTCTTCGTAGCAATCGCGCTTCGGCCCAGAAAACAACTGGAATAGACTCGTTAGAGGCTCTTCCAGTCCACATGGAACCGCGCTCTAGTACAAGCATGTAAAACGAAGCCTCGCAAACACTTTGAGACCTGCACCAGACCGCCTAAAGCATACATATGAAAGATATCGTTTTGGGATGCAAAAATTGGCCTTAGAAAGTTATGCATCAAGATCTCTACGCGCAAGCACTTCCAGTTCCACCCTTGCGAATACTGAATGCAAACACAGGCGACTCCGGGAGATTGGCGAAGACCTTGACCAAGACGACAGTCCGATTAGACTTGTGAGATGTCAAAGATGCGGCCTCTTAATCCGTGAAAAGCTTGTCCTCGTCGCTTAGAGGAAGAGCTGGATAACCTTGAGAGTTTTTCTGTTGCTGAACCGAGGATAGTGGTGAATCGAGATGAGGAAACCTCGCTCCTAAGAGACCAATTCACGGAGCGAGCGCTGGGAAGGATAAGTTGCAGGCTAGAGGGAAGGAACTTTTCGGTTAGAGTGTTTCCGCCCAGCTCGAAGACGAAGAAGAATCAATGAAAGAAGTAGATGAAGTACTCCAGCGGGTATTCATTTATGGTGCATACCAGGAGTGGCGTCCGTTTATATCATGATCAACCTGTAACGTACTACTAAGAGTAGTTGCTAACGAGGTGAAGAAATCTTGAGTTTACTTGATACGGTCTTGCAGGCTAACCCTAACCAAATGCGGGGTCCGGGTTTTGGTGGATCCTTCATCTTCAGCGCCATCAGCGCGGTCTCAGTTCTCATAATCACCGTAGGAATCTTCTACGTTCTGATGAAACTGGGGAGCTACATTGACGCGTTGAAGGAGAAGACAGAGGCCGGTTCCACGAAGAAGTGAACACTTGGTCAACATAGGTGCGTGTTGACCTTAGACCGACCTTGCGCTCCACCTTTTGAGAGCGGACCATCAGTAAAGCAGTAGAGTGTTAACTGCGCGTTAGCTGCAAGAACCAAGTCTAATCAGCGGCTTTTGGCCTACTTTACAACGGTCACGCGGTGTACCACGCGGCCGATAGGCGTCTTGACGATTCTAACGTTGGCCTCGAAGATTTCGATGATTTTGCTAGCCAGTTGATGTAGCACTTGCACGATGAGGGTTATCAGCTGAGTGAATGTGTCCATTTGAGTGACCTTCACCTTCCCGCTGCTGGTCGTCGCTCGGAACGACGTACTCGAACTGGTGGCGGTTGCGGACGTAGTGCTGGCTTTGAGAAGCGTTTGCAGAGTCGTTGCGTAGGTTGAAAGGGTGGTTCGACTCGTTGAAGTGCTAGTGGAAAATATTTGCGTAAAAGTCGTTGTGGACATGCCCGTAACGGAACCGGTCGTAGTAACCGTTGTGAATAGGCTGCCCGTAATCAAAGGACTAAGCGTGATCGTAGCGACGGTGGCCGCAGGAGCGGTAGTAACTGTGTTGGTAGTCGTACTAGAGGACGCCTGAAGGGTAGTAGTCCGAAATGAGGTGTCGGTAAAGGAAACCGTGGTCGTTGTGAGCGTTGGAACCGTCACAACGACCTGCCTCACCTGCTGGCCCACAGGAGTCGCAGTCACCCTGATGCCGAGGAACCTGAAGATCCCATCGGAGAATTGATGCAACACCTGGAAGATGGTGGTCAGGAGGGCATCGAACGTATCCGTCTGAGAAACACTAACCGTCCCACCAACGGTCGTACTACTCAGCACCGTGGCGGTGCTCGTCGTAGTCGCCGACAAAATCGTACCAACCGTAGTCACACGCGTCTGGGTAATGATCTGAGAAGAGCCTGTTGAGGCTGTAATTGTAGAGTAACTCGTAACGAGAGGCGATGTAAAAGTAATCGTGCTCGTGCCCGCCACAGCGCCAGACACTGATGTTGTAGTTGTCAGAGTGTGAGTGATCAGCGTCGGCGCAGAAGTGGTACTCCTACTCGAACTCACTACTGTTGAGTATGAAGTCATGCTTGTCGAGCTTGTCCTAGTCGTTGACGACAGTATCGTAAAGGAAGTCGTGCTCGTAATTTGCGGTTGAGTGAAAATAGCCGTAATTGTAACGGCGTTGTCGGGCATATTGAACTGGCATGGGTTACTCGATGAACCACCAGAACAAGAAGCTCCGTTGATGCTCCAACTTGAAAACTGCCAGCCGGTACTAGGCGTAGCGGTTATAGTCTGCGGACTACCAGCGGCCTCCGAGCAACCACCGGGACAACTTGGACTGATCGAGCCCTGGCCGGAATCCACACCCGCAATCAACGTTTGAGTTACCGTGTTGCCATTACTCTCAGTGAAAACTATCTGTCCTTTGCTGTTCGAGGAGCAAGAATCTAAGTTCTGATTGTTCGTTTCCGCGGTGTACCCATCTGGCACGCATGAGGGCACAATTACGTTCCTACTCTGATCTTCCAAGGCATTCGCCACTGTGATCGATGTTCCCGAATTGAAGTTCGCTTGTGATCCACAGCAGAAACCGAAGACATTGAACTCAGAATATTGCCATTGCTGGTACAAATCAAGGACTCCATCCGGCTCCGAAGTGGAGTAACAAGACGTGGAGATACAGACCATGTTCTCATCGTTCGAATTGAAATTAGCATACCCCGTCAGAACCAAATTGCCTAGATTTGCCGCTGCCACGGACGGACTCTCTGCGGAATAGCTATTTGCGTAACAACCAGAAGCACCATTACCGCCCCCATAGTAGATCCAAGACGAGCCGGCCGGAGGGCCAATGATGGGGCATGTTGAGCCATAGCCAATGAGCCAATATTGGATGAATATGTACCCCACATCGTACTCGGGATAATTTATGAACACAAATTGCTCCCAGCCCAAAGCGGACCGACCTCCGGTGTAGATTGTGGCAGTCGTGAAGATGTTAGTGTTGTCTTGGAGGCCGTA
The DNA here is from genome assembly GCA_964533505.1 of uncultured Candidatus Bathyarchaeia archaeon. Taxonomy (GTDB): domain Archaea; phylum Thermoproteota; class Bathyarchaeia; order 40CM-2-53-6; family 40CM-2-53-6; genus FEN-987. The sequence continues at coordinate 8,964 of CAZHKA010000050.1, read as the reverse complement.
GCAGTTAGCACCGTTTGGACTACCGCAATTTCCAGAGCCGTCACTATCCGTTTCGCTCGTTAATCCGCTAACGGATGGAAATGAGCCGGTCGAACTGCCAATCAACTTACCTGAACCCGAATACGCTACCTCATCTGCGCCATCGCCCACTGTCGACGGCGCCAACGGAACCCGTGGTGCTGTGACGCAATGAATCGATTGCCACGCCATGCTAGGATAAGTGACCGTAAAGCATCCGGCCTGTGGTGTGGGAATATGAGAAAGGGATGCTCTCCATGAAGAGTAGTTCGGTGTTCCGGCTGTTTGACCCATAGTGATTTGTAGTCCCTGGACCGAAAGAATGGAAAGGATGGCGATTATAACAATTGCAAGGCCCGGCAGTTTCTTGTAGCTGATTTCACGCATAGAATCTAGTCGCCAACTTTGACGCTACATAACCACTTTTGTAATCACACTACATATGGTGCAAATATTTGACGCGAGAAACGGTGTCGAATCCAAAACTAGTAAGCCGCTGGTTTCGCCATATTTATGAAACGAGTAACTTCCATAGCCTTAGCCTGAGATTTCCCCTTCAGCGGAACTTGCCTTGGGCCGATCGATGTCGCCTAATCGATTTACTGCCAATGTGTAATCCGGACTGGGAAAACGAACGGGAGGTTAAGCAGTCATCATTCAAACATGTACTTTTCCGGAGTTGCTACTTACGAAATATCACTAATCTCTGGGAGATAACTTATTCACGTATTCGCTCAATCCCCACACCAACATACAGCTCGAAGATAGAGGGCGTTCCAACCAGAATGGAGACCGAAGCGTCTGACAGACCCTTAGCCTTTTGAACGCATCTTCATCGTGCTTCATTATGTCTATAATGCATGTGATGTGAGCCAGCAACTCTACTCTAGGGCCCCGGCCGTCTGGGCGATTCGCCGCAGACTCTGTTTTCTGACTTCCTCCACGCGTCTCTCCACTAGCGACTCCCCTCTTCGAGAATACTCCCGCGAGTTCTAGAACCGAGTTTTTCCGCGTCATTCTTTCAAAGAGCGATTGGCGCAGATGAAGAAGATCGGCAAATCGTTGGCTATTGAACGGTTTTCTGGGGGTGACAACCAACTTGCCCCCGCCACACAGAGTGTTTGCTTTAGTTTGGTGATAATAGGGTAACGGATAGTTTGCGTCAAGTGGTTCGTGGGTTACTGGGCAATTGAGCCTGACCTAGGGATAGTATGTTACGGGCGGCTACGCCTCAAGGTCAAAGCCTAGTGCAGTGTCAAGGTCGGTCTCGATATCGTCTAAGCCTTGGATTACGTTCATCCTAAGCGGCATTTTCGCGAAGATAAGCAACAAGCCGACGGCAGGGTAAAGGCAGAACACGGTGATCCAATTCCAGAGTATATTGCCCCAAGCGTGCGCGTAAAAGTATGGCAGAATCAAACCGTGAACATAGTACGCGTTAAAGTCCCACGCGCAGTTAGCCCACGCACCAATCCCAATAATCCTCAGCAACCCACGGTTCATGCCTAGTTCTCCCGGATACCAGTTTGGTTTTCCACAGATGTGTATAAAATGTTATAGTTGCGCCAAAGAAAATACACTATCGTGTTCAACGAGACCCCCTACGAAAAGTCAGTAGACTACTCGCCTACTCCTCGGCGTCCTTGGCGATTTGAACGCCCATGCTTCGTATCTGTTCAGTCAATGTCTCAACGACTTGTAGGCTGGATTGGAGGATTGTGTGGTCTGAGGTTGGCAGCTGTAGGCTGTGCGGCCATTCTAAGCTTTGTTTGCCGAATAGCTCTGTGCGTGCGCAGGCCAATATATGACGCACCGGGCATAATGATAGTTATTCGCGGGAAACGCACAGAAGAAACCGGTTCAACTGGCCTAGGGCTTAATGACAGACACGTAAGCTTTCTTGCCGTACTCATTGTAGAGTTTTTCAGCCTCAACTATTCCGTGCATTATTCGTTGATAGACACCATCAGGCGTAGAATTAACCGCGGCAACGTTGTGCGCGGTCAGTGTATCACTAGCATGAACCCTTATTGTCAAGGCACCCTCCGCCCTTGTTAGGCGAATGCTAGGCAGTCCCCTCCACTCCTCTTCCTCACCAGGAAAGAATGCAAAGCCCTCGGCTCTCGGAGAAGTCTAGAAGCCAAGCTTCGCAAGAAGGGTCACCATCTTTGTCTGGAATTCCACAGCGTCTCCTCCAATCGCAATGTACATCTGAACGCTGTTCAGTTTCTGTTGAAGTTCTTCTACCTCAACCAATCGATGGCACTCGCTTGCTTTCCTCTTATTTCGACACAATTATTGAGAGTTGGGGTTTTCTTGGTGAGGGGTGTGACACAAAAGTACGCAGGTTCGGAAATAAGCTAACCGGTCCTTCTGAAGTATGATGAAGAACCCGGTCATATTTTTGAGAATAGATTCAGATTAAACGCAAGCAAGCGCATACACACTAAAACCGTTTCGACGCATGCAGGCTAGAGCTGCCGCTTAGAAGGTCTGTGCGTTCCTTCTATGATATCTCCGTCTTTATCTAGTCTGACGACAAATTGTTGTGCCGTTCTCTTCTCAATCGCGTAACGCCCAAGAACGTGGTAGTAGGTGCCATCAAACTCTATCGCTTCCACCTCCACTACGCCATTCGTCGCGAACCTTTTGCGAACAAATTCAACCGCAACCGCCTTCACTTTATCATCAGTGGATAACCCATGCCCTGTTCCTTTCAGCGCCATGGCATTTAATGCACCTTTGAGATTTTCATAAATGTGGAACTGCTGGTGAATTTGAACCCACCAGTCAAATATTGCCTCGGGAAAATGAATCGTACCGAATTCGAACCTCTCCGAGTTCATTTAGCATGCGTCGTAGATACGACAGAGGCATCGAAGACCAGACCGTCACGGCGGCTGATGACCTCACGTTCGTGATACGCGAACATCGTTGTTGACTCGATCAAATAGCGAGCTGCTCCTTTGCTTCGAGGCCCCGGCTTAGCGCTTCTTACGTTTCCACAATACGACTAGGATGCCGACTATTGCAACGCCTAGTTTCGGCGGAGTCTACGATTCTTCCTTCTCCGCCGTTGATGAGTGCTGGGAGGCAATTCCTGACCTTCGTATCTTTTTGTTAGTCCAAGGAATGGGAAACAACCCTTAGAAGGAGCTACAGCCGCATCCGATTCGATTAAATTGCGCAGTTCCGGAACCGCGGAGTTTCTGGCTGCCCGCGACTTCTTGCTTCAGGTGCCCAACTACAATGAGGCGAAAGCTCATTTTGCCTGGCCGAGGGTTAGCGATTTCAATTGGGCTCTCGACTACTTCGACAGCTTGGCTGAAAGACGCACTAACCCTGCGTTGCTGTATGTAGACGATAAAGGAACTGAGAAGAAACTCAGCTTTGGAGAGATGAGGGAGAAGTCGAACAAGGCTGCGAACTTTCTGCGAAGCTTAGGGCTGGGGAAACGGGACCGAGTTTTGCTCATGATGGCCAACCGCCCCGAACTGTTCCAGGTCATACTTGGCGCAATGAAGCTGGGTTGCGTGATAATCCCAGCCTCGACTCTTCTCACGACTGAGGATCTGCGCGATAGGATGGAAAGAGGGAAGGTCAAGTGCGTCATCACGGATGCCGAATTGACAAGCAGGATCGATAATGCGCTACCCGCCGTGGCGACCAAGGTAACGAAAATCAGTCTGGGTGCACGCGAAGGAGAATGGGTCAACTTCACTCAAATCGATGATCAGGCGGCCACGTTCAAGACGGATGAGAGCTTCACCCCGGATGACGAACTTCTGATTTACTTCACATCCGGCACCACTGCCAAGCCGAAACTCGTGCTGCACACGCACGCTAGCTACCCCGTTGGTCACTTGACGACCATGTACTGGATTGGCGTCAAGCCCGGCGACCTGCACTACAACCTGAGCCAGCCTGGATGGGCCAAGTACGCTTGGAGCAGCATATTCGCTGCTTGGAACGCGGAGGCAACGACATTCGTATACAACTACAGTGGAAGGTTCAATCCGAGAGACGTTTTGATTGCGATACAGCAGTATGAGGTCAACTCTCTCTGCGCGCCTCCCACCGTCTGGAGGCATCTACTCCTTGAAGATCTCAAGTCGCACATGTTCAGCCTGAAACAACTCGTCAGCGCAGGTGAGCCGCTGAATCCGGATGTAATGCAAAGGATCAAGAAGGCAACGGGACTCACGATCAGGGAGGGATTTGGACAGACAGAAACCACTCTGCAGATCGGTTTCTTCCCGGGCATGAAGCCAAAGCCGGGATCGATGGGGGTGGAGGCGCCTGGATTTGAGATAGGGTTGCTGGACGATGACCACATGCCCATTCCTGTTGGAGATGAGGGCAATGTGGCTGTGCGAGTCAGGCCGCAACGCCCGGTCGGCCTGATGTGGGGCTACATCGACCCGCCCGAGAAGAACATGGAGGTCTTCGTTGGTGACTGGTATCTGACCGGGGATTTGGCAAGACGCGACAAAGACGGATTCTTCTGGTTCATCGGTAGGGCAGACGATGTCTTCAAGAGTTCAGACTACCGAATCAGTGCGTTCGAACTTGAAAGTGAACTGCTTATCCACCCGTCGATAACGGAAGTTGCCATCATTCCCAGCCCGGATCATTTGAGAGGTTTCGTTCCCAAAGCGGTCATAACCCTGAAACCGGGAATTCAGCCCTCAAGAGAATTAGCCTACAACATATTCAGGTTTGCAAGGGAGAGAATGGCACCATACAAGCGGCCCCGCATTATACAATTCACTCATGAACTACCCAAAACGGTAAGCGGGAAAATCAAGAGAACGGAGCTCAGAAAATTCGAAGCGGACTACAGGAACAACAAGACGCACCTAGAGGAAGAGTACTTTGAAAGCGATTTTCAGGTCGCTCTGAAGCCGAAGGCCAAGTGAATGTGGCTCAACTATCCTCGCTTCCTGTCACGTCGGCTCTTGAACCCCTCTCCCCTGCCTTCAGGCTAAGCGCAAGCATTAGATGACGAGCGAGAAATCCGCTCGCAGAACGAAAGGAATCAGCGCGAGATAGAGCCTTGCCTCTAATCCCTATGCGCGCCCAGGGATCCCCGAAACCCACGTCATGAAGGAGAATCTGCGGCTGAGGGAGTTTGCGTCGAAGTTAGCTTATCTTAGGTCAAGATCGCAGTGAAGACACAAAGTATAGCCGGGCGATGGACACCAATTTTGAACATCAATTTTGTTGGCGGTGAACCGACGCCGAATCTTCACGTAATCTTAGAATCTCTCAATCTCACACCAGTAAACGTGCCGATCCTATGGAACAGCAACATGTACCTAACGCCTGAAGCAATGGAGATACTTGCGGATGTCGTAGACATCTGGCTGCCTGATTTCAAATGGGGCAACGATAGCTGCACCGTCAAATACTCACGAATCGTCAGGTACTTCGAAGTGGCTTCTCGGAACCACGCTATAGCTTATCACAATGGAAACATGATAATTCGTCACCTCATTATGCCCGGTCACCTGGATTGTTGCACGAAACCGATTTTGGATTGGATTGCGGAAAACTGCCCACTCGCTCTGGTTAACTTGATGAATCAATACAGGCCACAGCATCTCGTCCTGCGAGAACCGGGGAAGTACCCTGAGATGGCTCGCCGACCGACCTCCGAAGAAGTAAGAGAAGCTCACAATTACGCTGACGAACTTGGGATCGTGTGGAAACCAGTCTCGTGAAACCTCAAAGTAAGTAAGTGACAAGCTTGCTTTTTCAAAATACTGCCCGCCTTTTCATCTCGCGAAGTTAATGCGCACAGAAGGAAATCTGCCAAAAGGGCTATGTCTGCCGAGTCGTCAGTAGCTTACGGATGTGCATGGAGACAGTTCTTCCTGTTTGCCCGAGCTGCGGCAAGAAGATGATCTATTACTCCAGCGACGTGTTCTCGGAGCATTACATGTGCCCAAGCTGTGACCAGTTTCTTGCAGTCGAGAGACGTGCGGACTTTTTCGCGAAGAGTCCTTTCAGGCCTCGGTATCCCTCGATACACGATTGATCTCGCCGCGTTCACGAAGGCCCACGAGCAGCGGTAGCGCTAATCGGTTTGTGGAAAGGCCCCCGTGAAAGATCTCCTCAACGGCTCTCCAGCAACCTACAGATGTAACAGGTGTAGGGTTGAGCTGGTTAACCGATGTAAGTCGGCTGCCATGAACGTTCAAGTGATAGGGTACGGCAAAATTAGAATTGAGCTTTCGCCCAAGCAACGGGAATCGAACTAAAATGAAAGGAAACAAGTAGGAGTCGCCAACGACGAAATCACATCAAGCTACTGAAGCCATTTTGAACTTAGACAGTAAAAACATGGATATGAACACAAAAACCCCTAGCAATGTCAAGAGAACTGCGATGATAATGCCGTAAACTGTAATTGCAGAGTTGTCTATTGTTGGAACCATGACCATGCTTGGGACCGTGCTTGTATAAGTGATAGGAATCGTTACCGAAGCAGTCGAAATTACCATTTCAGTTACGTAGTTTTCTTGGGTAAACGTTGTTGTCGCGGTCGGGGCTTGGTAAGGGTATGATGGATAATACGGATTGCAATTGTAACCAGAATAGTAGGGGTTACAGTAGTTTTGGTACGGATAGTAACCACCGTTGTAATAACTGCCACCGTTGTATCCACTCGATGTCCGTGACCAAGTACGCGACCAGGTATTTGACCACGTATTTGACCAGGTATTTGACCAGGTATTTGACCATGAATTTGACCAGGTATTCGACCACGACCATGTATGACTCCAAGAAGGCTGTGTCCAAGTATGTGACCAACTGGGTTGCGTCCAAGCATGCGATGACCATGAACCCGAAGAAAACGTATGCGACGCTGCATTTACGTAATTGCTGCTACTGGAAAACAAACTCATCATAGCAACGCAAACGACAACGCACAAAATTAGAATACGGACCTTGCTAGACACTCCAATCAACCCTTTTCCTCGAATAATGCTCCTACATTAACTACCTCGCGTAGTTGGTTCACCTTCAATAATAAGATTTGTAATTCCACGTTGGGATGGCAGCTATATGGGTTCAGCCCACTCGGGTGGTAGCTGTTCTACGGCGTTCTGAATATTTTTCATTAGTTCTCATCGGCAGATTTGTTGCAGCACAAACGATGCTGGTTGGTCCCGTTTAGCTGGATCACTGCGGTACAGCCTGCACCACTCTTAAATCGTAGCTTAAGCGACGTGCAGTCATGCGACTCGGTGACTATTGGTTCGCGGTCGCTTTAGTTCTGGCAATGTTGACATGTAATATTCTGCTTCCGGTGTCAGCGGAAAGCAACGCCGTGAACACCTTCGTAATCCAAGGGTGGCAAGACACGCCATACGTATGCTGGTATTGGTGGGCTGGTTTCAGTTTAGCTGGAGGAAAAGAGATCCGCGTACAGTGGAATACCAGCAGCCAGATTCCTATCGCGGTGGACCTGTATATCGCAACCCCACCAGCAGTAGGTGGGAGATGGTTCTGCGATCTTGGACCCGAAGCATTGTATTATGATTCGGGCGCTTTCGGCTCTATGCAGTGGGTTGCTCCGGCCACTGCCACATACGCTCTCTTAGTAGTGAATGATGCCTCGTATACAGTCTCGGGGACGTTGTCACTGGTCGAGGGTAACGCTACCATCCATTTTTCGGCGACTGGTTACGGCCGTGCGTGGCAGCCATCCGTCTGTGGAATCTACCTAGTCCCTCAAGCGTGTTAGACCCGATTTTCAGAAGACCGCCAACCATAACATCCTATCCCTGAGGAACTAAAGCTCGGCGACACGGGTAAACAGGTGACGGGGGCGTTTTGGCAATCGGGCGAGAGGCGGGAACTTACTTCGACATGCACGTCCTCGATTTCGAATCTCTCATTTGCTTTTGATGAGGTGGCTTTCGAACGTTAAATTAGATGTTGACCGGAGGCGAATGCACTCTTTTCACAAGGTACTCCCGAGTGCAACAACTTGGTTCCGCCCATCTTTCAGGGCCGACCATGTTTGCGCGCGGCCAACGCACCATATAACAGTCTAGCCGCTTATAGGTTAGTACGTACAACCCCAATTCAGCTCCTGTTTCGTGCTGGCTGCCTCAAGATCTTCACTGCGGGTTTGGCAGTTCAGCGTTCCCCGAATCTGAGTCGTCCCTTCGTTTCCACATCCAATTTTCGGACGAGTTGAATGACTTCACGTGAAACGCTGGGCGTCAATCGAAACTTTCCGTGATATGGGCAGTATGGATCGAGATCTGTTTCTCCCGTGTCATCATAGAAAATGGCCGGGTACAGCCGACAACCCTCAGGTCGATAATTGTAGATGGTACATCCCTGACCGTTATGAAAGACGCATCTCCCTGACAGGTTCTTGAGCTGCCGGTTCCTGTTCTTCTTGACAATGAAAAAATCTTCAGAGAAACCTAGGCCCCGTATCCGGAGAATATCTGAACTGCTCAGCAACATCTCCGTATTCGAACAGCATTTGACGCACCGGTACTCGAGACACGCATTTCTTATCTTCTTCATCACGGGGCCCTTGCCAAGTGGTCCAATATTGAGCACGAAGCGGCGCGCCTACTCCTGAATCTGACAAGCGTGAGTCGGCTCCGGTCGTAGTGTGGCTGCGAGCTGCAAGCCCGAGGGCACCGCATCCGCGAATGCGGCATACGTCACCTAAAAAACATAGGTATGGGAAAAGCAGTTCCTAGGGGCATCAGAGTTTCAGTGCAAGAGCTTCCTAATAACTTCGGTGCTTCTGGTAGCAGTCTCTACAGTAGACTGGTCTGCCCGCCGTCGGCACAAACGGTACTTCCGTCTCTGCACCGCAGTCGGAGCATTTGACTTGCGTCATTTGCCTCGGGGCACCATAGCGTCGATTCTCATAACCCATCTCGTTTTCCACCGTCCTATTTTGTAGTT
>CAZHKA010000049.1:0-16828 GCA_964533505.1 uncultured Candidatus Bathyarchaeia archaeon | reverse complement strand
AAGAGACAACCTACAACAGCGGAAGGTGCCGCCCACCGACACCTCCCTAGGACAAGATTGGTTGAAGGTGAAACAGGTCTTCCCGACCTGTTCAGGGGGATTACACCCAGGCCTCGTACCGGAACTACTCAAACTGGTGGGGTTCAACATCATAATACAGGCCGGCGGCGGGATATGGGGGCACCCGGACGGAGGCAAAGCAGGCGCCACAGCCCTAAGGCAGGCCATCGACGTCGCCCTTGAAGGAGGCAACCTGGAAGAGTACGCACGAAACCACAAGGAACTACAACGAGCCCTCGACACCTGGGGTCTTGCAACATTCAAGTGACCATGCTGCGAGGTCGCCGACAGCGAAGGCGTCAGAAGCATCAATTGGCGAACTAGCGGTTCTAGGAGAGATACTTCAGAAGCGTATCACGATTAGGGCTTCCCCGCGATTCAAATCTGGTTGCCTTCAAGGCGCCGGCGCAATTACCCCACTTAAGTGCCTCGGTGTCTGAGACTCCTTCTGATAGGGCCGCTATGAATGCTCCGAGAAAGGCGTCGCCGCAGCCGAGTGTATTCACAACCTTCAACCCAATGGCCGATAGGTCGGGGCTCTGCAACGATTCCTTCTTCTCTTGACTGAACATAATACATCCTCTTGCCCCCAGTTTAACCACTGTCTTGAGGTCGCCATTGGCGGTGGTAAGTCTTTTCGCGGCGGCGGTCGGATTCCTTGCGCCGGTCAAGTTTGCTATTTCATTTTCGTTTGCGAGTAAGTAGTCGATGTCCTTTACTAGGCGATGCACTTTCTCAAGTCCCAATTTCGCGTGCACTCCTGGATCCCAAGCCACGATCTTTCCCAACTCCTTCGCTATCTCGGCCATTCTGATGGCGGTTTCAAGAGGTGAACCCATTATTGCTACAATGGCAGCTTCCTCGATTAGCCCTCGCCTGACTGGGTCGTCCAAATCGCTTGGCGTAAGCAGGGCGTTTGCTCCCCAGAGTTTGAAAATAGTGTTGGCGCCTTTTTCGTCGATTGCAACGTAGGCTTGTCCCGACTCCGCGTTGTCAAAGAACTTGAGGCCGGTGGTGACCACGTTTTCGTTTTCGAATATCTTCACCTGCTCCGTCCCGATAGCGTCGCGTCCCAATCCAGCCACGATGGCCGACTGATTAGGTCCAAGCAACCGCGCGACCGCTACGGCGGTATTACCTGCCTTGCCGCCGGGCACATGACTGATACGTTCGACGACCACCTCGGCGCCACTTCGCGGGAATCTATTCACAAAGAATGTCGTGTCCCAATTCACAGCTCCTATCACGACGATGCGGACCATTTGAACTTCAGTCCATCAGAACTTCGCAATGCCCCAAGCCAAGAGGGCGCCGTGGATCATGTTCGCCGCGATCGCTGCCAGGATGATGGCTATCAGTCGGCCGCTGGCTATCACGCCGTTCTTGCCGATTAACTGCAAAATCCTGTTCGAGTATCTGAGCATTAGGAAGACGATCGCGACCGCCAGAAAACCGCCAATCAGTATGTTGATCACATGTTGAGTCCCTGCCAGAACTATGAGGGTGGTCATTGTTCCCGGTCCAACCAGTAATGGGGTTGCGAGAGGGACGATAGCGACTTGCGTCATGTCGACTGACTTCGATCGCGGAGTTCCGCCCAGCATTTCGACGGCGATGGTCATCAGAAGTATTCCGCCTCCAAGCTCAAAGCTCTCAACCGTCACCTGCAACGCGCTGAGGATTAGTTGGCCGAAGAGGGCGAAAGCAAACACGAACGCCAATACCACTAAGGTCGTTGTGTTAACGACTTTCCTTCGCTTCTTTTCGCTCAACCCGCCTGTGAAAGCCAAGAACGTTGGCAGAGCGCTGAACGGATTGATTACGGCGAAGAGCTGAACTGTAATGTTCAGAACCTGGGACGCGTCTATGGAAGAGATTTCCGTGAACCCTTTCGCCAACAGTCTCGCGGCCACAAGCCCAGCCAGTGCGAGCACTAGGACAATGACGGATCCACGAACAATCCTGAAATGCTTGGCCAATGAAACCGGTTTCATGATCCCAGATTATCCAGCTACAAGACTAGCGATACATCGTCATATTCTATTCGCATTGTTCGGTTTCGATTCCAACTCTATCTCGAAGCTTTCAGGTTGACCTCGATGATCAGGTTGAAGGCCCTTTTAGAAGAAGTGTTTTTTTTGCGAGAATAATCACCCCGATCCAATCAGGACCATCGGTGCAAAGAGTGACCAGGGAACTGAGCCCCTGTTAGGATTGGTATACCGAAAAAGATCACCATGATCACTATCACGGCGCGGTACCGACCGCGAAAGACTAGGCCAGATCCAATGGTGATTCCTAAGACAACCATGATACCCGGCCACCACGAGTCGGCAAACCGTATAACGCCAAGCCCAATGAGGAGTAATCCTCCAGTAATCCCGCCACCGACGCGTTCCCTATCCATACTCCATCACGACTGTCGAGGGAGAGGGGCGAAGACCTTTTCTGTTAAATCCCATCCACGGATGGCAAGTGTTCGAAGCAAGGTGAATGATGTGCCTGTAGTCGTCGTTGAGATGTGGGAAGGAAGAACTCCTGAACAGAAGGAGAAACTAATTCAGAGTATAACTAGAGCATTCGAAGAAAGCCTGGGCACGAAACCTGAGTCGCTACACATAGTTATCCACGACGTTCCAAGGACCAATTGGGGATCGAAAGGACAGCAAGCATCCAAAGCGACCCCATAGACCTTGAGAAGTGCGCGCTGTCGAACCTAGTGATCTTCGGAGAGACCAGAACGACGACAACAGCCCGAATCTAAACTGCCCTCGCCTGTATTCCACGCACCAACTCTGATAGTTAGCAAAGAAATATGAAGAGTCGATCGCAGTCTTCCAATCGATGCGGAAATGCTCCTTGAGATTGAGCCCAGCCTGCGGGAACATTTTCCGGGATTGCAGGTCATCGTTGGGCATGTTGATGGGGTCAGTGTTGAGGATAGTGGCGTCGAGCTGCAAGCGTTTAAGCAAGCCGTTTGCGCCGAGGTGAAACGGAAGTATACTCTGGAGTCGGTAAAAGATGCCTACGTCTTTCGAGCGTACAGAGACTTCTTCTGGAGGGTTGGCATTGATCCGACTAAGATACGTCCTGCCGCGGAGGCACTGGTTAGAAGAATACTAGCGGACAAGTCTATTCCCTTGATCAACAATGTCGTCGACTCCTACAACCTTGCCTCCATCAAAACCGAAGTCGCGTTGGCTGCGTTTAACCGCGAGCAACTGAAAGGACAATTGTTGATGAGAGCTGCGCACAGGGGCGAAGGTTTTCTCGGAATAGGTATGAATGAACCGATGGAGCTGAGCGGAAAGGAGATTGTCATTGCCGACGAGGAAAAGCTAGTGGCGGTTTACCCATACCGGGACGCGAATAAATCCAAAGTGTCTGCGGGAACAAAGAATCTAATGATTCTGGTGTGCGGAGTACCTGGGGTAGATCACAAGATTCTGAACGATGCCGGGAAAGTCGCCTTAGAGTTTGTAACCAAATTCTGCGGAGGCCTGGGAAGATTCGAATGAACCGGCCGATCGAAGGCTCAATGCACATATGGTCCGTATTATCTGAAACCCGTCCGTTAACCCAGATCTTCTCTTCGGGCTAATCCCTATCGATGGGGTGCCTTACGTGCGGCCACCCTGGATTCGAATTTTATCTAGGGACCCGCTCAACTTCGCTGCTTAACTCTCAATATGAGAAAGGCGGCGAATAACTGTACAAGACACCCAACGAAGAATATGTAAACGGGGCCATAGGCGCTCCATACGAATCCGTAAATTATCGGTCCAATCATTATTCCCAGGTCTTCACATGAGCCGTAAGCTCCCATGGCTCTGCCATACGTACCGCTTGGCGTGACCGTGCGCATCAGAGCAAGAAGCAGGAAGAGTCCGGATAAGCCTATGCCAAGTGCAATCGAGATTAGAAAAACCTGGTAGATCGTTTTGGCTAGGAAGTATAGTAGTAGCAGGGTCGCGGAAAATCCGTAGCTAAGAACCGCGGTATGCTTTAGGCCGAATCGGTCAGAAAGCCATCCGAGCGCAGGCATGGAGACTAATTCGAGGGCAGACACTAAAGCGACAAGTATCCCTACTTGAAGGGTTGACATGCCGATTACGCTTGACGCGTAGAGCGGCAGGAAGGTGATCACGAGTGATCGGCCGATGAAGATAAGGACCGTCGACAAGAACAATAGCCTCACGGAACGCAAGCCAAGTACTGACCTCAGACCGCTTACGAGATTCGTTCCATCGTTCTTCCTTCGGAGTTCCTTGTGCTTTGGAAACAAACATAAGGCGAAGAAGGCGAGTGCTATGGATAGAATTGCTGACGCGTAGAAGGAAGATTGAAACGACCAAGTCTGGGCTACGAAAGAGCCAACGACTGGGCCTATGACTTGGCCCAGCATGAAGGACGACCACCAGAGGCTGGCGAAAAGACCAATCGATTTCCCGGGTGATTCAGCCGACACGTACGCCCTTGTCATAGGACCGACAGCTACCCCTACCGCTCCGGAAACGAATTCCAGAACAATGAACAATGGAATGAGTGCATGAACTGTGAAGAGAAAGTATACAACGCTCATGCAAAGCGCCGAGATGGCCAAGAGAGGTCGTCCGTCTCTTGTGTCACTTAGACCTCCCCAAACCCATTCTAGAAGAAACATTCCTAACGCCCATGCGGACGCAAGCGCGCCCCACTGCACCGGTCCTATCCCGAGCGACTTGACGTACAGCGGCATAACCGGGCCGCTCAGCGTCATTGCTGACGTAATGCTCCAAAGCAGAAGAGTCGCATACACCGGAGCAAGGCGATGGAGGTTTCGATTCAAGCAGATCAATGTCCGCCGTGCGTTATTCCAGCTAGAGCGTTCGTGGGACGGGGCTCGGGGCTTCTTTATCGTTACCTCTTGTTCTCAACCGCGGAGAGACTCCTACCGGACAAATTGAGGCGAGTAATGGCCGCGGATATAGCCGCTGTACAAGACCAAGTTACGGAATCCGTGATGTGGCTTTCAGGTTAACCTGTTTTTTCTTCTCAGCTTGACGTCGTGTTGCTAGTTAGGTTTGAGAGTTTGGATACTGCGAAGGGAATTAGGAGTTCGTCCTCCGTCAGTCCGCCGTGCATTCCTAAGAACTCAAATTTCATTCCTCTTTCATGGTGAAACCAAATCGTATCCTTTCGGTGAGGTAGAAGTAGCAGGTCGCCTGCACGCTCAATGAATCGTTTACTCGGCGCGGCGCGTCCAAAGAGTCCCATGTTAACGGCGTCTTTTGTCTTTAGCACGGCTGCTCTGTCTTGGAGTATCTCTGAGAGCCTGGACTGAACATCGTCCACTTCATTTTCCTTGATGTAGAGAACCATGTCTCTCGGGCTCCATGATGGCAGAATCGTCTTTCCTCGATGGCTCTTCTTGAAAGCGCGGAAAACCTTCCGATATCGGTTTAGGTACAGTGTATCCTGCGGGTTGACGTTGATATGGCCGTGGTCGGCGGTCACGATTAGCAGCGTCTTGCGGGCTGTTTCGAAGTCGAGTTTCTCTAAGAACTCATGCTTTAGCACGTGCGAAACCGTAGACACCTCGGCTTGCCACTCATCGGTGTTCGGCCCGTAGCTGTGGGCCATGGAATCGATTGCGTCGTAGTACGCGTACACATACGTCCTTTTCTCAAGCTTGCTCAATTGCTTTCGTAGCATAGTGGCGTATTCGGAGAGGCTTTGGTAAGGGATCACTCGGCTCCCTTTCAATGATAAGGAAGAGTAAGCAGAATTCCAAATGCCGCTTGGCAAGAGTGAGACTGAATTGACGTCCGCTCTACTAAGCGAGGTGTATATCGTCTCGCCCGAAAAGAGAATTTTCGGGTCCACCCTCCCTACAAGTAAGTCTCTCCCACGAGTTCCCATCGGAGAGAAGCGCAGACTCGCAATTATCCCATCCAGCTCCTTAAGATAGACATACCATTCGGGCAGTCCGTGTTCCTGTGGGGTTAAGCCTGTAGCTAGTGTGGTAAGCGCAGCCGCGGTCGTCGAAGGGGAGACCGTAGTGATCGGAAGGACGAAGCCTCTCTCGGTAACCGTCTGAAAGAAGCCTTGCTCCGAAATTGCCCGAAGCCATGCACTGTAACCAAGGCCGTCAAACACCATCAGAACAATGTTCTGCAAATCCTCTACGGCTACATTCTTTGCGATGTAGCTTTCCGGTAAAGTTGGTGTCCCTGTTCTTAGGCCAAAGAACGATTGAATCGTTGCAGGCACATTAGAGAGGCAGAAGTCGTCGTAAGAAGGCAGGATGAACTCACCATCAAACCTTCTCGAGATTAGCGCCTCTCTCAACGACGTGTCAATCATAGAACCCTCACCGCTTGCTCTCAAATACGAGCAGAGTCAGCTCGCAACGACCGGGACATCAAGCCATAGCTTCGATATCAACGACGGCATGTCTCAGTATAGCTTGCCCCCGATCTCAACCTCTCTCTCAGGTCGCACCAGGACGCATTCACCATCTCGGCCTGGAACGCCTAACGTCAACACTTCCGAGATTGCAGGGCCGATTTGTTTAGGAGGAAAGTTCACAACGCAGAGAACCAGTTTTCCCGACAGGTCGTCTTTAGTATAGTTAGAAACAAGTTGAGCACAGGATTTCTTAATTCCCAAATCGCCACCGAAATCGATTGCAAGCCTATACGAAGGTTTTCTGGCCTCAGGAAAGTCCTCCACCTTAACAACCCTTCCAACCCTAATGTCCAGTTTCTCAAAATCCGCAAAAGTCGCCATAGATGGCATATCGATTTTTGCGATAAATCCTTACCGACCAGCGAACTGTCTAGGTTACACACTACAGAAGCCCCCAGAGGAAATTCAACTGAGAGCTCAGGACGCACTGTCGCATGTGCTCACCGATGGTTCGATTTACTTCTTCTCTTCGGTCTTCATCGCCATCTCTTGCCTGCTGTCAATCTGTTTCTGAGTGACTTCTTGGAACAAGTTGCACCAGTCGCGGCCGGAGACGATGAGGTCGAACGGCTTCAGCTTCGGATGGATACATTTGCCTCTTTCCAAAACGTCGGCGTTAATCGGATCGGTGGGCGAGAACCAAACACACGCTAGACAATTCTCGTATTGCCAAGTGATTCTCTTCAAACTCTTCTGAGGTTCAGCTTCTGACATACTATCGCGTTCGTCTCCTTGATAATTAAAGATTGGTTGCTAGAAGCCACGATAAAGCTCATTAGAGTTTCGCCCCTACCGAATCATGATGTTCCGCAAAGAAAGCGAAAAGGTCATTCTCGTAGCGGTCTTGATTATCGGACAATCAAACCGGAACATAAACGCAGATCAAGTGATCTGGAAGTTCTTTCAATCGAACCCTATGCCCTTAGCCTAAGGAAACTTGCCGCCACGTTATTTTTCGAGGACGACCTCAAGGTTATCGGTTACTCGGAGCGTATGCCAGCGTGAGTCGAAGGGAGCGGTTCGCATTGATCTGATTCGTATCATGCTCCTCGCCTCCTCTGAGGTCTCGTCCAGCTTGACATCGATCACTCCGTCGGACGCCGATTCCAGGTTCTTGTAGACCCAATCGCTGTGAACATCCTTGATTATGCCGCCGATGCCAGTCGACTGCCAAAGGTTCCCTATTGGAATCAGCCGTGTTCTCACCAATTCGACCCAGCTCTTCTCTTCGTTGAACCTTGCAAGGCATGAGAGGTCATCGACTATCCTCAGCCAATCGGGGGAAGGTGATGGACGAAGCACCGTATCGATCGTCATGGTCGGCTTGTCAGGTACGGAGTCGGGACTTGCCATGAGATATTTCGCATAGAGTACGCTTAAGTCGGCCGCCTTTAACGAATAGAAAGCGTACTTCTCATTTGATTTGCGGCCAAGCGTGGCCGTGTACCAGTCGAAAAGCCTGAGTTTATCTCCAGACTCGAGCGACTTCACATCCAGTCCAAGCTTTCCAAGTTGGGAACGGACATTGTCCGGAGGCTGCGATGTTACACCGTATGTAACCACTCCTCCAGTTTTCAGCCATCCCGTTACGATGTTGAGGGAAGTTTGGTACCACGCGGCTGTGGGATCATATTCGACCAAGATACTGGCGCCGGGTATAAGGGGCGTCTTCATCAGGTCTTCTATGAGTGGAATGCGCATTACTTAACGCCTCAAACTCGGGCGGCGGAGACCGCGGCGCGAGGGTTCAACCTTACGCCAAAACATAAATGTGCCGTTAACAGTTTGTGAGTCGAAGTTTGTGACTATGCCTCTCTACATGGATATACACTACAAAATCCACGGCTTAACCGCTGAGGCCATTATGGCTGCCCACGCGAAAGATCTCCAAGTTCAAGACAAGTACGGCGTGAAGTACCTAAAATATTGGTTCGACGAGTCATCCGGAAAAGCGTTCTGCATGGTAGAAGCCCCAAACAAGGAGGCAGCCGCGGCAGTTCACCGGGAAGCGCATGGGTTGCTCGCGGACGAAATCGTTGAAGTGAAAGAAGGCGCTTAGTAATCGGGCTTAAAATTAGTTCCAAGGCAATCTAATCGCGAGTAGTAGTTATGAGTGAAGTTCCAGGTCCAAACTACTCTAACTCTGCCCTTATCGTTTGGGATATGCAGTACGGAATCGCGCCAAGAGCGTTCAACTTTGACACAATCCTACCGAACACTAAGCGGCTAATCGAGGCGTTTCACGCATCGATGAGGCCGGTTATCTACAGTCAGCACACGGGGCTCCCATATGAATACCTAAGCAAGTCCATGATCGCATTTATCCAGAAGAGAGGCTTGGATCCGAGGAAAGGCGGATTCCTCCAAGAGGGAACTCACGATTGGGAGATTGTGAAGGAACTTTCTCCCTCCAAAGGGGACTTGGTGCTTCGGAAGTATACGGCTAGCTTTTTCATTGGAACGATCCTGGACCAAATATTGAGGAATAGAGGCTTGGACACTTTAGTCCTAGCGGGAGTCAGCACGGAAGGCGGAATCGAGGGAACTGCCCGAAACGCCTCATACCTAGGCTATTTCACTGTAATCGCGGAAGACGCCGTCGGCAGTTTCGATCGAGAGGGTCACGAAGCCGCGCTCAAACTGATGACTCGAATGTTCGACGTTCGGACAACCGAATCCATAATCGCGAACCTCCCTTCAGCAGGAGGAAAGAATTCGGCGGCCAGCGTGTAAATCGAATCTTGCCGTAATCCTGCTTCATCTCAACATAGGCTTACCATCAATACCTGTTCTTTTGTATGGATAGAACTACACTCTGTCGCTTAACCATGGTTCCTAGGGGCAGGTGAATCAGAAGTCCTATATCATGAACAACGGAGCTACATCAGTCGGGAGGCCCATCCACCGTGTGGAGATGCGATGCCTCAACGGCATCGACAAGGCGATTCATGTGTCCATCTTGATCCGCTGCCCGAATTGCGGCGAGAGAAACGCGTATGAGTTTCTATTCGGCGGAGAAGTCTTGAAGCGTCCAACAGTCGACGCTTCGGATTCTGAGTGGTACAATTACGTTTACGGAAGAAGGAACGTTCACGGTGTCCAGAAGGAATGGTGCTACCACAGATTCGGCTGCAAACGCTGGTTCTTAGTCGTTCGCGATACAAGTAACAACACGGTTCTGGAAACGTTTCTTCCTGCCGATGATAAGGTAAAGGATTGGAAGGTTTGACCGCGTCAAGGCTTACGTCCCAACCGGGGGAGCAAATCAACCGGTCAATGCCGATCACTTTCAAATATAATGGAAGAAAAGTTGAATGTTATGAGGGCGACACGGTCGCGTCGGCTCTCTTTCTTCGCGGCCGGACGGTCTTCGGTCGCAGCTTCAAGTATCATCGGCCGAGGGGATTATTCTGCGTCGCAGGTCGTTGTCCCAACTGCTTTATGGAAATTGACGGCGTACCCAACGTGAAATCTTGCACGACGCTGGCGAAGGCCGGGATGGTGGTGAAGTCGCAGAATGCTTGGCCTTCGCTCGACCACGACTTAAACTCTTTAATCGACAAGTTCAGTTCGCTTCTCCCGGTGGGGTTCTACTACAAGAAATTCATTCGTCCTAAATGGCTCTGGCCCCTAGCACGCGGAGTCGTACGAAAGGCTACAGGCTACGGCCGAATCAATCCTAACCTGCGACTCGAATCAAGAGAATATGATCAGGAACATAGACATGTCGACGTCGCAATCATCGGCGGAGGCCCCGCGGGCGTTAGCGCGGCGGCCGAGACATCAAAGGCAGGATACCATACTCTGCTAATCGATGACCAACCGGAACTCGGAGGTCATCTCCGATACCAAAACAACCAAGATCAAGATTTCACCGACGCGCGAACGCTAGTTGAGCAGTCCCCGACCGAGAGTATGGAGGTTCTGAAGAATGCTACATGTTTTGGAATCTACGAAGGCAACTTCCTAGGAGTATCCCAGGGCGAGAAACTATTCAAGGTCAGAACGAAGAAAATTATAGTCTGCACGGGAAGCTTCGAGAGATCCTATTCATTCACTAACAATGACCTTCCGGGCATCTTTCTCGGCGAAGGAATTCAACGCCTCGTCAACCTACACAGTATCAAGCCGGGTCAACTAGCCGTCGTTGTAACAGACGGGGCTCACGCGCAAGAAATTACCTCCACACTACTCAAAGCTGACGTCCGAATCTCAGCAATCGCGACGACAGACGGCAGCCCTACATTTGCTGATGACATTCTAACGAAGCTGAAGAGTGATGGGACGCAGCTGCTTGACGGCTACATGGCGGCAGAAGCAATCGGAAAAAGTCGGGTCACGGCTGTCGTTCTCGCTAAGGTAAACTTACAGAGCGGGATTGATCAATCACCTATAACGCAGCAGACTTGCGATTTGCTGGTGCTTTCCACCGGGTCGGAGCCTGCAAACTCACTCTTGCTTCAGGCTGGTTGTGAAACCGTATTTGGCGAGAGTATAGGCGAGACTGTGCTCGTCAAGATGCCGCCTCATCTCTATGCGGCAGGGGACGTGACGGGCGTTCATGACCTGCAGATCAACATTCTTCAGGGAAGGGTTGTGGGGCTTCAAGCAGCAACTGCCCTATCTAAAGAACTGAAAGGGGCAGAATCGAAAGCACCCGCACATGAGCTTGCGATCCACTCGGATAGGTTGAAGATCCTACTAAGCAAATACAGGGCCGATGTTCGGCCGAATTTCCTATACCGGATTCCGGGCGAGAAAGAGAAGAAGTTTGTCTGCATCTGCGAGGACCTGACCGAGAAAGACATTACACTCGCAATCGAAGAAGGCTACGACGACATCGAACCTCTCAAACGTTACACGACTTTTACAATGGGTTCCTGCCAAGGGAAACTCTGCAGCCTAACCTGCGCCGCAATTCACGCTAACCAAACCGGTTTGAAGCTGGGAGAACTCAAGCGAACTACCTCGAGGCCACCATACCAAGCCATGAGCATTGGGTTGCTTAACGGACCATTGCATAGACCCGTCAAGCTTACGCCCATGCACCACAAGCACCTCGCACTTAACGCCACGCTGATGGATATGGGAGAATGGAAGCGACCGAAAGATTACGGTTCGATCGAGCAGGAATATCGTGCGATGAGAGAAGGCGTGGGTATCATCGATCTCAGCACGCTAGGAAGATTCATCGTCGAGGGTCCAGACTCGGGAAAGTTCCTAGACCTCCTTTACGCTCACATCTACTCAACTCTAAACGTTGGTAGAGCACGCTACGCCCTGCTGCTAAACGAGGCTGGCAGGATTCTTGACGACGGCATAATAGCGCGAATGGAAAACGACGTTTACCTAGTCACGTCCTCTACCGGGAACGCGGAGTTCGTCGAGAACTGGCTGAAATGGTGGCAATCAACCGGCTCCTTTGATCTAAGCATCACTAACGTCACCTCAGGCTTGGCTGCGATTAGTGTTGCAGGACCGAAGTCCCGCGATCTTCTCTCGAAACTCGTCGATATCGACCTCTCAAACGAAACCGCACCGTACATGTCGTGCTCAAGGGCGACGGTCGCGGACGTACCGGCTTTCATGTTGAGGATAGGGTTCGTCGGCGAGCTCGAGTGGGAACTCCACTTTCCAGCCGAGTACGCGGAATATCTGTGGGACAAGTTGATGGCAGAAGGAGGAGCATACGGCATCAAGCCGGTGGGGATCGAGGCCATGAGACGCCTCACTCTTGATAAGAGGCATCTGTGGCCGACGCTTGACACCGACGCAGCGAGCGACGCGCTGGAAGCCGGTCTAGCGTGGGCTGTGAAATTCGAGAAACCAGATTTCGTTGGAAAACATTACTTACTAAAAACCAAGAACGAAGGCCTTCGCCAACAATTCATCGGCTTCATCATGAAAGGAGACGAACCTGCGGAAAACGGTGATGTGGTAGTCGTCGGCGGAAAGATCGTGGGTAGAGTCACGACTGCGGGATTCAGCTACGCGCTGCAGAAGCATGTTGGAATGGCGTGGGTTCCGGTAGAGTTAGCGACGGAGCATTCAACATTTCCCATTGTCCACGATGGTAGAGCCGTAGACGCCGAAGTGGCTTCGGGTCCGTTCTACGACCCTGAAGGACGGAGGATGAAATTCTAATGGCCGTACCCGGAACCGTCGCTAAACGTTTGAGTCCGTTCCACCATAAGCAAGTCGCTCTGGGAGCGAAGTTCACGGTAGACAATTTCGGCTGGGCACAAGCAGAAGAGTACACGGACCCCGTTAGTGAGAGGAAGGCTGTTGAAACGGGGGTTGGGGTCGGCGACCTTAGCTACCTAACGAAACTTGGCCTGAACGGCCTCGGCCTAAGACAATTGGTCTCTGATCGGTACGGTTCCGCGGCCGGAAATGTGAAGGGGCGAGTTCTGATGGGAGGGCGCGGGATCTATGAGAACACCTGGTGCGCCATGTTCAGCTCTGACGAAGGAATGCTCGTTTGCGATGAATCACATAAGGAAGTCATTATCAAAGAGTTGACGGCGGGAAGAACCGCTAACTTCACAATCGTAGACGTCTCCTCCGTCTTCGCCGCGTGCGCCTTCCTCGGCCCTAACGGCAGGGCGCTTCTTCGGAAATTAACTGAGCTGAACGTGAACCCTGAGGATTTCCCTAATCTCTCCGTGACGCATACGCCCATCCGACATGTGCCGACAATTGTCCTGAGAAAGGACCTTGGGTCTCGTCTCGCTTATCAATTGTATTTTGACAGAGCCTACGCCGAATACGTCTGGGATGTTGTATTCAATTCGGGTAAGGGGTTAGGTGTTGCTCCGGTGGGGAGTTCGGCGGTGAAGCTCCTCGGGCTGAGTTGAGGTGGAATTGTGGGAAGCAAGATGTGGCGGAAAAGCCCTCTGAAGAGCAGGTACCACGTTGTCATCATAGGTGCCGGCGTGCATGGCCTCTCGGTAGCCTACCACCTAGCCAAACGCGGAATCACGGACGTTGCCGTCGTAGACAAGACGTATCTTGGTGGAGGCAACAGCGGTCGGAACACTCAGATTATTCGAGCCAACCAACGGACCCCGGAGAACGTGGCCTTCTACGACCAGGCCCTGAAGGGATGGGAGCAACTCTCGCAGGAAGTAAACTTCAACATGCTCATCGACCAGATGGGCTTGACTACTCTAGCACACAGCCCTTTCTCCCTTGAGGCGTTGAGGCTCCGGGCGGAAGTCAACAAGCAACTTGGCGTGGAGAGTATGATGGTTGGGAAGGTGCGAGTGCACGAGCTGCATCCGTTCCTTGACGTGAGCGATAAACCGCGGTTTCCCATCGTCGGCGGACTTTACCACCCCCGCGGCGGGGTCATTCGGCATGACGCTGTTGTTTGGGGTTACTCAAGCGCCGCCGATAGGCTTGGGGTCGAGATTCATCCGCACACCAAGGTTGAAGCTGTCAGAGTGAGCGATGGGAGGGTGACGGGGGTTTCGGCCGGAGGGAAGGAGGTTGCTTGCGATTACGTTGTAAACGCTACGGCAGGCTGGTGTTCAACAATTGCGGAAATGGTTGGCTTGCGATTACCAATTATCAGTGTCCCAATACAAGCATGTGTGACCGAGCCGCTCAAACCGATCATGAAGGGGGTTATCATGTCAGGCGACTTGGCGGCATACTTCTACCAAACCGACCGCGGAGAATTCCTCATGGGCACGGAACTCGATCCTTACACCTCATATAGTTACAGGACAAGTTTACCGACGCTCGAGGCCATCGCAAGTGGAGTAGCGGAGTTAGCGCCATGTCTCGCAAACGTGAACATTCTCAGGAGCTGGGCCGGCATATGCGATATGACGCCTGACTTTTCACCAATCATGTGCGAGTCTCCTGAAGTCAAAGGGTTCGTGCTCGATTGTGGTTGGGGAACGTATGGGTTCAAGACGGCGCCCGCCGCCGGTTTCAACGTAGCAGAATTGATCAGAACCGGGGAAGCTCCAGACCTGATAAAGCCGTTCACAATTACGAGATTCTACGATAACCGGCTTATAGACGAGAAAGCATCGGCCGGAACAGCACACTGAGCTGTAGCCCCTGCCAGAGCGGCTTTGAACAGTGGCGTTTCCATATGGAAACCCATTTCTCAGCTGGAGAAACGGGCGATGAATTGATACGGCTCGCCGGAAACCTACGTGAAACACGAACTGACACCGTAGCCCGTCAACTTTCGCGATCTGGCGAATTCAATGGATTACAAGTGGGAAACATTCTCCGTGACCTCACTTGGTTCCTTGATGGCGGCGGTTGACAGCACAATCGTTCTGTTAGCCTTAGTCCCCATCGCGGAAGAACTCCGCTCAGACTACGTGACAATGATTTGGGTCGTAATTGCATACATCTTAGCCAACACGGCACTGGTGCTAAGTTTGGGCCGATTAGCCGATATGTATGGAAGAAAAAAGATGTACAACTTCGGCTTTGTTGTCTTCATCATAGGATCTGCGTTGTGCGGTTTCGCCGGCAGCGGACTCACACTTGTCGGGTTTAGAGCTTTGCAAGGCATGGGTGCGGCGTTGCTTGCGGCAAACTCCTTCGCCATCTTGTCGGAAGTCTTTCCAAAAAGTGAGAGAGGGAAGGCGTTCGGTGCGACGTCAATCGTTTGGGGTTCGGGAACGATTTTGGGAATAATTCTCGGAGGAATCATCATAACATATACGAGTTGGCGTCTCATTTTCTTGATCAATGTCCCGATTGGACTATTTGGGACAATTTGGGCGTACAGAACACTCAAAGCCGTCAACAATAATGCGAGAAAACGGTCATTCGATCTTCCTGCAACATTGGCCTTCACCTTAGGTTTAGTCGGCCTCCTGTTAGGGGTAACTTGGGGGCTCATCTACTCTTGGACGAGTTCAGTGACCCTCACCTCAATTGCGGTTTCACCTTTCTTCTTCCTATTCTTTGTCTATTGGGAGGCGAGGCGCAGCAAAGATCCGGTGGTGGATTTCTCGTTCTTCAGGAACAGGGTCTTCACGCTCTCGATTGTCACCGCTATGATTCAGTCCCTTGCATTGTTCAGCGTGAATTTTCTTCTTCTCTTCTACCTGGAAGGGATAGCGGGGCTCAATGTGCTCACCGCGTCTTACCTGATAATCCCCATGGCACTAGCTTCATCCGTTGTCGGCCCGTTCGCGGGTATACTTTCCGACCGATTGGGGGCGAGAATCGTAGCTTCAGTTGGTTTGTTTGCTCAGATGATTGTTCTATTAATGCTGAGCAAGTTGACGACAACGACGACCCTGGTTGAAGTCGGCGTGATTGAAGCCTTGTATGGCGTTGGAAGCGGCCTTTTCTGGCCGGCGAACACCAGTGCGATAATGGCGTCGTCCCCACCGGAAAACTACGGTGTCGCATCAGGCATCATGAACACTTTCCGGTACACCGGAATGGTGATGAGCTTCGCGCTAGCCTTGACTGCACTAACCGGGGCAATCCCGGTGAACACGGTTTATCAGCTCTTTATCGGAACATTCTCCGGAACACTCGCTCCGAACGACGCGTCCGCTTACCTGGCGGGACAAAGTTTCGCATTCGAACTCTCCGCAGGCCTACTCGTCTTGGCAGCAATGTTCTCGTTGGCAAGGGGAAAAGAGACCAGGCACATCACGTTAGCCCCTTCAATTTCAACCGACAGAATTGCTTAACGATCAACTGAGATCCAGTCCAAAATCTGGTTCGGACAATCTTGACGCTAATTGAAGCTCGGCAAGACTTGTTCCGCGAACAATCTTATGCCGCTTAGATCGGTTGCAGCTTCTGGAAACGAGAGCATGAATCTGTCGACCCCGATGTCTAAATACGCTCCTATGTGTTGAACGCATTGATCGGGTGTTCCAACTATGGCGTGGCTCTCGAAATCTTGCTTAGCAACGTTGCCGCTTTGAGTCGCAAATTGCATTCGTTCTTTCACCTCTGAATCGTTTCTTCCAACTATAACCGAGCCTTGCCAGGATTTCCTTACGTCTCCGGTTTTTCGTCCAACACGGTCGCAGTGCTTGGCTAGGGCGTCAAGCTTATGCCTGTACTCGTCTATGCTCAGGCCGATGAAGTTACATCCATCGGCGTATTTCGCAACGGCTCTCAACGTAAATCTCTCTCCTCCTCCGCCGATCCAAATTAGCGGCCTTGGCTTTTGGAGGGGTTTCGGTTCGCACACGGCACCGTCTATTCTGTAGTACTTACCTTGGAATGATGCGCTCTCTTCGGTCCACATCTTCTTGATTATCGTGACCGCTTCCTCAAGCTTTTGCACCCTTTGGCGCGGCCTTTCGAACGGCAT
>CAZHKA010000048.1:0-55273 GCA_964533505.1 uncultured Candidatus Bathyarchaeia archaeon | reverse complement strand
TTATGAAACCAAAATGAGGCGCCGCTCCATGAAACTATATCGTAATTTGCTCACGGGCCTCGTGGTCTTTATCGCGCTCACCGTCCCGTTAACGCAAATTGCATTAGCACTTGGCCCATTATCAAGCAGCACATTTTCTCCGGGAACGATAGTAGTGCCGATGGATGACAAGCAGAACGACAGAGTGCACGTATATGGGTTCATTCACGAATTCCTCCGGGACAACCCAGGAAGCCAAGTGTCTCGAATCATAGAACCTCCAAACGTGGCCCTTCAAACAGATCTGACGCCCGCAGGAGTCGTGTACCAAGGAGGGCCGTTCCTAATTGATTCAAGTTTCATGACTGACGTAAACGCCATGCTGATGAACTCAACTTTCTCGAAGGTAACGATCACGCAACTGACAACTACGTTCACATCCAATCGAGTACTGTTGGTTACTCAAGCAACGAAAATTCTTGTTATCAGCGACGGTTATTGGGGTAAAACCTACCTCACCTTGCAGAGAATGGGTATCAGCTACACGCAGATTTCAACGGACGATGCCTTAGCGAATCCTTCAATCGTAAATCAATATACGCTAATCGTGCTCGATAGTCCAGGATGGTATGGGAACCCATCCGCATACAGCCCACTTCATCGGTCTCAGATCACCGCTGTTTACAATGCAATCCAAGCTCGCGTCGCAGCCGGCAACGAGGTCATGTATACTGACGCCGCAATCTTCGATTTGAACTCCACCTTTCCGGGATACGTCCAACTTGGAAATCCAGGCGAGACCGGCTCATGGCTGGGCACTATGCACAATCCCTCGGCCGGCGACTCTGGCTTTGATTCTGAATTTCCAAGTCAATACTACAACCCAGGGCCGAATCCTGATGCGGTGACTATCTTCACCGAGGAAGGTGTTGGGAATTGGGTACCGAACGGTGTCCAGGCCGCTCATACAGACGATGTCAGAATACTGATGGACACCACCAATTATGGAATACCGAAACTGCCGTATTCGATTCTTGCGTTCTACTTCCCGTATGGAAACGGGATAGTCGAAGGACTTGCTCTGCAACCATACGAGAATCTCTACCCAACCTACGCGGACTACAACGGATACTACGCCATCTACCAGATTTACGGTAACAAGTTTGTCGAAGGCATAACCCCTGACTTTTCGCTAAGCGCGACTCCACCCGTCGCAAGCGTCCAGCAAAGCCAAACCGCCAGCTACCAAGTCACAGTAACCTCAGAAAGTAGCTTTAGTGGCACCATAAACTTGGCCGTGTCTGGACTACCCTCCGGTGCCTCTGCCGCATTCGCACCATCCGCCTCAGTTTCCCTCGGTCAAGGACAGTCGGCCACTGAGTCACTCAGCGTCCTGACCGCATCCACAACTCCGGTGGGCAGCTACAACCTGACAATAACCGGAAGCTCTGTATCTCCGCTAATCACCCATAGCGTCGCAGTAACCCTTAATGTCTCCCCAATGATAACGCCCCCTCCACCTCCGCCAGACTTCAGCATAACGATATCACCCAGCCATCTTTACATAGACCAGGGAGCTTGCGGTAATTTCACAATCATAGTAACTTCAATTAACGGTTTCAATTCACCAGTCTCCTTTACCGTGAGTGGACTCCCCTCGGGCGTTACTGGGCGGTTCTATCCTTCAAACGTACTGACTCCGCCTCCTGACGGCCAGGCAACGGGAGCGCTGACCATTTGCATTGCCGCAAATGCACCTCCAGGAAACTACACCGTCGTGGTTACCGGAGTAAGCGGCACCAAAGTTCACACAGCGAGCGCGACTCTAACTATTTCGTATCTTCCACCTACGACGCTCAGCTGGATAGTGTGGCTGATTATTGGAATGCTCCTCCTAGCCATCGGCTTGGCGCTGCTCGCGTTCTTGCTATCTGGAAGACGCGGGAAGCCTAGATTAGCTCCGGCTGCGGCCGTTGCTGTTGTGCCGCCACCTATCCTTGTTCCTGCAAGAGGGCCACCGATACGGTACGTATTACCGATGCCGACCGTTCGATGCAGAAATTGTGGAAGAGTGATGCCGTTACAATCCATCTACTGTCCGTTCTGTGGAAGACCGCAGATGGTGCTAGCTCCACCAGTTGGGCTTGTTCCGGGACGTGTAACAAAGCGAAGGAACACTTTCGCCGTCATCCTGTCGCTGATATCAGGCATCCTAGTCTTGTTGAATGCTGCGGCGCTGCTCTCGCCCTCATTCTGGGTGCTCTGGTCATCAATATTCTTCTGGCTACACGCTCTCGGACAGTCTTACGCGTTCATGTTAGGCGCAATCATTGGGCTGACACTGGTGCTAGGCGCGATCGTGATGGCGCTAAGTAACGGAGCCCTAGCAGACGTGATAATTTTCCCATTTGCGATCTTCAGCCTAATCCTTGGCGGAGGGTTCATCGCTGGAATGCTGATCGGTATCGTCGGTGGAATCCTAGCCCTGGCTAGAAGAAATCCCTAACGAGTTTTTTTGACGTTCTTAAACAACTTCGTAGATTTCGAGACACTTCAGTTCTTTCGGTACTCCACTTGTTTTTATGGTGTCGTAACTTTGCAGAAATTCACTGAAACCAATCAACGCGGATTAGTCGGAAGTCGCCGGACTCAGTCATTGTTTAGTTACGTGTAGCAAAATGGGAATTCGAAAGAGGATCACCTTGCCAGAGATTTGCATTTCAAGGAGTGAATTTCTTGGTCGAAAAGCGAAAAGCATTGGGGTTTGCACGGTGAAACCCCTATGTCGCGATGGCGTTAGTGTACGTTGTCTGGTGAAACCCAAAATTGGAAGTAATGGAATATTATCGTGATTCGAGCGGCTTCTGGAGGATAAAGAACTTCAGAAGACGTCGGCGTGCAAGACTCTGAATGTCGCATTAGCCAGAGACATTCGGGTCTCGACTAAGTAGTGTGGATTTCGACAACATCTCTATCGCCCAGCACGTGATCCGGACCAACACGTTCCCCAGCAAACTTGCTCGTAGGCCCCCAGAGTCTCGAGTACCGATATTTCTCCGCAAGATCGGAGTGAATATTGCGCGCGAGTTCTCTGACGGTAGTCCCCGCATGTACTACGAACGGATGAGGGGAAGGCTTGGGTTCGTTGGGCTCCTTAGTGTACACTCTTACTATGCCCAAGCTATCAAACAGTTGACGGCCGACCGTATCAAATCCCTGCCTCGTCAAACAGGAAACGACGGCTGTAGTAAACCCAGTCACGTTTGATAGAAATTCTGAAGATGCCTTTCGTCCGATGTCGAGATCGAACTTGTTTGCTAGCACAATAGTGGGCTTATAGATAGTCACGTTCTGCAGAATCGCATTTTCCACCTCATCCATCGTAGCATTGCCAAAGATTCGGACAAGAGCGCTCCTTATCCCATAACTGTGCAACAAACTATTAATTTGCTCATGAGGCAGCACTTCATTCGATCCCAAAGCTGCGACTCGTATTTCTCCGCTCCCCTTCTCCGGGACGATCTCAACTCGAGTCTGCGCCTTCTGTGTTGAAACGTGTATGCTTTCAAGACTCGACAACATCAATCGTAGCTGGCTCACAGGGTCATTGCTCAAGTCGACGACCACAATCAATCCATCGCATTGGCGTATCAAGGTGGCCGCTTCTGACTGGATGACGTAGTGCTCTTCGCTAGGTACGAAAGAGGGGGCCGGGAGTTCTACAAGCTGAATCTGGATATCTTCGTACTGCAGCATGCCTGGCGTGGGAATTCGAGTGGAGTAGTCGTATGATGCAATCTCGACGCGGGCATTAGTCAGTGCTCTAAGCAAGCTGCTCTTGCCTGACTTTGTAGGCCCAAACACAATCGCTTGGGCCGCACCCTCACGATCTACTGACCAGACCGACCGTCCACCGCCGCGCTTCCTTCGTTGAGCAATCAGGTCCTCCTTAAGTTCGGAGATCTGTGTTTTGACTTGAGCCCTGAGCCGTTCGTTCCCCTTATGCTTGGGGACTTCGGAAAGAAATTCTTGAAGAGCCTGAAGTTTCTCCCGCGGGTTTGTTGTGGTCTGGGCTAACTGCCACTTTGCTTTGGCCTCAGCTGTTAAGTTGGCCGGCAACGATACTCACTAGACGATTGCGCCTCAGTGGAATAGAAAGGGAGCTGGCGGCGGACTTATGTCTCTTTTGGCAACGAGGGTGACTACCGTCCCAGCAAGAATATCCCCGAGCCTCTGTCTCTTTCTTGAGACGGCGATGCTCAGCCCACCGAGAAGATAAACCAGGGGCAACCAATCGACTAGCCGAACAGAATTTCTGATCAGCGCTTGGCGCATCGACATAGGGTCGCCGTCGTATCCGACGACGCGTACCCCAAGTAAGCGTTTCCCAATCGTTGACGCGAAAGCGCTCTCCTGAAGAAGGTAGTACAGGAACATGATAGCGAGAAACTCCGCGCCGACTGCGAGTCGATCTGCAAAGCCCTCATGAGTCCAAAGCAAAAGCAAGAGCCACGCGAAAGTTACAATGAGTGAATCTATCAGTGAGGCGGCCACGCGTTTCCGGATCGGTGCAGGTTCAATTTGCAATGGGGGCGTCTTCAGCGTTTCAATTGTGATTTCATTATGGTTATCGCGAGTTGCGTGATTTGGTCCAGGCATTGAGAACAAGCTCCCGCGAAAGCGTACTCCCTTTTTCAGGCTTAGAAATCTTGAGAGTCTAGACATAGGCTTAAATATTGTCCGGGCGGCTATCCAATTGAGCAACAAAGGAGTAATTGACTCAAATAATGGCGGAAGTATGCCCGACTTGTGGGCTTCCTAAGGATCTCTGCGTCTGCGGAACCATTAGCATGGAGCAGCAGCTTGTCAAGGTCCGCCTAGAAACTCGAAAATGGGGCAAAGCGACTACCATAATCGAAGGCATCAATTCGAAAAGCGTGGACCTGGGCGACTTAGGTGCAAAGCTAAAGACGTTTTGTGCGTGCGGGGGGACCTCTAAAGAGGGCCTGATTATGCTCCAAGGCGATCATCGTGGCAAGGTCAAGAAATTGCTTGTCCAATTCGGCTTTCCTGAGGGCTCAATTGAGATTCATTAGGCAAACCAAGAGGTAGACGCGGATGAGCGCCTTCGTCGATGCGTTAAGGAATTTGAAACATTCACGAACTATGCCTCAGGCTTGCCCTGCATGTGGGAGCGTTCGGATTAGACAACAGGGGTCTCTCGGTGGGTGGTTGCTGCCTCCAGTTTACGCATGTCTGCAGTGTGGCTATGTTGGTAGTCTTGTGGTTGAACTGGAAGGGGTAGAGGAAGAAGACAATAAGTGAAACGTTACTGTTCCATTTGCGGAACGTTAATATAGCATAGTAAGAATATATAGAATATACGACCTATATGTGACCAAGTCGGGAGCCTGAGTAGCTGTGCCATCGGCCAGAACATACTGTTCACGCTTACTATTCGTCATCATCCTCATCAGTCTGGCGCTCATCCTCGTCGGAGCTCAAGTAGCAAGAGCCGATCAAACACCCACAGTGCGCACAGATACCGTGCTGCTAAACGTTGGGGATTCGCTTATTCTTCAGAGTAATCGAGCCTCGATTCAACAGGTATTCATGCAAGGCAACATATCGGCGGCAGTCCTCGAAAAATCCTCCCCGTACCCGACGAATTACTTAGCGCTTAATGCTTCAGCGCCAGGCACCTACGACCTACAAGTACATCTCAATCAGTCATTGGACTATAGCGTCAATCTCTACGTTAGGCAAAACCGTACAAATGCTATCGACAACGGGACCGCTTTCTACATTTCAGGAGGCGCGTTTGAGCTCGACATAGTCGCTGTCTTCGGCCCTAGTTCCAACGAAGGTCTTGCGCAAGTGTCTTCTACATCCGCATGGGATGGATTCGTCAACTGGATGGGAAATTTCGGGCAAGCGTTTCCACTTTGGGTTAAGGCTCTTTATCTGCTGCTCGGCGTGCAGTTCCTGTTAGTTGGCGGTATTTGGATAAGGCGTGAATCCGCAAGAAAAGACGCTGCGGCACAGCCAATGGACATCGGCGACAAAGCCTACCTTTGGCTAAATGTGATCTACAAATTTCTGCTGGCCTCCTTCGTAGCAATCGTCGCTATAATGGGAGGAGAACTAGTGCTACTGTTTGTGCTCCGGTTCATGTTTCTTGTTTCTTTAAACCTGCTGTCCCTTTGGGATCTTTTCGTCGTTGGTTTTGCCGCGGGAGCTGTCATCATGGCGTATCTTGTTCGTTTTACGCTAGGAAAGGCGTTTGACTTGAAACCGATCGAAGATGAGTAGCATGCCGCAAGACTTGGAAGACATCGAAAGAAATGATTCCCCGTCTGGGCTTCAGACCTCTATTGATTCCGAACAAGCGGCCACGAACACTTGGTGGGGCAAGAGGCGGATTCTTCGATGGGCTAACTATGTGCCCTTGCGACTTGTGGATCAAGACTATGTGAAATGGCGAAAATCCAAGATATCGCCACGCAAATTCCGAAAGATCCAGCAGCGCCTCGATAGACTTTATCCGCCAAATAGATTTTCAGCGGCGAAACTAATTGGCAGGGACAGAGAGTATAATTTACTTCTTGATTCGTTTAGGCTACATGTGCTGAAACACTCAGTTCTGAAGAAATGGTTCGACAAGGATGAACTTCCAAAAGCGATCTGCCTTACGGGCGAGAGCGGGACTGGAAAAACCTTCCTCACCATGGTTTCGATGAAACAGATGCTCTTGGAGGCTCATAAGAACGGAGTTCTGCTATCTCCAGTCGTAATCAAAGGATCAGATGTGTTCTCGGAATATTACGGCCGAAGCACCAAGCAGCTAAGTAGACTCCTTGAACAGGCGGCATCCGCTCCATCGGTGGTCTACATCGACGAATTCCAAAGTTTCGGGAAAAAGGTGCGTGGCGATACCGGCACTGAATTAGAAGACACTAGGGTGCAAGACGAGATAAACCGATGGCTTGACAAGATCGTGAGCAATGATTCGCGAACACTTGTAATCGTCGCCACCAATTCTTATGAACAGACACGTGAAGACATTCGCCGTCGCTTGACGCGCGTTGATCTTGATAACGGCGTAACCAGGGAAATGTTGCTGGCGATAGTGAAGGATTGTCTAACCGCCGAAGGATGGCATGGGATATCTGCCGAGGAAATAGTGGAGGTACTGGAGCGGGAGGCCGTCTTGCGTCGGCACGGATCAATTACGCCGAACGACATACTCGGCGTGTTTCGGGAAGTGAAGAGGGGCAAAGAAATTCCTCTTTGGGAAACAATAAGGCGTTCAATGCCGAACCCGTTGTCTAAGTGGACCAAACCTACATACCAAGTTGATCTTGAGGACTTTTCGCAAGCCGCGCGGTCGATGAAATTCTATGTGGAACGCGAGAAGTCTAGGGAGATCATGGATGCAGTGTATCTGGTTACGCCAAAAGTTGCGAGGGGTGAAATCGGAGGCCTTCATGATCTAAAGGATAAGATCCTAAACCATGTCTCACTTGCCTTCAGTCGTAAGATGTCCTCCCTTGGTTACTCCTCCAACTGCAGGTTTCTACTCTTTGGCCCTCCTGGAACGGGTAAGACTTTGCTTGCTCTAGTAGCTGCGGCTGAGAATAAGGTGGCGTTCATCAAGGTTCGCGGCGGGGAACTGATGAGTGGTGCATCGTACATCGGTGAACCGGAAAAGCGGATTAGAGATCTTTTCGCGTTAGCCAGACAACGGAGCCCGTGCATTCTTTTCCTCGACGAAGCCGACGCCATATTCTGGGGTGCGGATCCAACCGGAAACAAGATTCTGGCACAAGTAAAGGCGGAGCTAAGCGAAATCAAGGCTGACGAAGGGATTGTTGTGATAGCCGCCTCGAACAAGGAAAATCTCATAGATCAAGCGACGAGAGATAGATTCGAACCGAACGTCTTCTATGTTCATCCTCCATTGAACGACAAGGAATGGAATGAGGTTGTCGACATACACCTCAGGAAGTTCCAGAGGTTCCTTCACCCTGAAGTTGATGCGGCAAAGGTCACACGGCTTTTCAGGACTCAGCGCATCCTGAGCCCAAGAGCTGCGTCGGAAACGATCGCCGAAAGTCACCGGCTTTGGGCTTCGGAGATCAGTGCTGCTTACGAGTTGCGTGCATCCAAAGACGCGACTGAGAAGGCATCCGTCGAACTCAAGTATGCTGCAGACTTGGAGCGATTAAAGCAGCTGGTCGAGAGCGAAGCGCAAACTGGACCGCAATCCATCAGTCAAGTAGACGAATCTAACCACCTAATTCGACTGTACCATTTCGAAAAGGCGATTCAGGCCCTAGAATCGGGCCAGGCGAAGCAACGGAGGGAAATGGAGGAGGCACTAATTCTATCTTCACCGACAGCCGGGGCCTCCTTTGGACTTTATGCAACGGAGGACGGGACGGGCGGAATTATCACCGTTCAATGCTCTGTTAGACCGCTTACTCCAGGTGAATCAAGAGTTTCGGTCACGGGTAATTCAACTTCGGCAATAATCGGGCAGCTCGTTTTGCCCGACGAATCAGTGCGTCAAAGCGCCGAGAATGCCGCGGAAGCGGTGAGCTCTATGTTATGGACCGACTTTGGTCTCGATATCAGCCGCCTCCACATGCATTTTCAGATCAGGAGCATCTTGGAAGGTGCCGCCGGACAAGGCGTTTCAGGTCCGAGTGCGGGATTGGCGATGGTGCTTGCCCTTCTTTCGGAGTTGTCTGGACTTACGATTTCTCCTTCCGTTGTCGCGACGGGCACAATCGGCGTGAAGCTGGATATCGGGCCAGTGGGAGGCTTGGGCGGTTATGGCGCTCAAACCGGCAAAATTGTGGGAATTCTGAAGTCTCAGAGAATTCGTGTGACCGACTTGGTCTTGCCGGCTGTGAACTTCGACGTCGCTGCCGACGAAATGCGCGTGCTTACTGACGAAGGAGTCAAGGTACATCCCATTAGCACCGTATCCGAATGTCTCAATGTAGTCTTCGGCGTGGGTAAGGAAGAATTAGAACTTAAAATAAGAGAAAGGGGTGGGGCCGCTGCGACGCTTGCCCGACCCTCCTAGATATCTAGTTTTAGAGCTTCTTTTAGTCCCTTGTACCTGTTCCGCACTGTGACTTCCGTGACGTTGGCGACTTCTGCTATCTCCTTCTGCGTTTTCTTCTCGCCTTCCAGGACGCAGGCTACGTACAGCGAAGCCGCGGCGAGACCCATTGGATCTTTGCCGGCAACGATGCCTTTGCGCTTCGCTTCATTGATTATCTTGATCGCGCGTTGCTGTGTCGGCATCGATATCTCTACTTTAGTTGCGATTTTTGATATGCACTTTACAGGGTCTTCAACCGGCATTCGAAGATCGAGTTCTCTGATCAACAGCCTGTAGCATCTTGCGACGTCTTTCTTGCGGATCCTGCTGGCAGCTGATACGTCCTTGAGCGTCCTGGGTGTTTCGGACATTCTGCACGCAGCGTAGAGCGATGCGGCGGCAATGGCTGCGATTGAGCGACCTCTAACCAAGCCGTTGTCCAAGGCCTTTCTGTATACGATGGCCGCACGTTCCTTGATCGAAGCGGGGATATGCAACATGTCCGTCAACCTATCCAGTTCAGCCATGGCTTGAGCAAGGTTCCTGTCCGCAGACGAATGAACGCGTGTTCGGATTTGCCACTTCCTCAGGCGTAGCATCTCAAGCCTAGTTGCAAGAGGCAATTGGCGTCCATACGCGTCTCTATTGACGCGGTCGATTACTGTTGACAGCCCTTTGTCGTGAATAGAGAATGATGTTGGTATGCCTACTCGTCCACGCTCATCCTTCTCTTCCTTTGTGAACGCTCGCCATTCCGGCCCTTGGTTTAATGCATGCTCACTGATGACTAGGCCACAGTTATGACAAGTGATCTCGCCGACATCATAGTCCTCTACCAAGTCTGTACTGCCGCATTCAGGGCAGTTAGTTAGCTTACCTACCTTCCTCGTCGATGTGCTCGTACTCAAATTTCTTTCAACCTCCTTCATGCTTTCCGCTCGGACCACTCTTCCGCAGTAGAACGCTTTCGTTCTGCCTTAGGTTCATCAGGCCCGAAATCTATAATAACTACCATCGAACCATATATAAAACTTGCGTCGAATTTTAGCATTTTCCCCCGTTAAACCCATCATGACCGGGCGCTTTCTTGCCATTTTCATGGCGTACGGTTGCAATCGGAAGATTGCCTAGTGCGGCATCCACACCTAAAGCAACTCCAACTCGCATTGCTGGCCCGCGTCAAGGGTGCGCTGCGGAGTCGTCAATTATCCAATCGTATTACGGAAGTAGACGCTGTCCGCTTCTCTCCTCACGAACCGCGAGTATCTACAACACTCTGAAACCAACATGGGTTGTTGATCGTCCGGGGACGTTATGATTTCAAGGTTGATGATACGGTATCTTGTGGAATCTGGGTCTCTTCCATACAAGTGACGGAAGTCTTCCAGCGACATCTCGGGTGCTATTGTGTCCTCGGTATCTATCACCACTGAGATTCTTCTGATGGGCATTCGCACTATGTAGTCAGCCGGCAATAGGCTCACGGTCTCCGGTTCCCCGCTTCGACAATACGTCTAGCCATGGGTTATTGATGAAATACGAGGGCAACTCACCGCCATGAATGACCGCCTGAGGAAAATTCGGCTGCATTGTTATCGCCTGTGTGGGGGCAGGAGCTCTAGGCTCCGGTTGTTGCATGGGTTGCGGAATTCGAAAGGTCGTCAAGTCATTGCGCAATTGGTTAACCGTCCGCTCCATTTCGAGGTACATTGTCTTCAACGCCGCTAACTCTGTCATCAAGCCACTGCCATCTACTTCTGTCCGTTTCGCCGGTGCTTCAGTCTGAAGCCGTGCGGGAACAGCTTCGTCGATTCGTCGTTCGTCGTAGAACAAGAGCCCAACCCCACGAGACTTGAAGATTGAGGCGTCGACGGCGGTTCCAAAAATGCGCGGCGCCGCCAAATACACCAGTTGATACGTCAACTGCAGAGTCGACAGAGTCAATATCGAATCTAAGATAGCATTTCGGCGTGTCATGTCGTCAGGCGTCAGGATAAGAACGTGAAGCTTATCCGCTCCAAGGACGAAGGAAGCGCCCTGTTCTCCATCAGGTTTGACTGTAGCCCGAGCTCCCATGGCTAGAAAGTAATGTATGACACGTTCATCGATCGAGAGGTTAGTTTGGAACCTTCATCCATCCTTCGAGCCGCTGCCAGTCCCATTCATAGTTCTCAGGAACCGCAAAGCCGTAGATTATGCACCCATGCCAGACCGAGAATTGGGGAGCGCCGGTCATCTTGACGGAGACATTCTTGATTCCCCGGTCACGAAGAAGCATCTTAACTTTGCTAGGAGCATCCACAGCTTGGCCCTGCAGTTTAGCGGGAATTGTCCAACTGAAATTGCCTCCAGATAGGAGGATTTCACGGTAGAGAAGTGGTTGCAGCTCGACTGGGCACCGCTCGACAGAGGTAACGATCGCCTCGCCGAAGTCGAGCATACCTTTGAAGACGGTGTCGCCCATCTTCACATCTCGTGGTTTAGGCATTCCTCTGTTGAAGTAGCTTTCGAAGATTTCGTGGTTCGGGTTGAACACGTATTCGCCGATTAGGAATCTGGACCATGAATCCTTGTCAAGGTCAATCTCTACTCGAGTACCTGGAACCTTGTATCTTGCCCTGATAGTACGGGGTGATCGTTTCGCTTCCTGGATGGCGCGGTCAAGGTTCTCTGGGATCAGGCCTAGGTTCTCCTTGACTTTGCGGACAAGTGCTTCTTCGTTTGCTAAGTCTGCGTAGCCAGCGTCCTTGAGGATTTCTGACGTTATTGCGTTAGCGTCTCCGCCTCCTCGGTTTAATGCCACTTGAACGGATCGTATTGGGTACTTGGAGATTGGGCAAACCTGGCTGTTTCCATGGCCGGATTCGATGACGACGCAGGTCGTCACGCCGTGCCCTATTGCGACCGCGAAAGGTTGAGGAATCACCGTGACCGCTTTGACCATGCCATGACTACCTTCGGTGAATGCGGACATCAGCCTCTCGTACATGTAGCGAGGAGATACCGATGAAAGGGAAGCCACGACGTAATATCCACGAAAGCCGTTGTTAGATTGCGGTTTGAACGAGTCCAGTCCATAAGCTGTCAGAGTTTTTACGACTTGCCAAGCTCGCTCATCGTCTCTTTCGATCATTCCGTTGCGCATGGGGTAGATCAACCTGCTTGACAGATCCTCGGCGGATTGCAGGTAAAGCGGGACGTCGTCCCCGACTATGAGGTCGGATGCGGCTTCGAATGCTTTGTACAAAACGGAGTTTTTGTCGGGGAAGTAGCCTCGGTTGTTTACGATTCTCGGCTCTTCTCCAAGTGTTATTGGGCCAAATTTGAAATCGCTCGTGCCGAAGTCCATAGCGAATGTGTAGTTGCTTCGGTAATTGTCCACGTTCAAGCCGGGACCGCTCCTTCTACGACCAATTTCCTGCCGTCTATTCGAATGAGAACTTCCTGGTCGGGGCTGAACGGGAATGAAGAATCCTTGACGACGTCTGCTGGGATGTACAAAATCCCGGTCTTGCTTCTGTCCCCGCGGCTTGGCAAAATGATTTTGGCTAATCCTTCTAGCAACCGACATTTCACCATTCAAACTGTGTTGCGATCTGGCGTACGTGACTAGGGGATATAATCGCTGGAGAGAATCGGAGGATGGCTGAGTACAGTGAAACTGAATTCCAGAAAATTAGCATTTTCGTGTCGTTATTCAACGCATGTTCTCCGACGCTTTAGACACGCTTACCCCCACAGTCTCATGCCCTAGAAGATCGGGCAACTGCTGAAATACTTCGAGGTACATTATTCTCCCAAATTGGTAGTGCTGTTACCGACCGATCAGCTTCAATACATCATTACACACGCAAGAAACACGTATCCGGAGGAGTGTTGCGGCTTTCTCATTGGAACCAACTCCAGTCCGCGGATAGTCGGGCGCGCGCTGGCAGCGTCAAATGCGGCTCAGCCTTCAAGGCTTAGACGGTACAGCATAGACCCACCAGAATTGATTCGCGCTGATGAAACGGCTCGTCGTTCCCATCTAACTCTTCTGGGCGTATATCACTCACATCCGGACGCGCCCGTGGCGCCTTCTAAGGTTGACTTGGAGTTCGCATGGCCTGAATTTACTTATCTTGTCCTATCATTGCAGAACGGCGAACCACGAGACATAGCCGCTTGGTCACTAGATGGCAGCCGTGGAGGTTTCGATCTCGACGAACTGAAAATAATCTAGCTTTATCGGCTACGGGAAGCTTACTGACTCTTCTACCTCAACCGAGACTGTGAGATGATGTTGTTCCGCGATCTGAGCCACGATCGCCTCGACTTGCGCCTTTTCGACTGTTGGGCCGTCGTAAGTGACTGAATACTCCTTTCCCGGAACTATGGCCGAACGAACCTGCCGGCGTAGCCCAAGAGCTCCAAGAGCCGAGTCAACCGCTGTCAAGGCCTCCGCGGGGAACGGCGGATCTTTCGAAGACAGATTCACGATTGTAAGCAAAGGCGCTTCCCTCGTTTTGAGCAGCGTCGAAATGATAAAGGCTGCTGCAGAAATCATGATCGGCACGAGAAGGGATGCCTGTATATACCGTGAAATAAGCCGCCATACGCAAAATCGCAAATCGAGGACGACGTAATCAACCTAAAATCAAAGAAGACATCGAGCTGTTGGAACGGCTTCTACTGGCTTACTCGCGTGAACGGTAGGTTAGAAAGTGAAAATGAAATAGGACGAGTGCTACAGGGCGCTCCGACTTACTCGCGTCTTCGTTTGAGTAGGTACACTGAAGCCGATAACGCCGAGAAGGCGACAACAGCCACTCCACTGAACTACGGGACGGGTATGTTGCTTTGTTCCAGGTACATGCTCTGCCAGAACTGATTTAGTTTCGTTACTATCACGTCGAACCTGACTTAGGTGAGGCTCTTGCCCGCCAGGCACTTGTTGGTCTAGTATCGTGGCATCGAATGGTCGATCTTCGCTGCCCACTCGTCGATGCCTCCCTTGAGGTTCTTCACTTTCGTAAATCCGAATTGACGTAGATAGTTGACTGCTAATGCACTTCGGTTTCCTGTATGGCAGTAGAGGACGTACTCTTCGCTGGGGTTGAGTTCTTTGAGTTCCTTAGGAATTTGACGTAAGGGCACTAGCCGACTTCCGTTTAGGTGGCAGAGATCGTACTCATGCGGTTCTCTCACATCGATTAGGTTGACGCGGGCTCCGCTGTCGATTAACCGCTTCAACTCCATGACTTTAATCTCCTCCACCCAGAACGCACCTCGAATTAAACGCTCGTTGGATACTTCCGCAGATTCAAGGTCCAAATGACCTCACAATTTTATTTTCCTTGCCTACTAAGCGAAATCTGTGAGATTGGTTGAGATACCCGCGGTTTTTGTGGTAGCCCGGGGGAGATGTTCGGGCGATCCGTTTCCTTTCGAACTCCCGTCGGCAGGTCTCTCCTCTGGTGAGGGGATCCAGAGCCGTCTAGTGGCAGTTTTCTGGCGCCAATGCTATGCGTAGTCCCAAGTTCAGTGGTTTGACCACTACACCACCGGGCTACCTAAGATGAAGGCAACCTGCGGTAGCTATCTTAACGTTTCGTTAGGACGAATTGATCGGTGAAACTAGGAAAGGAAAACATTAGAATACGCCCAACAGCGACTTGATGGCGGTCCCTAATGACTGAGTCAAGGTCTTTGTCGCTCATGCTGACGCTTACTGCCGTGAACGCGGCTGTATATGCAGGCATAGGAGCGCTATGGACTGCTTTCCCTCTTATGATATTTGGAGTGAGATTCTGGCCGCAAGTCTTTGTGCCTGCTACATTTAGCATATTATTTGGACCTTGGGTCGGCGCGGGAGGCGCTGCCATAGGAATATTCCTAGCGGATGTGATTTATGGACATCATGATGCTCTCCTAAGCCTTCTTGTAGGGGTCCCATCCAACTTCATTGGATTCTTCGTCATCGGATGGCTCACAAACCACGACCTCAAAGGCGTAACGAAACGAGTTCTTGTTGGTTTGAGTTTGTTAATTCAGCCGGTATATGCAGTAGCGTTGATCTTTGGGCTCTACTTTCTATTCGGTGGGTCAACCTTGGGATCGCCCACGTCCTACCTAGGGCTCGCCGGATTAATTGTCGTGCTCGCCATAGTCCTTCTATTTATTGTCCGAAATAGATGGGCGGATTTCGAGGTAGCGGCTTCTATCGGCCTCTCGATTGGAACGGCTATAATCGGCCTGGGAATAGTTGCTTATAGCACGATTTTTGGCTTACCGGTCGCTGTCGGCCTCGGCACCAAACCGCTAGCTACAGGGTACATATACCTAATCACGACTTCGAACTACTTCACCGAAATTCCATTCATGGTTTTGCTGACGCCACCGGTCGCGGCGGCTTGCCGAGCGGCCTTTCCAAGCCTCCGGGCCATCGAACAAACTCCAAAGTCAAAATAACTACACTAGGGCGTGGCGTTGCCGCTTTCCGAAGCCTTTTGTCCGGCTGGGATATCCAGCTTCTTCGAGATTTGTGGCAAGGACAAAGCCGGCAAGCGGTTCACTGACCCTGCAAAAATTGGGTCGAGGGGAGGCGGGTTCGTAATCTCATGCGGGGTGACTTCCCGGGTATTAGTGAGAAGGCGTAGCCGCACGCGAATAAAGATTGGGATTAATTCTGCACCTGCGCCGCACGCTCAGACTACTCGTGGAGCGATTGAGCAACTCATTAACCGCAATGAGTTGAAACTAGACGTGGTTGTCGACATTCAAGTCAAAGTTCCTATTGCTGCGGGCTTTGGGACTAGCGCCGCAGGCACACTAGCCTCATGCTTGGCATTATGTGATGCCGCTAATTTGCCTTGGACCCTTGATGAGGTTGGAAAAGCCGCACATGTAGCCGAGGTGTTGAACGGGACGGGCCTCGGCACTGTCTCAGCCCTCATGTGTGGGGGGTTCGTGCTCGTAAAGGAGCCAGGTGCCCCTGGAATCGGCCGAATTGACCGGCTACGCTTTCCGCCAGGGCATTCCATAGTCTGCGCATACCTCGGCCCGATTCAAACAAAGGATGCATTGGCCGACAAGAGCAAGCAACTACGCAACAACGCTATGGCGCACGCTGCTCTTCGCGCCATCGCAAGAAATCCCACAATATCTCAATTTCTATATGAAGCAAGGAAGTTCGGAAAGCAGGCCGGTTTCGAAACGCCAAGTGTTACACGTCTAATCTCGGCAATGACTTCTGCCGGAGCTGTAGGTGCCGCACAAAACATGATCGGTGAAGCTGTACATGCTGTGGTAGAGGATTCGAAGGCGAGGAGGGTTGCTAGGGAAGTGCAAGCAAAGTTCCCAGCCGCGAGGGTCTTCGCATCGCATCTCGAATGCCAAGGCGTTCGTTTAATGCCTGAAAATGAAAAAACGCACTAAATCCGAATGCTAAAAAGTGCGGCCCGTTGCGTTGCGCAGCTTGGCGTACGAGGCAGTCGGGCATGAGACCGGGCAATCGGCGACATCAAAGGGCTTACGGAATCGTGGCTATGGGCGGGACTTTTGATGTACTCCATAACGGGCACAAGGAGCTTCTGAGAAAGGCTTTCGCGGTAGGGCGAAAGGTCATGATAGGAGTCACGAGTGAAGAGTTTGCCAGGTCGTTGCATAAACCACACAAAGTTGATCCATACTCAAAGAGAGCAG
The DNA here is from genome assembly GCA_964533505.1 of uncultured Candidatus Bathyarchaeia archaeon. Classification (GTDB taxonomy): domain Archaea; phylum Thermoproteota; class Bathyarchaeia; order 40CM-2-53-6; family 40CM-2-53-6; genus FEN-987. Next base: position 38,496 of record CAZHKA010000048.1, on the reverse strand, counting down.
GGGATTTGGAACGCCTGCTCAAGCGCTGGAAGGTTATGTCTCGCGCAAAGATCGTTCCTCTTCACGATCGGTGCGGCCCAACGGTGACGGAATCAAGGATTGACGCTTTGATCGTCAGTAGGCGGACCATTAAGACCGCGTATGAAATAAACGTGGAAAGACGGGCGAGGGGTCTCAAGCCGCTCGACATCGTTCCAATTGATCTCTTGCTTGCGGATGATTGGCGACCCATTTCGTCAACTCGCATAAGGCGAGGTACGATCGATAGACGTGGAAGGCTTCCCACTTCTCGTACGCGAGTACGGAACAAACGAAAGCGCTAGCACCGTTCAATAGCTTTTGAACTGCCGACGGCGGACGGTTCCCTGCCGCAGAAAACTGCCCTAGAACTTCATATAATACGCGTTTTGATGGGCAGAAAGTGCCGTCACACATAGGCCCATAGCCTGTAAGCTGAGGATTGTTTGCAGATTTGAGTGCATGTGCAAACGGGTTTGGGTGCGAATTCTGGCGGAATCCACGGTTCCAGAGAGAAAAGGGGCTCCTGGACGCCGCATTTGAGGCAGAAGACCCCGTCCATTGTCCATGCAAACTTATCCCCTCCACAAACGCAAATCGGCTCTGCGTATTCGAAGTCTGCAGCGGACAGCCTGCGGCTGCGTGCGATTAATTGGAGGTTCGCATAGCGCCGTCTCTTCCACTCCAAGTAACAGGACTTGTTTCCGCACAGTTTCCTAGGTCGACCGAAGAGGTAAGGCAGCTTCTGGCCACAGATCAGGCATTGGGTTGCTTGCTCCAAGAATCTCACTCGCTTGCCAGACTTCAGGTCTTCTCCATCTTGCGTTTTGTTTTGCGACGTCGTTATCCGAGGAGCACTATCCTGGTCCCCAGCTAATAAAAGCCTACGCGGCGACGAACGCCCAGGGTGTCCGCTAAAACCGCTCATCCACTCGCGGGGTGGATCAACAACCCGCTTGAAAACTGCTCATCCACCCTCAGAGGGGATCAACAAGCCTCTCGGCTACCCTTTACTCTCACTCCGCTCGCTTGTCCGGTTTTCTCTTTTCAAGGCATTTCTTTCTTTTTGCCGTTTTTTCTCTTTTAGTTCCGTTTTTTCCCGCGGCAAGGTTTTTTCTTGTCGCCGGTCATTTGAGAATCCGTCTCAATTTCCGTTGCAGTTTGAACCCGAATTTCCGTCTCCTAGAATTCTTATCGCGGTGGTCCAATTTCTGGGATTTGCAAGATCTCGCGATTCGATTTTTTGGACCTCAAGCTGATGACCAGGCAATTCAGAAAGGTATGGTGGCCAGAATTGGAATTCCGGTTAAACCCCTACCCATAATTCGTGTAGCGGTTGCTTTTCGATCGGTCCGTCTCCCCGGGCAGCTTGGGAATACACCCTGATTTTTTCCCGCCTAGACCGCGCTGGTTACGCTGCTCATTCTGGGGCACAAAGAAGGAATCCTAAGCGTAGCCGGCAACCTGTTGACGGGGCTCTTGACACGGTTCATCGGGAAGCCGCTTTGCCAGTTGAGCTAGCGAGTTAGATATGGATGGATGGAGTCACGCGTAAAGGATCCTCACGTTTCAACCCACCAATAGTGGATGTCTTTGGATTTCTCGCAGTCCAGTCTATCAGCCTAGTGAACCCTTGCTTGAGGCAGAGAACTCTTCCAAGTTCCTAATATCCGCTGGAATCGCTCACGATCTGAGTGACCTATTGTGCGCGAAGGTAAACTCGGAAGAGTGATAGTCGACCGATTTCGAAAAGGCGAAGACGTGCTTGAACGTTTGAAGGCGAAGACGTGCTTGAACGTTTGAATCAACTCGTGCGAGATAATGGGGTGTTTAGTGGAAGTCTTACGGCCATCGGAAACGTTGAGAATGCCGAGGTAGGATTCTACGTAGGAGACGGGCGATATTCCACGGCCTCCTGCCCTGGTCCACTTGAAGTTACTTCTTGCACTGGGAATGTTGCTTCAAAAGGGGGCGTGCCGTTTGTTCATGCCCACATATCCCTGGCAGATAGACAAGGACGGGTATGGGGGGCATCTAATGCCAGGCTGCGGTGTTGATGCAACATTTGAGGTCGTGTTACATGCATACGAAGGACTGATTCTGGAGCGGAAGTTAGATGCGGCTACCAAGCTCTATCTGTTAGAGGTTTGACCTATTCCCCGAACAGGTTTCAACCTTTGCAGGTGGGCTCAAGGTGCAGATTTTCTCAGAAGTTTGCCACTGTGAAGTAGAGCAGAGCTCGCAGCAACTTGGTTTGGAGAGACTAATCGGGAGCTAATGTCAGCATCTTACTCTTCGCTCCCCGGCGAGGCATTGCACGAGGAAGTTGGAAAAGCAACAGAGCTTTTCAAACGAAAGGAACGGAATGGCATCGTAGAGTTCCAGTATTGGACCGCGGTTTACGCCGGACAGCTCCGCCAAACGTGAAGTCGATTTCACCCACTTTTTAGCGGAAACCAAGGGGTCTAGCCCTGTGTTTGCCAAGGATCGCAATATTGACCCCGTTTCTAATTGCTATCAGAATTGACGCCCTTTCGCGCATCGTTGATGGGAGATGGGGGTTCTTTACCTCCAGAGCCGCCCAATTCTTATCTACATCAGAGATTAAGGCGACGCCTCAAAATTTGATATGAGCCGATAGGTATCAGAATTGAATTGTTTTCGGCAAACCGTAGCCGCAATCGTGCGACGTTCTTCCTGACTTTGTGTTGTGAACTGCTTTCTTCTTCGGAGCCAACTCGAAGGCAGGAATTTCCAATGGCAAACAGAGCTCGATCCCTGACCATATTAGAACGGCCCAAAATAGGAAAGATTCCTCGTGAAGATTACTACGCTGAACGGCAGCGACGATGGGTGTGGGTTTTTCCGAAGATTGACAAGCATTCGACATTGAATCAAATTGTTGACCTCGATAGCTTCTGTGCGATTTTATTCCCGCACAGCGTCAAGAAGCAAGGCGTGGCCAAAGCAATAATTTCGATACTTGTGGAGGAAAAAAAGCCGATGTATCTAAGAGATCTTCATTTCAAGGTCATTGCTCGGATCAAAGTGAGCGCCCAGACGCTCAGCGACACGTACAAAGCGATGCTTCGGAGCGGGCTTTTGGAGAAAAAATTCAGGAACGAACCTACGAAATTGAGTCCGCAATTTGCAAATCGATTGAGGGACTTAGCGTCGTATTGGGATAATTATCTCGTAGCTAAACAAGCGAGCTGACGCTCCAATAAATTGGAGTATCACGGAATCATCCAGTTTTTTGGACCTAGGCAGTATACCTCGTATCCGGTTTACTCGTCTGCGCCGTCTGTGGTTGCGGAATGGGCGGTAGGGGAGGCGGGACATTGAGGCTTCTGGATATGAGAATTGCATCGGCCATCGCAGCATTCGACACCGCCTGGACGAGCTGAACGGGAGGGCTCTTCTTTGCGTCGTGTTCCTCGAGTATCTTCTTAGTATCTTCGGCGTCACCTGAAATCTTGGCTTTACCCTTTATGCTGATTTGAGCGATGGCAGGTGTGTAGCCGACTGTAAAAACGAAGGGTGCGTCGAGGGTTCCGTCCGATCTCCGGTCGATGTCGAGCATATTGATGTTCACACCGATCTGGACTTGGGGGGGCAAGGGCCGGTCTATCTCCCACAGCCTCTCAGCCGACATGCTTGTTACGAATATGTTCACATGTATCAATCGTGTCGCCTACACATGTTGAGCGGAGCTGTCAATTCGGCTTTAAACATTGTCGCACGGCCGTTTGGTTAACTGTTTTCAAGGCTCGAAATTGACTAGTTGATGGTGATAAGCACTAAACGCGTTTTCCGACGGAATTTAACTAAGGAATTTGAACCCGAAGTGTAGTGCATGAAGGAAGCAGTTGCAAGTTTCGTCGTGACAAAGAAGAGAATGCCGGACGGCCGGATTTACGAATCGCCGCGGATATACCTGCCCACGAAATTAACCACGGACTCCAACTTTCCGTTTACAAAGGGTTCCCTTAGACTGTACGTACGAGTTTCTGGTAAGAGATTGCTGGTGGAACGCGCCGCTCCTATAGTGCTCCAACGATTCGGTCGAAAGAAAAGGAGAGTACGCCGAGTTAGGAAACGGAAGCGCTCAGGCTGACCGAGAAATGCAAACGGAAGGAATTCTTCGAAATTGGCTCAGTCCTTACGACTGAAATTGAACCAATTTGGGCGATGTCGTTAACATGAGTTCCGCCGCAGGGGATCGGCTGGCAGCCATCAATGGTGACAGTCCTTACTTCTGAAAGACCAGGCAGCCTCTCAAAATTCGGAGCATTTTGTAAAACTTCCTTTGCTTCCTCAGCGGAGAGAAACTTGATGCTAACTGTTGCGCCCTTCGCAATCATCTGATTTGCAAGAGCCTCCGCTTTGTGCAAGGTTTCGTCAGGCGGAACACTGTCGGCATATCCAACATAACACGGTTCGTCCAGCCAAGAATCTGTGGTCTGGACCCTAGCTCCGAGAACTTGGGCTAGGCAATGGTCCAGTAGGTGCGCGGCGGTATGTCTGCGCGTGACCAACTGGCGGTAAGGCCAATCTAGCACGCACGAGGCCTCTCCCTCCATAGGATTACCATGATTCAATTTTCCCCAGTGGATTACCACTCCGTTGAAGTGGATCGCTTTCTTGAGCCTCAGTTCGTACTCTGCCGTCCGAATCAGACCGCGGTCAGAGGGTTGACCTCCGCCTTTGGGATGGAATATGGTTTTGTCTAGAATCAAGTAAGCATGCGTTCGTTTTTCGGGCACCACCTTGATGACTCTGGCTTCACATTGCCGAACTTCAAAATCGCGGAGATATAGCAGGTCCGTCTTTGGTTGCCCATTGGCAATTTCGGCTAAATCCATTTTCCCGCCATACCTTCTCTCAGAAAGTTTGCCTATAAAAAATCATGAGAGCGCAAAAAAGGTGGGTTTCCTTGTGTTTTGATTCTATGGTCGTGACAGGATTGAGTAAGTTGCTATTACGGACCCCGGAACGGGTGAATCTGCTCCCATCCAATGGGCTTTTAAGAAAACAATCCGTATAGGCGGCGCTGATTTCCCGTGAACTCAAAACAAGTGGTAGCCGCAATTTCAGCCCTTGTCGTAGCGGCGATTCTGGTTTACCCTACGCTTTCGGTAGGAACTGTTTCCGTTTCATTGGCGTCGGTGAAGCTTAACAAGGCGGACCATGTCTACGTGACCATCGACCGTGTCTGGGCACACCCAACGGGTCAGGCAAGCGGAAGCGGGTGGGTGATACTTTCTAATCAAACCGTGAGTGCAGATTTGGTTTCGGTGCAGAATTCGACGACTTCTCTTGGTTCCGGGCAGATCTCCTCTGGCGATTACGACGGTATCCGAATAGAAGTAACCAATGTCACTTGGGTGTACAACAAGACCACAACAAACCTCGGCATAGTTTCCCCACAAATTGACGGGACAATCGACTTCACAGTCGGAGCCGCGAGGCAAACAACGATCGTAATCACTTTGTCTCCACAGGAAGAACTGATCGCGAACTCCGAATACTTCACCGCTACTCTCAGTGCGACAACAACCAGCTAGGACACTCCAATGCTAACGCAGAAATAGCAAGGCAACTGGTTACTCTTGGGGTTTGTCTGTTGGGTGTAGCAGGAAGAGAGCAAATAACCAAAATGATTCAGATGTACCAGTGCATTCATCCCTTCGACTATGCGTTGCTGGATGGGGATGGTTATGTGCTGACTGTGCGAGATGAAACTACATTGCACTATTTGGAGCACAGGAACGTTATCTCATATGAGATCGTCTTCACTCCTCCAAACTTTGTTTCGCATTTAACGGCGAAGAGCAAGTACGGTAGAATGGGTCTATCATTTCTTAACGCTGCAAAAGTGCACAGCGGATTTGTAGGCCGGCTCGCTTTGGAGTTAGTCAATTTGAACAACAGCCGTCAGCCAATAACCATCAAACGCGGCGACCCGCTTATGCACATCGAGTATATTTCAAGGGAGGGTGAACCATCGCCTTACCGAGGCGACTACATGTTTCAATATATGAGCGATGACGAAGTAGCTCTGTACTTGGGAATTTTGAAAGACCACTTCAAGGGGATTTTCGACATCCCTGAACTAGAGAAGGTTTCGAAGGAACGAGTTCGCGGCTAGTTACTTGCGCTGAAACTTCGCAAGTTTCTTCCTCTTGCTCCTGAAGAGGAGCTGCACGGTTATAGCGGAGATGATTGCGAGGATTACTACGGCTTCCATCGCCCATTCCGTTTCACCGGTTCCTACATCGATGAGAATTATAGTGCCTTGAGAGCGTCCTACTCCTGGCGTGGCGATGATCGCGCTGTATCCATAGTTGGCAACGTAGTCGGTAGTGACGTTCTTTCGTTCAATCCGCATATCGAAACTAAACAACTGCGACGGGAAATATCGCCAAGTTGTAGTATTATTGATCAGCGTGTAAGTTCGATTCCACTGATCGAGGTCAGGGGTTAGTTGGTCAAACTTTAACGTTGTGAAGTTGCCAACATAGTCTTCGGCGGCCGGTGCATTTACGGATGTCCCGTTAACGAAGAATATAACGCCGGTTATGGTGGCGTTGGGAAGACCCACGAAACGACTAGCATTCGCATAATAAGTAACTACAGACTTAAGGTACCTGCTCCCGATGGTATTGAAGCTGAAATCCTGTGATCGTAAGTCCGCGTTTACATCAAACGGCAGCCAAGTCATATTAACGCTTAGGATGTCTCCGTTTCGCTGCGATACATTCGATACGTCAAAATTGCAAGTCAGATTTAGGCCTCTCTCCGTGGAGTTTAGTCCGATTGCTAGATTTGAAGCGGAGGCCGATGGGTCGGCTTCTCTTATCGACTGCGCGAATACCGACGAGATATTCGTGCCGGAGCTGGAGTCCACGGAGGTCGCGATATTGGGTAGAGCCGTGACGTTTTGAGTGAGCGAAAGCGAGAACGCGGCATGCACCTGTTGTCGACTAATGGTTACGACTACTTTCGACGCTGAAGCAGGCGCGTAAATCGAAGATAGAAGAAAGACTGCTAGCATCAATATGGCAATGCGACGCAATGTTTGGCACTTTCCGTCTCATTGTGCGTTTAGCGGAAGCAGAACGTCGTATGATATTTAAAGTTCAAAGAAATTGGGTTAGAGAGCGGCCAGAAACTCTTTGCCCAGAAGTTCACGTGCTACTATTAATTTCATAATCTCGGTGGACCCCTCCGCCAGCATGTAGGAACGGACTCCTCGTAATCCCATTTCAATCGGGCAGTCCAGCGTATATCCGTATGCCCCAAACCATTGCAAGACGTCGTTTATTGTTTCAAAGGCAGTAACCGGTGCCAACATCTTTGCCTCAGCGGCGGCCTTCGTGACCTCTAACCTCTTGAAACCTTTGCTTCGTTGTTCTTGATCGTACATCCACAGGGCTCTGTAGGCAAGAAGTCGTGCCGCGTCAACGCGGGCATAATCCTCGGCTAGTTTGAATTGTATCCCCTCGAAACGTCCTATAGGCTGCGAGAATGCTTTGCGTTGCTTGATGTAGTCCATCCCCATTTCTAATGCGCCCAAGGCAGCTCCACAGCAAACCGCCGAAATGATGCCTCGGGCCAGGTCGAAACCTTCCATTGCGTAGTAGAACCCCTTGTTCTCTTCTCCCAATCGATTTTCAGCGGGCACGTGGAGGTCTCTCATCAGGAAGCCTCCCGCAGACATTCCCCTACGGCCCATTTCTTCGATGTAACTAATCGAGAGGCGTTCGGAATCCTTGAATGGTACAAAGAAGATTGAGATGCCGCGTGTGCCGGCTGTAGGCTCTGTCTTAGCCAAGGTGAGGTATCCGCTGCCGTCGGACATCTGATCCTTGGCTTCCCTTACCCCGCTGATATACATTTTTTCGCCGTTTAGTACGTACTCGTTCCCGGCTCGTTTGGCGACAGTTGTCATATTCGCTAAGTCTGATCCCGCACCCGCTTCGGTCGCGGCGATGCCCAAGAATCCTTTTCCGGAAGTGATGTTTGGTAACGTTTTCTTCTTTAAGTCTGGCGACCCGAACTTGCTGAGGATGTAACCCCACGCCGCCGGTACCAAGTACAGAACCGCGGTCGCGCAGCTAAGGTCGGCGTACCCAATCTCTTCTCCCGCTATTCCGGCTGAGATCGCGTCCGCGCCTGTCCCTCCGTACTCAGGCGAAACAGCTAGGCCGAACAGACCCATATTGGCCAACCCTTTCACGATTGAGTCTGGGACTCGGCCCTGTTTTTCCATCTCTCGCGCGTGTGGTGTAATCTCCTTCTTGCAGAATTCTCTCACAGTCTTTCGAAACAATTCGTGTTCAGGACTGAAGTCGAAGTGCACTACTTCTCACTACCGCACAATGGTTCCGGGTGGGACCTCGTCGCTAACTGTTACCCAAATAGGTTTTCCGTTAAGGTCGGCTGCGAGTAACATGGCTTCGGATTTCACACCTGCAATCACTCTCGGTTCCATGTTCGTGATAACTACCACTTGCTTGCCAACGAAACTGTTTGGATCATAGAACTCTGCTCCCCCTGCTATTGCCTGTAGGGTCTTGCCTCCGAGATCAATCTGCACTTTCAGAATCTTCTTCTTGTTAGGGATGCTTTCGGCGGCCGTAATTCTGCCCACCCGGAAGGCGAGCTTCTCGAAATCGCTGAAGCTAGCACTCATGATGATCAGCTCTTGAGGACGCGGATGAGCTCTTCCGCCACCATGACGCTCTCAAGCCTTTGGCATTCAAGGGTCTGCGCGCCGATGTGGGGGGTGCAGGTAACGTTTGGCGATTTGGTGAGTTCTTTTTCCCAGTCGTCGCTGGGTGGTTCCTTGTGAAAAACGTCTAGGCCGGCCCCAGCTAACTTTCCTGCCCTGATGGCTTTGAGAAGCGCTTGCCCGTCTATGATGTCTCCTCGAGAGGCGTTGATGATGATTGTGCCTTGCTTCATCGTGTCGAATGCCTTGGCGTCTATCAGGTGGTGGGTTGAAGGGAGATAGGGCACGTGGATCGTTATGACATCTGATTCCCTAAGCAGGTCTTCGATGCCCGTAACTGCACGGAATCCTAGGGTTCTTGCTTTTTCACTCAAATCGAGTACGTCGTAACCAATCACTTTCGCTCCAAACCCTTGTATGCAAATTCGAGCCACTTCAAAGCCGATTCTACCCGCGGCGCCGACGACACCCACCGTCTTTCCTTTCAGTTCGCGCCCCATCAATTCTGACTTCACCCATCTTCCCTCCTTCATTGCCCTGTCGGACAAAGCGATCTTGCGAAGAACCACCAACGTTAAGCCGACCGTGAGCTCAGCCACGCTCGTGGTTGGAGCTGCGGGGGTCGAGATTATTTGCACGGGCTTCTTGCGTGCGGCCTCGAGGTCGATATTGTCTAGTCCAACCCCAGACCTTGCTACGGCACGCAGTCTCGTACCGGCACTTATCACAGCTTCAGTTACTTTCGTACGCCCGCGCACAATAAGGGCATCAAATTCAGGAATGGTTTTCACCAGTTGGTCGGGCGTGAGATTGGGTTCGACTCTCACATCGTAGCCCGCACTCTTCAACGTCACAATTCCGTCTTCATGAATGGGATCGCATACGAGAATCTTGATTGTCATCGTAGGTTCGAAATATTGTAAAGTTGAATGCAAATATGTGTTTAACTGCTGAAATCCATGTTCTCAATTGGTCCGGCTGCTAAGCTGAGAACTCCATACAGATCGAAGATGAACTAATCAAGGGCTTAGCCATATTCTGTCTGGGGAGAAATATGTCAGCAGACGTTGGTCCTGTGATTGATCAGATCCTATCGATGCGAACGATCGCGGTAGTGGGGCTCTCAAAAGACCCGGCAAAACCAAGCCATGACGTAGCCTCGTACTTACAGCAAAACGGATACCGGATCGTGCCAATCAACCCGACCGTAGAGGAAGTCTTGGGTGAGAAGGCTTACTCGTCCTTACTCAGCCTTCCAGATTACCTGAAGCGGGAGATCGACGCGGTCGATATCTTTAGGAGATCAGAAGATGTTCCGCCTATTATCACTGAAGCCATAAGTCTTCATCAGAGTTTCGGCCAACCTAAAGCCGTGTGGATGCAGTTAGGCATCACGAACGAGGCTGCAGCCAAGCAAGCGAGAGATTCTGGTCTATTAGTTGTCATGGATCGATGCATGAAGGTCGAGCGCGGTCGGAGATTGTGACTCCGCCACGCCTCTTGGACGTATCTGTTTGTATGATAGATTGACGGGCAGTTAGCATCGAGTGTAATACACACCGAATTTATGTATGCGCTCTCTGAACATCTGCTGCCTGAATACGAATGAAATCGTTCATGGCACCGTTCCTCACAAACGAGCGAGGAGTGTTGCTGGCCTATGATCAGGGTTTGGAACATGGGCCCTCAAAAGACTTCAATGACAAGAGCGTAGACCCCAATTACATACTTGAGATTGCGGAGAAAGGAAAATTCACAGGAATCATCTTCCAGAAAGGCGTAGCCGAAAAATACTACAACGGTAAAGTTCCATTAATCGTAAAAGTAAACGGCAAAACGAGCCTGCCTAAAGGAGAACCCCTGGCAACCCAAAATTGTAGCGTCAAATATGCTAAGGATTTGGGAGCTAAGGCAGTAGGGTACACGATCTATTTGGGAAGTGCCCACGAAAATGTTATGCTCCATGAGTTTGGACAAATCCAACAAGAAGCCCATGAGCTAGGACTCGCCGCAATTGCATGGATCTACCCCAGGGGCGAAGCCGTGCCTAATGATTCGACGGAGGAGGTAGTGGCTTATGCAGCGAGAGCCGGCCTGGAAGCCGGCGCGGACGCTGTCAAGATCAAATACACCGGCGATCCGGAAAGTTTCCGATGGGCTGTGACATCTGCCGGGGCTGCTAAAGTCTTCATGTCAGGCGGACCGAAGGCCCCGACCGACGAAGCGTTCCTTAAGCAAGTTAAGGGAGTAATCGACGCCGGTGGTTCTGGCCTAGCTGTAGGGAGGAATGTGTGGCAGCACGATCGTCCCCTTGAGATGGCCGCAGCGTTGAGGCAGGTCATATTCAATAACCAAACGGTCGAGTCGGCACTGAAGAACTTCTCACGGTAACGGGAGAAAGCGACGATGCAGTTCGAAGAGACGGTAATGGGATTCCTGCTTGCTCATCAGGAGAAGCATCATCGTACGCTTCACTTTCTTATTCTCATGGATGCGTTGATTAGTGCTGCCAAACACATAGAACATTCCTACCTCACAGGCACATTGAAAGGAAACATTGGGTTGACGGGCAAGGTGAACGTGCAGGGCGAAGACGTTCTCCGCATGGACCAGATTGCCCAAGAGATTACCGTTCACCATCTAAGAGCTTCCGGGCGAGTGATTCATGCGATCAGCGAAGAATCAGAGGACGTTATTCAACTCAATCCAGACGGACGCTATTTCGTATACTTCGACCCGCTGGACGGGTCCTCAAACGTCCCCCATGGATTGCCTGTGGGCTTCCTTTTCGGGGTCGCGAAGAAGAATTCCAACGGTGACGAAGACAACCATCTGCGGGCCGGAAGAGAGTACATAGCTGCCGGCATGTTCGTAATCCCGACCGGTACGTTCACTCTTGCGCTCAAAGATGCCGGCGCCTGGCGGTTCCACATTGACGAGACAATGGAATTTGTAAGGCCAACCAGAATGGTCCTGCCCGAGGACAAGAGGACCTGGGAATTGTCTTTCAACTCAGCAAATCAAGACACTTACGCGAGAGGAGTTCAAGACTGGATTGCGCGTAACGGGTCGAAGTATGCGTTCAGATACATTGGTGCATTAGCCGCGGACTTTCACCGCACACTTTCCAACGGTGGCATGTTCATGTATCCGGCGATAGTTAACCATCCAGATCCTAAGAAGAATCGTCCGCAAGGAAAACTTCGTCTCATGTATGAAGCAGCCGTCGTTGCTTTCATTTGCTCTGAGGCAGGGGGAGCAGCGGTAAGTGAGACGGGGAGGCCTATCCTCGATGTGCAGCCTAAGACTCCGCATCAACGTTCAGCCCTCTATGTGGGATCGAAGCCGCTCGTAGAAGATATCGCCCAATCATTGACACTGTCTAACCCACCGATTCAGTAGACCAACGTTACCTAGAGCGTCAATTCATCTCCGGCGTTTAGAGGATGGCTTGGATCTTGGTGCAGGGGGAGGGGAACGGACATGATTGTTTCACTGGCTTCAAGCCCAAAGTTTCATAGGTATACTCTGTTACTCAGAAGCGTAAGGTGCCCATGATGGAACGATCGGAGGCATTGTTGCTGATTAACTTCAAGACTTACTTGGAGGCTACTGGTAAGCGTGCGGTCGAGCTTTCCAAGCAAATTGAGAAGGTGGGGGAGAATCAAGGTGTTAAGGTCGGTGTGGCACCGCAGTTCTGCGATCTCGAAAAGGTGGCGGCGAGCGTTTACATCCCTGTCTACGCGCAGCATATTGATTCGGTAACTCCAGGAGCTAGTACGGGCCATGTTCTAGCGGAGTCCGTGAAGGCGGCCGGAGCGGATGGCACGCTGATTAATCATTCTGAGAAGCCGCTTCGTCTGGCCGATATTGATATGGCGGTTCAGCTGGCGAAGCGGACGGGGTTGAGTTCTGTTGTTTGCGCTGGGACGGCGAGGTTGGCTGCCGCCGTCGCGTTGTCAGAACCGGATATGGTGGCCATTGAACCACCTGAATTGATTGGGACAGGACGTGCCGTTTCGAAGGAAAATCCGGAGATCGTAACGGATTCGGTGAAGCGAGTTCGTAGGGTGAATCAAACAGTCGCTATCCTTTGCGGGGCCGGGATTAGCACGGGTGATGACGTATACGCTGCCCTGAAACTCGGCACGAACGGAATTCTGGTGGCCAGCGGAGTCGTGAAAGCCAAGAATCCTCAAGAAGTGCTTACGAGTTTTTGCGAGGCGGTTCTAAGGGTAGCATGAGGCCTCGTCTAGCGGTCTTTAGCTACGCTTTATAATAGTTGAATTACTCATCGGGCTGAAAATAGACTGTGGCGAGAGATGAGCAACTTCCAGCAACTTCTCGAAGGGAAACGGTCCTTCGTGAACAAACGGATTGATGACCTTCTCTCATCCGGTTTCGAGCAAAGCGAGGCTAATGAACTCGTCAAGTACACATTCAGAACCGGGGGCAAACGACTAAGACCGATACTCGTGCTTCTTGCATGCGAAAGCGTCGGCGGCAAGTCAGATCACGCGTTGGACGCTGCAGCGGCAATTGAATTTGTGCATGCTGCCTCGCTGATTTTCGACGACTTGATCGATAAACATCGCCTCAGACGAAGCCTCCCCACGACACAGCACGCCTTCGCCGATGACAAAGCGATTAGTGCAGGCCTATTCCTAGCATCAAAGGGTGTTCAAATACTGTCTGAGTATAAAGAACCCAGAATTACAAGACTAGTCGGCTGGGGTCTGGTCGACCTAAGCAAAGGAGAAATCTTGGACACTCTCACAGAACTCGCGATCGACATCGAACATTATTTGAATATAGCAGATTTGAAGACCGGGTCACTCTTCGGTGCAGCTGCGGGCATTGGCGGCGTTCTAGGAGGAGCAAGTGCGCACGACGTAAATTGCCTGTACAACTATGGCAGAGCCGTGGGCATCGCGTTCCAAATTAAAGACGATATTTTGGATCGGTCAGCAGACCCCGTTCGACAGGAACGAGTAAACCTTGTCGTGATGCATTACCTTGACGAGGCCTCAAGACGGGAGCGTGTCAGCAATTTGTTAGAGAATGCCGAAAAAACCGATGACCCGCAGATCGCAGAACTCTACGAAAAAGCGCTTCAGTTCGCGTTGAAGAAATCAAGGGAACACGTTGAGAAAGCGAAGGCAGAATTAAAGGGACTACAGGATCCGTCCAAGAGCAAACTGTTAGAGGACTTCGCCGACTATTCTCTTGAGCGGTCTTTTTAATCGCGGTTACGCCTCGCTTGTGTTGTCAGTCCCACATGAAGGACATTTCCACTTCCACAGCACCTTTCCTTCTTTGAACACTAATTCGGCTTCGGCGGGCACCTGTTTCTTGCACTTTGAACACCAGAAGTGGGTTGTGCCAGCAGAGTGCCAAGCCAACTCTAGTTTACCTCAGTAGTTTGGGTCAGTAATTTGTAGTGCGCGAACGGTTAACCCGCGGTATTGCTTTCTGTCCCTTAAGAAAATAGCTGTCACTGATATCAGCGCTCCCTATCAGCATATTCGCATGATTTATATTCGGTATTTTCGTCTCAAGGCTCAATTCGTCCGGGCCTTGCAGGGACTAATATGGCTCTCAACCCCTGGCTGTTGATTGTAATCTGGGGCGTCATACTCATCGTCCTAACGGGGCCTATGCTAACCTTGCCCATGTTTTGGTCTCGCAGGAAGCCCGATCAGTTCCGTGACATGCCCTTTGAGTCTGGTCAGGTTCCTCAAGGAGAAGCTCGTAAACGCCTAGTCATGCAGTACTACCCATACCTTCTCATGTTCGTGGTTTTTGATGTCGTTGCAATGTTCCTTTTCGCTTGGGGAATCAGTTTTACAAGCATCCCCGCAAGTGATTCTTTTCCAGTCCTGGTCTTTCTAATCCTGTTAGGAGCTCCTCTTGGGTATGCGTTGAAGATGGCTTTGCGACGGGAGAATTGGTAGCTTGGTGAACTTACCAACTACCCCTGCCGAACTGCTGCCATTCATTATCGCCGTCGTAACGTCTCACACTTTCATTACTCTCGTAATCTTTCCGGGATTCATTCACCTGACCGTCGTGGTCATGTTCCTGACGTGGTACGAGAGGAAGCTTCTAGCTCGAATCCAACTCCGAATTGGACCCTTGTACGCTGGCGGTCCAGGCGGCATTCTTCAACCTATAGCCGACGGGGTGAAACTCATCTTCAAGGAGGTCATGATACCGTATAAGGCGGACAAACCTCTGTTTCTGGGTATTCCTCTCGCACTGGTCTTTCTTGGAGCCTTGCCATTTGCGGTTATCCCTTTCGGCCAACATTGGGTAATCGCAAACCTCGATGTGGGTTTAGTCTTCATTTTCGCGGTAACCTCACTCTTTCCAAGCATGATTCTGATATTTGCTTGGGCAAGCAACAGTAAGTACCCGTTTCTCGGAGGCTTACGATCCCTGTTTCAACAGGTAGCGTACGAGATACCAATGTGGATCTCAGCCCTGAGCGTTGTAATGCTCGCTGGATCACTAAACCTCGTTCAGATTGTCACCGCTCAGCAAAGGATTTGGTTCATAGTACCCGCCTTCTTGTCATTCATTGTATTCTTCATAGCAACCATGGCAGAACTCGAGAGGCTACCCTTCGACCTGCCAGAGGCAGAACCCGAGCTTGTAGCGGGATGGTACACAGAGTCAAGCGGCGCCGTTTTCATGGTCATATTTCTCGCGCTCTACATGAAACTCTACCTAATGTCATCACTAATCACCGTCCTCTTCCTAGGAGGCTGGTGGGGCCCGGCATTCCTTCCACAACCCGTTTGGTTCATACTGAAAGCGCTGGTAGTGGCGACTTTCATGATAATCCCACGAGGAGTATATCCTCGTTTACGAGTGGACCTCCTCATCAAGGTCGGTTGGACTAGATTATTGATAATCGCGCTCGCAAACGTATTCATCACCGTCGCCCTACTGAGCACAGGCGTACTGTCTGCTTGGGGGTTGTGAATCCAATGGATCTATCAGTTCCGCCAGACATCACGTTCGTAGTACTCACCACGATAACTTTGCTCGCTGCGATACTGGCGCTGCAAGCGAAAGAGCTCATCTACGGCGCAATATCCCTGGGCATCAGCTTCATCGGGATTGCCGGGTTCTTTGTTTCTCTAGACGCACCGTACCTAGGCATGCTGCAAATAGCAGTCTATGTAGGCGCCGTGGTAGTGCTAATCCTCTTCACGATTATGCTTGTGCGCCGTGAAGAAGCCGATAAGGAAGAGGCGGGCGAAGGCGGGGAAGGCGCCGCGGGACTATGGATAGCCGGATTGCTGGCAGTATCGATTGCTGGTGTCGCAGCGCTCGCTGGCCCAAACCTTCCTATCTCACCACCAGCGACCAACCTACCCATATCTCAACTTGGGCCAGTCCTTACAGGAACCTACCCTGTCCCACTCATCATTTTAGCACTATTGCTCTCCGGAGCTTTACTAGGGGCCCTCGTGCTTGCGAAGATAGACAGGTGATCAGAATTGCCAAGCCTAGTTAGCTACTTAATCGTGTCGGCCGCCTTGCTTGGCATTGGAATTTATGGACTCAGCGTGAAGCGGAATGCAATACGCATTCTCTTCTCAGTGGAGCTGATTGTAAACGCCGCGAACCTAAACTTCATCGCATTCGCGCGATACATGAACCCGCCGCATGTTTCAGGTCAAGTTATTGTCTTCTATTCGATCGCAGCGGCCGCGATGGAAGCCGCAGTAGGTTTGGCTCTCATCTTAGTAGCTTTCAGGCTTAACTCGTCTATTGACGTAAGAAAACTGAACAAGCTGAAGGGATAAGCTACGGTGTACATGCAGCTTCTTCAAATTCTACTCGTCCCGCTAGTTTTCGTTTTCTTGGCCTACTACGCTGGGACTCGATGGGGATCCAAAGCCGGCTGGCTAGCTTTCGTTGCGCTTGCTTACTCAACCATCCTCACCTTAATAGCGGGTTGGCAGGGGGGCGTCCAAGAATTCTATGATTGGCGCCCGATTGGCCTCTTTGGCCTAAATGCTGATGGTTTGAGCGTTCCGATCCTCTTCACAATCGCGTTGCTCTGCACGCTAATATCCATCTATTCGATGCCATACATGAGCCACATCATCGGAGAGAACAAAAAGCAGTTTGGGCTCTACTACGCATTGCTGCTTCTTTATTCCATAGGAATGATGGGTGCAGTCCTGGCAACGAATCTAATCGAATTTTACCTCTTCTTCGAGCTCATGTTGATTCCATCATACTTTCTCATTGCTAAGTGGGGGTATGGAGAAAGAGATCGAATATCATTCATGTACTTCATGTGGACCCACATCGGTGCATTGGCTTTTCTGGTCGGAATTCTATCAGTAGGATATCTCTCTGGAAGTTTTGATCTCGCTACAATTGCAACGGGGACCATCCCCGCCAATCTACGAGGTATAATCGTCCTCCTGATGGTCGTGGGCTTGCTGGTCAAGATGGCCGCTTTCGGCCTGCACATTTGGTTACCGCATGCACACGCAGAAGCGCCCACTCCTATCAGTGCATTGCTGTCCCCCGCGATGATAGGTATCGGGGGCTATGCAATCGTACGGATAGTGATGTCCATCCTTCCTTCCGCCTTCTTTGCCATCTCTACCGCCTTGACGGTATGGGCCTTAGTTACAATGTTCTACGGCGGTGCGATGGCGCTTGTGCAAGATGATATCAAGCGTCTCCTGGCGTATTCAAGTATTAGCCAAATGGGCTACATACTCCTTGGCATATCTTCGGTGCAGGTTCTAGGCGTTTCGGGAGCCATGTTCCAGTACGTTACGCACGGTCTCGGAAAAGGGATTCTCTTCATGGTGGCCGGGGCGATAATATTGCAAGCTCACGGTCTTCGCAGCATTAGCAAAATGGGAGGACTCGCTGCCAAAATGCCAATAACCGCAACAGCTGCTCTCATTGGCTTCTTAACAATAATGGGCATACCGCCGACAACGGGTTTCATTTCTGAATTTCTCACTTTCGCCGGAGCATTCAAAGAGGCATTCGGGTTGGACTCGATGCTGAGGCTAGGGATTTCGATTCTCGGTGTCATCTCGACTGCGATTACTGCGGGTTATTCCCTGTGGGCGGTTAAGCGTATCTTCTTCGGCAAATTGCCCGACGAGCTGAGCAGTGTTACCGAGCCTCCATTCACGGTGACCGGACCACTTCTAGTGTTAGCCACAGTGTCAGTCGTGTTGGGCGTTTTCCCCGATCTAGTGGAACGGATGCTGCTTCCGGCCGTGAAGATGATAGTCGGAGGGTGAGATCAATGCTCGCTATTTTCGGATGGTTAACCTTTGGTTTCCCGTTCATCGGCGCCTTATTGACGCCTCTCTTCGCCATGATACATCCAAAGTTAAGGGACTACGCGTCCGTGGGCTTTTCGTTTCTCGGCGCGGTCTCCGCAGCGTTTCTTATTCCGCTGATTCTGGCGGGGTCTACTCAAGATGTTCAGGTAAATTGGATAACGAGTCTGAATATCAACGCGGGCATTTTACTTGACCCACTAAGCGTCATCATGGCCAATGTTGTGGCTTGGGTTAGCTTTCTCATCATGGTCTACAGTTTAGCCTACATGCACGGAGAGGAGGGCTTAAACCGGTATTGGTTCTTCATGAATTTCTTCATCGGCAGCATGCTGCTCCTAGTGATGTCAGATAACCTGCTGCAGCTGTTCTTTGGATGGGAAGGCGTTGGCCTATGTTCCTACGCTCTGATTGGGCATTGGTACAAGGATCCATTAGACAAGTGGGTCGGCACGATCGGAGACAAGTCATTGAATGTTCCGATGGCCTACTCGCCCACCCACGCAGGCATGAAGGCCCTCATCGTCACGCGAATAGGCGATATCGGTCTGTTAATCGCCATCTTCATGATCTATGCCTACTCAGGGACGTTAAACTTCGTCCAACTGACTCAGAATGTCTCATGGGCGCTTCCCATCAGCCAACTTGGGCTTCTCATCCCACTTGCGTTGCTCTTCTTTTGGGGCCCGATAGGAAAATCAGCTCAATTTCCGCTCCACGAATGGCTACCCGACGCCATGGCGGGACCTACATCGGTTTCTGCCCTAATCCACGCGGCCACCATGGTTACTGCTGGAGTATACCTGGCAGGCAGAGCTGGGCCCATGTTCTACAACATAGTCCTGCAGTACGGCCAGCCGACGTTCTTCTTTGAGGCGGTTGCTTGGGTAGGCGCGTTTACCTGCTTCATGGCCGCAACTCAAGCTGTAGTCTCGAAGGAGTTGAAGAAACTCCTCGCATATTCAACGATTTCTCAGATAGGATACATGATGCTGGGGATCGGCGCAGGAGGTTTAGTGTCGCAGTTCGCAATGGGGCTCTCAGCGGGAATTTTCCATCTTGTAACGCACGCGCTATTCAAAGCGGCGGCATTTCTTTGTGCCGGCGCACTGCTTCACTCCACGGAGTCGAGATTCATGGATGATATGGGGGGGCTTCGAGACTCGATGAAGATCACTTTCGCATCTATGGTCATCTCTCTGCTTGCACTTTCAGGTGTGCCACCTCTGAGCGGTTTCTGGAGTAAGGACGCCATCATAACCGCTACAGTTCTAACAGGGCAGATCCCCCTCATGCTGTTGGCATGGGGAACCGTGGCTCTAACTTTCCTCTACAGCCTCAAAGTAATTGGCTTAGTCTTCTGCGGCCCGAAAAGCGATCACATCAAGAAGCTAGAGGAAGAGGGACATGCAATACACGAACCCTCACCCTTAATGTGGGTTCCCTACGTCTTGTTGGCGCTCGGAACCCTAGCGATCGGATTTGCTGGACCTTACGTTGAATCGTTTTTCCATACAGCTTTAGCCACGACCGCCACGCCAATTGGATCGACAAGCCTCCCCGAGCTGAGTGCATCCGTTGAGGCAAATGCAAGCCTGACGGCAACCATCGGATCGCTAATCATGCTCGGCGTTGGAGGGCTCTTCGGATACTTGATCTATATTTCACGTAAATTGAATTCGACCTCGATCGTGGGTAGCCAAGGGATCGGACGAACGTTATACAACTTCCTTTGGAATCGATGGTACATTAACCCGATATACTACCGGATTTTCGTGAATGACACGCTTTACGTGGCCCATGCCATCATGAATCTGATCGAAACCGGTTTCTTTGATAGGATAAGCGGTGCGGTGGCACTACTCTCAGTTGACATTTCGAAAGAGGGCGACAAGATCGACCTAGGTGTAGTTGACGGATGGATCAACGATACGGCAAGCACCGGAAGGAGGTTCTCATCAGTCCTCAGACGCATCCAGACCGGTATTCCTGAAGAATACGTTCTAATCTTCGCTCTCGGCCTTTTCGCATTGACCGTTATCGTACTCTTCTTCTTAACGTGAGGTAGCAACGCTGTTCTTATCATACCTAATCTTCGGCCCAATCATCGGAGGAATCATCGCATATTTCGCGGGCTTCGCCAACGATAAGCTGTCGAAAACCCTCACAATCGTGTTCTCAACGGCGACGGTCGCTGCAACATTGTACATCTTCCTAGGGTTCAACTGGAGCACTCCAGGATTTCAACTCGTTGAGACTTACGATTGGGCGAAGGACTTCGGCCTCACATATGTCGTAGGCGTCGATGGTATCAGCCTACCCTTACTCATCATCACCTCACTCCTAACCACCTTGTCCGCGGCAGGTTCATGGACTCAGATCACCACGAGAGTGAAGGAATACAATGCATTGCTGCTGCTATTCGAGGGTGCGATTATGGGGGTGTTCACATCCCTCAACCTGATCGCGTTCTACGTCTTCTGGGAACTAGTGCTCATTCCCATGTTCTTCTTCATTGGTGTCTGGGGAGGTCCGCGCAGGAAGTACGCGGCGATGAAGTTTCTAATAATGACTCACGTCGGCAGCATACTGCTACTTCTGAGTTTCATCTCACTCTACGTTCTTTCAACCCCACACACCTTCAACTTCACAGAACTCACGAACCTCCATCTTCCACTCGTCGTTCAGGTCCTCATCTCATTAGGGTTCTTCATCGGGTTCGGAGTGAAAATGCCAATCTTTCCATTCCACACTTGGCTTCCGGACGCCCATGTTGAGGCGCCAGCACCTATCAGTGTCTTGTTGGCAGGTTTGCTTTTGAAAATGGGCGGTTACGGATTCATTAGAATGAACTTATTCCTCTTGCCGGATGCATCAAAGTTCCTCGCTCCGATTTTCATCGGGGTGGCGATCTTCACAATGTTCTACGGAGCGATAGTCGCCATGGTCCAGCAAGACTTCAAGCGAATGGTTGCCTTCACTAGTATCAATCATATGGGTTATGTTCTGCTCGGCGCATTCACCTTGACGACGGTAGGCATCAGCAACGCCGTGTTTCAGATGTTTAATCACGCACTGGCGATAGGGGCGCTCTTCCTCATGTCAGGCGTAATTCATGAACACATGGGCACCAGGAACATCCGTGAACTTGGAGGCTTGGGTAGTGCGATGCCAAAGACAAGTTTCTTGCTGGTCCTTGCCTCCCTGGCAGCGATGGGATTCCCCGGTTTCAGCAATTTCATCAGCGAATACTACGTTCTCGAAGCCGGTATCTCAGTCAACATATTCTACGGCATCGCAGTATTGGTTCCAGGCATAACCGCCGGATACTTTGTGTGGACCTTAAGGCGCGTACTATTAACGCCTAATGTGGGTGCGGTTCCATCTAGGGAAGCACCATGGTACACGCTGCTTACCCTAGCGCTTTTCCTTATTCCGCTTATAGTCCTCGGCCTCTACCCGGCTCCACTTCTACAGAACGTAATCATACCCGCAGTAATGAACGTTCCACACTAGGCGAACCATTTTCATCACCGGATCTCTTCTCTGATTTTCAGCGCTTACATTACCGGGAGTCTTTGCAGAGGCCTGAACTGCATATGTTGTAGTCGTACTGGCTATGGCGAATGCCCTGCCAGACCGGGTAGGTCGGTATCGTGTGGTTTCGAATCAGATTCGCGAGTATATGATGAAGAACATTGCCAAGCCGTATATCGCGATTGCCTCTATGAGAACGACGAACAGTAACGTTCTACCAAGCATCTCAGGCTTCTCCGCGATAGCACCTATGGCCGCAGCACTGGCGGTCCCTAAGCCTATGCCGGCTCCGCATGAAGCAAGGCCGGCGGCTATTCCTGCTCCGACGATTAGCAGCCCGGTATTGCTTGCTCCAGTGGTTGTCGTTTGTGTCGGGCTTATTGAGAAAGCAACGGCTACCAAAGATGAAATGGTGATCACTCCAACTGCCATAAGCAAAATGCTCAAAGTCATTTGGCGTCCGAGTCTCATCGCATTTCCCTACTTTATCCGGCCTACTGCCCGCACCATCGCGTTATAACCCTTTAGCAATCTCAATTCTTGTAAAGAATCAGAGACTGAAGAATTCGTTCACTAGCCACATTATTCGCCTTTGCATTAATGAGTCCGAAGAGGTCCCTTAACTCGTAGTTCTTGAGAAACAAGAAAGCCAACGCGAGACCGACGTTGAATGGGGAACCAGCAAAGGTGTTTACGCAGGTCATGGCATGGCTGCGATTCAGGGCGAACTCCACCGCTGCCGCGTCGGTGGTGGCAGTCTCCAGAATATGCGCATAACGTGTCTTCTCCAGGATTCGTGTTACGTTCTGAACGTTGCTCGCCTCCGGCAATTCATCAAACGACTGGCCTAACCCATAATTGACTGGGACCATCATGGCGGACGCGGATCTCGCATCTAAACCCATCAGCGTGGCTCGGAATGGCACGAGTATGTTGACATGGTCTATGGCCTCGCCGATCAAGCCCTTGGCCGACTGAGCGTCAAGAGGGTCAGGCAGATTCGACGCCCTCCATAGCTTACCGAAGTAATATTGGTCAATTGCCGAGATCGTCTGAATGCTAGCGCCTTCACCGCTAAGCTTTGGAATCAGAAACCGTCTGAAACTCTCGTCGTCGAGGCTTTCAACCACCCGGGTAGGGTTATGAGCCTCGATTAAATCCTTGCATAGGTCGAGCGTAAATTTTCCAGCTGGAACAATGTGCCTCAAAGCTTCCTCGGCATTGAGTTTCGCTGCACTCGCGTTGAGAATCGCCTTAACGCATTCTAATTCGAAACTTCCTGCAAAGAGGCTAATCAATGGGCGTGAGTCATGTGGTGCGTAAGATGAGAGCCTTTGAGCAAGCGCGATGACATTATGGATGAGATAGGCTTCCACCGGGCTGAGATCTGATTCCGCAACTGAAGTGATGTGTCCGCCGGTTATAGCACTGACGGTTTCAGCGAGTGATCCTGTCTCGATTAACCTCTCCAATTGTGCTGGCTGCAGTAGTTCTGCCTTAAATGAATGCGTGGCAGCGGCCAACTCAGCATAGCGGCCCGCTCCAGTCATTGGGATAAATCTCGCAAACGGGTTGATTCATTCGCCGAAGAGTGATGCTCTTGCCTCGATTAGCAGCTTCGGTTCCAGCGCCTCGAATCGCTGGTCTAACGTATTTACGATCCGGATCTTGCCATCCAAGTTTGAAATAACCGCACCGCCGGTTGCGTCAATAGGTTCCTTCGACCACTCTACCTTGATGTGTCCAACGCTTCTTCCTATTTCTCCCTCTAGGCTCGTGGGAATTCTTTTCAAATCTAGTTTGTTGAGGTGGATTAAGGCCGACTTTTCCCCAAGCTCTTGTAACCCTTTCTCTATGAGACGTATCAACAGGGGAATGTACTTTGCCTCGTCTCCGACAATTTGGGCCGTACGTTTCTTCACCCGATCCAAAACATCTTGCATTATCTTGTCTTTCTCTTGCTGTTCACGAAGCTTCGTCCTATGTCGCGCTTCGCTGACCTCACGTCGCCTAACCGCTTCGGCATCGGCGCGAGCGTTTCGCACTATGCCTTCCGCCTCTCGGGATATGGTGACCTTTGCTTCATCTGAGGCTCGCTGAGTTTCGGTTCGGGCTTCGCGTATGATGTTCTCGGCCTTTTCTCTAGCACTCTGTAATATGTCTTCGGTAAACTTGTCAGTTTCCGACATGGTTATTCTACCAGCATCATCATCGTCACGAGCTTGTCGACGGTCGCATCTTTTCTAGATGACGCACGTGCAACAAGAGACTGCAATCCCTGCGCGGACTCCATTTCGTACTTGGCCGCTTCCAGCTTGCCTTCCTCTCCTGCTCGCGACGATATGGCCGCTGCTTCTTTCTTTGCCTCGGCCAGCATCTGTTGCCGCTGCTGGTGAATTAGGCAGTCGATCTGCTTGCGTATTGCAGCGGCTTCAGCCATCGCATCGTCTATCATCTTGGCCGCCTGCCTTTCCGCGTCGACGATAATCTTCACTGTCTCGATTCCGGACATCGGCTATCACGATTTCGGGAAGTTCACGGTGAGACGCCGGGGCAAGAAGAAAAAGCTTTGGTCCTTCTGGGAAACGTTATTTACGGGAGGGAATTTCACCTAGGGAGTTCTCGAACGGGCGAATCCGATGCAGATTCAATTGACCACTGCGCTCCTGCTGTTCGTCCTGCCTGTTTTCAGCATCCTAGTGCCTTTGATTCAGGATCTTGCGAATCGGCTTGGGTCCCGTACGATGGTGGGCTACTGGTCTATCGCCGGCCTTTGCGTGACGCTGGGAGCAATCGCAATCATTCTGATTCAAGGAGTCCCCAGCACCCAAGTAGTCTTCGGTGTGCTATCCATCGACAGTTTTTCTGTTTACTTCGCCGCTGTATTTGTCCTAGTGACCCTGCTGATTGCAATTAGTTCCATGTATTACATGCGGGGAGACAAGAATTTCGACACTTATTTCGGCATGCTACTTCTGGGCACCTTCGGCATGATGCTGGTCGCTTTCTCCATTGACCTCATCGCTTTGTTCCTCGCTTGGGAATTAATGAACGTCCCCTCCTACGTGTTGACTGGCATACACAAGAAGGATCCGACCTCCAATGAGGCTGCCATCAAATTTTTCATCCTTAGCGCTTTGTCGTCAGCCCTGATAATCTACGCAATATCGTTGGTGTTCGGAATCACGGGCACTACAAACATGTACGTCGTCGCCCAAGTAATGCAAACCGTACTACCGCAACTAAGTCCCATCGCGCTGCTTGCAATGGTTCTATTCATTGCCGGTTTCGGAATGAAAGTCGCGGCCGTACCATTCCATATGTGGATACCGGACGCTTACGAAGGCGCCCCGATCACGGTCGGAGCGTTTCTGGCGGCAGGGACCAAGAACGGTGGATTCGCGGCACTTTTGCGAGTCTTCATGATCGCTTTAGTGGCTCTACGCTTCGACTGGTCCGGGACACTGGCTGTGATCGCGATTCTAACAATGACGCTCGGAAACGTGGCCGCTCTCACGCAAAAAAACTTCACGAGGTTACTCGCTTACTCCAGCATTGCGCAAGCCGGATACATTTTGATTGGCCTAGCCGCTCCAAACCCGTTGGGCCTAGCCGGTGCGATGTTCCATATTCTGAACCACGGAGTGATGAAAACTGCGGCTTTCGTCGCGGCAGCCGCCGTATACAGCCAGCTTTCAACAACGTCCCTAGATTCCTTTTCTGGTCTCGGAGATAGAATGCCTGTCACAGCCTTTACGCTCACGATCTCGCTCTTCGCCCTAGCCGGCGTGCCGCCCCTTAGCGGTTTCATGAGCAAACTAATGCTGTTCACCGCGGCTGTTCAGGGTAATCTATGGTGGTTAGCACTAGGCGGTGTGCTTAACAGCGCATTCTCGATGGCATACTACGGTTGGATTGTCAAACGGATGTACTTCGACGAACCATCTAGCCCAGAGCGTTTGAAGGAACCAACTACTTATGTCGCAGTCCTTGTCGCGGCCACAATAATCACAATAGTCCTCGGCCTATACCCCGGGCCGATTATCAGCTACCTGCTGCAAGTAGCGAAAACCTTGCTGCCCGTCGGTGTCAGCGGTTAGTCGCTTCCCTTGATGACCGGGCTCTTCGAGTGAAGTTGCATATGGACGCGGTATAGCATGTCAAGGAAAGTTGATCTCGCAGTTGCCGGCGCCGGGCCAGGTGGTCTCTATGCCGCCTTGGAAGCCCTCAATCGAGGCCTAAGCGTTCACGTATTCGACAAGAAAACTGTCGTGGGAACACCGGTAAAATGCGGCGAATACTTCCCGGTGCGGAAGGAGATGGAGAGCCTGCTCCCGAATGCTGGGGAGTACATGGGTGTTTTCGATGTCCCAAACGACGCAGTAGACAATACGTGTAACAAACTTCGCGTTATCTCTCCCACCGGCAGGGAATTTGAATTTGATTTCGAGGCATTCATACTTAACAGAACCATCCTTGAACAAGGTTTGGCAAAAGAGGTGGAGCGCCTCGGGGGCACGATCGAACTGCGAAAGTCGGTCGACCTATTCGTGCAGAACGGAACTCTGCTCGTGGGGCCTAACATGTCGGAGGGAGTGACGACTAGGGTTGTCGTCGCCGCCGACGGCTTTCCTTCTAAGCTCGCCAAATCAGCGGGAATCTTGACTCAAGACTACATGACACCCAACAACGTTGCCATCAACTACGAGTATCTCATGTCGGATCTGTCGGTTGACCAAAGTGTCACGGAGATGTATATGGGAACTGAGTTCGCGCCGGGAGGATACGGTTGGATCATACCCAAGGGTAATCGTTCCGCAAATGTTGGAATTGGAATTCGAACCACATATTCGAAAAGAAACGACGGGAGAACGTACCTCAAGTACTTCCTAGACGACTGCCCCCTTTCGAAGTCAAAACTTCTCGGCGGCAAACCTGGCCCAATGATTGCGGACGTGTTACCCGTTGACGGACCGCTACCAACGACGTGTCTAGGGCAGGTGATTGCCGTTGGAGACGCAGCAGGCATGGTGATGCCTACTAACGGCGGTGGAATCGCAACGGCCATGATCACTGGACAGATAGCGGGTCAAATCGCGGCTGATCACGTTCAGAAGGGTACACCTATCTCCGATTACGAGCGTAAATGGAAAGCGGTCATGGGCAAGGAGATGCGCGTATCAACCAAACTCAGAAGGTTGGCGGACCACTTCATGGGAAATGACTTCATCTTCAACATCCTCCTCCACATCCTAGGAACGAATGGAATCAAGAATGTCATAACGTGCAGGGCTCCCAAAGGTCTAGCTCCTTTCGTTTCCTAACCAAGCTCAGTTAGCTCGGTCCTAGAAATCTAGATGAGCTTAGCTAGGGTGTCAAAGATCAACGCACAGAACAACGCGAAGAGATAGGGGCTGGATACCTTGAACGCCTTATACGCCATCTCGTTGTTTGGGTGAAAGAATAGCTTCAGGTTTATGTAAAGCACCCAGCCGCCAAAAAGCACAGCCGCAACCAAGTAGATCAAGCCAAAATGGCCTACGAAGTAGATCCAAAGTGAGAAGGGAACCATCAAGACAATTGTGGAAACGATGCAGCGCAGCGCTGTTCTGAGCTTGGTTACGACAGGTAGCATTGGAACGTGAGCTCTTTCGTAGTCGTCTTTCGTGAATATGGCCAGGCTCCAAATGTGGCCTGGAATCCAGAGGACTACTAGAGCAGCGAGAAGAATGGGCAGGAGCGAGATGCTATTCGTGACTGCGCTCCAGCCGAACATCACCGGCAACCCTCCGCTTACTCCACCTAGTATTATGTTGAGTGAACTTCGACGTTTCAAGAGGAGGCTGTAAACGACGACGTTATCAAGGACACCGAGCGCAATCCAAACGAATGACAAAGGGTTGATCCAAAGGGCGAGGGCAAGCCCTAGAGCCGCGAGAAGCAGACCCCAAACCAAAGCTCTGTTTGGCGAAATGCGGCCACTTGGAATCGGTCGTCGTCTCGTACGATGCATTATCTTGTCGATATCTCTGTCGACATAGGAAGTTAGCGTATCGCAACCGGCGCTTGCCGCAGTTATCGAAGCAACACCACCGATCAAAACAAGCGGAGTCAGCGGAAGCTGTGTTTGTCCCCAGGCTACGATCATTGTCGCGAAGGAAGTGAAAACGAGAAGCAGGACTATCGGAGGCTTAGTAACCTCTACGTAATTCTTCAGCGTTTGAGTCGCGGTTACCTGCAAAAAACCCGCTTCTAGGGGAGTACGTCCAAAAGTCCGTGCATGTTCGCGTGGCCAGCACCGCAGAAGATAGTGCAAATTATCGTATACTCCCCCGGCTGCGTGGGCGTGATTGTAATGATCAGGTCTTGTCCTTTCATAACGGTGGCGGGCGTGTCCATTATGCCTTCAATGAAAAATCCATGTTCGCTAAATGATGGATCCTGTTGCCAGATGCCGTGAACATGGAATGTCACGTTATCGCCCACGTGAACCACAATCGGAGTGTTACGGCTATCTATGGTGCCGTTTATCATAAACGCCCATTGCTCCGCGACAATGTACACCGTTATGTTCTGTGGTACATGAGGAGGCCCAATCTCAGCCGGCAGCACGTAGAACTGATAATAGAACATCCCCGTCCCCATCAGTATGACTAGCAGCACGGCCGTCGCGCCCACCAATGGCCCATGAATGACTTTTGGTTGTGACAAATGTGATCGGCCTACGTTGAATCTGCTCCTATTCGGTAAAGGTGCACCAAGATTCCGAATGCTATAAGCCCAACGCCAATTTGGAGAAGAACGACGTTTTTCAATCCGGAAAGAAATGCTTGCGACGAGTAAATGTCAAACAAGACTTGAAAACCAAGAAGCGAGAGAACAACGGCACGCCATTCATTAGATGACATTTTGTAAATGGGGAATTGCTTCCGCCCGTGAACGGGCCGAGCACCAGGCGGGGGCGCGGTGGCTTTGAACCAGATGTAAACTGTGGCATACGCCAATGCCCCGACAAAAACGACCGACCCGAAGAATATGAAAGGGTTGATCTCAAGCTGAGGAATGTCGTTTAGTCCTTCGAACAGGGTATTTGCTCTGAAACCCCACACCGTCGTTAGGGCCAATTGGGCTAGGCCCGCGACTCCCATGGCGGTGTAGAATGGTCTATCCCTGATGGATAGTTTCTTGCTTGTATCTATGAAGGGGACGACGAGGAAGACCATGACAAATATCATGGGGATTACGACCCCGGCCGTGAACTTGTCAATGCCCGTCCGTATGATTGCGTACATCCCGGTGAGGTACCACTCAGGCATCGTTATGCCCGCCTCGGCCGTTGGAATGAACTTCGTTCCCAGCTCCACGGGGAAAAGGCCGCCAATCACCATGATCGCGCCCGCCACCATAGATACGACTGGTATGTCAAGAACCATGTATCGAGGGAAGTGTACCAGCATTATGAGAATCATAATCATTGGAAATATGAAGACATGCACTGCGTAGAATCTGAGGATAAGATCGCCGAGACCGGTGCCCGCCATCAATCGGAAAGCTGTTGGTCCCATGAACGGTGTGCTTCTCGCCAATGCTCTGCCGATGTTTATTGCAAGCATCCCTCGGACATTTAGGAGAAGGTCATACCCGGTATAGGCTTCAATGATCGTCAGAATCCCGATAATGATTCCAGTTACCCAGAGAACTTCATACCGTAATTTGTAACGTCCTGAGAAATATTGGTAGAACATGTGGGCGACGGCGAGTAACACCATGGCATTAGATGCGTAGTAGTGTATGTTCCTCAGTGCAGAGCCGAATGGGATTACTTGATCGATCGTTTGGACGCTATCATACGGAGACGTAACCGCTCCCGTTACAGTGTTGAAGATGACCGTCGGACTGTAATAGAGCATTAGGAGTGCGCCGGAAATTCCGAGGATTGCGAATGTTGTGAAAGTTAGAAATCCTAGAAAGCCCAGTGGGCTGACAAATTTCTTGGGGAGTGTAAACTTGAGTCCTAGGAAAATTGTGCGTTCGAGCCGTTGATTCAACCAGTCGATCAGGAGCTGGATGGGGTTTTTCTCCTTACTCGGTTGGGGGCGTGCTGCCATGCTCTATCAACTCGAGGAGGTTATTGACTCTGCCATGAAGGAGGCGTCGAGTTTCCGTAGCCAATATTGTCGAGGTCGAGGTTTACGGCGTAAATGTTGGTTCCGTCAATTTTTAGCTGGACGTAGGGTAGGTAGCGTCCGATTTCTGCTGCCGGCCCTCCGATTGGCCAACCGTCTGTGGGCCTGTAAATGCTTCCGTGGCATGGGCAACCGATGATATATGACGTATTCAAGTAAGAGACGAGGCACTGAAGATGGATGCATGTCCGGTTATAGGAGACCCATTCACTTCCAGCTTCTTTCGCAAGGTTTGGTGGCAAGTGTATTAGCAGATTGGTATACGTGGGGTCTGTCGTGAATGGAAACCAGTAAATCAGTGAACTGTTTACGGGTACGTCGGTTGTTTGCGCGATCAATGCTGGCTTGAATTGACTGGGCACCTGGGGAATCAAGAACTGGCCTGCGGCCAAGAAAGGCGCCGCTGCTAGAACTGCTGAAACTCCGCCCATGATCTTCAAGAAATCTCTACGGGACAGCCCCGGTTTCTTGCTCGGCGTCGCGCCATCAAATTCATTGATTAATGAGCTTCCGCAGCAATTCGTGAAATCAGCACAACTCAGGCAATCGCTTGAGTAGGTTCGACCCCTGTAGGTGAACTTGCGGCCCGCGGACGGGGTCTTCTTACGATGTGAGTTCAATTTTCACACCAATTAGTTACCATGCGCTCTTGATTTTGTTCGCCTAACCGAACAGTTCCAATTTAAGTTTTCAGTACCCTAATTGAATCTTACGCGTCAGACAATTACTCGGTTTTCGAGCAAGCGAATTGTCGCCGCTAGAACTATGAATCTAGTTACCCGCTGGTTGCTCGGGCTTCTCCCAGAGAGCCTGGCTCAATCGTCGAAGTCGCTCGCTTAAGACGACGGGCGGGGGGCACGAGTCGTTCAGGTTCCTAAACTTCGCCGGCAATCTTGAAACATTCTTTAACGAACTTTCCTTGATATCTTTCAGCCGAGGAAGAGCGTAAACCATTTTTCCGCGTTTCAGCACCTGAACGAGTAACGGCTCTCCGAAGGAGGTTTCGTTTTCGTCTGCCAATGCTAAGATGTCTTCGTTGATCTTGCCGTTGGAAGTGTAGGTGCGGTGAACTTGCTTAGCTCCCGGGAGCGTTCGCTTACCTTCGCTCGTCTTCACCCGAAACGCAGGTTTACCGTTGCGGCGAGTCTCGACGATCTTGTAAATGCCTTGAAGCGCAGGGTCGTCCCGAGAAGTGACAAGTTCGGTACCAACTCCGAATGAGTCAATCGGGGCGTCTCTTGAGGTGAGGTCGTCGATGATGTACTCGTTAAGATCCCCGCTGACAAATATCTTGGTTTGCGTCAGGCCGACATTGTCTAGGATTCTTCTCACCTTGAAGCTTAGTTCATAACGATTCCCGCTGTCGAGCCGCACGAGGGACGGTTTTAGTGGAATTGCCTTCTCCAAAGCCTTCAGTGTGTCATACGTATCCAGAAGAAGGGCGGGGTTCGAAGGAAAAGCCTTGCAAAAGCTCTTGAATGCTTCTTCCTCAGTTTCGTAGTTCATCACGAACGAGTGAGCCATGGTACCGTAAATCGGTATGCCGAACTTGTAGCCGGCTAATACGTTAGAAGTACCGACGCATCCACCTATGTAGCTACTCCTTGCTGCTAAGAGAGCGGCCTCGGGTCCATGAGCTCGCCTTCCCCCGAATTCGACGACGCCTCGACCTCTAGCGCTCTGCACTATCCGTGCGGCTTTCGTCGCGATTAGTGTTTGAAAGTTGATCGTCGAAAGCAGGTACGTCTCGATAACTTGTGCCTCGATGATGGGAGCCGTTACTCGCACTATTGGCTCGTTTGCGAAGAAGACCGTCCCCTCGGGAAGGGCCCAAACGTCACCTGTAAAGCGAAACTTGCGAAGATATCTGAAGAAATCGTCGCCTATGTCCTTGAAGCTAGGGTGGTTCCTTAAGAAATCCACGTGGGGCTTGTCAAAGCGCAAGTCGCGTAGGTATTCCACGACTTGTTCAAGACCAGCGGCTATTAGGTAAGATCGATTTTTCGGGAGGTTGCGCACGAACAGTTCGAAAGTTGCCTCGCTAGATTCTTTGTTCTCAAAGTAGGCCGCGGCCATAGTCAGCTCATATAGGTCTGTTGAGAGCGCGTTGTCGCGTGAAAGCAACAGTGCAAATCCCCGGATGAGTGGAATCAGGACCGATACAAATTGTTCTCGCCAAGTGACCAGTTGGCGTATTCTCTCGGTTGGAAAGGTATAATTACTGGCCGGGTTCAACGCTACCGAAAATCCTTCAAAGGGTAAGAGAAGTGACCTCTTGAAACGCACAGCTGCTGCATTGACGATACTTGCTGGCCTAACTTCACTGATGATCGGCCTATACCTGAACGAGCTCAGCACACTTACCCAAATCTTGCATGCATACATCCCAATCCTTCCGTGAGTGAGAAAAATGGCGACAGCGGAAACTCCGGTGAAATCAGATGAGGACCTGCGAAGGTTCAAGTTCAAATGGACTCTCCCGAGGATGATTGTGCAGCTCCTCTCTATTGTCGCGGTGAACGCCGTCGTACTGACTCTGATATTTCCCAACCTGAAAGTTCAGTCGATTCCGCTAGGGCTGCCAATACTTGTGAGTGTGAACTCCCGTTGGTCTGCGGTTTACAGCGCAATGGACTTAATGCAGCTAGAGCTCGCTCAGCCGGAATTTCCGTTTATCGTCGTCGGCACCGTGCTACTAATTGGAGCTGTTGTTGGCCGAGCATTTTGCGGCTGGATTTGTCCCATAGGTTTCATTCAGGATATTATCACGAATTTGAAAGGGAAACTGGATTTTGTTTCACCGCGAACCCATCAGAGCTCCAAGCACTTCAAGTACCTACTCTTCCTCGGCACCTTTTTGATCAGCGGATCGCTTGCCATCGCATTGGCTCTGGGTCAAGGTTCAAGTTACAAGACCGCCCTCGGTATACTCGCCTCGGGGCCGTTCATCGCAATTTCTCCGGACGGAACATTGTTCGGTACAATTCCAACCCTGATTGGGATGGCGCGCCAAGGCTTCTTCTCTTTCCTCACCAGGCCGCCCACGATTCAACAAGCCTGGGCGGATCTGCTAGCCACTCCCCCGTTACTGGCATTGCGGATACTGATCTTGATCGGATTCTTTGGAACTGCTTGGAAGGTTCCTCGATTCTGGTGCCGCTACGTTTGCCCCACCGGGGCAATGATGGCTCTGTTCCAGAAATACAGTGTAACCGGCATCAAGCGTGACCCGGTCAAATGCACCAAATGCCCACACTGCGAGGTCAAATGTCCCATGCAGATCAACATCCTCGATCTACCCTGGGAGAAATTCAACGATCCTGAATGCATCATGTGCATGGAGTGCGTCGATGCATGTCCACACGGCTCCCTAAGCCTGAAAGCTCCTTAGACAGCGTCGGCATCCCAATCGCCGTAAGTAAAGCACTCATCACGCGCGCCGCTCCGAGGAAGGAGTTTAGACGTACGACCTAATTGTGATCGGAGCCGGACCGGCAGGGTCCACGGCCGCCCGACGCGCGGCACAACTCGGATTGAGCACTTTGCTCCTTGAAAAGGAGAGAATGCCACGTAACAAACTCTGTGGCGGCGGCGTCACGCCTAAAGTTCTCAAACTTCTAGACTTCAATTTACCCGATGAGATCATCGAAAGTGCCCCCACATCCGCCAGGATCCACGTAGGCCCGCACTGCTTCAACTTCCATTCAAGCAAACCCCTTGTGTACATGACCTCGCGCGAAAAATTCGATACTCACCTTGCAAGGAAGGCCGCAGAAGCGGGTGCCGAGGTGAAGGATGGCGCTCCGGTTCAGAACCTTGCGAGGCACTCAGGATCTATAGAAGTTCAAACCAACCAAGGCGGTTTTGAATCTTTGACAGTCATTGGTTGCGACGGAATAGGCGGCCCGACGGCGAGAGTATCGGGATTGTATCCACGTTGGGAACCGAGGGAAGTGGCTTATGCGATTGAGAGTGAGGTTCGAGTTGGAACGAACGCCGTGCAAGAATTCATGGGTTCCGACCGTTACTTTGATGTGTATTTCGGCGTCTCCCCCGCAGGTTACGGTTGGATATTCCCCAAGGACGACCATTTGACCGTCGGCGTGGGCTGCAGACTGAACAAACTCCGCGATGGACAAGAACTCTTCAAGAGTTTCGTCGAATCCGTCAATGAACTCGAAGGGCACGAGATTCCAAATCCGCGGGCTCATCTCATTCCGCTCGGTGGGGCGGCTCACGTGCCTAAGGTCGGTGACCGTGTGCTTCTGGCTGGTGATTCAGCAGGGTTCGCCGAAGCTCTGTTGGGGGAGGGGATCTCCTTTGCAATTCAAGGTGGTAAGATCGCCGCGGAAACGGTTGCGGAGGCTTGCCGTATGGGAAGGTTTGACGTTGAATTCTTGAAGAGTTACGAAGGTCGTTGTTGGAACGCATTCGGCGTAGATTTGGAATCCGCGTACCGTCTGGCTAGGCTAAGTTATTTGGAGAATTACGAAATGGACGGCCTCGCGAAATTCTTCTTCTCCTCGGCAAGATTCCATGAATGCATGATCGGTTTGATGGACGGGTCGATACGGTACAGAGACGTCCAAAGAAAGTTGGTTTGGCTATACCTCAAATACAAACTGGCCAAGTTAGGCCTTCCAATCCCGGCATAGTTCGCCCATATACTCAAATGGCGTCTTTGCGTAGTTAGGGCTTAGGTCAGAATGGAATCCGATTTCGATAGCGCTCAATACTACAGTCGGCAAATCGCCCTGTCGGAACTCGGCAGCCGCGGTCAACAAAAACTCAGAGACGCCACAGTCGCCATTGTCGGGTTGGGAGGGCTAGGAAGTGTCTCAGCTCTTTACCTCGCATTGGCCGGGGTCGGCAAAATGACCTTTGTGGACCAAGACACGGTTGAGATCAATAATCTGCATCGCCAAGTCCTATACTCGTTGTCAGACCTTCGGTATCCGAAGGTTGAGGCAGCCCAGAGGAGAATTAAGGCTATCAACCCCCAAGTGACTGTAACCGCCGTTCCCGAAAACTTACGATCTGAAAATGTTGCTTCAGTCTTAGAGGGAGCAGATTGTGTTGTCGACGGCCTCGACAACATGCAGACCAGATACGTCACGAACAAGTACTGTGCCGATAAGCAATTGCCTTTCATTTTCGGCGGCGCCATTGGAATGGAGGGAAATGTTGCCTCGTTGAAGGTTCCAGAGACCCCATGCCTTGAATGCATTCTTCCTGGCTTAGATGACGTGGGTATGCCCACATGTGATACTCGTGGGGTTCTTGGTGCCACGACGGGGATAATTGGTGCGATTCAGGCGATGGAGGCAATCAAAGTTCTGGCAGGAATAGAGCCGCAGTCTAGGGGAAAGTTGATGGTTTTTGATTTTGCGCAGTCCGAGATCCGGACAATTGCATTGCGGATCAGGCCTGACTGCCCAGTCTGCCAAGTCAAAGAAAAACGGATTACGCAATATCCGACTAAGCTCACGTGGCTTTGTGGGTCGGATACCGCAAACGTCAACCCGGAAACGCCCATGTCGCTAGATCTTCAAGCCCTAGCGGTTTCCGTAGGAAAGAAGCATCAGGTGCTTCTCTCCACGCCGATGGTCTTAGTCTTTGATTTCGCAGGACACGAAGTAAGCCTCTTTAGGCGAGGGCGGATGCTCATAAAAAATGTCGCAGATGAAAAGGAAGCCGACGAGGTCGCCAGAGGAGTCATCGACATGGCCAACACGGACTGATCGATTTGACGGTTAGTACTACAACAAGCACTTCGTTTCATCAGCCGGTTAGACTTGTAGGAAAAGCGCTGTTCCTGGTTTCCGGTGGAATCGACTCTCC
The DNA here is from genome assembly GCA_964533505.1 of uncultured Candidatus Bathyarchaeia archaeon. Classification (GTDB taxonomy): domain Archaea; phylum Thermoproteota; class Bathyarchaeia; order 40CM-2-53-6; family 40CM-2-53-6; genus FEN-987. The sequence goes on along the minus strand of CAZHKA010000048.1, from coordinate 2,842 downwards.
AGTGGCAGCTTGGTTGCTTATGCGGAAGGGCGTGAGCGCCGTATTCGCATACTTCGACAGCTATCCATTATGCGACCAGGCCGCCGAGTCCATTGCAATCGACACCATCAGAAGGGTCTGTGAACAAGCCGGCGTCGGTTCTGGGCGTGTGTACGTCATCTCGCACTCCCCCGACCTACAAGAAATCCTATCAAAGTGCCAGACGAAATACGCCTGCATTCTCTCCAGGCGGATTATGTTTAGAGTGGCCGAAAGATTAGCATCACAGGAAGGGTGCCAGGCAATAGTTACGGGAGATGCGCTGGGACAAAAGGCTAGTCAAACGCTACAAAACATCGTCGTAGCGGACAGCGTCGTTACCGAACTCCCGATATTACGACCCTTAGTCGGAATGAATAAGCTTCAGATTGAACAATGCGCCAGGCGAATTGGTACATACCCAATTTCTATTAGACCCGGAGTGGCAACATGCGGTGTCCCGACCAATAACCCCAGCACTTCAGCAAGACCGGAACGCCTCAAAGAGGCGGAATCGGCCCTCGACCTCGAAGCCATGATCGCGAGAGATCTAAGAGACGCCCGAATCGTCGCAATCCAACTTGACCTATGACATGTTAGAAACGGCATTCATAACTTCATTAGCCGTCCTCTCGGCGATTTGCTCAGAAGGAGCCTTTCGTATTATCATCCTACCGTCTCGGCGCAACGTTATCTCATGCCCCTCCCGGTTTCTTAGAACAACGAACTGTGGCGTCCAAAACATGACTTCATGTCCAGTTATGGGGTGGTGTTTCAACCGCGCAATATCGATTCTAGCTGAAGTGCGGGGGATGGCTTCGATTGATAAATGGTCCGAACAAAGTTTCAAAAACAAGCGGCTAGAATTGGCCATTCCGTCGGAGTCGGTCTTCAAAGCACTTCATCTCAGCGTTTGCATGTGCAGGTTTATTAGAGCTACAGTTGCAAGCGTTGGTTCGCCGGGGGAAATGCCGGGGTTGATCCTCATGTGCACGCAGGGGTCACCGAAGGCCGAACGGTTCAGGCGGCGGGCTGCAGAAGACGCTGCCGTAACCCGCAGTATAGAAGCCTACTCTCGCTGACGTGGGTTCGATTCCCATCCCCGGCTCCAACATACGATTCCGATTGCGAGTGATGGTTCCATGTGCATGCGATTATATGCTGTTTCCTTAGAGGGCGTGTACCTTGAAGGTTCGCTTGCGACAAATGTGCTCCATCAATGGAGAACATATAGGTAGAGGATCTTTCTCCGCGCACGCGCATTCCGATCAGAAGCGTTCCACATCGAGCTTTGCCTCGACGCGATGAAATTAGCAGAGACTCATGAAGGTCATTCGCGGTTAAGTTATGCTTTCTTGCGAGTCGGAGTAAGTACCGAAGGTCTCTGTCTTGGATATGCAATCTCGGCTCAGGTAGGCTGCGTTGTAACGCTATAATAGTTCACTATGATGCAATAGACCTGAATCGGTTATAAAGCATCCTCAATAGGGCTATGCTTCTCGTAGTTTGTGTGATTCTAATGGCGCAGATTCCGGTGACAATCTACACGCTAAACCATCAACTGATCTACGAGTTACTTGGAGAGAGTAGGGCAAGCCTTGGTAAGCAAAAGCAATTGACAACTGACTTGGCTGTTAGGTACGACAGCGCCAAAATTAGAACGGCTTTCGGGCTTGCTGAAATGGTTCAGATAATGTTGATCGTAGCCGAAGATATTCCTGAACGAGTGGAGGCGAGCCTTATCGCCGATTGGTTGCTCAAGAAACTTAACACGAAAGAGGCCCAAGTGACTAAATTAGAAATCGACAAGGTTCCCGTGGAACTTGACGAAGACGAGATCAAGAAAGCGGTGCTGGAGAGAATCAGCAAAGCAAGGCAGTAAAACCCGTCCGTCCGCTAGTTTAGTTCCGGATGCTTCTTCGTGTATCTGCAAGCGCAAACTGCGCACCCATGAAATCCTGAATGAAATTGACGCAGATGATGACAAACATCACAGCACAATCTTCGATGAGCCGCCCAATGATGTTCATGCACTTGGTCGTTCGACCGAAATATTTTGTTTGGTTGACACAGTTTACAATAGTGGCTCATCGATTGAAACCGAACCTTAATCCAAACTCATTCTAACGCCATTCGGCTGGCTGGCAGCAAGGACATGAACGGCGACCTAGCGATACGCGGAAAGGGCAGCTTTTCGCTCTTTCTTCTTCTCGCGTGCTTTCGCCACCTTCTTATCTCTAGCAGCAGTCCAAGCTTTCTTAGATCCCCTACTCTGCTTTACCATACATTACTCACCTCTCAGATACAACATAGACTTCGCTCAACATATGAGGCTTCGTTTTCGGGGCGATTTCTGGTGCGTGTACCATTGAGGGCACACACGTGAAAACTGAAGACGGCAACCATTTCGAAACTATCCACCATAAGCCATCAACCGTAGGCTATCCGTTAGCTACTGAACGATGTTGATGTTTCCTCTCCGCGCGTAAGAATTCGAGTCACAGCAGCGTTCAGTTCAACTAAGCCGGAATTATCCTTGGCTGAGACCGGAATCGGTTCGGAGAGCATCCCCGTGGCGAAGACCGCGTTGGCAAGGTCTCTCGTTATGAGAGAAAGATTCTGCTCCTTCAAATTGCGAAGAGCCAAGTCGAACGCTTCAGGCTCGGTGGCCCAGGTAACAATCTCATCGATCTCCTGCTCTGTAACAAGGTCAGCCTTTGAGAGTGCGTAGACTTGTGGTTGAATTATTCTGCTGTGAATGGCGGCGGCAAGATACAGGTTAGTTACGAAGTTCATTGGTGAGCGTGTGAAGGGTGCGTCCATT
>CAZHKA010000047.1:0-46357 GCA_964533505.1 uncultured Candidatus Bathyarchaeia archaeon | reverse complement strand
TTGGCGCGCTAGCAGGGGTTGGCTTCGCAATTTCGCGGGAGAGAGAGCAGGGTACAATGGACGGGCTCTTGGTAGCTCCCATCTCAAGGACGGCTGTAGTTTTCGGAAAGGTCCTAGCCCAGACTGTACGAGGTATGATTCAAGCGTTTCTAATCTTGGGACTTTCAATGTTGCTTTTTGGGGTTAGAATCTACGGAAGTCCGATGGTTATGGTACTCGTGTTGCTCATGGGAGTGGCGAGTTTTGTTGGGGTCGGCATAATTCTCACATCCTTCGCTCCAGATCAAGAAACCGCTCAAATGACGGTGATGCTCCTTCAGTTTCCCATGATGTTCCTCAGCGGCATAATATTCCCTGTCAGTTCCCTTCCCGTGTGGATGCAGTGGATAGGAAAGGGGATGCCGCTCTATTATGCAGCTGACGCACTCAGAAAAGTGGTGATACTAAACGCTGGACTAAACGTGATAGGAAATGACCTAGTGATCCTTGTTGCCTACTCCCTCCTAACACTGGCAATAGCGGTACCCCTCTTCCAGAGACAAATGGCACGCTGAAGCGGAATCATTAGGGGGGAAGAAACGCCTCTAGTTGGCCGGCATGAGTGCAGCCCTACTTACCTCCTTAGGCGAATATTTTTCTCATACTCAGCGTCAATATAACATGATTCGGCCTTTCATCGTCCGTCCGGAGCCCGGTCATCATGGGGTTCGTGATGCTATTGCGTGTGGCTACCTTCGTTGGCGTCCGGATAATTCTCACATCGATTGCGCCTGAACAGGAAACGGCTCAGATGCTGGTTATACTCTTGCAGTCCCCCAACAAACTGTGTGTTTCCACACCCTCCGGACTCACAAGGCGTCATTTGAGTGGGTTCCGGCCCGGATGGTAAATACAGTATTTCGGTAAAGTTCAACCTCCGCGCTGTCGATTATGCTCGCGTAGCCAAGGCTATGGACCATGTCCCATCACGTGTGGAGGGTCGATTTGTGAGTGAGACCACATCATGCTCTAAGAGCTTCCCAAGCGAATGTCAGGGCTGTCCAGAATACAACGAGCGGTATCCTACCCTTGATATTGCTCTTACCGGATATTTCGGACTATACTTCGGACCATTCTATATCGTCAAGAGATGCAATCGCTTCAAATGGAAGACCTACGAACAATTAGAACGATGAGGGAAACAGAACAACAATCACTTGTGCGGTAGCGGGCGTCATGATCTTCTATCGCTTCAACTGGAAGACTTACGAAGCAGTATAGCGATGGGGAAGCAGAACGCGGAGCTGTTTCTGAAGCGTCGCACGCGTGCTCGAACTACTAGTTTATGATAACGTCTTTCCGCAGATCAAAGCACGTTGTGATGGTGTTGGGCGAGTTTGATAGACTCAAACAGCACCTTCTCTTGTACCCGAAGAACTTCCACAGCGGTTCGAAACTTCTTCTTGGGGGCGAGGTTAATCTGTAGTCTCGATCGTGGGGATTCTATTGTGATTTGATTACTTTTCTTTCGCTGGAGACTTGTGTGAGCTTTGGGGTAAGCCAACCTGAATGGTTCAGCTAGGCAGTTTTTGCCTCCAATTGTTATCCTGTCTTTTGAGTCCAAGTGGCCGAGGATGTTGGAGGCCAGGTAAGTTGCGCGCACCCCTACTGCAAGACCGATGCATGATCCTCCGTGCTTCGTGCTAGCTTTGTCGTACATCTCGCGAATTTCTCTCGGGCGTAGGAGTCTACGGATGATTGAAGTGAGAGTTAGCCCGTTTCTAGTTATGTCGACGAAAGGCGCGGGCTTGTTCCGAGGCTTCTTGCTAACCTCGTGCGATGCTACGGGTCCACATACTGCAACTATTGGAGGCTTATTCTTCGCCAAGACCTGCCTCAACTCTTTCGTGTTCTTCGCCGTTACAATCTTGTAAGCGCGTTTGCTTGATCGAGCTTGTGAGAAGCCTTCGACTAGTACGATGTCTAGATTCTCACGCTGAAATGCGTCGAATAGGTGCTCGAATGGTGTTTCGTTCTTTGTTCTTTTGAATGTGACCAGTTCGTTGGGTGCGACCCCAATTACTACGGACGCTCCAGCCTCGGCGTGTCTCCATGTGTCCTTGCCCTTCGTGTCGAAGGTGAAACCTTTGTGGTGTACGTGTTTGACCACGCCTACTCGAAATCCTAGGCGTGTAATGTGTTCGGTAAGGTACGTTATTGTCGTGGTTTTTCCCGAACCGCTTCTTCCCACCACGTGAACTCTGAGAGGCTTAGACATCGTTGTGACCACCCTAAATAGTACTAGTCTGATTTCTAGTCTAGCTAAAAAGGAAGGGACTGTGTTCTCCCCAGTTCAGCTAGCCCGAAGGTACCAGGGTGAGAACAGGCTCCAAGAGGCTTGAATTTGCGTGCGATCATAATTCTGGCGGGCGGACGGAGCTCCCGATTTGGGCGAGACAAGGCTCTGGTGGATTTCGGGGGCAAGCCACTCATCGCCCACGTCATCGAAAGGCTTCGTGGACTCGCCACAGAGTGTCTTGTGATTATAGGTAGGAACCATGATGCGGAGAATTATCGTAGAGTATTGCCTAGCGATACCGTGGTGATTCGGGATACCGTAGACTTTGACGGACCATTAGCAGGCTTTGTAACGGCACTAAAGCTATGCAAAGCAAACCGTTGCTTTCTCGCGGCTTGTGACATGCCCTTCATCGAGCCGAAGATTGTTGAGTACCTGTTTGCTGAAGGTTCGAAGTCTTCAGGTGCGATTCCCAAGTGGCTGGACGGCAGGCTGGAACCGTTACACGCAGTTTACAATTGCGACGCGGCCAGAGACGCTGCGCTGCTAGTCGCCGAGGAACGGGTGTTCAGACTGGTTGGATTAATTGACCGCCTACCTCGGGTACGATTCGTGAGCATAGAAGAAGAAATCGCACCACTTCATCCGACACTGAACACATTCCGAAACCTGAACACGCCTAGAGAGCTGCGAGATCTCGAACGGGGCTCTAATCCTTAATTTTCTTGGAAGGTTCGAGCTTCGGATCGATCCATTCGGACTATCTTACTGAGGAAGAATCGGCGGGTACCTGCAGACGGTGTCCCAAGCGATCTCGGGGCATCAAGAATCCATAGGTGCTCGCAGTCGTAACGTGCTCAAAGATGAGCTGGCAAGTCGGTTACATTAATGCACTCTTTTCGTCCTCTTTCGCTTCACATTTCGCCCTTCCGTCAAAAGGAACGCGAATAGTCGACTGACCAACAAGATCACGCTTTCAACGGCTGGGTACTAATCAAGGATTGAGATTTAACCTTAAGACAATGATTCATCAGTTACGCATACTCACCTTCTGAAGGGAGACCATCGTAAGACATGCCTGATGAGCCGAGCAGAACGGTAGAACTTCTTCAGGTAGTTGCCATTGAACTTAGCCTTAGGGGCTCTTAGGAGCTAAAATCTAGGGTGGCGCCCCACCCTGACCCCAATTGGCAGTGGGTTGACGGCTTCGATTTCGAAAAACCATAGGCTTCGCCATAATCATAATCTTCCTTGCATCATGGCAGGTCTCAGTCGCCGTATGGAAGTCGAAACGCTTCGACGAAGGTCACACCCGACTGGGGCGCAGTAGCAAATAGACGACGACGAACGAGCACGTCAGTAATATGCCATGGAAAGGTCGGACGACTGCCTTTCGAAGAACTGTTCAGGTTCGGCGTCTAAACAATGCGCCGGATGCGAGGGAGAGCCGCCAGTCTACCGCCGGACTTCTTCGACGTCTCGGTACCATTTTCTGCTTGAGCCGACCTTAGCGCGCATTTTCCAACCAAATGACTTAGGCTCATCGTCTAAGGCTTTCATGAGTTTCTGGATCTTCCCATTGACATCGTCACGGTCGGCTTGTTTCAACTCTTGATAGGTTTCGAGTTTATCCGAGACTTTCTTCAGGTTGGTTGTGCAAGTGTAGTAGAAGCCCCAGTCGTTCGCCAGCAGTTTAGCTATGTAGTTGGCGTCGATGATTTCGGAGTCTGACCCTCCTACTTCATGCTCACGTAGCAGCATGGTTGTGTCGACGATGTCTTTCTCTTCGAGGTGCACGATCTGCATCTTCTCTAACAACATCTCTTCAAGCGGTATCGTCAATGGGTCGATACTCAGCCGGTTCTCAAACGAGATATCGTGATTCATCTCCAGTCTGTCAAAGAAAATGTCGACATGCATCCCGTTCGACTTGTTGTCCCATATCATTCTTCGATGGCCCCAGAGAGCAGTAACCATTGGTTCATCTGCATAACCTAGGTCCTTCATTAGTCCGTTTATCTGACGGGACTCACTCGAATATCCTGCAAAATCAATGTCGGACAGGATTCTGTTGAGCCGAGTTGTTAAGAAGTTGAAGTTCGGGCAACGTGTCTGGAATGCAATAGCACCCAGCAATCGCAAGTGAAGGTCGCGCTTCGTTCCCTCGTTGATTATCCTTATTGCCTCTGTTTTCATTAGCTTCTCGCGTTCTACAATCTCTTGTGAGTTCAAAGTTTAGCAGACCACGTGAAATTCATTTTTGAATTGAGGCGCTCTTCGTTCGGTTAGCTGAACGCTCTTATAATCTGTTTCACTGACCAACGAGCGCCGCGTTGACTGCGGTAATCCATGGGACTTCTAGAACGGGCTTCATGTCGGGTTTGGCTAGCTTGCTCTGATCTGTTTAGAAAGGTAGCACTAGTGTCTCGATTGTCAATGCGGCCTAGTAGCCGTACCAGGGGTTCCAAGCGTAGCGTCGTGGATAGTAGAACGGATAGAATTGCGGAGCATAGTATGACGGGGGTGCATAGTCGTAAGTTGGGAGAGGCGCATAGTGTGGGTAGTAATATCTCGAACCGGCCCACGCGCCAACTCCGTAACCCATTGCTCCACCCACTGTTCCACCAACAAGACCGCCTAACGCGGCGCCTGCAAGGAGACCTAGAAAAGCCAATCTGATCGCCACAGCGCATGAGTGGCCGAGATTCAATAAAAAACTTTCTTCCACCTAATTATAAGAGGGCGACGCCCTTTCGTTATGGGGATTACTAGTCTTAATTGGCGGCATTCTACGGCTCTTAACCCATTTCATTTGAACTGGACCACTCGCCGCCTGGATCCTCTACTTCCCGAACGTCAGCGGTTCTGGACTTCAGTGTATCTGAAGCAGCTGGTCATGTGATCATTGACCATGCCCGTGGCTTGCATATACGCGTAACAAATCTTCGAGCCAACAAACTTGAAGCCTCGTCTCTTCAAGTCCTCGCTCATGTGGTCCGATTCCCTAGATTTAGCCGGGATAGATGACATGGATCTGAACCTGTGCGTGATTGACCTGCCCCCAACGAACCTCCAAATATAGTCGTTGAAGCTGCCGAATTCTTCTTGTGTCGAGACAAACTGGCGGGCGTTCGTTATTGCCGCGCCTATCTTGCGACGATTTCGAATTATTTCAGTGTTCGCCAGCAACCGTCGGACCTCGGCACGTGAAAATCTCGCTATTCTTTTCGGATCGAAGTCGTCAAACGCGGTTCGGAACGCCTCTCGTTTCTTGAGAATGATTAACCAATTCAATCCGGCTTGTGCCCCTTCAAGAATCAGAAATTCGAACAACTTACGGTCGTCATGAAGCGGAATGCCCCATTCCTCATCGTGATACTTCCTCAGTAGTGGGGAAGTCTCAGCCCAGCCACACCGTTTAACTCCTCTCATTTGCCTTTCCTCAATTGGTCGCTCCTACGTGCCTACTCTTTTGGAATCAGTCCAAATTGAAGAGCTTACTGGCTCTGAATCGAAACTACCCAGTTCAGTAATTCTATCCACATGCCGTCGAGGTCTTTCAAACAGACTTCGGTTACTCCTTTAGCTTTGGAGGGTGAAACCGCCCACTTCTCTTTTTGAGACTAGCTTCTCGAAGGCGCGATTCACATCTCCTATGCCGAACCCGACGTGGTCCGATTCGTCAGGTTAGGTACTTTTCTTGCAGATACTCGATCAGCCATTGCGGGTTGTATGTTTCGCCGAAGGCTCGTTTCTGCAGCTCCTTGGGTGAGTAGGTTGCTCCGTACTTGTGAAGTCTTTCCTTCAACCAATCCTTGACCTTACCTAATTCTCCGTTGGCTACGGTAGTTTTCAGGTCTAGGTCCTTCTGTATGCGGTTGTAGAACATCCCGGCTATCACATTTCCGAGGGAGTAGGTCGCGAAGTAGCCGAACATGCCGCCGCTCCAATGCACGTCTTGGAGGATGCCTTCGGCGTCGTTTCGTGGTCGTACCCCCACGTATTTCTCCATGAGATCCTTCCACGCCGATGGGGCTTCTGCAACTTCCATCTCTCCACTGATGAGTTTCTTCTCCAGCTCGTAGCGAACCATTATATGGAAATTGTAGGTTAATTCGTCGGCTTCGACGCGGATTGGGCTGGGTTTGGCTGAGTTAACGTACCGGTAGACCTCATCCTCGCTGTACTGCGCGACGAACGGTAAGTTGGCTTTGAGGCTGGGGTAGATTCGTCTTATGAACTCCCGACTTCGCCCTATGAAGTTCTCCCAAAACCTTGACTGGGACTCATGTACTCCCAAAGATGTACCGCGTGCAAGTGGGGTGTAGTCCAGAGAGGGGTCAATCTGTAAGTCGTAGATCGCATGCCCCGATTCGTGGATAGTTGAGTAGAGAGATGCTTTGAAATCTTTTCCCTCGTATCGAGTCGTTATCCTCACGTCCTCGATCGCCATACTTGTTGTGAAAGGATGCGTTGATACATCCATTCTGAAAGTCTTCTCGGGCATATCGAGAAGCTTCAGAACGTCCTCGTTCACTCGTCTCATCGCGGTCTCATTATAACTTATTTCTTCGAGCGGGTGGGTCCTCGGGAATTTTCCCGCAGCCAGAGTCTTAGTCAGGATTGGTTTCAATTCAGTACGAAGGGGAGAGAAAACCCTGTCAACATCATCCGTTGTCAGTTCTTCTTCATACCTATCCATCAATGCATTGTACGGGTTGCCCTTATAGCCAAGTTTCTCCGCTTCTTCTCGCTTGAGCCCAACCATCTTCTCAAGGTAGGGCTCGAACATGGCGAAGTCAGATTTTTTCCTGGCTTCCCTCCACACCACGGTGCCTTCCGTCGCGGTTCTTACAATATCCTCCAACAGTTTCGGAGGGACCTTCGTGTAGTAGTCCAGCTCACGTTTCAGAACTCGCAAGAATCCGGTTTCAGAATCATTTAGCCCAGTCAACTTTTCTGCTTCTGATACTAGGTCGGTGAGCTGCAACATGCGCTCTTGCCTGAGAAGTTGGGTTTGTGCAATCGTGAAGCCTCTCGGTTTTGAAGAACCGAGGGGCATGTACGTTTCCATATCCCACTCGAGCAAGGACCCAACGCTATCTAATGCCCATAGAGGCTTGTACTTTTCAGCGATATCCATGATCAACGGATTCTGAAGCATGAGAGCGAACTCCCACCGGGTTGATATTTAATTATAGTGTGCACTCTACGGCCAAGCCGTTCCTGCACTGATCAAGACAGATGACGCTCTTGCTCGGGACTGCGAAATATGCCCCCGTCAAGAATCAGAAGGCAAACCCAAGTTTTAATTCCACAGCTCAAGTCTATCCTACGCGGAGATCCATGTCCTTACTCGATTTTGCGGAAAAAGAACAGAAGAAGAACCCGGATCATACGGGATTCAAAGAGATACTGATCGGAAACAAACGAATTCGAATCGTCGAGTATGAAGAGCATGCGTCACACCCGGACTGGTGCAATGCCGGGCACGTAGGATTCGTTCTGGAAGGAGAAATTATGTACGAATTAGCGGAAGGAGAGCTGAAGGTGAAAAAGGGGAATGGTTTCGTCCTTCCATCTGGAACTCGACATCGAGGCCATAATGTCTTCCCGGGCGTCACTCGCTTCTTCTTGATAGACGAGTGACGATTTGGGCGTTTGCTTGACTAAAGCTTAGCAACTAACCCATCAGCATCAAGGACCATAAGCGTCTATCGTCGATATCTGGGAAAGATTGCGGATAGCACAAATCTCGTTGCAAAACTCTTGGCAATTGACAGGGTACTTTCAAAATCAAGCCGATAAGCATGACCGTGATCCGAGAGAAATGGTATCTTCGGTCCTTAGGGTTCGGTTTTTCTCGTTTTACTGATCTTTCTCACTCGCTAACGTTGTCTCCTCGATTATATCGTGGGCTCTCTTAGCGGCCCACGCGACGATTGGGACGCATACGTCCGAGTGAACTTCTGCTCGGTAGACTAGATTGCCCTCTGGAGTTTTCAAGTTTGCATTCGTTAATTCACGGCATCTGCAAGAGCCAAATCTGGTTCGGAACTCATTGTAGAATCGGTCAACTGCTTGGTAGCATGGATCCCGACTTTGTTCGGCGTTATCCCGGCCCAAGGCCAAACTCATTGCCATCACTCCGCCGATCAACGCACCACAGACATCACCGTTTCGGCCGATGCCTCCTCCGAAACCCGTGGCGATTCGTGGTATCACCAGATCACCTGCTTTCCCTTTCCTGCCGAGTTTCTTCTTCACAGCCGATAGTGTAGATTCCGCGCAATTCAAACCGGAGTCGAAGTTACGCCTCGCGGTCTCTTCAAGGCTCAACGCTTTTACCCGTAATGGTCTCTTCGGGAGCGTCCAATATACTCTCCCGCCGCGTTTCAATTCGTGAATTAAAACGTGCAAGTCCGAGCGAACATGGAAGTGGCACAAGAGATAATTCGGTGCGCTGGCCCAGTCTCCATTGTTCAGTTGCGCGCAGGAGAAGCGGGTTATCGTGAGCACGCAGACCTGTCCTTGTGGTAGTGGGAAGCGGCCAACCGGGTATTGTACAGAATGTCGGATGAATTACTGTGATGAATGCAAATTCACTCACCTATATATTGCTCCCCCGATGAATATTGACGATCTTCTTCAGTCGAGCGCAGTGGAGAAAACGGCGTGAGGTCTGCAGGCGGTCCTAAGCATAGTTTGAGTAACCCTAAGCAGGCGCGGTTGGTATACGACGGCATCTGCAACCTCTGCACGGGCGCCGTTCGGTTCCTGAGTGCTCTTGACCGCAAGCATGCAGTCGAATACTCTCCCTACCAGACACTCGACCCGGAAGAAAGGAAAAAGTTTGGACTCAGTACTTTAGAGCTTGAGGGGCAGATGCACATAATCCGACGTGATGGTTCAGTAGCGAAGGGCGCGGCTGCTATTGCGGAAATCTGCAAACTATTATCGCCAACTATCGTGTTGTGCGATCTATTCAACACGCCATTCGCTCAAAGACTCTACAATTTCATCGCCGGTCGGCGATACAGGCTCTTTGGATGCAGAGATTCGTGCTACGTGCCGGCGGTTGCGGAGGCAGGCCGTTGATTAGAGGCGCTGAAGGTTATGTTTATGTTGTCTGGGTCGGAGAGAAACAGGTCGGCGGAACTTTGGTCTTGAACTGAGCGTGCGTTCAGTCTAGTTGATAGTTCGTTTAGAGCCGCCATTGGGACCGTGAAGACCAAATACTCCAAACCTGTCCAAGCCTTTTCTGATGCTGGTCCTCCAAGGCTCTCCCAAGTATTCATTCCCAAATAGTGGTGGTATTTGCCGACGGATAGGAATGCTGCGCTGCCATAATAGCGCATGAGCTCGAATCCCAGTGCGTCTCGGTAGAATGCTATCGAGGTTTGCAAATCGCTAACTTTCAAATGTACGTGGCCGACTCTCGTTCCCTCGGCGATAGCCTTCAACTCTGGTCGTCCCGCGGGCACTTCCTTGATGAGCGAGTCTAGGTCGAGCGGCTGAGTCTTCATATCCACTCCGCTTTCATCGAATTTCCATTCGTTCTTGGGTCGGTCACTATAGATCTCTATCCCGTTTCCCTCCGGGTCGGTTAGGTAGAGGGCTTCGCTGACCTGATGGTCGGCGTAACCGTCGAAGATTACACCTTTACCTCCAAGGGTCAGGTAAGCTTCGGCTAGACTCGTTCGGTTCGGTACTAAGAGCGCAAAATGGTAAAGGCCCGTAGCGTTAGCGGGAGGGCTGGATGCTTTCGCTTCGTGATGGAGGATGATGATTGGTTCGGCGGTCGTGCTAGTTCCAAGTGCCGCGTAGTCCCCGTCACTGTGGACTATTTTCAGCCCGAAGTCTTCTTCATAGAAGGACAATAGCGAATCCAAATTCTTAGTTCTCAAGCAAACTGGACCCACTCTCAGTTCTGAGGGCAGTTGGAATTCGGGCTTAGCCACTAAGGTGTCCCTGGTTAGGAAACAGCTCTGCCTAAATTTAAGTCAAAGCTGATCCTAGCGACTTGCGCACGACGAATTATGTGGGTGGGTTTAGAGGTGGTTTGATGGCTTTTCTCAATCGTTTAGTTTCCGCCATCTTCACCACTTTCATGTAGCCTTTGGCATCAGGCTTCAATTCGCGGGTTTCCAGGTAGCCGGCCTTTTCCGCATTTCTAAGTAATTCTAGCCCCTTCGCGGTCCTTGGAACTATGGTTGAATAGCCCTCTGGGCAGCCGATTCCGCCCACCGATATGTCTGCGTACTCGGCGGAGAAGTCGTCGCATTGCTTGCAACTGTTTCTCACGAATGTGTCGACCTCTTTCAATGGGACATGCAGAACTTCTTGTTCTGCAGACCAAATGATGAATGACCCTTTCTTGATTCCCATTCTTGTGATGGTTGAGGGGTCTATGCCTTTGCTTGCAACGTACGCTTCCACCAGTTGTTTGTAGGCATAGCTCTCCATGCAGAAGAGGCCTATGGACAAGGTAATGGCCTTGGCCAATCGAAGGTCGCCTAACGGGGAAGTCTGAATTCTCCTCACCGCCTTGATTTGGCATGGAGTTCCCACCAGCCCCACTCTGGTCTTTACATATTCATCGACGGCTGACCGCACACCAAGTAATGTCGGGCTAGGAGTGTACTTTGTGCCTGCGTTCTTCACTAGTTCTTCGTACTTCGTTGCGACTAATGGTTTCGCTATCCACTTCGAATCTCTGCCCGCGACAACTGCCGCGTCGATCATCTTGCTCTCTAGAGCGTAGGCGAGAAGTGCGGTGACAACGCCCCCGTCTTGTGCTTGACTTTGAATCTCGGGTTTTTTTGCTCGTCCAACCAGCATGCCACTTGTGATTCCGATCGGCTCGTCAGGTCGTCTAGTTCTGTTGAAGAGGAAAGTTTCAACGTCTTCCCTCGAGAATTCTACGGTGGGACATTGGTAGTAGCAGATTTCGCAGAGTGCGCATGATCCAATAAGTGAGGGTTGTTCGGCAACAGGCCAGAGAACATTTACCGGGCATACGGCCATGCAGGCGCCGCAGAATGAGCACAGGTCTTTTCTGATTACTTCGGTTACGAGGTTGCCGAACAGGCGTGGTTTCTCAAGCATTTATTATCCCGTCTTTCTATATACTTGCGCTGTGCGAGAAAAGACAACATGTAGAAAAGGCATTCCGGTTGCTTTCCAGACTTGAGATGCAGTTTCGGGCGTGTTCCGGTCTTGAGGGGATCCTAGGGTGGAAAAGACGCGCAAAGGTTTGGTCGAATCACTTGTTATCGAGTTACCCAAGGTGTTCGGAGTTTCGAGTGTTATGAACCGCTTTGGGCAGTTGTTTTTCGCGGCCGAACAAAGGAAAATTGAGGAAATGGCTTTTGGTTGCTCAATCATTCGTGGAATGTACCTAGGAAATGGGGTACTGTTGTGCCCTTCCTGAGTCCTAAAGCGAAGATTTTCTCCATCCTACTCATCTTCACGGTTGGAATGACTGAAGAATCCTAGTAAATTGGCAAAGTCGAATAAGGCCAGAGTCATTCTACAAGGTCGATTCAAAGATGCATTTTGAAAAGATGATTACTGCCGTAGATTCCCACACTGAAGGAATGCCGACACGCGTGGTTACAAGTGGCTTCGGTCCGATTCCAGGCAAGACGATGTTTGAGAAGAAGCAGTATGTCGAACGGCATTTGGATCATCTACGCACCCTCTTGATGTTTGAACCGCGCGGGCACGGGTCAATGTCGGGCTCAATTGTGTTGCCGCCAATTACTCCAGACGCAGATTTGGGGGTTATTTTCATTGAAGTAAGTGGTTGCTTGCCAATGTGTGGGCATGGGACGATTGGGACATGTACGGTCGCCCTAGAGACTGGGTTGGTAAAGGCGACTGAGCCCCTGAGCTATGTGAAGCTCGATACGCCGGCCGGGCGTGTCGTCGGAGAGGCCAGCGTTCAGAACGGTCGGGTCAAGAAGGTTAAGATTAGGAATGTACCATCTTTCCTATACCGAAAAGATGTCACCGTGGACGTACCTCTTCTAGGGAAATTGACGCTTGACATCGCCTACGGCGGCAATTTCTATGGGATTCTCCCGGTGGAGTCCGTCAACCTATCTCTCGACAAGGAAAACGCACAAGCGTTGATCGATACCGGCATGAGGATAATGAGGTCCGTGAGAGAACAAGTTCCTCTAATTCATCCTTTAAACCCTGACATCAATGAAATCAAGCACATCATGTTCACTGGGCCGCCGAATGTGCAAGGCGCCGATGCAAAGAACATCGTAATCATTCATCCAGGAACATTTGACAGGTCCCCATGCGGCACAGGCACGAGCGCGCGCATGGCGCAGTTGTTCTTCAGAGGAAAACTTGCTCTCAATCAAGACTTCGTTCATGAAAGCCTCATAGGCACATTGTTCACCGGACGACTTGTGGAGCAAGTTCAACTCGCGTCGAACATACCGGCAGTCGTGCCTACGATTGAAGGTCGCGCGTGGATTAGTGGTTTCCAGAATTTCGTTCTAGACCCGGAGGATCCATTTCCCGCAGGGTTTCTGGTTAACGCATGAACTGCTGTAGGTGCAGGATCTCAGAGCTAAACCGACCCTGGATTACGGTCGACGATTGGGTTTCATCGCCAGCTCTTTGTCGACCTCTGACTGCCTTGATGAAGCCGCGTTGAAAGTTCATCCGCCGGTTTTCTGCTTGGTTGCGTACTCCTTCAGCAGGCGGATTGTGTGAAACATACTGATTGCAGAGCCGCCGTCCGCAATTATCGTCTGTCCGGTTATGAATCCAGCATCGTCCGATACTAAGAACTCTGCGAGGCTGGCAATCTCTTCTGGTTCCCCAGGTCGTCCTATTGGGACTGCCTTGTGCCTTGCGTCGCGAAGTGTCGGTTCGCTGTATTCCCGTTCATGCATCGGAGTCCTGATTGGACCAGGACTGATGCCGACGACTCGGATCCCGTATTTGGCCCATTCGAGCGCAAGGATAGCTGTCAAACCCAAGAGGCCCGCCTTGCTTGGGGTATAAGCCCCTAGGTATGGTTCGGGGATTTGAGCTGAAATCGAGATCACATTCAATATCACCCCTCTCCTCCGCTCAATCATGTGTTGACCAATTGTCTTGCTGCATAGAAAGGGCCCCTTCAAGTTGACATCCATCACCTTGTCCCAATCTTCTTCAGTCAAATTCTCGATTGGGCCCATGGTGAAAATGCCGGCGTTGTTCACGAGAATGTCGATCTTTCCATATGTTTGCAAAGTTTTTGAAGTGAAGTCTCTGACTTGTTCGGAGCGCGAGACATCAACTAGCAGAGGGCAGGCTTCGCCTCCGTCGTCTTCGATTATCTTTGTGGTTTGGTTAACAGTTTCAAGGTGAGGACCTCCTACAACGACTTTCGCGCCTTCATGTGCGAAGCGAACAGCAATGGCTCGCCCTATTCCGGACCCCGCACCTGTTACAACAGAAACCTTCTCACGAAGCTTACCAGAATTCAAGAGACAACCACACCAGTCGGTAAGCTACCTGTAGCATTAGAAGATTAGTGATTCGATTGCAAAGGGAGACGGGAATAGTCGATAGGAGCTGGTGGGTTCGAGGCTCATACGACGGTTATTTCTTTTGGATTAATACGTTCGTTCTTGGGGCTGAAATCGCGTGACAGTAACGGGGGTGTAGTCGAGCCGGGGTACGCCCGCCGCCTTGTAGGCTAGCGTATGCTTCATCCAGTGCACATCGTCTCGTTTTGGAAAGTCCAAGCGGAAGTGGGCTCCTCGTGACTCGGTACGGGCGTAGGCACCCATTAAGACGACTTCTGCTACTTCAACCATTGACTGAAGCTCTAGTACATTTATGAGGTTCATGTTGAATTCCCGCGACTTGTCTTCCACGTGCTTATACGCACCCTCTTTCAAGGTTCGTATCGTCTTCAGGGCCTCCGTCAACCCCTGCTCTGTTCGAAACACGTTCGCATGTTGGTCCATGGTATTTTCCATTTCATGTTTGATCTCGTAAGGGTTCTCTTTGCCCTCGCCTCGAAAGATGCCATCGTAGATGCGCTTCTCTTCCTCCATTACGGCCTTTTGCGGGAATGAAGTGGGGTCGTGGTGTGTTGCGTATTTGGCGGCCGCGCGTCCCGTGATTCCTCCCCAAACAAGGCATGTAGCAGTTGAGTTTGTTCCGAGGCGGTTGGCTCCGTTCACACTTATGCACGCAGCTTCCCCCGCACCCCAGAGTCCTTTCACCGGCGTGGCGCCATCGATGTTGGCATGTATGCCGCCCATGGTAAAGTGGCATACGTATCGGATAGGAATGGGCTCTTCTATGGGATCTATGCCGCGCAGTTTGATGCAGACCTCGCGAATGTCTGAGAGCCGTTCCTTGATCTTTTCACCGCCCAAGTGGCGAAGGTCAAGATGAACGTAATCGAGTCCGCTTTCGTCATGGAATCCTCGTCCTTCGCGGATTTCGGATGCGATGGAGCGGGCAACAATGTCTCGCGGGCCAAGTTCCAGTTTCTGAGGTGCATATTTCTTCATGAACCGTTCCCCGTCTTTATTGATCAGGTATCCCCCGTCGCCTCGGGCGCCTTCGGTTATGAGCACGCCTGACGGCACGAGCCCTGTAGGATGGAATTGAACGAATTCCATGTCTTTCAGGGGAATCCCCGCCCGATAGGCCAAGGCGAGTCCATCTGCGGTAGAGGAGTGGGAGTAGGTCGCGAAGGCGTAGAGTCGGCCGGCTCCGCCAGTCGCTATGATGCCTGCTCTCGCTTTGAATGCAGTGAAGTTGCCGCTCTTGATTTCGATGGCCGTTGCTCCACGAAACTCTCCTCCGTCAACGATTAGTTTAGTTACGAACCATTCATGGTAAAATTGGATATTCGAGTAGCGGAGGCATGTATCGTAGAGCGTTTGCATTTCATAGAATCCGACTCGATCGCCAGCGAAATTTCCTCTTGGATGGCTATGGCCTCCAAATGGGCGTTGAGCAATGCGCCCATCGCTCTCGCGACTCCACGGCATTCCCCAATGTTCAAGCCGGTAAATTTCCTCTGGCGCCAAAGAGACCAAACGTTCGACTGCGTCTTGATCCGCGAGGTAATCGCTACCTTTGACCGTGTCAAAGATGTGAGATTCCGCAGAGTCGCCGCGGTCTAGACGAAGCACCGCGGCGGTGCCTCCTTGGGCGCAGACAGAATGCGACCTCATCGCATGCACCTTGCTAACGAGACCAATGCTCAACTTTCCTTCGCTACGTTGGCTGATCTCTATCGCGGCGCGTAGACCGGCAAGGCCAGAACCTATAATCAAAACGTCGTGAGAAATTGTCTCCGTCATGTATGAAACATTCCAGCCCGGTTTTCACTGGCGCAAGGAAGGAAATTTACCATTGTGGCACCGTTCAACCTCGAAGGGCGAGTTCCGCAGTTCTTAAGCTAGTTTGCCAAATTTCGACATAGAAACTATGATTGGAGACCTCTGTAGGCAGGTCTCGAAACAAGCCTCGATGTAAGACCATCGATCACATCTCTCGTGAGAGTGTTGTTTGGAACAGCTGGATCTATAGGGGAACAATCTTCAACAATCGTTCAGGCGTACCTACGCAATATGCGAGTTAGCGAATACTCTGAAATACGGGTTCACTGACGAAAAACGCGCAGGCGTAACGTTTGACCTCTACCGAGAAGCCGAGACATTATGACGTTGTGATTATTGGTGCCGGAATCATAGGGCTCTCAACTGCATATCACTTGAAGCAGCGTAATCACGACCTTAACGTTCTGGTGATCGATCGCAATGCCGCTCCAGCGCAGGGTGACACGGCCAAGAACCAGGGCGGTGTTCGGGACGTCTTCACATCAGATGTGAACCGGCTCCTAGCGAAGAGCACCATAGACTTCTGGCGTCAAATCCAAAACGCAAGACACGTCAACCTCAACTTGGATTTCGTTGGTTATCTTTGGCTTCTAAGTGAGAGCAGATTCGAAGCGTTTGAATCGTTTGAACCCAATATGCGGAGACAATCAATACGTCTGAGAACATTTGAACGCGAGGAGCTAAGAGACATGATTCCGGATCTTGTATTGGCTCCAGAATCGGAACAGAGCAGAATCGTCGGAATCCCGGGGATATGCAAGGGTGTGCAGGGTTTAGATTGCGGAATCGTCTCGCCTGAGCTAGTCGCTAAGTTCTACGAGGAGGAATTCAAGAAACTCGGTGGACAGCTGGAATCTGGAACAGAGGCCAAGTCACTCCGCCTCGAAGCCAAACGCAAACTCCACTTGCCCGGGGAACCGTACGTCTGGCAGGAGAAAACCTTCAGCGGCGTGGAAACAAACCGGGGATTCATAAAGGCGGACACGCTAGTGCTTGCAACGGGCGTCCGAACCCCACTCCTTTTGGACCAGCTGGGGTTTGATTGTCTCATCAAACCGCAGAAAAGGCAGATATTTCCGGTTCAGGGCAGAGCGCTGGAAAGACTGCTAAACACTAAAGGGTTCAACGAACACGGCACCCTTCCAATGACAGTACTGCCGAGAAGTGGAGTGATCCTACGGCCGGTCCGAAATGAAAAGGGCTTCTGGGTCCAAGCGGGGGACGGTCTAGGTCGACCGTTCGGCTTGGAAGAGGATCCGAGGGCAGAAGAACCATTTTTTAACCACAATATCTACCCAATCCTAACGGAATACTTTCCTTGCTTTGCTAACCTCCATCCCTCAAACGCTTGGGCGGGTTTCTACGACTTGAACTCGGTTGACTCAACGCCGATAATCGCTCAGGTGGGTAACTGCATTATGGCTGTAGGAATGAGTGGTAGCGGATTGATGAAAGCCGACGCGGTGGGACGAGTGGCCACGGCAGTATTCGAAGGAAAGGAGGAAGCGACTCTGTTCGGGGATAGGAGGATTTCAACCTCGCACCTTGGGCTTACAGACCGCGCAGTTGGAAAAGAGGAGTTAGAAAGCGACTCCCTATCATAGGTTCAGTAATCTGAAATCTATTTTCAGTGCATGCTTCGAACAACGGGTACCTGGCGTGAAGGCTAATATGCTGTATTGCTGCAGGAAATGTGGTGGGTTCGCGCTTTGAGAACTAAGGCTGAATTTGTTGCGAGCTTGAGGGATGGAAGAACGGTCTACTTTAAAGGGCATAAGATCGAAGACATCACCCGAGATGCGTTTTGTGAACGAGTAATAGCTCACCTAGGGCTTGAATTCGAGATCCCTGAGAATCCTCAGTATCGAGATTTGGTAACGTTCAGCCCTGATGGAAAGACACGGTACAGCAGATACTTCAAGCTCCCGGAGAATTCTGAGGATCTTCTCAAGAGGAGTCAAATTATCGACTTAGGTACGAGGCTGGCAAGCACGGTTGTTCTCCTTATCAAAGAGATTGGCACGGACTGTCTATTCACCCTGAATATTATTTCAAAGCAAATGGACAAGCAACTTCACACCGACTACTTCAACAGAGTTAAGCGCTACCATGATTATTGCATGAAGAACGATCTGGCTATGGCGGTCGCCCAGACTGATGTGAAAGGCGATCGTTCTCTTGGTCCATCAGAGCAAGAGCATGAAGACTACTATGTCAGGATTGTCGAGGAGAGAAGCGACGGCATAGTCGTGCGGGGAGCGAAAGCACACACTTCCTACGGACCATTCGCTAACGAAATCATGGTCATTCCAACCCGAGCGCTAGCGGAAAAGGACGAGCAGTACGCCGTGGCTTTTGCTGTGCCGGCAAATACGAAGGGAGTCAAAATGATTGCAAGCCCGTTCGGTGGGACATCCTCTTCGGAATTTCACAACCCCATAAGCTCCAAGCATCACATGGTTGAATCAATAACACTCTTCGACGATGTTTTTGTGCCATGGGATAGAGTGTTCATGAAGGGTGAGACTCAGTTCGCTGGTCCACTCGCTCTGACTTTCGTTGAATACCATCGTTTTACTGCGATTTCGTACAAGGCGCCTATACTCGATCTACTGATCGGGGCCGGTATATCGATGGCACAAATGAATGGAATAATCGGTGCTTCACATGCCAGAGACAAGATAGCTGAGCTAATTCGATACGGAGAGACCGTAAAAGGGTTGACAAAGCAGGCTGCTATCAATTGCCGGATGGTTGAGGGGTTAGCAGTACCTGACCCTGTTT
Source organism: uncultured Candidatus Bathyarchaeia archaeon (assembly GCA_964533505.1). Taxonomy (GTDB): domain Archaea; phylum Thermoproteota; class Bathyarchaeia; order 40CM-2-53-6; family 40CM-2-53-6; genus FEN-987. Next base: position 27,916 of record CAZHKA010000047.1, on the reverse strand, counting down.
ACTCGAATATTGCGAAATGGCATTTCGCATCGAATTATCATCAGCATGTCGCTCTCGTCCAAGACCTTACAGGAGGCTTGACCGTCACTGGTCCTTCGGAGGACGACCTACGCTCTCCGGACACCGGCCCTAGTCTTCGCAAGTACTTGGGAGGAAAGAAAGGTGTGGGTGCTGAGAACCGACTCAGAATGATAAATCTGGTCCGCGACTTGACTGCCTCGGATTTTGGAGGCTACAATGAAATCCTGCAGATACACGCCGAGGGTTCGATTGAGGCATCAAAACTCACTTTGTTTAGGCAGTACAACGCCAAGAACTGCGTCGAACTCGCGCGGAAAATTGCTAACGTAGGTAACGGCTTATCAGAATGAAGCAAACACTCGGCGGCGCGTTACCTCCGGAAACTCGGGATTACTACTTTGCTTACTTGGTCGACAACATCCTTTACGGGGCATCCCATGGGTCTGATTCCAATGTGCGTCGCACCAGCTTTGACGTACTGGTCGATGAACTCTATGCACTCGCTCCCCGTTTCCTTTATCATGCATGACTTGTAAACGGCCTCTTCAGGCACATCCTTCGCTGCCTCCAACATTGAGTCCCACGTGAGGTACGGCTCGTGAGCCAGCATGTGTGTGTAGTGAGCTGTGTTCGGTACAGGGTACCCAAGCCTACGCAAAATGGTCTTGGAAACGAATAGGCCAACTTTGCCCGCGTCAAGGGCCGCTCGAAGGACTTTTCTGTCTTTTGAAATACAGCTGTAAATCCAGGCCACTCTGTCTATCTGGTCTATCTTTCGCCCTGAAGTCCTCGCTGCATCGCTTATCACTCTGAATCCGTCGCCAAACATATCCGGGGTCGTCATCCAAGGTAGCCAACCGTCTGCAATCTCCCCCGTCATCCTGAGGAGCGTGTTTGATTCAATAGCTCCGATGTAGATTGGCGGATGTGGCTTCCTGACTGGTTCTTGAATTATGAAAGCGTCATGCAGATTGTAGAACTCTCCCTGATACATGGCCCTGTTTCGTCTATTTGCGCTCCACAGAAGTTTGAGGACATCTATGTACTCCTTGAGTCTCTGGGCTCGAGCCTTTGCTTTCTCAAACTCAATCCCGAAGGGCACGATGCTCATAGCTTCACCTGCACCCAAGGCGACCATTGCGCGGCCTCGTGTGAGTTCGTCTAAGGATGCAATGATCTGTGCCGCCTTAGCTGGGTGAACGATGTGAACATCGGTTACGGCTGGGCTAAGGTCAACCTTCTGAGTTTGTACCCCTATACCCGCTAAGACGGTCCAGCAGTCAATTCGAGCTCCGCCATCATAATCGGTAAGGTGGTCTGGTATCCATACCGAGTCGAATCCTGATTTTTCGCCAAGTACACCGTCCTTAACAGCTTGGGACGGAGAAAGTCCCGCGCCGTCAGAAAGAATCAGTCCGAATTTTGGCCCCATCGTCATATCCATCTCGGTTGTGTCTAACCTCACTATATATGCGTAAGTGGGGGATTCCGAGTCAAAGGCGTTAGTTTCATGCAATAGTTTCGTATGCGGCTAATCGCTTCCTTAATGTTGTCGACGCTTGTCGCAAATGAGAGCCTTATGTAACCCTCTCCGGCTTCTCCGAAGGCAACACCGGGCACCGTTACAACTTTTGCCTGTGTCAGGAGTTTTTGAGCTATAGCCTTTGAATCGTAACCTGTCCTCGTTATATTCGGAAAGGCGTAGAATGTTCCTGCCGGTTTTCGGCAGGTTATCAGATGAGTTTCGTTGAGGCCCTTAATCAGCAGATTCCGTCGACGAGTGTATTCGGCCAGCATATCTGCAACGCAATTCTGGGGGCCGCGTAGCGCTGCTAATGCAGCCTTCTGCGCGACGGCGTTCACGCATGAAACGTAGTGCTCCTGTAGCTTGGTCATCTGACGGATGAGCGTGGCCGGGCCCGTCATATACCCTACCCTCATTCCAGTCATCGCATATGTTTTTGAGAACGAAAAGATGCTTATTGTTCTGTCATGCATTTCAGGCAGACTCGCAATGCTGAAGTGCTGGTTGCCCGGATACACAATTCGTTCGTAGGATTCATCGGACAATACTAGAACGTCATTGTCGATCGCTAGTTGTGCAATTCCGTTCAAGTCTTCCTTCAATTCCATCCCGCCCGTTGGATTCGAAGGAGAGTTGATGATGATCATTCGGGTCTTCTTGTTGACTGCCTTCTGAACATCATCTACGGTTAGGCGGAAATCGTTCTTTTCGTGGAGCGGTGCGTAAACTGGAACGCCATCGGCGAGAAGCACTAGCGCGGCAAAACTTACGTAACCTGGGTCTGGGATTACAACTTCATCACCGGGGTTGATCGTTGAAAGAATTGATAAGGAGAGGGCATTTACCGCTCCCGCTGTAACCACAATTTCGCTCTGTGGATTTATGTCAAGCCCGTTTTCGCCCTTCAGCTTTTCAGATATCGCCACTCGAAGCTCTTCCAACCCTGCGTTTGGTGTGTACTTCGTAAATCCTGCTTTGAGCGCTTGAACCGACGCTTCAGTTACATGATTCGGCATCTGGAAGTCTGGTTCCCCAATCTCAAAGTGAATTAGGTCAGGAACGCCGCGTGCTAAATCAAAGATCTCTCGAATTCCAGAGCGTGGAACCTTCGCGACACGATTCGAACCATCGATCAAAACTTGGCGCCCTCGGTTCTAGGTCATCCAAGTTCTATACGTGGAGGCTAAGACGTTTGTGTTAGAATTCCTGTCTTATCCAACTTTTCTTGTACATCTTCGAATCCTAAGTTGAATGCCTTCAGGTTGTTTTGCTCGGTCCCCTTCGGTACAAGATTCGTGATGGCCTCGATGAATGTTTCTTTTCGTATTGGCGTGCAACCGGTCCCTGCTAGCGCTCCTACCATCACAATGTTAACCATCAAAGCGTCACCTGCTTTTATCGCGAGTGCGGCGGCGTCTAGCATCACGGTTTTCTTCACTAACTCTTGGAGTATGGCTGTGATTTGTTTCAATGGGGGGTAACTGGCTTGACCAAGACTTACTGAGGATGGCACGATGGTTCGTGTGTTTACTATGGCGGTGCAGTCGGGTCTTAGGAAGCTGGCGGCCCTCAAACATTCTACAGGCTCAAATCCCAGTAGAATATGCGCGCTGCCTTGAGGCATTACTGGGTTGTAGACTTCTTTGCCAAGGCGTATATGGCTAGTGACCGCGCCCCCTCGTTGGGCTGCGCCGAAAATGTCCGCAACGCGAATTTTGAAACCCTGTTTGACTGATGCCCAAGATATGATCTCGGACGCTAGAAGGTTTCCTTGCCCTCCGACGCCGGCGATTAGGATGTTAAGTTCCTCTGGGCTTTCGTCCACTATTGAGCACCTGCGGGACTTACGGCCTTCATTGGACAAACTTGAGCGCAAACGCCGCAACCAGCGCACAAGACTTCATCAATTTCCACTTTCTTGATATCGCCCTTCCAGGTCATGGCTGGGCAACCGAACATGCTGATACAGACCTTGCAGCCGTTACACTTCTCCCAGTCAACGGCGTACAGCTCAGTGGCTACTCCCTTTTTCCTCGCATCTCTTAACACGTCTCTTACGCACTGACCTCTCGAGATTATGACTGACACACCGTCGAAACTCAACCCTCTGCGCATCACAGCGATCGCATCCTCCAAGTTGTGAGGATCGACGACCTCTACGAACCCTGCACCGCATGCCTTTGCCACATCCTCTATCAGCACCTCTCTCGTCTTTTCACCCGTCGCTGTAACACCAGTCCCTGGGTGTGGTTGGAAACCCGTCATCGCTGTCGCTCGGTTGTCGAACACAACGACCGTTAGTTGGGCTCTATTATACACCGCATTGATGAGGGCTGGGATACCTGCATGAAGGAACGTGGAATCGCCTATGGTGGCGACGATAGGTTCTTTCACACCAGCCTGCGAAAAACCACATCCGACACCGATGCTGGCCCCCATGCAATAATTCGTATCTTGCATATCGATCGGCACGTTAGCGCCCAGGGTATAACAGCCTATATCGCCACTGTAGATCGCAGGCCCCTTAGCGAGTTTGTACACGGCACGTTTCAGAGCATAGTAGGTCGCCGCGTGAGGGCACCCTGCGCATAAAGCCAAGAATCGAGGAGGAGCTGTCTCAACTGCCTTCTTCACCAATAACTGTCGCTCTTCCGGAACCGGTTCATTTCTGAGATTCAGAACTCGAGCCAAGGAATCAATAACTAGGTCCACATTCAGGTCCCATTGGCGTTGGACATCTCCAGTCAGTCTTCCCCTGATCTCAACTTCCTTCTTATCATCAAATGCGACGGTTTTGACGTACTGCTCAATTATCGGATCCACTTCTTCAAAGATTAAGACGGTACTTACCAAATCTATGAGCTTCGTCACTAAAGTTCTGGGAATTGGATAGGTCGCGACTTTGAGAACGGAGACTCGATTATCTAGGTTGAGTTTCTTCACAGCCTCCTTTACGTAAACGTATGAGACTCCTGAGGCAATAATTCCAAGTTCTTTCCCGCCGATTTCAAGTCTATTGAATGGGAGGGCTCCAACAACCTCTTGCACATGCTGCTGCCGGTCGCGAAGCCATTTATGCCTAGGCCGTGAGCGGCCGGCCATCATGACCCAGCGCATGGGGTCTTTGTTGAATTTCGCCTCTCTCCTTTCTTTCCTGATCGGGCCCAGAGTTACATCAGCCCTAGCATGGCAAATTCGCGCGGTGAGTCTCAACATAACGGGCAACTCAAGCTCTTCGGAGATATCGAAGGCTTTCACAGTCATCTCTTTCGTTTCCTGAAGATCGGCCGGTTCCAGCATTGGCAGTTCGGCTGCTAAGGCATAGTTTCTGTTGTCTTGTTCGTTCTGCGAGGCGTACGCTCCTGGGTCGTCGGCAGTTACCAGAAGGAGGCCTCCGACTACCCCGGTCTGGTTGATGCTGAACAAGGGGTCCGCAGCCCAATTGACCCCCACATGTTTCATTGATGATATTGACCTTACTCCTGATATCGCTGCACCAATGGCGACCTCGAAGGCCACTTTTTCGTTCGTTGACCACTCCGCGTAAATGCCTAGTTTGCGGCTGACGCTTGCAATGGCTTCGAGAATCTCTGAGGACGGTGTTCCCGGGTACGAAGTTGCAACTTGCACTCCAGCCTCTACGGCGCCTCTAGCTACCGCTTCGTTGCCGAGCAGGAGGATCCGTTCTCCAACTCTTTCTAGCCCAATTACATCAGACTTGACCAATTAGGTACAGCTCAACTGGATTCTTGGCAATTCTCATTTGAGGGTCGAAATTTATGTGGCGCGCATATATTATTCGATTAATATTTTTCGATTAGTATGTTTGTAAAGGCTAGGTTCCAGTCCTAAGGTGGGCTTGCGGGTGCTAAGGTCAAGTAGCGGGCGATTTTTGTCGACCGACCAATGCCGTACAATTTAGCCTAGATTATGGTCCCAAGTGTTTTCCTGGGTAAGAAATCTATAGCCCATTGACCAGATACTTACCTTGCCACTACCGCGAATATACTACTTACAATGGTGTTAAATCATCTCTTCACCGCCTACTTTTCGATGATGAAAATGCCAGTTTCTACCAAAGTACTTGCAGGAATAGCCATAATTATGCTCGTGATTGGCGCAGGGATTGGTTACGGCATTTCGGCCGCAATGATGCCTGCACCGACGACAACCACAACTTCTGCTCCAACAGGCTTGAGTGGGACGATCCCAATCGGCGCTGTCATGCCCTTGAGCGGCGACTTATCTGATTACGGAGCCACTGCCAAAGCTGCACTGGCGGTGGCCCAAACCGAGATCAACAACTTCACTACCACTTCAGGGTCAAAAGCTAGCTTCAGCTTCCTTATCGAAGACAGCACCACCACGCCGAGTGTCACTCTGACGGAGGTACAATCGTTTGCAGCTAAGGGCGTGAAGGTAGTCATCGGGGGAATGGACAGCGGAGATCTAGAAACGATCTCATCGTACGTCAACTCAAATCAAATAGTAGTAATCTCAGGCGAGTCGACGGCTCCAAGAAGCAGCGTTGGGACTGGGGTCGATAATGGAAGCTACGTCTTCCGAGATGTGCCCGCCGGGGATTCTGAAGGTCTTTCCATTACCGCGGCATTCATGAGTTTAGGAATCAAGTATGTCGCAGCTATCACAGCGCAAAGAACCTACACAGAAGCAATATACTCTGTCTTCTCGAGTACGTATACGGCAGCTGGGGGCACCATTATCGCGAACGTTGAGTACGCCCCTGGAACCACGGACTACACCGCCCAGCTTGATGCCCTCGAAACCGCCATCAAACCCTATAACCCGAGCCAAGTCGGGATCTTCTCTAACACATTCGATGAAGTGGCACAGATCTTGAGTCAAGCCCAACAAAGGAACAGCCCGTTACTGAACCTCCGCTGGATTGGGCAGGATTCAATCACCCTAGAAACCAGCATATCTCAGGATGCAGGTGGACCTGCCTCCAAGGTAAAGCTGACAGGGCTGGAATTCGCGGCGCCTTCGTCACCAGCTTACATGAAAGTCGTTGCCGGAGTCCAAGCGGCAATAGGAGTGACGCCAGATGTCTACGCAGTGGCTATGTACGATTGCGCTTGGCTAGCTGTGCTTTCAATACTGGCCGCCGGAACATACAGTGGTCCGCAAATCAGAGCTGTGTTGCCGTTCGTTGCGGATAGATACTTCGGAGCATCGGGAAATACAATACTCAAACCTAACGGTGACCGAGCTAACATGGATCAGGAATTCTACGCAATCGAAATGGGCGCCAACGGCACCGCAACGTGGGTGGACGTAGCCCATTACGACGCCTCGACAAACACGTTCAAGTGGCTAGGCACGTAAGAAAATCACTACATGTCTTTTCCTATCTTTTCCCCATTTTTTTGTCTGAATAAATTGGAAATCATGAACGCACAAAGCGATGACACTTGGCGGAAGAAGTCTTACGTACTGAGGGAGTAACAAAGATTTTCGGCGCGTTCAAAGCGGTTGACACCGTATCGATTAAGCTTGCAGCGGGTTCCATAACTCTCTTGGCGGGGCCGAACGGGAGCGGCAAAACTACGCTCGCCAACCTCATCTCCGGCTATTACCGCCCGGAAGCTGGGCACGTGTACTTCAACGGGAAGGACATCACCGGCCTAACGATGAATAAAGTATACGAACTCGGACTCGTCAGAACATTCCAGATCCCTGCGCCCTTCGGGAAATTGAGCGTTCTAGAGAACCTACTTGTGGCGGCAAGGGATAATCCGGGAGACAGCTTTCTCGGATACTTGAATTGGAGAGCATGGTCCAAATGTGAGGAGAAAAATGCGGCTACTGCTGACGACATACTTCAGGAGTTAGGTTTAGCTGAGCTGCAGGATAGAGCGGCAGGAACCTTAAGCGCTGGCCACCTGAAGCTCTTAGAGATAGCGAGGGCTATTATGGCCGGCGCCAAGATGCTGATCTTGGACGAGCCTATAGCTGGAATCAATCCGAAACTTGCGCACGAAGTCTTCGTGCATATTGTCGACATTAGCGAGAAGTTTGGATTTACATTTTTGGTCATCGAGCATAGGCTCGACATTGCTCTCGGGTATGTTCAACACGTCTACGTGATGAATGATGGCAAGCTCATTTACAGTGGAACTCCAGATGGCGTCGCAAAGGACGTCGAGGTGAAGAGAGTCTATTTGGGTGAATGACCGTGTTCGAAGTCTCTTCGCTCAATTCTGGCTATGGCAAACTGCATATCCTCAATGACGTCTCGATTACTTGCGGAACCGGAGACTTGGTCGCCGTACTCGGCCCGAACGGTTCGGGCAAGACAACGCTACTGAACAGTATCTTTGGCTTCGCCGACGTATTCTCCGGGGCCATACGATTCGAAGGCGAAGATGTGACTCATCTCGCGTCGAGCAAAATCTCACGAAAAGGAGTAGGATACACTATGCAGATCTACAACATATTCTCAGCCCTCACCGTGGGAGAGAATCTAAGGATCTCTGCGGCTATGGCTCACGTTCCGGATCCAAAAAAGAGTGTATCCAATGCCCTCGAAATCTTTCCGAGACTGAAGAATTTCTTGGACAGAAGAGCGGAGACTCTGAGCGGTGGGGAAAGACAGATGCTGGCGATGTCGATAACCTTGGTGAAAGCTCCGAAGTTGATGCTGCTGGACGAGCCGACGGGCGGCCTCTCGCCTCTGTACACAAGCATAATGATCGAAACGGCAGCCCGAATAAACCGAGAGCTGGGCGTCAGCGTAATTCTTGTCGAGCAAAACGTGAGAAAGGCTTTGGAAATAGCTAAGAAGGCATATCTTCTCGTCAGTGGAAAAATCATTTTCGAAGGCACTCCGTCCGAATTGTTGGCAAAGGAAGACTTGCTGAAGCTGTATCTTGGAGCTATGAGGGTGTGAACAAATGGCACTGTTTGAAGCCATCACAGTGGCCCAGGCAATGATCTACGCGGCCCTACTTGCCCTGATGGGTGTTGGAGTCACCCTACTATACAAAACAACGAAAGTCCCTAACTTCGCGCATGCAAGCTTCGTGACAGTAGGCGGTTACGTGAACCTCACAATGATAGACGCATTTCGCTGGAACCCATACTGGGGCATGCCAGTCTCCTTCGTAATTGTAGGTGGGGAATCACTTTTGCTCTTCTTCCTAGTGCTGGAGCCTCTGAGGAAAAGGAAATCGTCGGTAGCCCTCCTCATGATCGCGACGCTAGCCTGGCATATCACATTTTTAGGCATCTTAGGAGCGTACGCCGACTCCCTGCAAACATTCCTGAGAGTTCCCACTAGAAATGTTGTCCTTTCTTACCGAGACTTCACCCTCGCCGGACTACCCGGCATCTTCTACATCTCCATAAGTGCCACCGTGGTCGCTGCCGTAGCGCTTTATTTCGCCATCGAACGCACGACGCTCGGAATAGCGTTAAGGGCCTCCATGGAGAATCAGAACCTGGCCGAATCAATAGGGATCAACACGACTCGTATGCTAGGGATTTCATGGTTTCTGGCGGCGGGTCTCGCCGGCGTGGCCGGTGCACTGTTGCCCATGTGGTCTCTGCTGAATACTAGTTCAGGCGACACTCTCATCGCCGCGATGTTCTGCGTGAGTATAGTAGGCGGCCTTGAGACACTCTACGGAGCATTTGCGGGAGCAGTGATTCTGGGTCTCGCCCAGATCGTCGGCACAACGGTTCTAGCTAATGTGGTTGGGGTGTGGGTTACGGGTTACGAACCCGTGGTTCCGCTGCTTCTGATGTCCATAGTTCTCCTGATTAATCCAAAGGGAATCGGTGGCATGAAGGTGTGGAAGAGGTTCAAAAAATGAACGCTCTTTTCGAAGGCATAACCCTTTTTGCGTTAGAACTTTTCGCTTACATCGCAATATACCTAGTAGTAAATGAGGGCTTGAACATCCAACTGGGCATCACTGGCGTGACCCAGTTTGGGTTGGTCTTCTCCGTAAGCGGCGGGGCGTTCACTGCAGGCTACCTCGCTACTAGGTTGGGGGTCTGGATTTTTCGCATCAACACCGGCGGGTTGGATTTCATCAGCGGAAACATAGTTTTGACCTCGGAGGTGGACACATTCACGCAGTCGCAACCGTTAAACGGCTTCGCCTTGTTACTCCTCATTATTTTTGCGGCGGGAGTAGTCGGCGCCGTGCTCGGTATAATCTCGTCCCTTCCGGCCATAAATTTGAGATCTGACTATCTAGGAATTACCTTACTGGCCTTTGGCGAGATTTTGAACACTTTCGGTACCGCTTATACGCCCTTGATTGGGGGTCCTCCCGGAATTATCGTGCCCGACGTGTGGGCTTGGGCGGGAGCAAACCGATTTGTTGCCGCCACATTGACATTGATGGTTTTGGCTGCGATGGCTTATCTCTACATTGAGTATGTGCTCAGGACTCCACTTGGGAGGACCTTCAGGGCGATCAGAGATAACGAAATCGCAGCACAGTCGCTGGGAAAGAACTTGCCACGTTGCAGGTTAGAGGCAATCGTGATCGGCTCAGTCCTAGCCGCTATCGGAGGAGCCTTGTTCGTGCTGTACGCCGGATCCGTCACGCCCTCTTTCACCCGTTACACTTGGACGTTCATACCATGGCTGATGTTGCTCCTCGGCGGATTGGGAAGCAACGTCGGCACCCTGGTCGGTACCGCGACTTGGTTCACCATCTACGACCTCATTCTCTACTACAAGTACGCACTGCAAGGAGTACTTCCTTTCGATGTTGTTTGGCTCAACTACCTATTGCTAGGCATAATCGTGATGTTGATACTGATTTTTAGACCACAGGGGATCATACCTGAAAAGCCCCTGAGAACAGGCCGTGAAGCAAAGAGTTCAAAGCAGTAGGAGCTCCACTGCGTTAAATCGGTAATTGGCTCTCATATCCAAGACAAGACGCAAATTTATTCATGCTTCAACATGTTTTTAGAGCCGAATTCTGTTTTCTGGGAAGAACCGGTTAGCGTAGACATATCGCACGGAAGAGTCAAGAGGTGCATCTTACCTCTAATGTGTCGATTAAGGAAGTCGATCGCACACCATTTCGGTGCTTCAATCTACATTAAATGACGAATTCTTCTTTGTCAACCGCCCTGTTCTGTAGTCCAATCCTTGATGTTGCTATTCTCTTGTTTCCGAACAGCGTTGTCTCAGTTTTGCCTTGGAGCAAGGCCGTAGCTACTCTACCCAGCGCGTCGGCCTTCAAGATTCCGCTGCCACTGGTCCCAGTCGCGAATATGCAGTTACTGACTTGGTCAACGATAGGCGTTCCATCCAAGGCGTTAATGTCGTAGTGCCCTGCCCATGAATTGACGGGCCGCAGATTGGCGAAACAAGGGAAGAATTCAGATAGAATAGGCGAGATGTTGTAGGTGTAATGGTTCTCTTCTGCGATCGGTTCATCTTCGAACAAGTATCGTCTGCCAACATCGTCAGACGCGCCTATCCAGAAACTCTTCTCTCCGCGTGTTGGCCTAAACCAAACTTCGAATCCTCGAATCCTCGGAAGGAAGGTGAAGGGCAGAACATTGAAATCGTTAAATCCCTTGGTTTCCAGGAGTCTATTCAACGGTTCGCCACGAACGCGGAAAATCATGCGTTTCTTAGGTTTCGTCAAACAGTCGACACCAAGAGGATCCAACAGAATTGATGTTCTGGAACCCGCCGCAACAAAAATCGAATCAGCTCTGATAAACCCTTTATCAGTCTCGACCCCGCTGAAAATCTTGTCTTCCCAAGCATAAGGTTCGTTTGGAAGCCCCAACGTAGACTTCGCTTCGATCCGAAGCGTTTTCACATCGGTTCCGAACAGGAATTCACCATTCAGTTTCTTGAACTGTTCCTCGTAGAATTTTGCAACAAGTTCGGGCGCAATGACGCCGCAATCCGGGCCATAGACGCCTTTGTAAATTTGCTCTAACCCAATGATCTTGCTCTGTTCCGACGACGGGACCGGAACAAAATCAGGAACCAGCTCGGCCAGTTCGTCGCGCTCAAATATCCTTACACGTACGCCCTCCTTCCTAATACTATTCTCAATACGTTCAAACCTGTCGAATGTTTGACGTGTCAGAAGAAACAAGTAGCCGATCATTTCTAGGTTAAGGTTGATCCCCATTTCGCCCTGAACATAACGGTAAAAATCGACTGAGCTCTTAGCCAACAGTCGGCTGACTTCAGACGTGAACATATCCCGGCAACCACCCGCGCTTTTAGATGTGTCCCCCTGCGCCGCCGCATGCCAACGATCGATAACGAGAATCGACGAATTGGGGTTGGACTGTTTCAGATGATAGGCCGTGGATAACCCAATGACTCCCGCGCCGATGACGACCGCATCATAATGCTTGGACGGTTCGTTGGACAAAATTCCACGGCATTCACGGGACAAAACGGCACCATATATCTTACGAATATTCAGAATATATGGTAACCTGACTCTACATACAAATATCGCAAAGATCCTCGGGGCCTTCGTACAGAAGGACCACTCCGTGGAAATTGCGCCGTCGAATGTGAGTAAAACTAGTGAGTTAGCAGAATTCCTGCTACGCACAGAGTTTGACGATATTCCGGAAAATGTTCGGGAACACGTGAAACTATGCATTCTAGATTGGCTCGGTGCTGCCCTAGCTGGGGCCGTCGAACGCCCAGGCAAGATTGCTCGTTCGGTAATTCGAGAACTAGGTGGAAAACCGGAGTGTACGATCATCGGGGCAAATAGGAAGACCAGTTGCGTGAACGCTGCGTTAGTTAACGGAATCTCCGGGCATACGGTCGAGCTCGATGACGTGAATGAGTTAGCCCTGATTCACCCTGCCGCACCAGTAATACCGGCGGCTTTGGCTGTTGGCGAACGTTGTGGAAGTGCAGGCCGTGACATGATCACTGCAGTCGTTTTGGGTTACGAGGCTGAGGTGAGGCTAGGAATGGCGATGAATCCTTCGCACTACGAGTTCTGGCACACGACGGGAACCTGTGGGACATTCGGAGCAACAGTGGCTGCGGCTAAGCTCCTCGGTCTCGACAAGAACCAGATGATTCAGACCATGGGGATTGCAGGTACGCAAGCTGCTGGTTTGATCGAAACGTTTGGAACAATGAGCAAGCCGCTTAATCCAGGAAGAGCAGCTCACTCTGGAGTCTTGGCCGCATTGCTGGCCGAGAAGGGGTTTACCAGTACGACGCAAATCCTAGACTCAAGAATAGGTTACTGCTACGCAGCATCAAAGCAACCGAAGCTTAACGAATTAACTGAACAACTCGGGACACGATACGCAGTATTGAAAACTTGTTTCAAGTACCATGCATCTTGTGGCCATACTCATGGCGCGATAGATGCGCTACAAAGCATCGTTTCGACCTCCGATTTGAAGCCGGATATGGTCGAGCAGATAATCGTTGAGACCTATCCGATTGCTGTTAACGTAGTCGGCAACAAACCTGACCCTGTAACTGGCTCCGATGCCAAGTTTAGCCTCAACTACTGTTTGGCTGCCGCCCTTGTCTTCGGAAGAGTTGGCCTAGAAGAGTTTTCAGAACAGCGAATGAGGGACACTCGAGTGCGTGAGCTCTCAAAAAGAGTAATTGTGAAAGTCGGTCAAGAGTTTGCAAATGCTGTGTTGGGTTCTGCAAGAGTGACGGTCTGTGATTCGCGAGGAGGGCGTAAGTCCGTGAAGGTCGATGTGCCGAAAGGATATCCCGATAATCCACTTACGGCGAGCGAATTGAAACAGAAGTTCACAAGACTTGCGTGTATTACACTACCTAAGCGTCAGGTTGAGAAGATAATCAAGAATGTAGAAAATCTCGACAAAATACGAGTGTCCTCGTTAGCCGTTCTACTGTCGAAGAATTAGCGTCACTTTGCGAAAATCTCTGAGATAGGTACGTGTTCCTCCAGTTGTGTCGCTGTTTCTCCCTTTCTTTCTATGACTTGATTAGTAGCGATTAGGTCCTTCGCTTGCCTGTAAGTCATTATGTCTACCATCTTGCCTTCAAACGAGATTGCAGCAACTCCTCTTTGTTGTGCCTTGTCAAAGGCCTCCACGAGTCTAATCGCCCGATTTACATCCTCGGGCCTAGGTGAGAATAACTCGTTAATGGGTTCGATTTGGGACGGATGCACGCATTGTTTTCCTTTGAACCCGAGTCGAACCGCAAGTTTGACTTCGCGTAAGAAAGCTGCTTTGTCGACGATTGATCCTAGGAACGGAGTATCTATCGCTTTGATGCCCGCTGCCGTGGCTGTGTTAACGATTCGTGATCGAGCGTAAAGTAACTCATTTTCTTCCTCGGAGATTGTGGTGACGTCTCTTCCTAAATCTCTGTAGTAGTCTCCTGCACCGAATGCTAGGGCTAGAATTCTATCGGTCGCGGTGGCAATGGCCGACGAATTCTCTACGCCTTTCGCGTTTTCTATCAGGGGCATAATTTTGATGCTCTTGGGTTTTAGCCCTGAGCGTTTCTCAGCAACGTCGAGCATCTTGGCGAGCCGAATGACGTTCGACTTACTCTCGGTTTTGGCCAGGATCACTCCGTCCAATCCCTTTACTACGACGGACTTTAGGTCTTCTTTCGTTAAACCAGTGCCGATCGAATTCAGGCGCACGAATGTCTGTTTCCCCCGTTTCTTGATCAGGGACACGTAATCCCCGGCAAGGGTTCGCGCTGTTTCCTTGTCGTCTAATGATACTGCGTCCTCAAGATCAAAGATGACTGCGTCCAGGGGTAGGGTCGCAGCTTTGACAACCAAACGAACATTATTCGCAGGGAAATACAACATTGATCGAAGAAGCATCGTTGTTTATGCCCTCAGAAGTTTATGAATTGTCGGCGCTATCTCTTGTGGTTTGTCAACGACTGTTGCGCCCACATCCTCCAATGCTTTGATCTTGCTTTCAGCGGTTCCTCGTCCTCGTTCAATTATGGCGCTTGCGTGCGAAAATCTCACGCCGGCCGGCAAGGAACGACCCGCTACGTACGCCACAATGGGTTTCTTGAATCCCCCCTCCTTGATCACGCCTGCGGCCTCTTCCTCTGCAACCGTCCCTATTTCCCCAAACATGACAACTGCATGTGTATCCGGATCGGCTTGGAATAGCGGCAGGATTTCTGGAAAGGCCAGTCCAAGAACGGGTTCCGCTCCCACGTGCATGGCGGTCGTAAGTCCAAGCCCGTTCTGAGTTATGCTCCACGCGACTGTAGTTGTTTGGCCACCGCTCCGAGACACGACACCTACGTTGCCAGCCTTGAAGACTTCCCTAGCAAATTCTGCGGTCCCCCCTATCCATCCCATAAGACCTCTTTCTGCACTGATTAGACCTAGAGAGCCAGGCCCAAGGATCCTTGCATTCTTCTCGCGGGCCAACGCTATCATTTCTAGACTGTCGTGTAATGGTACTCTTTCCGCTGGGACTACAACGAATTTGATTCCAGATTCGAGGGCTTCAACGACTGCGTCTTTGACCTGCGGACCTGGCACAAAAGTCACACTTGCATTCAACTCGCTGTGTGAGTCGACTGCCTCTTTAACAGTGTTATAGACTGGGAGATCCCAAACGGTTGTTCCTCCTCGGCCAGGAGTGACTCCGCATAGAACCTTCGTACCGTAGTCAAGCATAGTTCTTGTGCGTGCACTTCCCTCCCTGCCCGTTATTCCTTGCACTAGCACGTTGGTGTTTTCATCAATTAGTATGGCCAATTTGATCTAGGCTCTTTGATTCACGTTTTCAATCTTGATCTATATTCGTCGAGCCCGAGCATGTCAAGCTTGATATGCAGGCCGGCATTCCCGTATGCTTGGCAGTAGAGTTCGCAAGCCAGGCATTCACTGCAGAGTCTCTTGGCGTCTTCTGAGTTTGTTGTAAGAACCGGTTTACCTGCTTCTATGCGTAACAGGCCTGTACCGAATAAGCTGTCGGCCTTTATGCAAGCGTAATTCTTGCACATTGCGCATTTGCTGTGATCTATGGACACTTCTCCGGTTCTGAAAGAGAACTTGTAGACTCTTGTTTTCATCGATTATTTCACGCCTCTCGCCACATCGTATTTGTACTTGTACTCATCAACAAGTTCTCTCATTCGTTGGGCGACGAAGTCAACATTATAGACGTAATCGCGTCCATAGATCTCTATCCGGGCTGGAAGATCCGCTAAGTGTTCTTTCAGAATTTCTATTGCTTCTTTCTCCTTGTTTCCAGCTATTAGAATCACAACAGGGAAATCCGGTCTGTTCCTCAGTTCCTCTTTCAGTGCCCTCACGATTGGGTTCGCGTGATGCCACTGTTCTTGGTTTGCTATCACAGGGCCCATTAAAGCGTAGCCGACAATATTCGGCTGCGAAAAGATTGTCTTGATGATCCGATATACTTTCGAAGGTGTTGGGTTTCCGCTCGTGTCCGCATAATTCGCTATCTTCAGCCCATGCCGAATTAGTGCGTCCGCCCCAATCATTGCGCCTCCACCACCGATTCCATGAAACCCTACGTAATCTTCGCCTGGTTTGATCTCCGTAGTCATTTGGATGAAGTATCCAATTCCTCTGTAGTCGTTTGCCTCAATCCGCCATGCCAGTTTTTCAAGTTCAGTCGGTGGTCGGCCAATGTCGCGCGGGAAATCTACTCCAAGCTCAGGGTGCTTCGATACAGAGGCCTCATCAAGTACTATTCGACAGTCAGCAGCATAGATTAGGCCATCAGTCGTGAGAACGATGGGATTGATCTCGACACTGCGTGCATGATAACCACGAAAGGTTTTGTATACTCCAAGAGCCACTTTGGCAAACGGGCTAGCCACGTTTGCAGGCATGTTGAGACCCCAAACGATTTCTTCGACATTATCTAGACTTAGGCCGTCAAGAATATTCACAGTCCTACTCCGCACTTCCTCAGGGTGCTCCAACGCAACCTGTTCTATGTCCACCCCCCCTCGGGTACTGACCATCAAGACAGGGGCTTTCACCTTGTGCGAATCGTCGACTATGGTCGACGCATAGAATTCCTTCTCGACCTCAAGTTTTTCCTCCACTAGGACTTTCTCTACGACAATGCCCTTAATCGTCATGCCAAGGACTCGTTCCGCAACTCTCTCAGCATCAGCGGGAGATGTAGCGAACATTATTCCTCCAGCCTTGAAACGGCCCGTCGCAGAAACCTGCGCCTTGACGACCACTGGACGCTTTAACTTCTCGAAAATTTCCTTGGCGCCCTGCGGAGTAGACGCGACATCTCCTGCAGGCACACGTATGCCATTATTTCTAAGTAGATTCTTTCCTTGAAATTCAAGCAAACGAGTCATTTCGTTCCCATCAAGAAAGTTCGTACCAGTGAAATTCCTTTGATCACTATGTGAGTCATCCCGATTTCCATGGCGAATTCCAGCTCAACGGGCTCTAGCGGGAATGCGCGAAGCACAACAAGTCAATGAGCTCAGCGAGCAAATTGTCAATGGAGACCGTGAATCAACTATAATCTGCAAATCTATGGTTTCGGTCACGATTTATCAAGCGTTCAGGTGGAATGAATACTATTTAGTCATATTTCATGTAACGTAATTAGGGTATTTAGTCTACCCTATAGGCCGAACATTCAATCTAGAGTTTGCGCGGCTCCTACGGACTTGCA
Source organism: uncultured Candidatus Bathyarchaeia archaeon (assembly GCA_964533505.1). Taxonomy (GTDB): domain Archaea; phylum Thermoproteota; class Bathyarchaeia; order 40CM-2-53-6; family 40CM-2-53-6; genus FEN-987. The sequence continues at coordinate 10,722 of CAZHKA010000047.1, read as the reverse complement.
TAAACTCGTGATTGCCGGGAGCAGGTCGGCAGGATGATCCGGCATGTACGATGTCGTTCAGCGTTTTCCAAATAGACGTATGCGCAGTGCCGATCTCACTGATTATCAGAGCGCCAATGCTAAGCTCGACGTAGTAATTACGAAACCTCCCCTCGCGTAGAATAATTAGAATACCTCTAAGGGCTCTAGACTGGCGTTTCCAGAATGAAATGGGTCGCGGTGGAAGGAAGTGGAGGGCCTCACCGTCTTTTCTGCGTTTGCTAATCACGCTCATGATTTTGGGTGATATGAGTGATGCCTTCAAAATTCACGTATTCGAAGGGCAAGGTAAACCGAGGTTACAACGGTAGAACACTACGCATCGACCTTTCGAATTGGACGGTTTCCGAAAGGCCGGTCTCAATCGAAATGAAAGAAAATTTCATCGGCGGCCGCGGATTTGATCTTTATCTCCTTTGGCACGCTCTCCCGAAGGATCGCATTGTTAGATGGGACGATCCCGAGAATGAAATCTGTATTGCCAGTGGCCCGCTCAGTGGCATGCCGGTTTATCCGGGAGCCGGAAAGAGTATAGTCGTTTCGATTTCTCCTCTGACAGGGAGCGTGATCGATTCGAATGTGGGCGGATATTTCGGTCCGTACCTTAAGTTTGCTGGTTGGGACGCCCTTGAAGTCCAAGGGAAGGCCCGATCCGAGGCTATCATATTGATAGACGGTGACGAGCTCAGGGTCTCGTTGGATGACGGATCTGATCTGCCTAATGAAACGCACCTATTAGCAGACACGCTGACCAAGAAATGGGGGCGATCTTCGCCTCACACAATATCAGTGATGTCAACTGGGCCTGCAGCCGAACACACTTTGATGGGTTGTTTAAACTCCTCATGGTATGACGCAGGACGCAGAATCCACAGATTCAAACAGGCAGGAAGAGGAGGACTCGGCACAGTTTTTCGAAATAAGAAGATCAGGGCGATTGTTGCGAAATACTCCGGAAGGATAACGGTTGAGTCAAATGGACCGGCGGACCCAGCGCTAGTGCGCAAAGTCGGAAAGGGATACACAGACGAGATAAGAACACTTGATCCAAAGCAGAACGATATGGCAAGAATCGGAACCGTTAACATAGTTGACGTAATGAACGAGTTCGACATTCTACCCGTGAACAACTTTCGTTTCGGAACTCACCCGGAAGTGCGACAGATAGGTACGGAAGCCTATCGTAAGAGATTCAATCGAGGCTTCGACGGATGCTGGATGGGCTGTGCTATGGCATGTTCTCACGTGGTTACGAATTTCGAACTCAAGACGGGCCCATTCAAAGGGCAGAAGATAGCAGCGGATGGTCCGGAATATGAAACCATAGCTGGGCTTGGCAGTAACTGCGGCATCTACGACCCCGACCACATAGTGGAAATGAACTTCTACTGTGATACGTACGGGTTAGATACGATATCACTTGGCACTGCTATAGCGTTTGTTATGGAATGCTATGAAACCGGGATTATCGACAAGAACATTACAGGTGGATTAGAGCTTCGATTCGGCAACACCGAAGCCGCGCTAGAGTTAGTTCATCAAATGGCTAAGGGCGAAGGGTTTGGCGTCATCGTCGGTCAGGGCGTTAGAAAGATGAAAAAACTCTTCGCGGACAAGTATAATGCGGACCCCAAATACCTGAACGATATAGGAATGGAATCCAAGGGACTTGAATTCTCCGAGTACGTCACAAAAGAATCCCTAGCACAGCAAGGGGGGTATGGACTAGCTCTGAAGGGGCCTCAGCATGATGAGGCTTGGTTGATATTTGCAGATATGGTCAACAAACAAATGCCTACCTTCGAACAAAAAGCAGAAAATTTGTATTGGTTTCCAATGTTTCGCACGTGGTTCGGCCTAAACGGCCTATGCAAATTGCCTTGGAACGACGTGGTTCCTGAAGACAACAACAAAACAAAGGAACCGGCTAAGATCATGGGGCATGTCGAGAAGTATGTCACGCTGTTTTCGGCAGTCACAGGGAAAAATGTCTCTGAAAAAGACGTCATCAGTATGAGTGAAAGAGTATACAATTTTCAACGAATCTTCAATTTGAGAATGGGCTACGGTACCCGAAGCCACGATTCAATCCCCTATAGGGGCATTGGACCAGTAACAAAGGAAGAGTACGAGAGCCGCAGTGAACGGTATGATCGTCAACTTCGCGAGGAAATAGAATGGGATCCAACAGGCAAGACGACTGAACAGAAAATGGAAGTGCTGAGAGCATATCGTGAATCAGCATATGAGAAGTTGACAGACGCTGTCTATATTCGCAGAGGTTGGAACAATGATGGAATTCCAACCTTAAAGAAGGTTAAGGCACTTGGCATAGACTATCCAGACGTTGTTCAGCTTCTAAACAAACAATCAGATGGAAAATAGAAGAATCGTTCTGGAGCAATTAAGGAGATAGAAGCGAATGAATGCGACAGCGTCAGCGAGGACCGGCTTTTCGCAGCTTCATCATATCGCCATAGTTGTCAGAAATATGAACCGGGCGATCGAATATTTTTCATCATTAGGAATTGGACCCTTTCAGGCGTATCCACCAATGCGAGACTACGTTAAAGTCAATGTTCCAGACAAAGAAGCCTTCTACGCTCTATCCATAAGACAGGCGCAGATAGGCCCCGTGACCCTCCAATTAATTCAACCGGGCGAAGGAAGGACAATCTACAAGGATTTCTTAGATAAGAATGGGGAAGGAGTGTTCCACCTAGGTTTCGTAGTGGACGACGTTGATAAAGAAGAAGCCGGCCTTCGAGCTCAGGGGCTTAAGGTTCTTAGCAGCGGGCGGAGAGTTGACGGCAGTGGTTTCACGTATTTCGATACAGCAAATGAAGCGGGCGTCGTTCTGTTGATAAGACAGAACCCTCCTAAGAAATAAACAATCTTCATCCTCGTACATAGCTAGAAAAATGCGTACTCAGAAATAATAGGAACGAGATAAATCGTAGAGGTAGGGAATCTACGAATATGCGAGACGTAGTTATTGTTAGTTACCTGAGAACTGCTCAATTTCTATTTGGTTTGGCTACTGCGTGCGTCGGCGGGGGCCAGGGGGTAGCGACGATCATCGAAAACGCGGCGTGAAACGAGAGCACATGGGGCACTTTGCCGCAAAATTCTCCCTAGCACACGATCCTGTTCTGATTCGCGACACGATTCGAAAGTGGGCTATGAATAAACGTGTCCGACCAGATGTATTCGTCATCGGCACCTCCAAGCCATTCTTCATTTTCAATCGCGTGCGTAGTGCGGAGACTTTTTTCAGAAGCCGTCAGTAGGGGACGCACGATTTCGACGGTGTTTGAATAGCGATGAAAACCAACAGAGTAAAAGACCTTCTAAGCAAAGGAGAAACGACCGTGGGGACATGGATAACCATCGGGAACTCTGACGTAGCCGAACTGATAGCCCACATGGGTGTTGACTGGTTGCTCTTTGACATGGAGCATGCGCCTCTAGATATCGGAAGTGTCCAGGTCTTGATGCAAGCGACTAGTGGAACGGAAATAACGCCCTTTGTCCGCGTGGCTTGGAACGATTTGGTATTGATCAAGCGTGCGTTGGACATTGGTGCTCAAGGTCTGGTTATTCCATGGGTGAACAGTGAGGCCGATGCCGCCAGAGCCGTTCAAGCAGCGAGGTATCCTCCTTGGGGTATTAGAGGGGCAGGCCCGCGAAGGGCGGCGATGTACGGTTTGGATCGAAACTACATGGCTGATGCAGATAGTAAGATTATGATTGTCGTGCAAATTGAAACGTACCAAGCGGTCGAAAATGCGGAAGGAATCTTGAAGGTCGATGGTGTAGATGGGTTCTTCATAGGCCCCCGTGACCTTTCAGTTTCAATGGGTGTTCAAGATCGACGAAACGATCCGGCTTTCCATTCGGCGGTTAGGAAGGTACTGGAGGTCGGTGAAAAACTGGGAGTTCCCGCTGGCATTATGTGTCACTCAACTGAGGAAATAAAGGCGGCTGTCGAACAGGGTTTCAAATTCATAGCTATTGGCTCGGACTACGATTACCTCATCTGGGGAGCGAATCTCGCGCTTAACGCCTCGGCTCGAATTAAACCGACAAACGGCCGAACATGAAGAAAAGGATGAAAATCGCATTATTCGGCCTGTGAAATTCAACTGCCGCAGATGCCTCTTCGAGGAGAAAGTGATTTCGAAAAAGCCCCCGATCCGCTAAGATGCGTTTGTCGAAGAACCATCATAACAGTAATCGCCTGAAATCGGTAACTGAAGTCTTTCGATCGGGAGCCCCCTGGTCAAGTTAAACCCTTAACGGGAACGAGTATTGCTCAGAGGTGAGTTATGTAACGTATGTAGGATAATTAGTTCGTAGTTATCTGTGGGCTCCCTGTTGCTGAACCCGGTTACAGCGTGATGAGGTACGAGATCAGGATCGCAGGCTTGGGCGGCCAAGGGGTCATTCTTCTTGGTGTCGTCTTAGCAAAAGCGATCGCGTCAGATGAGGGTCTACACGTCGTGCAAACGCAATCCTACGGCCCAGAATCCCGAGGCGGAGCAGTAAGGGCGGATCTCGTAGTTTCAAACGAACCCGTGGATTACCCGAAAGTTACGAAAGCAGATGTTCTGGTGGCGATGTCTCAAAGTGCCTTTGATACGTACTTAGAGAATCTCAAAGAAAGTGGTACAGTGGTTATAGATTCGGGTCTCGTTACTCCCGAGACGAGACGCTCTGACATCACAGTCAAAGTGGTCAGCGCGACTAAGAAAGCGTCTGAACTCGGAACAGTTGTCGTAGCGAACATGATTATGCTCGGAGCGTTGGTTGATATTATCAAACTTGCTTCCAAAACGGCGATTATTAATGCTCTCAAGGAGACGATTCCCGATAAGAATCTTAGCGAAGATGTAGCGGCCGTCGAGACGGGGATGAAGTTCGGCGCAGTTGAACTCAGATGATTGAGGTCGCCTTGGATCAAAAAATAGTCGTGGTCGGTAGGCTTTGCAAAGGATGCGGAATCTGTGTAGATTTCTGCCCGATGAAAGTGCTCGAGATGTCCAACGAACCCAAATCGACACCCCTTATGAAGAATGAACTAAAATGTACTAAGTGTAGAGTCTGCGAAATAATGTGCCCCGATTTCGCGATATTTGTCGTGAAATAGGATGATGCGACCTCCGGCAAGACGAATCCTACTGCAGGGAAACGAAGCCTGCGCTGACGCGGCAATCCTAGCTGGCTGTCGCTACTTCGCTGGTTATCCCATAACCCCGGCCACGGAGATAGCGGAAAGAATGGCTACCAAGATGCCAGAAGTGGGCGGAGTATTCATTCAGATGGAGGATGAGATAGCCTCCATCGCATCGGTTATCGGAGCTTCTTGGGCTGGAGCAAAGGCCATGACGGCCACCTCAGGCCCGGGTTTCAGTTTGATGCAAGAAGGCATCGGATTAGCAGTCATGACGGAAACGCCTTGCGTCATCGTCGATGTGCAAAGGCTTGGACCATGCCAGGGTTTCGCCACATATCCCATGCAGGGAGATGTGATGCAGGCCAGATGGGGCAGCCATGGCGACAGCCGTTCCAATATCGTCCTCGCCCCTGCTTCTCCGCAGGAAATCTTCAACCTGACAATCGAGGCGTTTAACTTAGCCGAACGTTTGAGGACGCCTGTAATCGTGCTTTCGGATGAAATTGTTGCGCATATGCGGGAGGGAGTGCTCATCCCCCGGATTGAAGAATTAAAGTTGGAAAAGCGGACGGAAGTTGTACCGGCAACTCCTGAATTCAAATTCCATGAGCTATCAGGTTGTGATGTCACCCCAATGCCGCGGTTAGGAACTGGCTACCGGTTGAACTTGGTCGGTCATTTGCGGACCGAAGAAGGGCGAGTCAGCATGCCGCCGCAAAGTGTTCCACAGGTTGCCTTCAAGCTCTTGTCGCATCTGGCAGACAAGATTACGGCTGCGGAATGGGAAGCAAAGAAGGTCAAGACTCTTTTTGCGGAGGACAGCAAAACGATGCTCATCTCCTATGGTTCCCCCTCAAGGACCGTCGAATCTGCGGTCAAAGAGGCTCGGAAGGCCGGAATGAAGGTTGGATGCGTGCGTCTGGTTACTCTTTGGCCGTTCCCAGAAAATCAACTTCAGACAATTCTCGAAGGCATGGAAGAGGTCATCGTGGTTGAAATGAACCTCGGCCAGATCGTGGATAAGGTGAAGGAGGTTGTTGGGCGCAGCACCAGAGTGACCCACGTTCCCAAGGTGGGTGATCTCCACACCACGGAGGAAATACTCGACTGTATAGGGAGGGCGGCTGTATGAGTCATCCTCTCTTGAAATATCTGCGAGAAGACTGGATGCCTACGCTGCTATGTCCAGGATGCGGAGATGGGACTGTACTCCAGTGTTTGTTGCGAGCCATTGAAAACAAGAAAATCGACATTGATAGAGTTGCCCTTATTGCAGGGATCGGGTGCCATGCTAGACTCGGAACGGGATACGTAGCGGCTGATTCAATGTGGACTCTTCATGGCAGAGCGTTCCCCGTTGCGACCGGAATAAAACTCGTCGACCCGAGTTTGCATGTGGTTGTTCTCACTGGTGATGGCGACTGCGGATCAATCGGATTAGGCCACTTTGTGCACGCTGCGAGGCGGAACGTAGGTATCTTGGCTCTTTGCTTCAATAACAGTATCTATGGCATGACTGGCGGCCAGGTCGCACCAACAACTCCCAGAGGAACAATCACGAAGACAACCCCATACGGTAACTTAGAATATCCTCTGGATCTTTGTTCGCTTGCTGAAACCGCCGGAGCATCCTATGTAGCTAGATGGACAACTGCACATCCTTTGCAACTGACCAAGTCGATAGAGAAAGCACTCGGGAAGAGCGGTTTCTCCTTCGTCGAAGCAGTAACTCAATGTCCGACATATTTCGGCAAATATACATTACAGAGCACGAAGGCTTCAGACATTCTTCGATGGTTTTTGCGCAATTCGGTCAGTATCCAACAGTCCGAGAAGCTGAGTCCGAAAGAACTCGCGGCAAAGATAGTGATCGGAGAATTTGTTGATGTACAGAAGTTCGAACTTGCTGAACAATATCAACTTCAGTTAAAGAAGAAATCTGGTGATTGGAAATGAATCAAGAATTGATGGTGCTCTCGAAGGGCTATCGAGGAACTCTTCTGTTCCTTGACCTCAGCCGAAGAAGCAGCATTAGGAAACCATTGAGTCGTGAATTTGCAAGAAAGTACATTGGAGGCAGAGGGTTTGGTGCGAGGTTACTCTACGACGAGACCCAACCTGATACCGACCCGCTCAGCCCGGAAAATCGCATAATCTTGTCTACGGGTCCTCTCACGGGAACTTCTGCCCCCGGATCCAAGATGAGTATAATCGCCAAGTCTCCAGCCACGGGCGGCCACGCCGACAGTAGCGTTGGCGGCGTCTTGGGACCGCAGTTAAAGTTCGCTGGTTACGATCTTGTGGTCATCGCGGGCAAAAGCCAGAAGCCAATCTACTTATCGATAATAGACGATGAAGTTGAGTTTTGCGACGCAACCGGACTTTGGGGAGAGAAATGTTCCGAAACCGAGGACGCGATTAGGAAGGAACTTGGAGACGCAAGAACGGCGATAGCGACGATCGGTCCGGCCGGGGAGCGCCTAGTCGCATTCGCCTGCGTAACACACAAAGGCGGCAGGCAAGCCGGCAGATGCGGCATGGGGGCCGTCATGGGCTCCAAGAACCTGAAGGGAGTGGCCGTAAGAGGCGACGGTCAAGTCTCTTTAGCTCACCCTGTCGAATTCAACAACATCGTTAGTGAGGCACGCAGGCTTCTAACCGAAAATCCGTCTAACTTCCAAAAGTATGGAACCGCCGAACACGTTATGGTATCCAACGAGATGGGTTCACTGCCGACCAGAAACTATAGCACTGGCGCATTCGAAGGCGCCCAAAACATAAGCGGCGAAAACATGTACGAGACTATTGTAGATGGAAGTCGAGGATGTTTCGCCTGCCCCGTTGCATGCACCAAGTACAGCACGGTCAAAGATGGCCCGCACAAGGGAACCGCAGTCGAAGGGCCAGAGTATGAGACGATTGCGATGTTGGGCTCAAACTGTGGGGTCGCAGATATCAAGACTGTCGCAAAGGCAAACCTGCTTTGTGATGAGCTTGGAATCGATACGATCTCAACCGGAAACGTCGTTGGCTTCGCAATGGAATGCTATCAGCGAGGAATCATTGACAAGAATGACACCGACGGGATGGACCTAGGATTTGGAAACGAAGAGTCATTCCTACGCCTCATAAAGATGATAGGGAGTAGAGAGGGCTTAGGTCAGATTCTGGCACAAGGCGTGAGAAAGGCTGCCGAGAAGTTCGGATCCGGATCAAGTATGTTCGCGATGCACTCAAAGGGCCTAGAATGGAGCGCCTATGAGTGCAGAGCAGCACTGGGACAAGCGCTCGGTTACGCACTAGTTGACCGCGGGGCCGATCACAATCGTATCTGGTGCACGGACTTTTTCGTATCGCCTGAAAAGTCGTCGCCACAGGCAATGGCGGAATTGGCGTTTAATCATCAACGTTCAAGATCAGCCTGCGATCTGCTGGGCATTTGCAGGTTCGTGAGTTATCAGTTCTCCTTTGACTATTACGCACAAATGTTATCGCAGGCGACAGGCTTGCAAACATCTACCGACGACATTATGAAAGTGTCGGAGAGAGTTTTCAACCTTACACGACTTTACAACATGCGTGAAGGATTTACGAGAAAAGATGACTCTGTACCCATGAGATGCTTTGTAGATCAAGTTCCTTCTGGGCCGACCAAGGGTAAAGTCCTCAAACGTGAACTTTTCAATCAAGGTCTAGAAACATTCTACGAGCTTAGCGGCTGGGACAAAGAGACTGGGACTCCGCTACGGAGCAAGCTTAGAGAACTCGATTTGGACCCCCTTTGAGCGCTCAAGTCCATGAGGCCTGAACGAACAAAGCGATTCATGCAGCCAGCGGAGTTAACCACATGCGCAGGGTAGTACGTTCGATTGACGTCCAAGTTGAATTCGTCTTCGTCAGGAGAGCCCGTTTGGAACTTTCATTTCGCCCAGAGGATATTGGGGAATCATCTGTTTTTCGATCCATTCGAGGGATCGTAGCGGTGTCATTTGCCATCCTATGGGGCATGCGGAAAGTATCTCTACGAAAGAGAAGCCGAGTCCCGCTTGTTGGGTTTCAAAGGCATGTTTGATTGATTTCTTAGCGTTCATTATGTTTCTGACATTGTTCAAAGCGGCTCTTGCGACGTACGAATGTTTGGAAACGCTTGCTATTAGTTCAGCCATGTTGATCGGGTATCCGTCTCGGGTCGCCTCTCGGCCGGCGACGTAGCTTGTGGTTCTCTGGCCGAGTAGTGTGGTGGGCGCGGCTTGTCCCCCTGTAGCGCCGTAGACTGCGTTATTGATCATCAACACCGTTATCTTCTCGCATCGCAAAGCGGCATGCATTAACTCTGACAATCCAATGGCCGCAGAGTCCCCGTCTCCTTGATATGCGTAGACGATATTTTGGGGGAGTGCTCTCTTGAGTCCCGTGGCTACGGCGGGGGACCTACCGTGTGCCGCCAAGACCATGTCGAAACGGTATAGACGCCAGCTTCTGACAGAGCATCCGGCCGAGACGACTCCAATAACCTTGTCGAATAACCCCAATTCATCGATAACCTCACCTACTAGGCGATGGGCTATGCCGTGTGTGCATCCGGGGCAGTACGGTACGTCTATGTCGCTCATTGATGCAGGTCGAGTGAAGAGTCTGCTCAAGGTTGGATCATCCTGTTAACGGCTTCTGATTCGCGGTAGATATCCTCGGCAGATGGGACCCATCCGCCGCCTTTCCCGAAATGATAGACCGGTGTCTCTGAATTCTTCGCCAGTTGCACGTCCTCAAGCATCTGTCCGTTGTTCATCTCCACCACTATGTATGCACGGAGTTTCCTGTGGTCTTGCCCGAAAGCCGATGTTGGGAAAGGCCACAAGGTGATGGGGCGAATCAATCCCAAACTCAACCCTGCGTCGCGCGCTTTCATTACGGCGTCCTCCGCGATGCGGGCCGCCGTGCCGAAAGCCACTAGCACGATTTCCGCATCATCAAGCAATTTAGACTCCCATCGCGGCTCATGGTCTTCAATTGATTCGTATTTCTTATCCAACTCCACGTTTAGGGCGATCAGTTCATCTTCAGTGTAGGGGGCGGCTAGGATCAGGTTGCGTGGGCGGTTCTTGGCTCCCGTTATTGCCCAAGGTTTTGGAGGTAGCTCGCTGAGTGGGGTTGTTTCGGGCAATCTGATTGGTTCCATCACTTGACCCAGCATGCCATCGCATAGAATTATTACGGGGTTGCGGTAAGCGTCGGCAAGCCTGAATGATTCCGTAGTCAAGTCAGCCATCTCCTGGACCGTTGATGGGGCAAGTACGATACAGTGATAGTCACCGTGTCCTCCTCCCTTTGTTGCCTGCATGTAGTCTGCCTGAGATGGTCTGACCTGCCCTAAACCTGGGCCGGCACGCATGACGTTCACTATGAGGCATGGGAGCTGAGTTGCCGCGAGGAAGGAGATTCCTTCCTGCATCAGGCTTATGCCGGTACTTGAGGACGCGGTCATGACTCTTTTTCCGGCGGCCGCT
>CAZHKA010000046.1:0-28770 GCA_964533505.1 uncultured Candidatus Bathyarchaeia archaeon | reverse complement strand
GAGAAGTTGTAGTACCCCGGCTGCGGTGGAACGCCTCGCATCTTCCTAATCCTAAGCAGAGGAAGAACATTCAAGCCTTCCTCATACAACCGTAACTCAATCACGCCGTCAAACAATTGTTGCATCGCGGCAAGAACATTCGGGGGGGTGCATGCCCTCCTCCAACGTTGCAACCAACACCGCATCGTACTGCTTGACCGCAGCGAAGAGTTGGACTAGGAACTTGTAAACGGTTTCCGGCGGGTTAAGCATTAGCAGTGAGGAGATGACATCGATAACAACCCTGATTCTGCGGTCGCTGTTCCTCTTCAGAATCTCCTTCATGTTAATTGAGAGGCCGGAGAGGTCGTTCACGTCAAACTTCACTGCACCGCCTTCGCTTAAACCAGAATGGGCCATTCTGCGAGAAGTCGATACCGAACGCCTTGACGCCTTGAAGCACTTCCCGAGCCGGTAACCGAGTTACGTTAAAACAAAAATCCTTCTGCATTAGGCCGAATTGAGTGATCCAGTAACCAATCGCCTCCTTACCAATACCAGGCGGTCCAACAACCATTATCGTCGATTTGTCCGGGTATCCTCCGCTACCAAGTAACTGGTCGAGTGAAGATAAACCCGTGGAGGCCAAAACTGCTCCGGCGTTCCTTAGCGCAGTAGGAATAACGTTGTAAGTTATGGTTGGGGTTCTATTTCGCCGGGCCGCCACGTTTTGTCGAACCAAGGTTGGGTGGGCATGTGGAGTCGTAGGAGTATGTTCCAGCCTTTGCCCGGGATTGTCTGAACCCAGTTGTTCTCCATGCCGGATGGGGCTATTGGGCCGAAGTAGACGTCCACCGAACCGTCCGAGTTGACTTGAAGTCTGGGATTCGTGCTTCCAACTGACGGATATTCTTGGTCGGTCTGCAGCATGGAGCGGGTCTGATTATCGTATACAACCACCGACCAGTCCTGCTTGATTGGGATGTTTGGTGGCAGGTGTAGTTTGTAGTTCTTGCCGCCATCGAATGGATCCCCGTTCGAGTCCAGGCAGGCCCACGTCTGCGCTGAGCCTGCGCCGACCATGGCGGGTGTGACGCCGGTGGCGAGGAAGAAGTAGGAGATGCAGTCGTCGAGGCTGAGCACGCCGGGCTGTTCTTGGAATTGGTAGCCGCCGGGGAGCGGGATTCGCCATGCGCTGTTCGGATAATAGTAGTCCTCTTGTCCTCCTCGGATTTTGTAAGTTATGGCGCGGGCGGTGGCGTCGCCGACCGCGGCCGCTTCCGTCAGAATCGCCTTCATGCGTTCGTCTGGAGCGAAGGGCTGCCCCTTCTGGATGCCGATGGAAGCAAAGTATCCCAGTCGGAGGCTGTCCAGAGAGTTGGTCGGTTCCTGTTGCAGAATCTGGTTGAGCGTCTCCCAGGATGTGTAGTCGGCGGGAGCGACCGTGTCCCAGGGCTTTCCGGACATGTTGATGAAATTCATCGGCGGCGGGTTGGCGACCTCGGATAAGGGGTAGATGCGCGTGTACTTCTTGACCAAGTCAGTGCTGGGCTGCGGATATTGTTTGGTTGGGACGCTGCGCCAAAACAGCCAATTGTTGTAGGTTTGCGGTTGCACGACAAAGTAGCCGCTTGGGGTCGGGCTACTATATCCCGGGGGCAGAATCAGATATTTGCCGCCATTGCCCTTATCCGCTCCAGTTAGTCCTATGTCGGCCACCCAGCGATACCACATATCGTTGATTGAGCCTGCCACCGCCGGGGGCGCCTCAAATACGAGCGGCCCATTTGATAGATCAAGCCACATTCCGGTGTAGACTTCAACGGCCGCAGTGAGGAAGATTCCCATGGAGTCCATTGGTTTTTCGAGGTACGGTACCGTAGTGTTTGCCGGCCCCAATGCGAGAGTGCCGCTCCGCATGCCTGCTTGGTTGAGGGCGGGAAGTGCGAGCAGGTAAGCTTGTACCGCGCGTTGGAAGTCCAGGTTGTCGTAGATCTTCTGAACACTCGCATTGTCAGGAAAACCGTCGAAGAAGTTTAGTGTACCAAAACGGGTGTTAACCGTGTTTGGACACTCGATGCCTGGCGGAATGGGAGTCGCCATCGTGTACTCTGTGGGTGGTGCGGATGTTCCGGAGGTTGTCGAAGGTGTAGTTGTGGGAAATGTTGAGTTTGAGAAAGAAGACGTTGGGGGGGAGCTGCCGTATAATTCGAAGGCGCCTATTCCCGCCGCGACAGCAACTACACCTGCGCCTACGTATTTCAGGAAGCGTCGTCTGGAGGGGTTTAGATGAGACTTACTTGATTCCAAGGCAGTCAACCCATCGCTATAACGATATGGCCTATCTCGGCCTTCCGAATGCATACTAATGTCGCCATCGCAAGTTGTTGCTCCTCTTGAGAAGACTTAGTACAGTATGCTTGCATCAATTAGCTTTCAGCCCTGACTGAGCCTTTTCTTACAACCACTTTTCTCCGCTCAAACGAGAAGATTAGACGGTCTCCACTCTCCAGTCTTAGTACGCGTCGAGCATTTCTAGGAACCGTAACTTGGAACTTTCCGGTTACTTTGGAATCGCCAAGTTTCGTCATGTAGGAATCACAACATCACAAACTTCATACTTCCGGAAATGTAGAGATTCTGTAACTGAGGTTTCTGGTTCTAAGTAACAACTCCTCACAAGTCTTCAGCAAAAATGAAATGTGGTTCTGACAAATTGCCCGCCGGCGGGTTCATACACATTGAATTTTCGATGACGATGCTGCCACCGCCATTCAAAAGCGCACGCTTGGTAAGCAAGACTTTCTAAAGTCTCTCAGCCCGGCGCATCTCTCCTTTGAGATTCAGTGATGCAACTCTGCTCAGCGCGCAGTTCGAAAGACATGTAAAAGCTTCTGGCGTTCATTCTTCTCTGGGCCTGCTGGCCTCTGAATTTTTCTGACCTTTGAGCTCTCGGAGCGAAGGGACTAGCATCATGGGTGGGATGAAGCTTCGAGGCTCATGAATTTCGGGCTCGGTCCAGGTCGGAGGCCGTACGCATTCATGTGATGGAGAGTCCCTTCAGCCCCACCGAACGCATTAAACGAGTGCGTGTATTGATATTTGACCAGACGCTAACAACGCCAAATGCGATGACGAGGAAAGATCCCTATCCAATTACTCTGGATAAGATCTCATAGCTCTTTATCGCGTCCTTCCTCTCTATGACGATGGTAGTTTCGGTGTAACACGACGTGAATGCCAACGAGTAGACGTTCTGTGACGACAGCAGTGATGTAAGGTACCAGACAACGCCGGGCGTAGTTTCCATCTGCTCAGGTGAACTTACAACAATGGCCGTGCAGTCTTCGTGAATTAGACATAAATTGTGTTTGACTGTCTCCCGAATCTTCTTGAGTAACCCTTTCTCCACGAGGTAGACATAGTGCAGATCGCTCAGCTTGATTTTCATCTTATTGATGAGTTCAAACTCTTTGTCCGTCGTTACTATCGAAACATTGTCTAGAATCATTAGTTTGCTTAAACGAAGCAACCGTAGAACCTTCTCTTCTCGAAACGATCGGCTCTTTCTCAAGCTGAAAGAGTATCTTCTTAGTGCTGCCTTTATTGCATAGGTGCTGTGAAGAGAGAGCTTCAGCTCTCTTCGAATTGCTCTTGCCATTTGGCTCATGTTAACGATGTTGTTCTCTAGCGCTTCAGATACGTACGGCCGGTTCTTTACGAAGTCCCTTACTTCCTCAGCAACCGTCATGGGCGCGGAGTATCAGTTGAGACATTAAAGTCTCTTTTTGTCACAACCATGCCACAATCCATAACTTCCTATTGCCTCGTAGTTTCAGGCAATGTTCGAGGTTATCCTATGTCGATCAGGTTGTCTTCAGGTAAAGAGATCCCAATTGAGATGCACAAGGCACGCATGGTTCAAAAGATTTCGCTGATACCGATCGAGGCGCGTCTCAACGCAATGGGAGAAGCAGGCTACAACACGTTCCTCCTCAAAACTAACGACATATTTCTAGATATGCTCACCGACAGCGGTGTCAACGCTATGAGTGACAACCAGTTTGCCGGAATGATTAGGGCCGATGACGCTTACGCTGGCAGTATGACTTTCTACGAGTTCGCCGACGCGGTCGAAGAGGTCTTAGGCTTCAAACATGTGATGAACACTCACCAAGGCCGGGCAGCCGAGCACCTAATCACTAAGGTCTTCATGAAGTCAGGCGATGTCATCCCAACAAACTATCACTTCACGACCACCAGGGGCCACATTGAGTTGCTAGGTGGAACCGTTTTAGAAATATACTACGATGATGCGCTCAAGACCGAGAGCACGAATCCCTTTAAAGGAAATATGGATCCGCAAAAACTGAAGAACATTATCAAGAAATATGGTAAGGACAAGATGGGTTTCGTTCGAATGGAGGCGACGACCAACCTCATCGGCGGCCAACCGTTTTCCATGGCGAACTTGAAAGAGATACGGCAGATCTGCAATGAGCACGGCTTGATGCTGATTATTGACGGAAGTCTGATCTGCGAAAATGCTTACCTCATAATGCAACGGGAAAAAGGATACCAGAACAAGACGGTTGCGGAGATAGTGAAGGAGATCTGCAGCATACCGGACCTATTCTACATGAGCGGCAGGAAGAATACATCGGTCAGAGGGGGTATGATAGGGACTAACAACAAAGAACTATTTGAGAAGGTAAGACCTTGGCTTCCGGTCTATGAGGGCTTCTATACGTACGGCGGCATGTCCATGAGAGAGATTGGAGCCATGGCTGTGGGAGTCAGAGAAATGGTGGATCCCACGGTGGCGGGCTGCGCGGTCGAGCAGGTGAAGTACTTCGTTAACCGGCTTGTTGAAACTGGAGTCCCTGTAGTTACGCCGCCAGGAGGATTGGCTTGCCATCTAGATGCCATGAAATTCCTGCCACACGTACCTCAACACCAGTACCCGGCAGGGGCACTGTCAGCGGCCCTGTACATAGTCTCCGGCATCAGAAGCATGGAACGAGGAACGGTCTCAACGGACAGGGATAAGGAAGGCAAAGAGGTCATGGCCGACGTCGAACTAACAAGGATTGCAATTCCCAGAAGGGTCTACACGATATCACACATCGAATATGCAATCGACAGAATAAACTGGCTATTCAAACACCGAGATCTGGTGAAAGGGTTGAAGTTCGTGTATGAACCCCCAGTGCTCAGATTCTTCGGTGGAAGACTAGAACCCATTGGCGAGTGGGGAAGAAAAGTCACTGAGGCTTTCAATAAAGAAATGGGCAGCTATTGATTCTTGCCCCCCACGAATGAGGAACTTCGCAGAATCATCGATGCTCCCTCAGCTTGCTTATTCTATTCGAGGGCATTTCGAATTCGATTTATCTTTCCAGTGACGCCGAGTTCTACTCCAGTGCTCCCGACCCAACAGTAAGAGAGATATTCTGTGGCTAAGGGACCGCTTACAGTCTGTCGTGTACAGCGATGGCTGTAGCAAAATACTTGGTTTACGCTACCATCATTTTGATCTTTGCAGTTTTCATTTGGGGAGCCTTCCTCGCTGCTAGCGGTTTCGGCGCGGCGTGCGGCGTTGGCGGAAGCCTTCCCGTTAGCAACGCTTGGCCCTACTGTAACGGCAGTCTCAGCTTTCCTACCGACTGGCCTGCGCAGGTGGAGTACATTCATAGAGCGCTCAGTGTTGTCGCAACGGTGCTGCTCATGGTAAGCAACCTGATGGTATGGAGAATGAGCCCCCGCCCTCAGGCAGCGGCACGCGCACTGCTGGTCGCGCTCGTTCTATTACTCGTGGAGTTGTACTTAGGCGGCGTTGTAATCAAGAACAATCTCGATCCTGTAACCGGGACGATAAGTCTTGCAACAGCGACAATGGTCTTCGGCGTGTTAGTAGTGGCAGGGGATCGAATGCACTTGCACGAGAAGAGATGACGCATATGGTTTCAAAGAGCGATCTGTTGGTGGGAGTATTAGTCTTCATCACTAGCCAGGTGATGCTTGAGTTTACTCCAACAAGCAACGGGGGAGGGGGCATCCTGTCCGCGATGTTTGGAATGGAAACTGGCCACTTCGTTGGTTCGGGCTTAGGTATTCTGTCGGGGATCATTGGATTGGTATTGTATAGGAAGGTGAATAAGGTGACCATTGCGGTTTCGGTGCTTTCTATTCTACTAGGACTGATGTTTCTGGCAATCATGAACATGATGATCATGATGGACACTATGGCCATCATCGCTGAACTCACTTTACTCGTCGGCATAATAGGCATCGTTGGGTCTGCAGTACTGAAAGGGAAAAGACAAGCCGACTAAGTACACGAAGCCATCTTCTTCACAGAGTCACCAATAGAAGCACTGATGCCGCAACCAAACTCGCTCCGCCGACCTTTGACATAATGCCGCTCATCTTCCTCAGGTTTAACGTTGATACGCTTACTCCGGCGCCGGTGGCGAAGGTTAAGGCTGCCAAAGGGGAAGCGAAGCCAACGGCAAATGCAAGTAATCTAACAGACATTGAATAAACGTCCAACCCGCCTATTATGTTCAAGACCGCACCAACTAGGAGTGGCAAGCTGCAACCTAGCGAAAGAAAGCCGAAGAGAAAGGAATAAGCGCAAACACTACGGGCAGACACGCCTGTAATTGAGGAAACGTTCACAACTTTGGGCGCTAGGATGCTCACGTCTAACAGTGTAGCTAAACCGAGCGCTAAAAGTACAAAGGAAATGAGCAGTTTCCCCAGTAACAACAAACTCCAGAATGCGTCGCCTAAGATAACAAAAACGAAACCGACCAGCAGAATGCTGGCTGCTCCAAATACAAGAGATGAGGCAGAGGCAACACATATCCTACTCCTGTTCTTCTTCCTCCCCGCAAACAGGATTGCCAAGTATCCCGGTAACAACGGTAGAACGCAGGGAGAGGCGAAAACGCTGAATCCCAGGATAATTGAAATCAATAATGGAGGAGATTCGGACACGGAAAGGAGTGTTAATTGATTTCCCATTGGTGACGACTTGGCGTGTTCAGTGCTAAAGGCGGTTTGCAAGAACTGGTCCATGTTGTCTGGTGATGCGAAGCTACCGTCATATCTTGATACGTTTGCGCCGTTCACAAATAGAATGAAAGTTGGCGTTTCTAAAACGCCGTACTTGTCAAATACCTCTGACGTCATCAAACTGTATTCCACTTCGACGAAGCTCATCGCGCCGCTATACTTCTCTGAAAGCGCTTGCCAAATGGGCCTCATTCTGTCGCAGTCAGAGCACCCCGGAGTGGAGAAGAATGACGCAACTTTGGTAGTGTCGGTTATGAGCGCCTCAAACACTTGCGGCGTTACACTAAGAGCAGTTGAATCTCGGAGTAAGGAGAGTTGAGTGGAGAGAATTGGTAGGCTGATCGCTGAAGCAGCCAAGAGTACTAGAAGTACGATGTTTTTCTCAGCCTTTGCCAAACTCCTATCGACCGCATTTCACTTCCTGCGACGTCGTCTCAATTGAGTCCTTCTGAGGCGGTTTCCCGATATCCGCTTCCGTGAGTCTTCCGCTATTCATTGTAAATCGCGTCGTAGCGTAACTCGCGAGATCATAGTTGTGAGACACCATCAACATCGTCACTCCGCCCATCTGATGTATCTCACGCAGCAGTCGCATGATCTCTTCTTCTGTATCCACATCTAGCTCCGCTGTTGGTTCATCAGCCAAGATGACCTGAGGGTCATTCATTAATGCTCGCGCTATGCTAATCCTTCTTCGCTCTCCCCCAGAGAGTTCATTGGGCAAGCGGCTCGCGGCGGCCGGTAAACCGACTTTCTCAAGCATTTTCCGGGACTTTTCGTAAACGTCAAAGTCAACATCTCGGAAGACAGTTGGCAGCATGACATTGTCGATTACGTTTAGAGTTGGGATTATGTACCCGCCTTGAAACATGAAGCCTATCCTCCTGTTACGAAGCGCCGACAACTCCTTGTCCTTCAGGCTCCAGATGTCCGTATTGTCGATTAGGACATGGCCGGCGGTCGGTTGAGTCAATCCCGCAACCATACTCAACAGGGTGGTTTTACCACTTCCTGATCGGCCTGCGATGAATGTGAACTCCCCGTCAGGTATTTTGAGGTTTACGTTATCCACTGCCTTAAGGTGGCCATAGACTTTAGTCAGATCCTTGAGCACAATCATCCATGATCTACTCTTGCCTTATTGCAGCATAGGGCTCCATCCGGCTACTCTTGTACGCGGGGTAGGCGGATGCCAGCAACCCGATTGCACTTGCGATTGCGATGCTCTGAACGGTCAATAGCACGATTTGAGAGATACTAGGCCAGTCAAACGTAACCTGCATCGCATTCGATGCGAAGGAGCCGTAGTCGAATATGATTGCCCATCCAGTTATAACGCCCAAAACTCCACCTATTGTGGTTAGCACAGTCCCTTCTAGCGCAATTAATGCAAGAACAAACCTGCGAGTTGAACCCAACGCTCGAAGAAGACCGATCTCGCGAACGCGTTCGTTGACGGACATCGAGAATATGGCTGCAACCATCACAGAAGTTACTATCCAAGACGATGCCCCAGCAACGTAAATGCTTTCAATTAAACCCGCAAGTTGATCTTGAACTGTTCTAGCCATATCAGAAGTCGTGACAACGTCGACGCCCCGTATGCGCTTCTTCACATCATTCGCTGCCTGAAGTAAGTCTACCCCCGGCTTCAGTTTCACAACGACGTCCGATATTTGATTCACACCAACATCGATTGGTAACCTTCTGGGCAGAAGCCCTTCACTGTTGGCGCGGATTATGGAACGTGCAGCGTCTATCGAGATGAAGAAGCTATCATCTAAGCCAAGATCAATCCGCTCGAGCTGCCCGACTATCGTGAAAGTTCTGCCGAAAAAATATGGTTGGATTCGGCCAAACACGTAGTAAACTCGGCTGCCGATAATGCCTTCAGATGAATTCAGAGGCGCAGATAGTGGTGTACTCAGCCATGGCATGATGGTGAAGTCTGTTGAAGGATCAATGCCTACAACTTGAAGGTTACCAGTGAAACAACAGGGAGCATACCTCAAAGTTGTGAGGAAGATTTGCGGGGACGCTTTCTCAACCTCCGGTAGCGCCCTAACCTGTTCGAGCACCGAGTCATTCATGTAGAAACTGCTTGCCTGCCCTGTCAACAAGTAAGTCTGCGCACTTCGTGCGCTTCCTATGGGCACGACAACCAGGTCTGCACCTAACCTTTCTGTTCCAATCTCAACATCTTGCGCAACCCCCTGTACGAATATCTGAGTTGCGAAAAGAGTTCCAATAATTGCGATCATAGCAACGCTGGTTATGACTGTCCTGAATCGCCTACGCTTGATGTTTTGACTTGCTAAGTAAAACAAGCCAGGGTGCTTCATAAGCTCTCACTGAGACCTCATTATCGCATTATACACCTTTCGAAAGTTGTTGTAGGTTTCACTGCTCGTAAATCTTAGCAGACTCGATTACGAGCTCAATTCAGACGGCATAAATTCAAATGGTCAGCAAGTCCAGAATCCTCCACGCAGACGGAGACATTGCGAAGGAAGAACGAGTTGCGGTTTGAGGCGCCTGATAGCGGACGCGATTCTAGTCCGCTGCTTCGCGTATTGCTCGTCTTTATAATCATCTTCGCCGCGATAAGTTGGTCACCATCCGTTTCTTCTCATCGAAGTCCCTCCCAAACAGGCGCATTTACCTATATTCAGGAATTTCACGTGCCAACACCTTACTCCGCGCCTCTTGCCATAGCAGCTGATGCCAAAGGCGAAATATGGTTCACCGAATCAAACGCAAGCAAATTGGCTAGGTTTGATCCAGAGAATCAGACATTCACCGAATTCACCGTACCCTGGCCTGGTGACATGTGGGGCATAGCTGCTGACCCGAGAGGTTTCATTTGGTTTACGGATTACTCTGGAAGAGGCAACGTCAACCCCGGTGGAACCATAATTGCGGGAGGAAACGGCCGGATTGTTCGGTTCGACATTGCAACCAAGAATTTTACATCGATTCTGGTGCCGACTAACGCCTCTTTTCCGATGAGGCTGACGTTAGATCAGGAAGGTCGGGTGTGGTTTACCGACTTCGTAGGCAACAAAATCGGCGTCTACGACCCATCCTCGAATTCATTGCGAGAATACCTGATCCCCACTAACTCTTCAGGAGCCACTGACTTGACCTTTGACGGAGAGGGAAACCTGTGGTTCAGCGAATCCGCGGTTCATCAGTTGGGCGAGTTTAATCCTAAGAATGAAAGTTTCATAGAATATCCTCTGGGGGGAGATACTGCTTCAGAGATCGTATCATCACCGGTGGGACTTGCGGTAGATAGGGACGACGAGGTTTGGGTAGCTGACCATGGCGGTAACTGGATCGTGGAATTTTCCCCTTCGTCGCAGGCAATAGTGAAATATCCCACACACTTCCCACCTGAAGACGTTTATCCAATCTCGTTAGTGAACGATGTATTGATCGACTCCAAGGGGCGCATATGGTTTACTGAGCACGGCGGCAATAGCATTGGCTATTATGATCCGGAAGCACGCTCGATGGTCGAGTTTCCAATCCCTACAGGACCGATTAGCACCGCGCTTTGGATGGCCATGGCACCTAATGGGAACATTTGGTTTACAGAATGGAGCGCAGATAACATTGGAGTCGTTCACTGCAACTCCTACGTCCCGCTATTCGTCTCCGCCAGTAACAGCACCCTATTCTTGAGTGCGGGTCAAGGGATCGCAATTCCTTTTCAGATCAAAATCTCTCAATCCATGCTGGGCAATGGATCATTACGTTTCGCTTGGGGATCTTACAACCCGTTCGATGCTACTGTAATGTTCGCACCGCAGTACCCATCCTTAACTAGTCCTACGACGATTTTCGCACAAGCCCAATTGAATATCTCGGGTGAAACCCAACCGGGTAACTATACGCTCGCTTTGGGTATAGAAACGCAATCCGTGAACGTGTGGACCATGATCCCGGTTGAAGTATCAAGTCCGCAGTCCTCGAATGCGACCCCGCTCTTGGTATCGATCGGATTGTCTGTAGTGACAGCATCCGTGCTAATTTTTCTACTAAGACGTAGGAGGTCCCATCTAGCCAGCGGCGGTAAAGTCACAACTTCCTAACGCCCTAAAACTAGGCCAAGAAGCACGGCATGCAATGTGTCACCCACTGGGAAAGAATACCGATGGCTTCTATCCACTTGCTTCGTTTCGAGCCACAGCGCCATCTTCCAGCTGCCCAAAGAAACCAATTCGCTTCAGCGCGATTGCTGCTCCCAGTCCAATCAATGCGACAAGAGACAACGAGGTAAAGGCCGATTCGTAGGTATGAGTCATATCAAGGGCATATCCAAGAAGTATCGGAGCAAGTGCCGACGCACCGAAACTTGTGGCGTTAAACACCCCAAACAGAGCACCTTTGTGCCTTGCCCCCATTTGTGACACACCTGCAAATAATGGGCCAAAATACAACATTGTTGCAAAGCCCACCAAGGCAACGAAAACGAATACAAATGTTGGGGAATAACTGTAGCCTAAGAAGAACGGAAGCATTGCGCACATCAACATAGACACTAAGATCACATTATCTCCGCCGACCTTTCGTGAACTGAAGCCTCCTAAATACGATGCCAAAATATTCGCTAATCCCACAAGCGATGTGACGAATCCGCCGGCAATCGTTGAAAATCCGAATCTCAGCATCAAGAATTGCGGCGTGAACTGCAGAATCCCAGACACTAACGCTAACGAGGTAAAGTTGATTGCGATAAAGAGCGACAAGGTTAGCTTGAAGTTCTTTTCTCTATCTGACTTTACGGGCTCCTTCTTTACGTCAAAAGGGTTTGTAGCATCTTTTAGAAAGGAGAAAGCCAGAACTGTTACGAGCACGATGAGCATTCCTGAAAATAGAGAACCCGTTCTCCACCCCAGGTATCCCACCACGATTGAGCCGACGACATATGTCACAACGAAGCCGAGCCCTTGCCCGAATCCGAAGATTCCCATAGCCACGTTCCTGTCCTTGGGAGGATACCAGTCAGAGAGCAGCCGTATGGCAGCAGGTAAGATGAGACCGCCGGCGAACCCCGCCAGACATCTAAGGAGGACGGCTAAATTGAAGTTAGACGAAAATGAAAAGACCAGAGCCGCCACTGCCATTACGGGCAATCCAACCAATGTAACGTTCTTTCCGCCGTACTTGTCGGTGAGGACACCAGCGGGAATTTGTGCGACCGCGTAGGCTATTGAAAACGCGGAGAGCAGTAGCCCGAACTGAGTGTTACTCAGAGCAAGTTCCTTTTTCAGTCCCCCCAGTATGGATGTGAACGAGAAGAGCATCATCAGCGAGATGAAGGACACAGTGAGGATGAGAAGGATTACACGTCTGTACGTAGGGTCTTCGGCTCGTTCCTTTCTCCGAAATCTGAACGAGTCGGAGACAACGCTATTTCGCGGGTGCTTCGCCGCCATCTCATACCGACGCACAGCAGAAGTACAGGCTATATATCCAATGCACTTGACCCTCGGCTTCAGTACGAACGGACCGACTTCACACTTCGACTCCCTGAACCCCCCGCATCCTAAAGCCAACTGAGTTCGGTTAACGTTGACGCTCGGAACTAGAAAGAGTTACATTTGCGACGGCCTCTTCCCGAATGAGAAGTGATGATATCTACTCGAGTTCCGACTCTACAGGGCGTTTACAAAGCAAAGCGAGTTATTGCAGAGTACCTGCAACCAACCCCCCTATACTACTCTCGGCGTCTTTCGCGAATGTTAGGATGTGAGCTGTACCTGAAATTAGAGAACCTGCAACCAACTCGAGCCTTTAAAGTGCGCGGGGGAATAAACTCCATGCACAGCATAAAGCGTGAGTCAAGTGGCAAGACGGTCATAACGGCCTCAACGGGCAATCATGCCCAATCCATCGCCTACGCAGGTTCAGCATTTGGAATTGATGTCAAGATCGTAATGCCAATGGGAGTTCCTCAGTTGAAGATTGAAGCCGTTAGAGAGCTGAGCGCTGAAGTGATCTTCCACGGAAGTTACTATGATGAAGCGCGAGCGTACGCTGAGAACTTAGCGTCGCGTGAGGGCTACGTGTACGTTCATCCGAACAATGAACCGCTTCTTCACGAAGGAGTGGGCACCATGCACCTTGAAGTATTCGAAGAGAGACCTGAGATTGATGTCGTAATCAATCCTATCGGAGGCGGGTCGGGGGCTTCGGGGGCGTGCACTGTCTACAAGACCTTGAATCCGCGCATCAAGGTGATTGGAGTGCAGGCCGAGGGAGCTTCTGCGTTCTATCAATCATGGAAAGAAGGAGCGATCACAAAGCCAAGCAAGGTGACAACGGCCGCAGAAGGGCTTGCGACAGCGACTGCATATGAGTTGCCATTCAAAGTCTTGAGTGGTCTGATCGACGACGTTGTCTTGGTTTCGGATGATGATATGAGGAGAGCGGTGAAGACAATCTTCCTCGCAACGGGGCAAGTCGCAGAACTGTCCGGAGCTGCATCGACAGCGGCGGCCTTTAAACTGAAAGACCGACTGACTGGAGAAAAAGTGGCTGTAGTCCTAACAGGCGGAAACATTCAACATGACCAATTCGCGTTTATCCTGTCCAGTGTGCAATCATTCTGATTCTGCGTTGCAACGGCCCAAATCAGAGAACAGTTAGTACGTAAGCGGTAGAAAGACAAGCGTGCACGCTACTATTTACAAGGCGTCCAATCGGTCTATGACCTGACTTAACGAGTGTACTCGCCAGCGCGGTTCTATCCTCGACCTGTCGCCGCGCATATTGGCTCTTGATAGCGCAAATAGTGAGTGAGCAGGCCATTGGGATGGACCCGGCGGTGTTTGATCAAGAAGAATAGCGTGCATTCCAGCATTCTTCGCCCCCCAGAAATCTGTTTCGGGGTTGTCACCAACATGGACGATGGCTTCATTATTCGTCCCCAATAATTTAGAAGCGCGGTCGAAGATCACGCGATCCGGTTTGCGTCGCATAACCTCATTCGAGAAAACAGTCGTGTCAAAGAATCTCAATACGCCGTAATTGTCTAGTAATTGACGAAGAGAACTGCCGGGGCTCCGACCAGTGTTGCTGACTAGGCCGATTTTGAACCCTCGCTGCCGCACAGCTTGAAGAACTGGTGCTGCCTCCGGGCTCAATTTCGGGGGAAAAGCCAAGATTGGGTTGACGTAGGCTTGCTCAAGAGAGTTGTTCCAGGAAGGATCAAGAGCTATATTACGACCCGCCGCCAACGACATGATAAGCTTGATTTGTTCAATAATTGGAACTTCGGCGCAAGTATTCCATACGCTCTGCAGCTTTGGTCCGCTCTCTTCGTATCCTCGCTTGAGCTGCTCCGTCGCCAATTTGATCCCGTAATTGGCAAGAACCGATTGAAGACCTTCGTACCTGCTTCGACCGCGAATCTCATCTTGCTGCGGGTCGTCGAAGATCAGGGTTTCCCAGAGGTCAAAGGTTACACAGCGAGTGTTGGATTGCACGGACGGTGGCAAGGCAACTGTCTAGATAAAGACATAGCCGCGAGATCCTGTTAGTTCGTCGACGGAGAAACGTTGGCTAACCTTATTTCTCATACTTCGCCGCCGAATTGACATGACAAGCTACGATGTGCATGGTCTCATCGGACTTTTCGCTGCAGCAATTGTAGCTGGTGCGATCAACGCTGTCGCCGGGGGCGGAACACTGATTTCATTTCCGTCCTTGGTTGCGTTTGGCGAACCGGACATTATATCGAATGCCACAAACACGGCTGCATTGTGGCCGGGTGGCTTGAGCGGCGCTATGGCGTACCGAAAGGACACCACTATTGACAGAGGACTCCTAGCGATGCTTCTCATACCTAGCATCATTGGCGGACTGCTCGGCGCAGTAATCCTTGTGGTTACTCCTGAAAGTGTGTTTAGGCTTGTCGTGCCGATTTTGATTCTCTTCGCCACATGTCTCTTCGCGGCACGTAATTACCTCTCGAAGAGACTATCGATGAAAACCGACAAGAATGAGGTGAGCCTCAGAGCACGTATATGGGGCTTCTTCTTCCAATTGTTCGTGGCTACTTACGGTGGATACTTCGGCGCTGGAATGAGCATATTGATGCTCGGTTCACTTGGCGTTATGGGACTACGGGACGTTCACGTAATGAACGAGATTAAGAGTGCCCTCGCAGCCATAGTCAACATAACCGCGTTCATATTCTTCGCGGTGAGAGGGCTGGTTGTGTGGCCTCTCGCCGTCCTGATGGCCGCAGGCGCGATCCTAGGAGGATATGCAGGAGGCCGCTCGGCGAAACGCATCAAACAGACTCATCTACAGTTCTTCATAGTGGTAGTTGGTCTCGTCATAACAGCCTGGTTCATAACAAAACTGTCGTAGAAGCAATCCTAGAGGAGATAAAGAAAACTGTTCGGGGACACTCCGTCCCCGCAACAGGGCAGGTGAGTAGACAGTCTAGGATATCGATGACACATTGATGTAGTTGCCAGGACAGGAGGCGCCACTTGAACTTGTATTTGAGCCCTGATAGAGTGACCCCGATACCACTACCCATGATCCGTTCGACGGCATGTTTGAGGGCAGATTGTGTAACGTGTAGTACTGGAATGTGTAACTCTCGGCGTAGTACGGGTTAGCGATTGGAATCACAAGTACCGTGCATCCGTTTTGAGCTTGGAATATGTAGCCTGAACAGGTCACGTTGTTGCCTGACGACCCAGCTTGGCATGGTTGGGTGAAGTAACCGTTCCAGTAACCGTAGTAAACGCCGTTATAGTATCCTGGGTACCAAGGGTTAGGCGGACTGTATGGATTGTAGGTGTTGTAGCTCGGCCCAGGTGAAGTCATGCACCCGTAGGGGGAACAGTATTGGGAATACGGTCCTGGCTGTTGGCCCGCAGCGACGGATGCTGCCTGATTACTGGTGGCAGTGAGCGTTTGGACGACTTGATTAACACTGGTCACGGTCTCGGTTTGTGTGCTGTAAATGCTCTGAGTGTTGGTGATAAACTGCTGTTGCGTCACCGTCGTTATATGAAGGTTCATACCCGTGTAGCCTGCGACGCCTAATGCTAGAATTGCCACTAACGCGAGACCAATCATGCCTGCGCTACGGGCCGAACCATGACCGCTCTTTCCAGGTTGCGAAGGTGGGCCCTCGGTTGGTTTGCTAGAGTCTTCAGATTGACTCATTTTCGTATCTCCGCTTCGCGATTAAGAGCGTAGCAGGTTAAACCTATCTCCACCCGGTAGAAGGACAGGACACGAGTTTGGAACATTTGTGAAATTTGACCCTGAATCAAGACCTGCCGTCTTGGACCAACACAAAAGGTGCAGGGCCAAACGGCCTTAGCAAGGTCGGCCATTATCTAAGCGTATCGTGTACCACAGCTCCTGTCGAGAGTCAAGAAAACAGATCGAAGTGCCACTAGGGTGTCGGTCGTCTCAGAAGTGCCCACGCAACACCAACCACTGCTAGAGCAATCACCACTCCAGCCCCAATTAACTCAATGAGTGTAAGTGGGTCTACGATTGGTTGTGACAGGAAGGCATTCACCGTTGAGGTCAGATACTCTGTGAAATACTGTGTCTGCTGTTCAGTCGAGAATTGAGTTTGCCACGTCTGCAAGAATTGTGTAACATAGCTTGTCTGCGTTACTTGGTAGCTGCCCCCGTATTGTGGTGGATATGGATTGTAAGGAGGATTGTTGTTTGGAAGAGTGTTATAGTACGGATAGCTGTAAGAGTTGTACCAATCGGTCTGGTAACCGTTCGTGTAGTAGGTGTGCGTCGTATATGCAGGATAGATCGAGGTACTCGTTACCGGAATGGTCGTTGTTGTGGTGGCTGTCGCAGTTCCGCCAGTGACATCGATCTGAGTGACCGTGGTAGTACCGGTCTCGTAGGAAGTCTGCAAAGAACCGCTTGTCAATGTCTGGGTTGTTGTAGTAGTCTCGGGGATCGTTGTCGTCTCGGCAAAAGTGATGGTTGTTGCAGCAGTCACCGTCCCGGCTGTATTGGTGACCGTATCCGTCTCTAGGAGGGTTGACGTGACTTGCGCGGTTTCGGATGAGGTTGAAGTTATTTCAGTTGTAACAGTACTCGTGACCACCGTGGTGTCTGTCTCAGTACTGGTGATTCTGGCTACGGTTTGCGCCAAGCTTGGTGGAAAGAGTGAACCCATAGCGACAATGCAGCTCATAACTACGAGGATGGTTAGCAACGCTCTTTGCTGATAGTTCAATACCAATTCCTGACTTTCGCCATACGAGTTACAGCTAGTCCCCGGTTAGCCGGCATAAAAGTAAGATGGATGATACGTTCATCCGGCCAAGGCTACACATCAGGAATGCCTCGAAGGCTGCAATTACCACCAAAGCGCTGCACTCAGCGCTCGTAGCCCGGCCGACTCACGGTCGCTTAGGATTTCTATTCTGGCGGTATCTCTTTGAAGATGTGGGCGAAATCTACGGCCCTTCTGTTGATGAAGTACGACGCATAGTAGATTACGAATAGGAGGATGATAGGTCCGAAGATGAATTCTAACCCCAGGTTTCCGGCAAATCCGAAAATCGCTGGAACTGTAATGTACTGGTAGAAAGTGTACAAGGAGTAGACGACTGTGATTATAGCCGTTATGAGGTAGACGGGGCCGCCTAGGAAAGATTTCGCGATTGGGGAAGCATTGTATTCGGCCTTATGTTTGAACCTGTAGACCAACAAGGCGAGTCCGACGACAAATATGGGAAAGAGGAGAATGATTGCGACTGCGGCCCCGGACATCAGAAAGGCATCGCCGGCAGTTATGGGTAGGACGAACAGTACCCCTGCGAATAAGCCGATGATCAATGATGCGATCATTGGTTTTACCGGCGCGTGAAATCTTTGGCTGACTTCGCCAAACTCCGCGGGCAGAATGCGATCCATGGAGTATGAGAGAAAGAGCCTGCCTCCAACGAAGACTGCATTAGCTTGATACCACCACAGTTGGATCGTTGCGACGATAATGATGAAACTGCCGAGCGCTACGTTGTTACTGATTGCAGCCGTCAGGAAGTCGAGGTATGGAATTACTGCGAAAGGCGGAGCCGCATAGTTGATGGAGAGCGAGTACAGGTTCGACAGGAAGTTATAGCCGAACGCTTGATAGCTGAGAATGGTTGAACCCGCGAAGACGATGAACGTAATGAAGAGGGTCGCCATAATGGCCACCGGCATACTCTTTCTAACCTCACGAATTTCACCGGCAACATAGATTGCTGATATGATGTACGAGAAGCCAACGACGTAGACTGCGTTAAGCGCCAGTGTGTTCGCCCAGTTCACGGCGGGGGCCGGGTTGTTGTTCAGGTTTCCCCAACTGTTAACGGACGGCACTAGGGTCGCATTGCCGGCTAGCGAATTCAGCCGAGCCAAAGCAATAGGTTGCGGCGTCGTGCCTAGGATGATGAACATCGCTGCGACTCCGATGAGGATGAGTGGCAGAATGATTTTGCCAAGCAACTTGAATACTCGGTAGCCAAACAGAGGAAGAAGCCCCGCAATCAGCGTTAAGCCTCCACCGATGGTAAGAGTGTAGTATGGCTGCCCGAGTGTGGTGGCGAGACTTGTGTAGCGTGGGTTGTTTAGGGCAAGGCCGAGATAGGCGAAGAGAGCGCTTAAGCCAAATGATTCCAGTGTAGTGATCGTAATTCCGATGAACAACGGGACTGTAGCGACAAAATATCCTGCGTTACCGACAAAGCCGATGGCTTGGTGGAAGTACCTGCTAGTAAATACGTAATCTCCGGCGGTGCGTGGTGTAATGATCGAAACGATCGAGAACGTGAGGCCGACGAAGAACATTCCAGCTAGTGCAATCAATCCTCCAGCAAGAGGATCTCCTCCAATCAGTGGGGCGGTTGAGGCGACATATGTTAAAGAGAAGAACACTCCAACCAGGGCAAGGTTCACCCAGATTGCATCTAGAACCCCGAACTCTCGCACTAGCCCGGTGGCATCCCTCAAGAACACTTTTTGAGCCATAAAAAGCCGCAGTTAGCTGACGGTATATAACACTTCATCAAAAGTGCTCGTTAGAAGAAAACTGCCCGCTAATCAGTTCAGGCCCGCCCTTGAATAAACCGGAGGCGCACGCTGAATCCATGATACTACGATGAAAGAACTGATTGATCAACCAAACCCCTTTCCTTTGTTGAGGGCCCGAGTGCGGCAACCTGACCGCTTACAGGCCGTTTCGTGGTCCTCAAAGGATGATACCCATAACCAATTGGTCGTGATATCCGAGATCATCACCGAAGAAAGCGTCCTTCAATCTGCCCTCCAATACGAAGCCTGCGCATTGGTACGCCTTGATCGCAATCACGTTGTCGGCGACAACTTCCAAGCCGACCCTGTGAAAACCTCGACTTCTCGCTCCCTCAAGAAGCGCTCTCGTGAGAAACGTGCCGAGCCCCTGTCCTTGGTAATTTTGATGAAGATACATGACGAGCTCTCCTATGCCCTTGAGCCTATCATTTGCTCTGCCGTATATCATGGCCGTACCGACAACCTTGTCCTCATCGAATGCGAGGAGAAGGATGCCCCCGCCCAGACCAGAGATCCACCTTTCTAGGCGAGGTCGGTCGTATGGCGGAAGTCCAAATCGTAACGCTTCCTGGCTGAGGCTGTGAAACATAGCCACCATGGCATCGAAGTCGCCGGGCTGGAACTCACGGATGGTGATGAATCGGGCATCTTTCAATTGATAGTGCATTATTGGCCGAATTCAGTTTTACAGGTGCAATCAGATAATCCTATCATCATAGGGCCTAGTCCAAGGGTAGGTCACGTGGAGAGCCGAAACTCTAAGGGGCTTTCCTTCGAAGAGGCCAATGTAACCATGCTGCCGACCTTCACCTCCCTGATAGAGTTCGAAATTCGCGCAATGACCCTTGGGCCATTCTCAATGTCAATTATGGCTACTACGTAGGGCGCCTGATTCTCGAACCCCTTGGGTGGATACCGTATCTCCGTGTAGGTGACAATCCGTCCTTTTCCCGGCAAGATCGTTTGCGTTACTTCTCCATTGCATCTAGGGCACAGTTTGACCGGGTGGAAATCAGTCCAGCCGCAGGTGCGACAGATATACCCGGTAACTTGCGGGAGGGACATCGCTAACTCATTCCTCGCAAAATGTGAATCGCCACTGTGCTGCCTATTCCGCCGACGCTCTGTGCCAAGCCGACCTCAGCGTTGGGAACTTGGCATTTGCCGGCTTCGTTCTTGAGTTGAACTGCAACTTCCGCCACTTGGTAAACCCCGCTTGCGCCGACCGGATGGCCTCTCGCCTTGAGTCCTCCGAAACTGTTTGTTGCAATCCTGCCCTCCCGCGCGCATTCACCCTCAGCTAGAAGCTTGGTACCTGACCCTTTGTCCGCGAATCCTAGGTCCTCAAGTGCCATTACGCCTAGGATTGAGAACGCGTCATGAATCTCCAGCAGATCAACATCTTTTGGTGTTAACTTCGCGGCCTTGTAAGCGCGGTTGGCAGCTGCCCTAGAAGCTTCAAACGTCGTAATGGTGGGCCTTTGATAGAGGCTTAGTGTGTCGCTTGAGACCGTTGACGCGGCAACTTCGACTGGGGAATCGGTGAACTTCTTCGCGACATTCTTCAGGGCCAGCACTATAGCGGCTGCACCGTCGCCTATGCCGGAGCAATCCAGTAGCCTCAGCGGATCTGCAACTAGTGGCGACCGTAAGACGTCTTGAACATCGATTCTTTTTCGGAATTGTGCCTTTGGATTGTCTAGCGCGTTTTGGTGGCAGAGAACTGGAAATTGCGCGATTGATTCGTGGGTGACTTTGTACTTGTCCATGTATTCCCTTGCGATCATTGCATTTAGTCCTACGAACGTGACGCCCGTGGAGGCTACTTTCAACCTGTCCTCGGCCATCATCAGGCCCGCGGTCACTTCTGGTGTGGTGAAGCCCGACATTTTTTCGACAGCTCCAACTAGCACGATTTCTTCAAGCCCTGAAAGCAGCCCCTTTACGGCAGCGTTTACCGCGACTCCTCCGGACGCACACGCTGCTTCCACCTTGTAAGCTGGCACGCCTTCACGGCCCAGAGCCGTGGCCATCATTGCGCCTAGGTGTTCCTGCTGTTGAAGAAAGCCGGACATCATGTTTCCGACGTAGAGCGCGTCGATCCTATCTACTCCTGAGTCATCGAGCGCTTGTTTTGCGGCTTCGATGAATAGGTCGGTTAGGTTTCTCCCCGATCCTGCCGTGATTGGGGTCATTCCAACGCCGACAACGGCTGCTTCTCGCAACATCGCTCACACGAAGAGGAATTGTACTGGACTCTACGTTTAATTATTCGCTGGATAGTGGGGTTGTTGGAGTTGGCGGCCATAGCTGAGAGCTAGGACCCGTTCCCATTCCGAAAGTGCGGGTAACTAGTGGGACGCAGACTCGTACCGGAAACACGGAAGTGAATCTCTCAGGCGATTCGGGTCGTAGTGTGTTCCGAAAGGCCACGCGAGCCCCGGACCGCTGCCGACTCCATTTTTTGTGACTTGGTTGCGTCATGGTTAGTCAGAGTGAATGAATGTTTATTACTTGCACCGCCGCGCTATCTCTATAATTTAGAGGAATACGATTGATTCCTTTCCCAGCGATCGTTCTACAGAGCAGTCCAGGACTATTCGGGCAAAACGGCGGGATAATAGGCAACCTGATCAACATCATCTGGATAGGCTCATTCATAGCTTTCCTGTTCTTCGGACAACAGATTCAGGGACGGCTGGCTCTAATGCAAATAGATGGAGCCGTCAGGAAGCTTGAAAACATGAAGAACGACGCTCGCACACTTACCCTGAAGACACTCAAAGATGTCGGTAAACCAAAAGAAGACCCGGCTCCTGAACTGAATTCTCTTATGGAACAGTTCCTGATAGAGCCTGTAAGTATGGATCCGGCTGGAATTGTGAACAAGTTTGACCATTTGTTGGACGTTAGAGAGGCGAAATTCAAGTCGGATGTGGCCCGAATAGCGCCTGAGGCATCACCCTCTCAGGTTAACAATCTTGAGAACCTAGTTGAGGCTACTTGGGCGTTAAATTACATGTTCAAGATTGTAAGGCACCTTTACCTGCTTGGCAAGAAGACGTTCAGCATTCTTGTCATATTCCAACTTCAGGCGTATCTGCCGTTAATCATGCAGGAGGCTGAAGCGTATACTGGAGCATCGAAGGCGTTTGCGGAAGGACAGCCAATCGGTGATGGGGCAGGACCTCTTGTCGCGTCCAAGCTAATGCGTGGAAAGGAGAGCAGGAAGGTCGAGAAGGATATGGTCGCCGCAGAAACTACATTGGAGGGCAGAAGGGTAATCGCCTTGAAGGCCGAGGGGCCTGGCGGCAACGTCGGAAAACCGGGCGACGCAATCCGTCAAGTACTGGAAGAGAATAACGGGAAAGCTTCGATGATAATTATGGTTGACGCAGCCTTGAAGCTTGAAGGAGAGAAAACAGGCGAAGTGGCGGAGGGCATAGGAGCGGCAATTGGTGGCGTTGGCACGGAGCGATACAAGATCGAGGAAGAGGCAACGAAATTTGGAGTTCCTGTCTACGCCATCGTTGTCAAAGAAAGTATCCTCGAGGCCGTCACAACCATGAAGAAGGATATTGCTGAGGCTGCGGATACGGTGATCGACAGAATCAAGCGATTGATTGCTGAGAGAACGAAGGAAGGAGAACTAATCGTAATAGCCGGCATAGGGAACACGGCAGGCATAGGGCCTTAGGGAAAAAGCAGAATGAGCGGCAAAGCACCTTCCCAAATTTGGGCCTACCTCCTAGTCGCCTTCTCTCTAGTCATACTTGGACTGTCAATGTTCGCGTTATTCCAAGCCATGAACGCACTCCAAGCCGGGCAAACAACGCAGTTCATCTTCTACGGGCTTTGGGCTCTTGTAGGCACCGTACTGGCGGCGTCGTCCCTCACACGAATGCGCCAGCGAATGGTCTACCTGCAACACGTCGCGGCTAAAGTTCTTAGCCAAATTGTCTGCGCCAGCTGCGGCTTCAAGGTCATAAGAACATTCAACACAGGGGACTATGTGACAAAAGAAGTTGGCCAATGCCAACAATGCAAAGGCAGCATGCGCGTCGACGTAATCTACGCCGAGAGCCCGCAACCAAAGAAGACCTAAGCCGTAAGGACCTTACAACCGTTTTCGGTAACCAAGATCGTATGCTCCGCTTGCGCAATTGGCTGACCACTCACTTCAACCAAAACCGGATATCCCGCAACACAATGGCTTGACACCAGTTCCTCGAAAGCCGAGAAATCGCCTTCACGCCAAGAGTTGTGTATCCAACGAGACGCGAAGGGTAAACCACGATACGTATCACGAATGTACTCCGCAAGTCTTTCCGCGGCCTTCGATTTAGCTCCCTTAACCTTCACGAATCGATAAATGTAGGCCGCATCTCCGTCGGTTACTAAACCCTGCGCGCTTCGAAGAGTAACAAACGGTTCGATGGCGTAAACCTCCCCAACTTCAAAACGCCCGCTCTCGATGTCCGACACGTTTGGCACAGACTTGCCCGCATGTAGGTTATAACGATCGATTTTGTGGCCAGTCAGGTTACGAATCGGTTTGAACCCGTATCTATCGATACAGCGTTCCACGACAGTGCCAACATCTGATAATTTACGTCCAGGTGCCACAGCTGAAACAGCCTCCTGCAGCGCGGCCTCCGCAGCGATGATCATCGAATCATATGCTGGGTTCAAAGAGACTGGCATAGCGGTATCGGTGGCGAACCCGTCCAACTCAACCCCGAAGTCAACCTTGACAATGGACCCATCGGGAACAAGACTGCGGTCATCCCATGGACTAGTATAATGCGCCGCAACCTCATTGATTCCGACATTACATGGAAATGCAGGTCTTCCGCCAAGCTCCCCTATCTTCCCCTCAACCTCCTCACATACATCCAGAACTCTTCGACCGCGAACCTGCATAGTCCGCACATACCGCCGCACCTCCGCCAGGATTTTACCCGACTCAGCGAATTTCTCTAGCTCCGGCGTCGGCACCGACTAAACCTTCTTTAGATAAGGGCCAATCTCAGACGCCGTTATTTAGGATTGAGAACGATAATGAGAATCAACACTTCGGTACAAGGGCAGTCCTCGAACCGGGAGTGACCCCCCCATGCCAACCTCCGATGAAGAAATGGTCGTAACACCCTGGGAAGTCAGAGGCAAAATCGACTACGAGAAACTAATGAGGGACTTTGGTACTCAACCACTAACCCCCGAACTCTTAAAACGATTTCAGAAATTCACGGGCACACTTCACCCGCAGCTCGAACGACGGATATTCTTCTCACACCGAGACTTTGACTGGATACTCCAACGGTATGAAGCCGGGGAAAACTTCGTTCTCTATACCGGAAGAGGGCCCTCCGGACCCATACACATTGGTCACATCGTCCCATGGATATTCACGAAATATCTTCAGGATAAGTTCGACGCGAAACTATATTTCCAAATGACTGACGATGAAAAATTCCTATACCAAGACGACTTTACAATTTCAGAACCGCAAAAATGGGCGTATGAGAACTCATTAGACATCATCGCACTTGGATTTGATCCTAAGAAAACTAAGATTATTATGGATACGAAGAACATTGACACGCTTTATACCCTAGCGCTTCAAATCGCGAAACGAATGACATACTCAACGGTTCGCGCAGTCTTTGGATTCCAAGAGAGCACGAATATCGGAATGCTATTCTACCCAGCAATTCAAGCGGTTCCAGCGTTCCTCGAATCTTATCTAACCGGTAAGAACGTCCCCTGCTTGATCCCTGCCGCCATAGACCAGGATCCATATTGGCGAGTGACCAGAGATGTCGCGCCCAAACTCGGTTATTACAAGCCGGCACAGATCCATTGCCGTTTCATGCCGGGTCTAGGTCGGGGAGGCAAAATGTCCGCGTCGATGCCCGAAACGTCAGTCTTCACGGTAGACACTCCTGAATTGGCAGCGAAGAAGATTATGGGTGCGTTTACGGGAGGTAGGAGTACGGTTGAAGAACAACGACGACTCGGGGCAAACCCCGACATTTGCTCCGTCTTCGCCTATGAATACTTCCTCTTCATGGACCAAAAGGAGATTGAAGATCTGCGATACAACTGCCTAGCCGGAAACATAATGTGCGGAGAGTGCAAAGGCATCCTGACTGAACGCGTGAAGAAATTCCTCGTAGAACATCAGGAAAAGAGAGAGAAAGCCAAAGACAGGTTTGAGGAGTACCTCTTCGATCCAAAAGACATCTAGAGGGCAATCTAATATACAGCCGGAGAGTTAGCTGCCGCATTCAAGGTTGCAACGATGATTGCAGGTGACGGCCTTTTCAACGAACCGCCCCCTTCAAATTCCGACCTCTAATTCGCTCTTTCTATCCATCCACCGTATGGCCCTGATCAAAGAGGCCAGGCCGTCATGATTCAACTGCGCGAAAATGAAGCGGCGGTTCTGAATGGCCTGAAGTCCGCGGCAGGAAACTGCTCGTTCGATGAGTTAGTGACGAACACTGGGCAGGACAGCGCGGCGGTCACTAGAGCTCTCACAACGCTTGTCGATAAGCAACTCGTGACGGTACGAGAGACAGAACAGGTCACACTCCGATTGACTGATGAGGGGTCACAGTATGCTAAGTTCGGACTACCGGAAAGACGAATCATACAGGCAGTTCTCGAGTTGGGCGGGGAGGCAACATTGGAACAAGCGTCCCGCAGAGCCAACATACCACAGGAGATGGCCTCCGTTGCCCTTGGTTGGATAAAGGTGGCGAGATTATGCGAAGTGACTTCCCAACTTCAGACGATAGTTCTGAAGGCTGCGCGAATTCCAGATAAGACCCGTACGGAAGAACTGCTGGAAGTTTTGGCGGCGAAATCAGAGGTCACATTAGATGATGTACCCGCAGAGCTTCGCAGTGAAGTTGAAACGCTTAGGCGCCGTAAGCTTGTCGAGAGACGGACGCACACGAGACGCTATGTGGAGCTCTCCTCACAAGGCTGGAAGGCGGTTGAAGACGGAGTTACTGTTCCAACGGAACTAAGCGACCTCACGCCGGAACTTCTTGTATCAAGGCAATGGAGGAACGCTGCGTTTAGGCAATACAATATTGCCGCCCCGGTCACACCAACATGGCCGGGAAAGAAACAACCATACCGCCAGTTTCTGGACGAGCTAAGACAGAAACTGGTTAATTTGGGATTCATTGAGATGGTTGGCCCTACAGTTGAGATGATGTTCTTCAACTGCGATGCCCTCTTTATGCCCCAAGACCACCCAGCCAGAGAGATTCACGACATATACTTCGTCAAGACGGACGCGAGAGGTGACCTAGCTGAGAACACCCCCTACCTTGACTCCGTCGGGAAAACCCATGAAAACGGCTGGAAGACAGGCTCAACGGGCTGGGGATATCCATACTCACGTGACGCAGCACTCAGGCTCGTCCTTAGGAGCCAAGGAACAGCAGAAAGCGCCAGGACGCTGGTCAGCAAGAACCTGCACATCCCAGGCAAATACTTCTCGGTGGCACGCTGCTTCAGACCCGACCAAGTGGACCGAACCCACCTGACTGAATTCAATCAAGTTGAAGGTATAGT
Source organism: uncultured Candidatus Bathyarchaeia archaeon (assembly GCA_964533505.1). Lineage (GTDB taxonomy): Archaea > Thermoproteota > Bathyarchaeia > 40CM-2-53-6 > 40CM-2-53-6 > FEN-987. The sequence continues at coordinate 2,025 of CAZHKA010000046.1, read as the reverse complement.
GGTTGGCGCAGGACTTTCCCTAACCCATCTGCTGGGAGTGCTTGAGAGATTTGCGATCGATATAGCGGGAGCGGAAAAAGTACGATTCAGACCAGATTACTTCCCGTTCACCGAACCCAGCGTTGAGCTGCAAGCGTACAAGGAGGGGTACGGTTGGCTTGAGTTCGGCGGATCAGGAATCTTCAGGCCTGAGGTGACCCAACCGCTCGGAGTAGATGTACCCGTTCTTGCGTGGGGAATCGGAGCCGACCGCCTCTACATGATGCGAGCCGGGGTCGAGGACATTCGTCTCCTCTTCGCGCAAGACCTGGAATGGATGCGAAAACAAAGGGTGCTATGAAATGGTCACGATTCTATCCAGAATGGAAGATCTGGAACAGCTCTTTGGCAAAAGCTTACCAAGGGACCCCGCTAGACTAGACGAACTTCTCTATTCAGTCAAATGCGAATTATCGACGACAACACCCATCTCCGACGATACTGAACTTCAACTTGAAAACAAGGATACCAACAGGCCGGATACTTGGAGCACTGAAGGGATAGCACGAGCGTTACGAGGGTACCAAGGGCTAGAGGGAGGAATCAAGAAGTATACGGCTAGGAAAGTTGCGGTGCACATTGCCGTCGATCGAGAACTTGCGAATATACGACCCTTCATTTGTTGTTCGGTAGTCCGAAACCTTACAATAAATGACGACATCATTCGTGGACTTGTCCAACTGCAGGAGAAACTTGACCAAACTTACGGAAGAAATCGCCGACGCTCCTCAATCGGATTATACGACTTCGACCTCATCACGCCGCCACTGCGCTATGGCGTCGCTGAGCTGGATGAGGTGAAGTTCGTCCCACTAGAGTGGACCGAACCACTCTCTCTTCGCGAAATTCTCGAACGGCACCCGAAAGGCATCGAGTACGGCCATATCCTCAAACAATTCAGTAAGATGCCAATCATTCTCGATTCTAAAGGAAAAGTGCTCTCATTTCCCCCGATCATAAATTCGAATGACCTCGGCCGGATAACACCCGATACCAAGAACATATTGATCGAGATAACGGGCACATCTCAAAATACCGTTTCGTCGGCCCTGACAATTCTGACAACTTGTTTGGCCGACCGCGGCGGCGAAATCTGTTCGGCGTCAATCCATTATCCATATGGCAAGAACCGTAGGGTCACTACGCCGAACCTCAGTGAAAGAATAGTTAAGATCCGGCCCGAGGACGTTAGAAACCTGATCGGCCTGAACCTGACCACGGTGGACATTGTTCGGTTTCTTAAACGAGCTCGATTCGATGTGAAAAGTGCGTCGAACTCATTGCTGCTCGTGCGCGTTCCGTGCTATCGGCTCGATATCATGCACCCAGTTGACATCATGGAAGACATCGCAATCGCATATGGGCTAAACAACTTCCAGCCGCAATGGCCGGCAGAGCAAACTCTCGGCGGCATATCGCCATTGGAAAAATTTTCGGACACCGTCAGAGAGTTAATGATTGGGTTGGCGTTTCAGGAAGTTCTCGGCTTCGTCATGAGTAACCCCGATAAATTGTACACGAAAATGAACCGCCCAATCAGCCGGCCGGTTGAAATCGCAAACCCCAAAGTCACAACCATGACCTGCCTGCGCTCATGGCTTTTGCCAACACTGATGGAAATTCTTTCCAACAACACTCACGTAGAGTACCCTCAGAAACTGTTCGAAGTTGGCGACTACGTAGAGTGGGATGAAAACCGCCCCACGAAAACCAGAGATGTTCGAGAACTCGCCTGCGTGATAGCACATTCGAAGGCCAACTTCACCGAGATGAAAGCCAACATTGAACCTTTGATGACAAACCTCGGATTCACCTTTACTGTTAGGAGGGTTGAGCATCCGAGCTTCCTCACAGGCAGAGTTGGAAGCATTCAAATTCATGAAGAGGAGGTTGGAATAATAGGAGAGGTAAGCCCTCAAGTAATTGAGAACTGGAAGATACAAAATCCGGTTGCCGCAATGGAACTGGAGCTCGACAAACTACTCA
>CAZHKA010000045.1:0-88173 GCA_964533505.1 uncultured Candidatus Bathyarchaeia archaeon | reverse complement strand
ATTACTACTGAGCCCAAAACCACGGGAATGCTCATGTCTTATCGAACAAACGTGACACCGTAGGAGGGCTTGTAAATCATTCGCCGTCCTTGGCTGGAGCAGGGCAGAACTCTCGCATCCCTAAGCGGTTGGAGTAATCTTTTGTTTCGTATTTGCGACCGGGAATCTTGTGGTTACGTCATTTGCCGGCCGGGCGGCCTCCATCTCAAGGGTACGAATTCAACTCCCGGTCTCTTGGTTGTGATTCCCAACTTGTACAGGTGCATCAAATCGTGGATCTCGCCCGGAACCTGAGTGGATACTTTCAAGCCCATTCCCAAAGCATGATCAGCTGTTATAGGAACATGTGCCATTAGAATGAGTGTGAGCGAATTGTCCGACGAGAAAACCCCGCAGTCTAACAAAGGTCCGGTGTTCAACCAGCCCCGCACAGGTACTACGGGGGGTTCGAATCCGACCCACCGTAAGAACGCCAAAGGCCCAAAATCTCCGATAGGTTTGGATTGAGCGCCGGGGGTGGGATTTTCCCCAGCCCTGTAGGGTTCCGTCATTTCCCTCTAGGGCCGGATTTGAACCGAGGGGGGCGAATTGAATTCGCCCCGCGAACCTAGGGGTGTCTTCTCGTCTTTCGAAAAATCTTGCGTCAAACCTCACGCCTGATAACTATTGGTGAACTTTGAAGATAAACTTCTAGGTGATCTGAGCTGCTTCTAATTCGTTAGAGCAAACGGGGACCATCGACACGATGGTAGTGTATCGATCCCAGACGTTGATAAGGAGCAGAAAACTAAACTCAAATTCGGCCAATGCCGTGATTAGCTGACCGTGGGTCCGGGGAGAGTTCCCTACCAGTTGTATAGCCCCAATAGAGAGCGCGAGCCCGAAGATGAGATCAGAGAGCCCCTCGATGCGGGAATATGGGGCATGAGATTTGGCTTTCGACATGTCATTCATTGACATCAACTATGATGATGTAATAAATGCTGACGGGCTGGCAAGACTTTGAAAACCCTAAGATGATTGGGGCCTTTTCGAAAAGTGTAGCAGCGCAATTGTTTTGTCCTAAATTGCTCTCACTTGAATTTGGAATCGCTAGTTTCATGTCCAGAAGCATTCTTCGTGAATTGGTCTCTTAGATGTAGCGCTCTGATTTCGTAGTCCGAGGCATCAATCATTATTGTATCTCTCGCGATAGTAAGCGATAACGATGAAATACCGAAGCGCCAGAAGGATACAGACCTCGTCGAAGGAGAAACAAGCCGTGTATGAAACAAAGGAGAGAACTCAACTAGAAAACGCAAGTGGCACTTCCCCACGCGCTGGCGTTCGGACCGTCTATCGGCCATTCATACGCCAGCAGGTTCCTACCGAAGAACTCTCCCAAAGGTAGCAACAGACTTTCATCATTCGAACACCATCTGGAGGATGTGGTTGGCTTGGATTTGATCGTGATTGAAAAGTACCTCCTAATCGTCCTTGCATCATTTCCCATCATAGTTGCTCTGCTCTATCCGATTAGCAAGGTCAATGTACTCAGGTTTCTATTTGGAATGAGGATGAGGAGACAGTCTGCACAAGAGCAGACTTCCTCGATTCAGGGAGCACCGTAGGAACGACGCCGTGCAGTCTGCCAGTCGGTTTGGAAGTTGTCCAGTGCTTATACTTGGTTCGCGCTACCACCGAAACGCAAAACGAAACGTTTCACATATAGCTCAAGAATTATAGATTACTCGCTAGGCAGCCTGTCCTAATGTCAGAAGCGTACAATACAAGGGTAAAATTATTCTGGACGGCAAAAAACACAGAGGCGCCTAATAGAGAATTTAACGTCGAATCCATGAGGGCGGCTGTTCATGACTCTTATCATGCCTGTCTGAGGCTGTTAGCCACCTACAGCAGAACACACGACACTTCAATTGTAGCATATGCCATATGGGGAGGAAGAATGAAATTGGGATTGAAATTTCACGGAAAGAACGTCACAGTTGGGGTTGTGAAAGGCGACGATATAAAAATGGGAGTAACACGCGAGATCAAGTATGCCTCTGAACTGCAAAGGTATCTAGAAAAAACAATGGGTTTTACCATCGCAAATCTCAACGAACAACTTTTTGAAAAAGCGTACGAGCAACTAAAGAAGATCGAATCTGAAACGCAAATAAGAATTGATCCTGAAGAAACCAAGAAATGGTCCACTCAGCCTTACTCTCCACGTCCTATTCAGAAATGAGCACCGTTCGTAAGCTAATTTTCTGTGTGAGCGTCTGAAAACTGTTTCGTCGTTCATTACAAGAAGTGTGTGGGTATGCTGGTGCAAACAAAACGTAACAGGTCAGGTGGTTCCTGAATGCGACTTGACTTAGGGCGCGTCGCGTTCGCAAATTTGTGCCGCGCCCTTCCAACCCTGAGTCATCATCTCCTTCTGTGCAGAAATACGGCTGGCAGCGGAAGGGTCCAGTGGTGTCAGAGTGCTGCGAATAATGAGTTTGGTGCCGGTTGGGACGGGTTCAGTTCGGAATTCGTCCGTGATGTGGAAGCCCATGCCGTTTGGGATTTTGAAGGTCCAATTTCCATCCGGTTTCAGGGCGAGTATTTCTTGAAAATCGAATGCTGAGCCGTCCGGCATTCGCCAATAAGTACGAAGCTCGCGTCCGTTTGGTAATCGACGGGTAGTGACGATTCGGTATGGTTGTTCTCGCGGATCCTTAGCGTGATAGTCTTCCGGAAGATCAGTCCACCAAGCACGAACTGATTCAGGAGACTTGCGAATTAGCAGTTCAAGGTTGATGATATCGGACTGCTGCACCATAGTTCAGATTTCGTCTGGTTGGTATATTTGAGGATTGCCTGGTGTGTGTGGGTACACTGGTGCGCACCCACCACCACACACGCAACGCACACACAGAAAGAGAAGATCCATAAGCGAAGCTTGCTACCGCGAGTTCACTAACTCAAAGGACTCTAGATCGGAGCCTCATTCTAGCATAATGATTCTCCTTCCGCTCGATCATTAGGTCGCAAGATCGCGTAAGGTTACTCCAGCGGTTTCTTCAGAAATCTCCTTTGCCCTGAATACAGACTTGCCTGGACTAAGATCTGCCAGCAGTTCCCGTGTATGCTGGTCGAGCTCGGGCAGCATTACATACTTTCCCTCAGCGCTTATCACGTCAGTTTTTCGGAAAAACGCCACCCCGGAAAACATGATTTCACCTTTGTCCGTTGTAATTCGCGTGCGGGCGGTACTGTCGGAAAAGTAGCTAACTCCAACTGCGACAACGGTGGCCGTGATTTGAATGGGAGTTGGATTTTTGCTTTGCATATACTTCAGCTCACCATTATCATGAAATAGTAAATGATTTGAAAAATCGCGGTGAGGACTAGATTTATCGCTTTGCCGTCCTTCAAGGCGGCCAAGGCGTCATCATCATTTGCGTCAACTTTCATCAGAGGTGCAATGCGGCTCAATATTCCTTGATCACCAATCAGGCTCGTCAATGATACTACGAGGAAGCTAACTGCCAATGCAGCAAAAACCTTCGGGTAAGCAATCTGAGAGCTTCCAATTGCCAACGCAAGAAAGCCAACCAAAATCAATGTTAACACTGTGGCGATTGCCGGATAAAGCAGGGTCAACCTAAGTATTTTTTTCCTTAGTTTTTTAGTAGGTTTTTGCAAATCAACCTACTCCCGCCTCATTAGATCTTGCTAACATGAAACTTTTCCGGTGATGGTTGTTCGCGCGTAAGTTTTTCCATTCAGGATATGCGAGCAATGAAAGTTTGAACCCTAAACCGCGGATGAAAAGTCTCTAGGTTGAATCAATACGGCTGATTCAACAACGAGTGCTATGTCAGACCCACTCCTGCAACGGCAAGTCTATCCGCTTTGATGATTCTGCTAGAAGCCGTGAATAGTCTCTAGTTTCTCTTCTGCACTCACAGGTCCCAACTTTGCCGGTAAGAAACTATTTCTTTTCATGAGGCAAATCTTATTATCGCGCGCATCCTTTCGATCTCGTCGTCTTCTTCGATTGTCTTCACGACATGGGCGACCCTGTCGGTGCCGCAAAGCACGTTCACGAATCGCTAAAGCCCGATGGCAGCTGAATGATCGTTGAACCCTACTCAAACGAGCGCGTCGAGGAGAACCTCAACCCAGTTGGGCGAATATCCTACAATGCCTCTTCCTTCGTCTCTCGCGCAGGAAGTGGGACTAGCAGTGGGCGCTCAAGCCGGCGACTCGAAACTGCAGGAGATCGTCACTATTGGGGGCTTCAAACGGTTTCGAAGGGCAACGCACTAGAACACAAATGCGTGCTAGTCAACTTATGGTTTCGGCGGGTTGTCTAGCCACATCTTGACTGACTCTTCTATGGCGTTGCTGAGGTCTCCTTTCTTTCCCCCGAATCTCTTCACAATTTCCAATCGCAATCGTCGTTCGATTTGATCCGAGAGTATTATGTAGAGTCTTCCCAAGCGGGTCGCCTGTCAGGTTTGGTGGTATATAGGTACGGGCACAGATATACGTGTTTTCGTGAATCTCAACGGCAGATGCGACTTAACGCATTTCGAATCTTCAGACGTCTCACATATATATGGGCATGTAAGCATATGCATGCATCGGCAAATCAAAGAACGAACGAGGTGAAATGAAAATGGAAGTTAAAGGAAAACCAAGCAGAATGGCGGGGCTCTTCCTCTACGCAGCAATAGTTCAAGGTGCTATAGCAGCGCTCATTACTCTTCTTGGCGGTTTCGGTGACCAGATCGGTCTGTACCCAGTAGCCGTGTCGCGAGTAATCGCTGGCGGCGAAGCTGGAATGTGGTTCATCATGGGATATCTCATGTACATCATTGTCGGCGTTGTCGCTATGGCTGTCACTTCACTATTCTACTTCTACCTTGAAACCGTGCTCGGCAAGACATACACCGGAATAGCAAAGGCGTTCGCTTGGACGCACTTGGTTCTGGGGAACATTGGCGTCGCTGGAGTCGCTATCCTAGCGATGATCGGAGGCTACCTCGGCGGTGCAGCCATGCAACCAGCCATGTTCGGTGGACAAGGATGGAATACGGGTCAGGTACACGTGGCCATTCTACAATACTACGAATCCCCAATAGCCGCATTTCTACTCCTAGCCCTAATCGGATTTACACTCGGTGGCATTGGGTATGTTCTCGCGATGCGATCAAAGTAACACTCCGCCTCCCCTACTTTTTTCTTTCCCTAACGTTCCGTAATCCTTGCTTATGGCATACTAATCTACTGGCGATTCTTCAGAAGCGGAGAAGAATGAATGAATCGGTTAGGGGGACGATTCTATTTGTGCCTTCGCGGGCGAAAGCGACAAGAGATTGATCAAGACTCATGAGAGGTGAACCTTCTCCGAAGGAGGTGAGTATAGGACCGCTTCTGCAGCCACATGATGGTCGATGGCACGAGATTCAAATTAGGCCACCGCAATATCTTCCGATGTCAAATGTGAATACGATCGGAATTCTATCAAGAATCTTCTCGTCTGGATGGTTCTTAATCCAATCCCGTATCTGGTCGACCTCCAACCAGATGCGCCCACAGATTATGACCCCAACCCGTTTCCTAGCCTTAGCTTGCATATTTTGACCATCAGAACGGGTGGGGCGAATTTTCGTCAATCATATGGTCTGGGACCTCCGCCAAAAGCGCGCTGCCTTTCTCTCTTCCGCAAAATTGCCACATCGCGAGGTTGAGGCTTAGAGGGGACGGCTGCAGGTCTTTTGTAGCCGGCGCGTTGCACCTTCATGAGTTCATCGGCTGTGAGCCTTTCTCTCTCCGCACAACCAAGCCAAGAACAACAAGGAATTGCTGTGTGCGCGCCAGTACCACCCCCCAGAAAAATCAAACGAACGAGGACGTCAGCTTTGTCCGAAGGCAGCCGACATTTCCTTGGTCAAAGGCGCGACGCCGCCTTCGCTCTCATGGCAACCAAATTTGAACCATCAATGTTTTTGCTCAGATCGATCTTCCTTTGGTGGATGCACCTTTGGGTACCGCGGAACGCTTCAGTATTCCTCTATTGGCCGAGCTGATCCCGGACGGGATTAGCTAGGGAACAGGACTTTTGGTGGAATATGATCCCAACTCACAATGGTTTGCGGTAGTCACAACAGTGGCTGCAAACTGGAAACCGAGCCTCATGCGCAACCATGGTTCGGCCAAGAGAAGCTGTCGTCAAGGATCTTGAAAGATTGGGCGTTGATGTCGCTGCGGAAGAAGCAGCTGGAATACTTCAAGTGGACGACTGGTACTCAGCAACCTTAACCCCAGAACGCTCAACTCCGCAGGGGGAATACGTAGACGACATGTATTTCAAATTGGGTTCAGTCAAAGTTGCAGATCTCAGTGTAAATTTTTCAAAATCGCTGAAGGGTACACCGCTCCCTCAGCAAATGGTCTAACAACCAGCTTGGCGTTTTGGCAATCGTAGAATCGTTTTCGGTGCTGCTCAGGTTCAATGAGGAGAAAGCCTTTCTAGAATGGTTCGAAAACAGAAACATGCAGAGAAAGTTGAAGAGGATAAACCTCCACGGGTTCGGTCGGGGGCTTCACAGTGACCAGTTTTACAAGCGCCTAGAGAACGTACTCGACGGAGTAGTCGAGGTCAGGGTTATGGAACGAGAAGACCAAGTCAAGAACCTTGTCAGAGTGACAAGCCTCAAAGGACAACCGCACGACACACGATGGCACGAGATCCAGATCAAACCCAACGGAGAAGCAACACTGGCCACATAGACCTGCATACTCGCTGACCTCGGCGCTAACGCTAACGTTCTGCTCGGGTCTAACGACGCTCAACGTCGAGAAGCCTTCTTGGCGACGGCTTTGAGGATGTCCATGCTGCATCGGATTGTAGAAGGTCGATACCCCTGTTTACGTATCCAGAAGCCGTAGGCTAGGATCTCCGATAGGTTGGATGGGAGCGCCGGGGGTGGGACTTTCACCCCCCTGGGTTCGCTCAAAACCCCCCAGGGTTGGATTTGAACCCACGAGGCCCAGAGGACCAACAGCTATCTTGGCCCAAGCTGTTCGTAGATCTCGAGGCTCAACGTCCCTAACGCTACTGGGACTCTGTCGCCTTACCTAACTAGGCTACCCCGGCGTGAGGGAAGAAAGACCCTCACTGAGTATAATAAAGATGGGCGCTGTGAAAAACATGCAGTGTGGTTTGTGAGAGGTTTACGGCGTACTGGTTTGGCTGGCAGGTGGTCGTTCGCCTAGAATTCTGGGGTAGATGTTCGTTAGGAATCGGCGTTTGAATGGGTGAACTTTGCTTGTGAGTAGGTCGGTCAGGATGTAGTAGCTGGTTTCGAATTCGGCGAGGGAATTGTTTCTAAACTTAATTATGGGCATCTTCTTCGGTGGATTCTGCCAAGCCTTGTCCCAGGCTTCGACGGCGCCTATGAACTGGCGCTCGCTGTTCCTCTTTTCTAGGACGCTTTTCTCGACAACCATCAGGATGAGTAATTGAGTAACATTTCGAATTCTTGTCGAAAGCAAGAAGTCTCGCATATCATTATTGGGCGCAGTGGTATCAACCACTACGGAACGTCCGCTGCTAAGCGTAGCATCGCGTAAGGATGCGAGTGAGTTATAGACGAAATCATCCTCAACCGTCGGTTCCGTGCTCCCAAAATACATGGCTCGTAGGTCGTCAACATTAAGCCGGACAAAATCCCTATTATCCTCAACAAGCCGCCGAGCGAGCCTACTCTTCCCAGAACCCGGGTACCCGCTTAGCACGATGTTCCAGAGCGGCATTGCCACCAAGCATAAGGTGAAAAGCCATCTCTTCCACAATAACTTCTCGCTCGCCCTTATGCCGTCGATTCGGAAACCCTAAGCTCAGTTTTCGACAGCGGACCGAAGGATGATGGTATGAGGGAACAAGGTCTCTTGATGATTTTTTTGATTTTTTTGGACTAAAGCGGATCCCGTTCTTCTATGCGACGCTGTTAAGTTGGTGATGCTCGGCGCGCTCGCATCGTTCAAATCGGCTACGGAGCTGCGGCTGTGCTTTTGTTAGGTGGGTCATGGGGGGACCGTTACGCTTGTAGTAACGTAGTGCCCGCTAGGGGGTCCTCTGGATTTGTGACCACATTTTCGCAGCTTTCAGGTCGGCCAGAAGGCGCCGTACGTCCGCTTGAACTAGACTCATCGGTAAGTCACGTTCTCCATATCCTACTCATCTGTGAATCGTTTTGCCCTGCCGTATCTCCAGATGCTACGCAAACCAAGCCCCAAGATCTGCGTTAACTGCATAGGGTCAAGCCGCAACCCCTTGAAGGGGTGATGTCCTCGCCCAGAATGTAGCCGTGGCATTCGGGTTAAACCGGGTTTAACCGTTATCCGCAGTTTCGTGTGATTGGTTAGCGGAATGGGCGGCAGTTGGGTTGAAATAGTGATGCTAGTTGTCGGCTTCAAACGGATGAGCTCTCGTGCCCGAAGTTTTAACTGAACTTAACGTTTTTTAACTAAACCTAAAGTTAAGTTTGGGTTAGCTTCAATTTAGGTTGATGTGGATGCCAGTCACGGTTGAGATACCAGTTGCCCTCTTACCGTATACGGGAGACGAATCGGAGGTTCGAATAGACGCCCGGACCGTGGATGCACTGCTAAGGAACTTAGATGGGCAGTTCCCTGGTTTGAGCGCTCTGATCGTGAACGAAAGCGGGCAGCTGAGGCGGTACGTGAACATATTCGTGAACCAAGAGGATATCCGTTCTAGGGACGGTTTGACGACAAAACTCGAAGAAGGAGACCGGGTAAGTATCGTGCCGGTAGTCGCAGGAGGATGAAAGAGCATGGCTAGGAAACGTAAGGCTGAGGTTAACGTCCTACTCGGGACGAGAAAGGGAGCGTTCATTCTACAATCCGATGCCTGTAGGAGAGCTTGGAAGTTGAGAGGCCCATTCCTCAAAGGGACCTCCGTATTCCACATGTGCTTCGACCGGCGGGATGGCAGGACCATATATGCTGCCGTGAACAGCGGCCACTTTGGCCCCACGGTTCAGATGAGCAAAGATTTCGGGAAAACATGGGCGAACGCCGAGAAACCTCCCAGGTTCCCGGAGAATTCGGGGTTGAATGTCGAAAATGTTTGGCATGTGGAGCCTGGGCTATCCGACGAACCCGATGTTGTATACGCCGGAGTTGCGCCGGCAGCGCTGTTCCGAAGCTCGGACGGAGGAAACAGCTGGGAACTCAACGAGAATCTCAACAACCATCCAACGCGCTCGAAATGGATGCCCGGTGCCGGCGGCCTTTGCCTTCACTCCATCGTTCTGGATCCATCACAGCCGAAGCGAATGTACGTTGGCATATCGGCGGTAGGCGTGTTCAAAACTGAGGACGGAGGCAAGACTTGGAATGTGAAGAACAAGAATGTGCGCGCAGATTTCGCGCCCGAGAAATATCCTGAATTCGGCCAATGCGTGCACAAACTCGTCATGGACCCGAAGAAACGAAATAATCTCTACCAACAGAACCACTGCGGCGTCTACCGATCCGAGGATGCAGCTGAGAACTGGACTGAGATCACGCCTGGGCTGCCTAGCCAGTTTGGTTTCCCGATGGCTACTCATTCGCATGATTCGGGGAGGTTCTACGTTGTCCCTGAAGAAGGAGACTTCTTCCGAGCTTCCCCAAACAAGCAATTCGCCGTGTACGAAACCCAAAACGCGGGCAACACTTGGATAAAACGAGCCAAGGGAATGCCAACCAAAGATGCGTACCTGGGCTGCTTTAGGGAAGGACTGGCCACAGATGAGCTAGACCCTGTGGGAGCATACGTCGGCACGAGAATGGGGCAATTGTTCCACAGCCCCGACGAAGGCAAGAGTTGGCGTCTCATAGCCGAATGGTTGCCACCGATTCATTCGGTCTCGACGGCAACCGTAACCTGAAACGGCGTCAAGGCTGCATTGGCCTGAATCGTTGGCCCATCCAAGGGCGCATTCGGCCAGGTCCTTGGAAACCTGCCTGACGCTTCAGCGCCTCAACCAGCTGCCTAACCCCTTGCGGGTCTTTCACATTCTCAAAGGTCAACACGACCTTTCCTTCACTTAGGAAGGAGACGTCTCCGAATATCTTCAGGTTCCCGCGTCTCGGCCCTCCGTAAACTCCGAAAGGAAGAGCTGGAAGGCCGAGCATGCGTGGTGTGAGAAAGACTCCTCCGCCCAATGAGTCGTTAACTCTGTGAACATTCATGATAACGACTTCGGGCCAGTGATTGATTCCAATTTGCGCAACAATGCTCTTGCTTTGAGCATCGTACTTCAAGCACCGCTTATTCGTGACGGCTTCTTCCATGGTTACCTCTTTGTGAACTAGGCCGTGGGTCGTTTCCTTATGCCACAGAATCCGTTCACCCTCAGTCAACGGAATCAGGGAGTTGACTTGCTGAAATTCGCCTTGCGGGGTTTCCGGAATTATCGCATTAGGGTCCTGAGATGTGCTAAGAGGGGCGGGATTTGCCCGGGCTGTTGGGCCGCATCTCGGGCAAATTTGCGCGCCAGTCTGAAGCTCCGCACCACAGTTTGAGCAAAACATGGCCAACATTCACCTGTTACTTGGACTGGAGCTTTTTAGTGTATGCGTCAGCCAGTTTTGCGAATTTGAAGAAGAGCCAGACTAACGCTACGACTATTGCCGCGCCTAATATTGTCCTTATCACCAAGCCTAAGAACAATAGACCTACTGGAGCCATTACATTTTCACCTCAACCGCGCACAATTGATTTTCCAAATAAAACGGATTGTGGACGAATCGTTCAGACTTAAGGACCATTTCGACGCAACAACGGGAATCAGTAGTTCTTGGGCAAGCTTTGAATTTGCTTCAATTAATCAGTGAATTGCCAATACCTTATATGACCTGAAACCTCAAGAGGAGGATTGATTTGGTGAGTCGTGGTTAGGTTGAGAAGTTTTCTTCTTGTGAAGGTCAAGCCGGGTATGGAGAGGGAGATTCTTGAACGTTTCAAGGCTCTTCCGGAAGTACGTGAGATTCATTTGATAACCGGCAAATTCGACTTGCTGGTAGCCCTGGAATCCCCTGAGACGGAAGTGGATCCTAGGCAGAAGGTTGTCGAAGTTGTGGTCGACAAAGTCAGAAAGGCCGGCGGCATCGTTGATACGAGAACAATAATACCAATCGAATGGGAGTCACGGCCCTCTCAAACTGGCGGGCGTCCTACCACGAAAAGTTTTGTCTTCGTGATGAGCGAAGCCGGCAAATCCAAAGAATTGATGCGCAAACTACTAGAGATTCCAGAAGTCTCCGGAGTCTACCTGCTGTTCGGCAAGGCAGACGTTCTGGCTGAGGTGGAAGTGGAGAAGAGCTATGTCCATCCGGCGCCGCAACACGTCGCTTCACTGGTCGAAACAAGAATAGCGAAACTAGGAGCAGTCCACGATACCGACACCTACGTCCCTCTCGAGTCTGTCGTGAAATAGTCCTCTCACGGCCCGCGCCAGAATGCATAACCGATACATGGATACCCCTGCTTCATCCCGAAATAGATTCAACTATCGAACTTGGGCGGCACTAAGACTTTCATCATCCTTACCAGATCAACGGGAGCGTACCTCTAAAATGAAATTCTGCGAACGCTGTGGCGGTTACATGACGAAAACCCGCGACGGTTACACTTGTTCAAAGTGCGGAAATAAGGCGCAGGTGGAGATAGTGGAAGTTACGCGGATCGCACCGCGGGTCGATAAGCCGACTGACGTTTTGGACCCTTCGAAGCTTGAGTACATGAAGGTATCCGAAACCTGTCCGAATTGCGGGAACAACGAAGCATTCCACAGTTTAGGCTTCGTCTCGGGAGAACACGCGGGCGTTCGACAGGAGAGAGCGATGGAACGGTTCACTTGCACGAAATGCGGCCATTCGTGGAGTAGAGAATGAGGGTCCTGTCAAGTCTTCGTTTGGTGTAGGCTCATTATTCACGAAAGGCACGGTTAACTTTTTACCAAAGCATACAGCGCACACAGCTTGTTATATCCGTGGAACCCAAGGTTAGGGACTATGGATAAGGCGAATGTTAGCGAGCAAGACCATGGCGTTACGATAACTCGAAGGCCGAAAGATCAGTCAGTCTGCACATGCGACGGAAGCCTTCCTCAACTGGATGCGAAGAGTAAAGTGCCCACATGCGGAAAGTGCGGCGGCAGGATCATACGTTAGCTGCATCAATGCATTGGAATACTATCCTGCCTTTCTAATTCTTTTCAAACCTTCCTCGAAATTAGAACACCTTTTCCAATTGGAATCACGAGAGAGTCAACCCGTTTGTCATTCAAAACTCTGTCCAGCCAAGGTTGCAACGCATCACGATGGCTGATCACGTTGTCTGCGGCTAGCAGACCGCCTCGGACAAGGTTTGGAACAACGGCTTCATAGCAGTCGGCGTAGATTTCTTTCTCTGCATCGAGAAAACAGAAGCCTATATCGTTATAGCGATTGAGGTGCTGTCGCGCGTCACCGACTATGACCTCGGCCAGGTGTTCTACCCGGGCGACCTTGAAAGTTTCTCTGGCAATTTGTGCTTTTTCTGCGAGAATTTCGAAAGTGATGATCTTCGTAGGTTTCGGTCGGTCAGCAAGCATCAGCCACAAGCTGGAGTAACCTGCACTGGTCCCAATCTCCAGGCGAAGACCATCTGGGGCCATTGAGGAGAGGAGGGCTATGAATCGGCCGGTCTCCGGAGGGATTTGGCGCAGTCGTTTGATTTGGGGCGTGTTAACGGATCGGTCTCTCAAATCAATTTGTTCAAGGTGGCGCATCCGATCGCGTATAGGCTGCGGGATGGAATGAAACATAGGGGGACGGTACGGTACATGCGTTAAATAGGTTCGACTTTACCGAGCCGGTGTTGCCGACTAGTTCTCGGTGGCAGGTTTGAAGGTGGAGGGTAATGCGTCTTTGAACCAGTCTGGGATGAACTGCCATGAGTTCTTGATGAGGTCAGTGCAGCTTCCATCGATTATGTAGAACCTCGCGGCATCATCTTCCGCCCTAACGGCACGGCCGTATGCCTGAATTATCTCCAGCATCGTTTGGTTTTGGTACCACCGGCGATGCCCAAGCTCGAGTCGTCTCTTAACTCTCCTATCTCCTAGGTCAGGGAATGGGGCCTTCAGTAAAATCTGGGCGGAACATACGTCATATTTCCAGTCTTGTCCTTCGTTGAATGCTACGGAGACGAATACTTTGCCGCGGGATCGCATCCATTCTTGAAGTTTCTCTTCTCGGTCCTCGGCCGAGTGTACGATCAGTCTTCGCTTCAGGGCGGGGGAGAGGTTGGAGATCAACGCTTGTTGGTGTCGATATGAGTGGCAGTGGATCGCCACGTTTCCTTTCTCTTTGGCTAGGATTTGTTCGACTGCGGCGATGGCTTGGGGCATGTTGTTGTCCCATTGTTGTTTGCTGAGCGGGCCGATGGTGGCGTCGATTATTGGTCGGTTTTCAGGCGGAAACGTGCCTGGAATCTCGAGGATTTCAATCTCATCATTGTCAAGGAGGTCGGTCAATCCGTTGAGTTCAACGTACTCTTCGGGGGCGAGGATCGTGGCTGAGGAGATGAGGTAGTGCTCGCCGCGTTTCCAAACCAAGTTTTTCATGAACTCTCTTGCGAAAACTGGTTGCAGCAACAACTGATCGTTGCGAATTTCCCAGACCCATTCCGAGTTTGAGAACATGAAGAGATTGTAATTCTCGAGGAATCTTTCCATAAGCGTCTTGTTTTCGGCCTCGAGAAGAGAGATTTCACCTTGCTCGCTCTTCGTTTCAAGTCGGCCAAGCATCAGTTTCAGGTAACCCGCGACGTCGGCCAGGAAGACATCCAACTCAACGCGAGTCTCCACTTTCTTCAGTTCCGGTAGCAGCTTGTGGTATATTTCGTAGGGAACGGAGAAGGGGGAAAATTTCAGAGATACGTGGTTGAGGCAGTGTTCTTCCAGATTATGCGCCTCATCCAATACTAGCAAGTCCCTTGTGCCGAGGTACGTTTCACTTCCTTCCGTTGTGCCTTCGAGAATCAGGTAGGCTAGACTCATCAAAACGCTGGGCGCTTGTAGAGCCAAGTGCTTCTGCATCCAATATGGGCACACGTCTAATCGTTCATTGCACGCATACCCATCAGTAACGCACTTACCAACATGTACGCCCCTACGCGGGCTGTAGTGGCACTTGTAGTTCTGCCGCCCCTTTATGTTCACAAACCGGCCCCGCAAATACGGGTCGGTCATTAACTGATCAATTAACGCCAACTGAGGAGTTACGTAAAACGATTTGGCGACCGACGTAAACGCCGCCGCCAAATAAGATTTCCCAAACCCCGTCGGCGCCACAACTATTACGCATTTTTTTCCCGACCGGTAGGCTTGGATGGTCGCGGCGATTGCTTCTCTTTGATAGCGTCTAAATGTTGGGCTTGGGAAGTTGTTCAGGATATCGTCTACTGAGACGTCTACAAGAGGTCGGGTAATTCGTTCGAACTCCGTTTCTTCAACCGATTTGCAGCGCGTGCAACTCTTCTGCTTCGAGGGAATGTAACTGCCACACTTGGCGCAGAACTCAACCATTCAAACGCACCAAGTATAACCTACAGCCCCTCGCAAGCCATGATGGCTTTAGGCATAATTAATAGGTTTGAAGGGCTCGCCGGACCTTCCCGTTTCTGAAAAATCAGATAAGCAACCACTATTCCATAAGATCCGAGGGCCGCTGTGTTGGTGGAATGGGTCAATCTCTACTGCGAGAAGTGTCGTGCTGACACGAAACACAACCTAGATTGGGAACGAAAGAAGCCATTAATGGGCAAACCATACCGTGATGCTGTCTGCACTCGGTGCGGAACCCATACGAAATATTACAAGCGCTGGTGACATTAACCGAACATTCGAAAGCCCAATCATTCGGCTGTCTTGTCTTTAATCCTTCTTGCCGGATTGAGGAATAATTGCCGACAATTACGATAGACAAGAGTATTCGTTCTTATGATTAACGTGCTAGTTCTGCGGCGTCGCAACCAGGCAATTCGAGTTCTTTGAACCCTTTTGGAAGGACTAGGAAGAATGTGGGGCCGATCTGAATTACGTCACCCACGGATATGCCTCGAGTATAATTTTTCCTGAAGGAGATTCCAAATGGGATCGCTCCACTCCGAAGCACCAATCCTATATTTGCTGGCGTCACGGGGTTCTTGAACTCCGCCTCCCAGACCAAATCGTAAAGGTTGTTGAGCATCCACCTCTGAATTGTTGCAATTTCCTCTATCTCCGAACGATTGGGTTTGCCCCTGAAGAAGTAAGCCCTGACTCTCAAGCGTCGATTCACCCACTTTTCGAAACAAAGGAGATGGAGTGAGTCGTTGTGTGCTTTTGGGATGAAGCAAAGTGGTAAGAGTCAATATTCATTGTGTGCGTTATGCCGTCTCAGCGGTTGTGGCAATACCTCTTGAGCTGAGGCCCATGTGTGACAAGAGCATGCGCAACGACCATCACATTCAAGGTGATAGCCATTCGAACAACTTTTGCTGATGAGAACAATAACGGCAGTCAAGTTCGAGCTGCCCCCGCGTACTCAAGGCCAAATCGGTGCGTTAGCATGCGCTTTCGTTTGCTTGTGCGGATAAAGCGCCTCCTAATGATTATTGGAAATGAAAGTCTCCAATTTTCAGCCTAAAACTAGCTGAGGCTCTAATATGGGCGATTATCAGGATGAGGTTAAAGGACCGGCATTCACACTTGTTTCCTTTTAATTATCCTACCACGCAATGGCAGTTAGAGGTACATGCATGTGCGCCCCACGCGAGAATTTACTCGCTGAAAACCATCCGTCGCATCATTACATAAGGGATAGATGTGGGCGGAGTAAGTTTAGGGACGTGGGATACATGAAAGGCTACGTAACTCATCTTGAAAGAGAGACGGAGAAGAATACCGATTTTCGGCATGTATTGTACACGGGGAAGAATAGCCAGCTAGTACTCATGAGCCTTAAACCCGGAGAAGAGATAGGTGAAGAGGTACACGAGGATCATGATCAGTTCTTTCGATTTGAAATGGGAGAGGGGAAGGTCGTTATTGACGGTGCAGAACATCGAGTCAAGAATGGTAGCGGAGTCATCGTCCCAGCGGGGGCCAGACACAATGTGGTCAATACCTCTAACAGGGCAAACCTAAGGCTATACACTATCTACTCTCCACCTGAGCACCGAGACGGCGTAATCCGTCACACCAAGCAAGAGGCTACCGCAAGCGAAGAACACTTTGATGGGCATACCACAGAATAGCAGGGCTCCGCGCACATCGCGCCCAATTGCAGACGAGAGCATCAAGATGTTTCTTGATAGGCGGTCTGGCTCAAGATCAGTAGCCGAAAACTCATGCGACTGATCTCTACGGTTCCGCACCTGATGGCGCGATTAACGAACCCCAACGACGATGTACGTTTCCAACAACCCCTCCTTTTCACCTAGCTTAATTCGACCCGAGTTCAATGCTCCTAATGAGTCAAATATCCCGTTAAATCATAACGCATTCCGTGATTCTGATGAGTCTCGATGAACAGATCTTAGAAGAGTTGAAAAAGATTCGAGAAGCCGTCGAACCCAAGCCGCCGCCTCCTCCCCCTAAGGGACTCAAGGCTGAGTTTATCGACTTCATCGGCAAGGGAGGTGTTCTCGGGTTAGCGGTCGGTTTCATCATGGGAACCTACATCGGCACAGTCGTTACCGCTCTCGTTAATGACATAATCATGCCCGTGCCGGGAGCACTGATTCCTGGGGGCGATTGGAGAAAAGCCATCTTCACCGTGCCAGTAGGAAATGGAATGAATTTCGGAATAGGCGATTTCGTGGGAGTAATCATAAACTTCCTCATAGTGGCATTGGTAGTCTTCTTTATAGCGAAATATTCCAAGAAGATCGGGATCAAGTAGGCCTCAAACATTATGACAGGGATGGTGTGTCCACGGCATTCAACCCATACAACTTGCGCCTCCCGGATCCCGAAAACTTGGAGCGCGGCGAACATGAGGGTGGTAGCTATGCCCGCCTCGATTCGGGCGAACTGCTTATCTTGTGCAACGTGGATAGATGATTCCGTGATTAGAAACAAGTAAAACGCAATTGGGGTCGGGGATGACGCCCAACGTGAAGGTAAACGTGAAATCCCCAACATCCCAGAAAGGTCACGCAACTCATTATGAATTGGTCGTGCGCCGTCTGCGGCGCTTCATCCAAAACCAACCGCCGCAGATGCAAGTGCGGGAACATGAACTGGAAACCGGTTCCTAAGAGAGATATTGCAGAGATTGCGGGCCCCATGAAACGAATAGCGCCTAGAGGTTTGTTCCTGGCGAACCCTGGAAAACAGGCACCTGCACAGAATCGAGAGGGAGGCATTGAATGCGGTAGCTGCCACGCAATAATCTACACGCCTGAGATCGTTTTCGATGCAGGGGCTTTTCAGGCGGCGAGGAAGAAGCATTATGCGGCTTCACCTGGGTGTGAGCACTCTGAATAGTTCGAGAATGTTGATTCCCATCTAGCAAGCAGAAAGATCACAGTTCTGTTTATTGCTAGTGTCAACTAACTGCTATGCCGGAGCGTTGTGGGTTTGGGTTTACCTGAGAAGATTCGGGCCATTGAAGAGGAAATGAGCCGGACTCAGATCCACAAGCACACTGAACATCATGTGGGTTTACTAAAAGCCAAGCTCGCTAAGTTGAAGGCCGAACAGGAACGCTCACAATCGTCGAAACACAGCGGTGGTGTAGGTTTCGAGCTAAAGAAAGGCGGCGACTGCACGGTTGTACTCATTGGGCTACCGAGCGTGGGAAAGTCCACAATCCTCAATCATCTGACAAACGCAAAATCCAGAGTCGCAGCGTACGCGTTCACCACATTGACCGTGGTCCCGGGACTACTCGAATACCAAGGAGCCAAGATACAGATCCTCGACCTACCCGGAATTATCTCGGGTGCCGCAACAGGAACCGGTAGGGGAAGGAGAGTTCTATCCGTCGCAAAGAACGCCGATCTAATCATGCTAGTCCTCGACGTGTTCCAGCCAGATCAAGTCAATACTCTTACCAAGGAATTGTACGAAATCGGAATTCGGCTCAACACGCGACCGCCCGACGTCACCATAAATCGAACTACCCAGGGCGGATTAGGGATCACCACAGCTTGCAGGTTGACCCATCTAACCGAGGCGACCGTCCGAGCAATAATGAATGTCTACAAAATCAATCAAGGCGGTGTTATCATTCGAGAGGACATCACCGACGACCAGCTGATAGATGTCATAAGCGACAACCGCAGATACATCCCCTCAATCACTGTCTTGAACAAGATTGATCTCGTCAATCCAAAATATGTTGAGGAGGTGAGGACGCGGGTCGGCGCAGGCATAATTCCAATCTCGGCAGATCAGAACGTCAACCTCGAAGAGTTGAAGAAAGCAATCTACGATAACCTGAAACTTATCAAGGTGTACTTGAAACCGCGAAACGGCTCAGCAGACTTCGAGGAACCACTAATCGTGACTGCAGGATCAACAATCTCAGACGTTTGCGCTAAAATACATCGGAAGGTTGCCGGTGAGGCGAAGTATGCACTCGTGTCCGGGGACAGCGTAAGGTTTAGCCCGCAACGTGTCGGGATGGATCACGTCGTTCAAGACCGCGACATAGTCACAATAATCAAGTAGGAGTTTCGATGAGCTTTCGTTTCGCGTCATGAGTCAACGTTTTGATCCGCCGCTCTCGCCGCATCGCCTCTCTGCGAGTCCTATGCTCCTGCAGGTAGACTATCCGCGTTGGCCTGTGCATTCTCGTGTATCTTGCTCCCCTTCCTTTCAGGTGCTGGGAGAGTCTATGGGCCGGATCATTGGAATACCCAGTATAGTAGCTACCATCATCGCAAAGGAGAATGTACACGTAGTGTGAGTCCCCTCGTGTCATGTTTTACCAGATCCCTTGAACCTGATCGTGAGAAGGTGTCTAGCCTTCTCCTTTTCCTAATTATTGAGTGGGCTATTGGTTAGGCAATTATCTTTCGCTATCAATCATTGACGTAAAGGTAGCATGCTAGCGCAGTCGTCTTGAAACTCGCCCTAGTCAGGAAGTATAACAAAGTACGGTGTGCTCACTTTGGTTGTTGCAATTAGGACGACCCACATTCCTTCCATCACGTGCGGGACTGGGTAACTGAATGCGCACACAATCCAATACTTTCCGGCGGGTAAGTTATTGATCGTAGCGACTCCGGACTCGCCGTTTAGCAGAAAGCCTCCGTTAATTGCATCCTGTGGGATTTGGGCGATGACGCCAGCGGATGATTCAAGGATGGTCGGTGAGGGTGCATTCGCGTTCATCAAGACTGCACTGTGGGGGAACCCCTCGCGGTTTTGGAACGTCATGTGAATCGTCCAGTTAGCTGGTACGTACATGACCAATTGCCCAAAGTGTGTATCATTGAAATTGTAGGGCAGCATAGGATCGGCGACTGCAATCAGAGTGATGTAGACCGTTCTGTTTCCCAGGTTGTAAGGCAGGGGGGAAGTCTTGAGGGGTGGAGCCTCGATTTCTACGCTGGTCTCTCCGGAAGACGCGGCGCCAGGCAAGAGACCGCTTGAAGTTAGGAATTGGTACGTAGGCCCCATACCCATAACAATCACGGCGATCATGGCCATAGCCAGGATCGTCCTTCTGGTAGGCCACCAATCGAAATGAAACCACGAGCTTCCACGCGGCAGAAGACCCGTCAATGCCGCAACGGCGTGAAGGGTTACGAGAGATGGGACTGCTAGGGGGAGCGGATTCCCATTCAGCCCAAGGAACAGAAATTGAAACGCCTGCCAAACGGTTATGGTCGGATAGTCGGAAGGGAGCTGAAGTCTAAACAGAACATCTCCAATCACACCAGCTACAATTACCAATGACCACAAGGCCGCGGCACGAATCGCAAGCTCATCCCACTCTCGAACGGCAGAAGTCAAGAGTACCTGCATACCGAGCAATGCATCGACGATGCAGAAGACTAGCACCGCGTACCAGTGATAGTTAGGAGTGATCCGAAGCAACGAGTCATCAGCGAGAATCCAAACTCCAACAAGCGCGGCGAGAAGGAATGAGCATCCGATTACCACGCTTCTAAATGATGACAAGAACTTCCCGTTCCGTCACTCCCAACCGAACTCAAACCCACTTAAAGTTAGACTCCGCCTTTTCGCATGACCAGGATGTCTCTGGGGTGTCTGAACTTTAGTTGCTAATGTTACTTTGTTAGTTGCTATCAAACATGGTACCCAGCCAACGTGCTTCAATAGGCGCTGCTTGAAGCAAGCCCCAAACGACTGATAATTCAACAACGTTTGCGAGTGAGAACCCCAAGGCGAGAACTCGGTAAGGTCGTGGTAGCTAGTGGATATTATGTCGTGTGTTTCATTTTCAGAAGGAGATGGTATGATGTGGGAAAATTGTATGACCGAGAAGGGAAATTTATTGGCTACTATTGCGACATCATCAGGCCGGTTGCAAGACTATTAGCCAGCGCCTCTAAAACCTCAATCATTACGGACCTTTTCCTTTATCTGTGGATTAGCCGTGATGGAAGGTGCGTTGCTCTCGACGAAGAACAGCTGGAACACGCATTAACGAAACGTGAAGTATCAAGGTCGCTGGCGATGAGGGCTCGCAGGGAGCTAGAAACGCTGATCGGTTTCCCGCCCTCGTTAGCGGGGTGAGTTGACGAAAGCAGCCAAATTTCCGCCAAGAACTTTCAGGAGATTTCAACCATAAAAAAGGGACATTAGAAGAGGAATGGTAGAAGTTTCCACCGCGTTTTTCTCGAATAATTCCTGTATGCGGGGTCCTGTCTCAGCAATTGCTCCTCTGCGCGCAGGCGAAGAACAAGAAAGAGGACTGAAATTGTGAGGACGAATAGATTGAACTCTGAAAAATTATCGACGACATACCCCACCTCAGCTAGGATGTACCCTAGGTACATTGGGTGACGAATGAATCTGTACGCACCAGCGGTTTTTATGCCTCGATTCTGTGGCGCCAATCCGAAGCTTCGATTTAGCGACAAAAACGCGCTTGCCACAAATGCCGCTCCGCCGGTCTCCAACAAAGCGCCTATGAGGGGAAATTTGCCGTAGAGTGTGGGTTGAAAGAGCAGAGGCGCAGCATAGCCGACGATCGTGTAGAGATAATCCGCTTTCTTTGCGGTAAACATCCTAGCACTACGTCGAACTGCTAGGAAGCCTAACGCCATCAGGAGGTAAACGGAGATGAATACCTCACGGATTACGACCAGCAAACTGACTGGGCTCAGAAGGATGGAGGCGTAGCTTGTGAGGAGGTACGCAGTGATCGTTACAAAGACAAGATCCGTCATGAGCGATAGGACTGAGTTAGGTTGTTCTTTACCGGCAACAACCTTAATCTGTCTTCCTTGCCTCGTCACCCCATCTTCTCCCAGCCCTTCAAGACTTCAATGACATCTTTGCAATTGCGTTCTTCAAAGAACTTTCTTATCGCAGGGTCGGCGGCCATCTCCCGCTGAAGGCTTCGCGCCAAACTGGCTTGGTATGTTGAGAAGATGACTGTGTCGGCATATGTGGCGGCGACGGCGAGAGCAGAGGCCAGATACTTCGTTGGTGCTCTAGGGTGGGCGGCGTACAGCTCAATGAAGTATGGTTTCGAGAACTTCCTGCGAAAGCAATTCGCTAGAATGTCTAGCCAATAAGCTATCGAGTAATCCATGTACAGCGGAGTCACTAGGAAGTCAACGTAGTTTGAAAGGTACTGAAGGTCCAATCCGAATCTCTCCTTACCGTAACAGGGGTCGGGCTCCAAAGTCAGCCCTAGACCACAGTCAATGTTCTCCCGTACCTCTCGAACAAATGACCCTATTTGATTCGCCCGCCACTCTACCAGTTGCATCCCACTATCATGGAGGCTATCTGTGCAGGTTGGGCAGTCACAGTAACCCTCGCGGGGGAAGCAGGCGCTGTCGAGACGGATTCCGAGAATGTCTTGAGATGCTACTTCACGTATGAAATTCAGACAATAGTCGCGATACGTGGTTCTTGTAGGGCATATCCAATCCCAAAGAAAACGTTTGACGGTGCCTCTCTTCGCCCTATTCCCCTGGTAGACGGCAACCAACTCCGGATCCTTCTCCGCCATTGTGTTGTCTGCAAAACAGTTCACCACATTCCAGGCGTTCCGAAGGGGCCGCATGAGTCTTCCACTCGACGGTTTAACTTCATAGAACACGTAATCGAAACCGGGCAGAATCTCCGGCTCATCAAGCAGGACGCCGACCTTCAACTCAACCAACAGACAGACTACCACCGTCGTTCCTAAATTTCTCTACTCCTTCTTAGTCTCGAGCAAGCTTGGCGAGGATATACACTCGGACGGGTGACAAAGGTGAGACCGGCTTAGTTGGAGGCGCTAGAATCGCCAAAGACTCGTTACGTGTTGAAGCATACGGGAATGTCGATGAGCTTAATTCAGTGCTCGGAACAGCGAGAGCGTTCCTGAAAGACAAGGAACTAGACGATTTGCTAGCAGAGATTCAAAACGATCTTTTCGTCGCGGGCTCGGATTTGGCTTCCGCCGCGAACGCTCAACAACGTAACATCCCCCGAATTTCCAACGAGAAGATTATTGCAATGGAGAGGGCCATCGACAAGTTCGAAGCCGAACTATCACCTTTGAAGGCTTTCATACTCCCCGGCGGCGGTATCCCAGGTTCCCTGCTGCATAATGCCCGTACTGTAGCCAGGCGAGCTGAGCGTCGCATCGTTACGCTCGGTAAGGTGGAAGCAATAAACGAACAACTAGTCCCATACATGAATCGACTTTCGGACTTGCTCTTCGTCATGGCACGGATAGCAAATCACAGGGAAAACAAGGCCGAGGCTGAGTGGCATTCTAGGCAATAGACTCAAGAGTGCGTTCCATTGCTCACAAACACTAACGCGAGAATGGAGAGTGATTCATAGTGCCGGAGCATGCCATAGTGACCAAGGCATTGACGAAAAACTTCGGTCATTTCACCGCGGTAGACGGCCTAAATATGGGTGTGGCCAAAGGCGAGTTATTCGGGTTGCTCGGGCCGAACGGGGCTGGTAAGACGACTACGGTTCGCATGCTATGCACCCTAATCGAACCAACATATGGGACTGCAAACATAGTTGGATACGATATCCGGGAACAGGCGGCAGAAGTGAGGAGGCAGATCGGCGTAGTTTCCGAAGGTGTCTCTCTCTACAAGGACCTAACTATCGAAGAAAACCTCAAACTGTTAAGCACCCTTTACGAAATTCCCCGGCCTAAAGCGGAAGTTAGAATCCGAGAGCTAATGGACATGTTTGCCTTCAAGGAGAAGGCGACTCGCTTGGTGGGCGCACTGTCCTCGGGGTGGGCAAAGAAGGCAATGATATGCGCAGCCCTCCTTCACAGCCCACAAGTCCTGTTTCTCGACGAGGTAACCTCCGGCCTTGATCCTCAATCGGCCATAGGACTTCAAGACTTCACCAAAAGGCAGTGCGAGGAAGGCGTCACCGTAATCTGGACAACGCACTACATGGGGGAACCGGAAAAGATCTGCGACCGCATTGGCATAATGTTCGCGGGTAGATTGGTTCAGGTCGGGACGCCAAGCGAACTGAAACACAGTGTCAGCGAACTCTCGGTTGTGGAAGTCGTGACTCCCGGCCTTTCGGCCGGGCAACTGGAGAAACTGACGGCACGTCTAAAGGAAATGAGACAGGTCTACCATGTGAAGTATGTAGATCCGAAGCTAGAGGTTAGCTGTGAGCGAAACGATACACTTGCTGAGGAGGTCGCGAGCGCTCTGCTGGAAGTGGGCGCTAGAATTCGAGCCATCGACACGAAGGATCCAACACTCGAAGAGGCTTTCATCGCTTTGACGGGCGGCGAAGAAGAAATCGACCGATTCCTAGAGAGTTCAGGACAAAACGCATAGGGTAGCCAATTCTCCATTGTCCATCGCAGGATTTCTCGACGATTCAATCGCAGTCGCTGAGAACGAATTTCGGTTATTCCGACGTAATCGGAGCGCCATACTGATCTCGCTTGTAGTTTTGCCTCTGTTCTTCACAGTCTCACTGGGGGCAGGTCAAGGAGGGGCGGGCACTACCTTCTCGCCCACGGCACGCATTCCGATAGCATGGGTCGACAACGATAATTCGCTTGCCTCGATTCGGCTCTTTGAGACCTTGTCTACGTCACCCGACTTCCGCAACCTCATAGAAGGCTACACGGAGCAAGGCGCCTTGGCCCAGCTGGGAACGAAACGCATCTACGCAGTTATCGTTGTGCCGAAAGGATTTCAAAATGATTTGGAGAATGGAAATCAGGCAAGGATCATACTCTATACGGATGACAGTGAACCCGGGGTTTCGGACCAAATTCAGACTACGCTTACAAGCTACACTCAGAATTTCGACCCTAACGTCGCAGTTCAACCCTACCTAAGCCAGGTACAGCGCCAATCCGTTGCCGGCGTAGGAATCGTATTGAAAGGGGCAACCTTCGCCGGCTTCAACATTGGCCTAACCACAGTACTTGCGATAGTGCAGATATTCGCTGGGTTCTACGAGATTGCAGGCGGCATGTCTAGGGAACGTGAGGATGGAACCTACGCGCGCCTGTTGGTTTCTCCTGTGCCTCTGGGCTCTGTCATGCTTGGAAAGACACTGTTTGACATCCTCTTGAGCGTTATTCGAACGTTCACGGTTCTAGGGATCTCAGTCTACGGCTACGGAGCGCGTCCAAACACGGATGTTCTCACGTTGCTTGCGCTGTCGTTGATAATCGCGCTGGTGACGATGGGTGTTGGGTTCGTTGTCGCGGCGTTGAAGATGGGGCAAAGAGCGGTAGTGATCATAGAATTCTTTCTTATACTGTTCCTGTTCGCCTTCAGCGGTTTGATTATCGATAGTAATTTGCTGGTCGGGATCTCACAGGTCATAAGCTACCTCCTGCCATTCACCTACGCCTTCGACGCGCTCAAACGCACCATTCTGCTCGGCCGGCCATTGTTGTCTCTGACATTTGATTTGGAATACTTGATTGGTTCCGTGCTAGTAACCTATGCAATCGCTTTTGTTCTGCTGCATTTCTCCCGGGAGAGGCTTAGCACCTGAAGAGCATCAAGCGCCTAGGAATGAAGAGTTTTGCCCGCGATACGGCAGTCATAACCGGGAAAGAACTCAAGCAGCTCCGCCGCGACCCAGTCTCGCTTATCTTAACGATTATGTTCCCTATCCTCTTGATTGGCATCTTCATTGTCATCGTATCCGCCTTCCGCGCCACAACCCACAACGTGCCAATAGTTGTCGCAGACCTAGATGGGTCTCCAGCATCGAATGCGCTTCTAAATCGGCTTACGCAATCCAGGTTCGTGCATGTGACACAACTTGTTCAGACGGAGGATCAAGCGTACCAGGCAGTTGCGAACGGCCAAGCCATAGGGGCAATAGTGATACCGCAGGGATTTGGTGTCGACCTAGCACAGGGTGACGCTTTCGTCATCGTCTCGACCGATAATTCGAAGCTCACCTCATCAGCATTCGTCTCTGAGGCTGTGAATCAAGGTGCTCAAGCGCTCGTTACTCAGGCAACTCAAGAAGGGGGAGTAAGTTTTGGCTTGAAGCTAGCGCCAATCGAGGTGGTGACAAGGCCGTTGTCTGGGCGCCCTCCTACCGGTGACCCAATATTGCCGGGCTTTCTGGGAATGATCGCTATTCTCGGTGGATTCGACGATATTGTGAACGCCATTAGCAGGGAGAGGGAACGGGGTACTTTCCCACGCCTTGCCCTGTCTCCCGTTAGCTTAATCGCCGTCTATTCCGGAAAGATGTTCGCCACGGTCGTCCTAACTATTCTCAGGACCGCATTGATGCTCCTGATCTTCACGCTGTATGGCCTCGTTATCCGCGGAAGCCTCGTACTAATCTTCTTCACGACGATTCTGATTGCAGTCTTCACGCTGTCGGTGGGCCTAACGATTTCGGCGAGAATTCGCGGGTCGGCCACCCTCACCGTTCTTGAAATAGCGATGACTTTCCCACTCTTCACTTTAGCCGGAACGACCAACTCACCGCTTCTGCTTGCACCAGGAGGCACAGCAATTGCAAACAGTCTGCCTTGGACGTACGGTAATGACGCGCTCAGACGCCTCATCTATTTGGGCTCGGGTTTCAATGCAGTTGCCGGCGACCTCGCTATCCTAATCGTTAGTAGCCTCATACTCTTACCTATCGCAATTCTGCTGTCGAAGCGAACTATGTAGCGAAGACTTACTGTGCTACTTGCGTGTCAACATGACGTGCTAGTCAGGTTAAAGTGAAGTTTGTAGCGGGTACCTACCCACGCCTACGTTTTCGAAAAACGAAAAGTGCGGTTCCGATGGTTGCAATGATGGTTAAGGGAGCAGTTGTAGTTTCAGGAATGGGGATTTGAGTTTCGGGAAGAATGAAGTTCAGGGCGCTATTTTGTTCTCCTTGGTTCACGTTAAGTATGAATGCGAGTTGCTGGTGGCCTTCGTTGTGGTTCCATTCGGTAATCGTGGTCTGATAGGCTCCCGGGTCCAGGTAACCGTCGAACCAACCGTCCCATGTGTACCAGTAGTACTGGTAGCCTGAACTGTCAACGATTTTGACCGTTGTCCAACTCATTGTCCGAGTTGCATCGTCCCAATTCATTCCCAGTACAATCCCCTGAATGTAGCCGCGTTTGTCTACTTCAAACTCCGTTGAAGCCTCTCCGCTCAGGGGGGCGTTCAGAACTACGTTGAGTCCTTGCTGTGCGTATGGGCCGAGGTGATTGTACGGGAAAAAGTATGGTAATTGACCTTGCAGAAGGGCAGGAACGGGTGGGTAGGCCGTGGTAGGCCTATACCAGTTCACGAAGTCAACCATCACCCTCCATGAGCCAGCGTAGCTTCCGGCCCACGAACCGCTACCCCATATGCCGTGGTCCGCCGACACTACCGTGAGTCTGCGTAACTGTTCTGCGCGTGCACTCGTAGGGTTCACGTAGGCATACAGGCCTGCGAGGTTCTTGTAGGTTAATAGTGTGGTTCCTGAAGGCAGGGCTTGTTCGATAATCTTGTTTCCGTTGGCGAAGAATCCTACGTCTGACGAATGCAGGGGTGGGAAGAGTATGGCAGCGTCGGACGTGAATGAGGTCGTAGCTGCGACAAGCCTGTCTGTGTCATCGAAGATCGAAAACCTGACTGACATGTTGTAAGGCGTTCCCTCGATTATTCTTTCTGATTTGAACAACACGGTAAGCGTGAGGTTGACTCCGATTATCAGTTGGAGGTTTATGTCGGCTGTTTGGCCGAGCCACGGAACGGCTACAAGTACGTTCCCCAAATCGCCAAGGTCAACTACGTTCGGTTGCACATACCCATATGTCCAACCATTTAGCGCGTATGTTCCGGGGTAGATAGCTATGTTAGATCGAAATGGAGTAGGAGAATTTATCGGAAGTCTGTATAAAGTGATGTTGAACAGGAAGCCTTCTTGGATATCTTCTTGTAGGGAGACCAGGGTCGTTCCGCTGTTTGCGGGGTCTGAGGAGGGTACGTTTGGTAGGTCAGGGCCGTACTTATCCACCGCTACGCTCCCGTTCGTAGTAAGGTAACTAGAACCCGGACCATAGGAAGTCAACCAACCTGGCCACGGGATGTTGACGAACTGCGAGTTCTGCGTCGGTATCTGCCACTTCTCCCCCGGTATCACCCACTGCGCGTTTGCGTTCCAGAAGTTGATTACGTCTATGAAGCTCTGTGAGGAAATATCGTAGACTAGCGCGCCGACTGATGCGCCATTCCAGACCCAGTTCCGCTCAACCTCCGGCCTCTCCCAATCGGTTGAAGTTACAGACGCATTGATGCCTCCGCCACGGTACATGTGGGTGCTTATCGCAAGTAGGCATGTGCCGACCGAAACGGTTACCGAGACTGGTTGGTCTAGTTCGTCGAGCTCGGTGGCGGGAGGAAGCGCTTGAATGTATCCTCGCATGTACACACGAACCGTGTACGTATCCGTGGAAAGCCCATAATCGTAGTCGCCACGATACCGTGCGAGGGAATACTTGATCGCGCATCGTGGGTCGAAAGGAGTCAGCCCACAAATGGTCAATGGATTCCCCGCCATCCCAAGGCCGTTCAAGTCTATCGTGACTTCCGACTGTGTTGAAGTAACTTGTGTGAAGTTGAACCCTGCCAATGAGTTATCTCGCGCGAATGCTTCCGCGATTATATACCTAGCCGGGTCGGGGCCTCCGATTGGGGCTTCTTCGAGGGTGTTCGGGTCGTTATGAAAGTGTACGGTGACGTTAATGCCGCATGACTGTATGAGGTCGATTGGTATGTCCGCGTTATATGGTCCAATTTGCGGTACCGTGAAGGGGTAATCTAGGAACAGTGTTCCGTCGTGTGTGGTCTGCACGTATCCATTCAGGAAGACTCTGATGTAGTACGTTCCTGGGCTGAGGCTGTCTGTCCAAGTCGCGAATACTTGGGGGACCATGCCCGAGAGTTTTGTTGGGACGCCATATTGACCTTCGGAGCCAAACTGGAAAGTAAACTCAGACTCCGACGACCCTAGGCCGGTGTTTGGGTCAAGGTTGCCGCGGGGGTCGACCCACCAAACCTGCGCGGGGCCGACGCCGTTGAATAAACCGAACGGGTCTTTTGTGCTTGGGTCCGTGTAAGTATAGTAGCTAATGGGGCCTTCCCATGGGAAAGCTACTTTCTTCGGCGTGTTAGGTTTTTCTAGTCCGCTGAAGCCTGTGGACGCGAAGTATGTGTTTCCGTTCACATATGACGTGTACGGTGCGTCGGTAAGGTTGATGGGCGATTCCGTTTCGATGCTTGGGACGTCGTACGATTTACTGTTGTATATGATTACCGAGATTGGTCGTTGAGCGGGCCAAGGGGTTTCCCCGAAACCCTGTTTGGAGAATACGGTGACTCGTAATTGGAATCCCACATTCAAATAACCACTAAATTGAAGCGACTGGCCGCGAAGCACATGAACACCTTGAGCTATCCTCTGTTCAGGGAGGCCAGCGGCCGACGCGTAAAGATCATATGTTCCCGGCGCTAAACCTTCGATCTCGTAGTGGCCTGCTGCTGTGGCGTTGAAATAACCGCGTGCTTCAACAGGTCGGCCGGTAGGCTGGTTTGTGAGCGGGTCGTTTGCGATTCCAATGGCGGTCACGAAGCCCGGGAGATGTATTGGTTGTCCGTAGAGAGTGGTGCTCAAATCCCCATACCTCAGCGTGCCTGAGATTATGGCCGGGTCCACTTCGCCCTTTACAAGTAGAACCGGCCAGTTTTCCATAGGCATTGTCGACGCAATCCCGTTGGAGGGAGTTGCGCTGTGGATGGGGTATGAATCGTTCAGGAACATCTTGAAGAAATATCTGCCCGCAACGAACGGTGCTTTCATATTGTTAATTCGAACGTAGTACCATTTGTCGAAGCTTCTGTTGAAGACCATTCCTGACGGCGGCGCTTCCACAGAGAGTATCCACCATCCAGGTCCGAACGGGTCGTTCATGTCCGCTTGCGTTACGAATATGCTCCCATAATCGCTTGTGATCGTGGTTACGATATTGGAGCTGTCGCCTTGGCTCCAGCCGATGCCAGATGTCGGCTCAAACCCGTCCTGAATCAGCTTGCCTGTGGCATCGAAGACGGGAGCCGGAATGTAGATTGTTAGGCTTGAGTATTTCAATTGGTTTACGGTTGGGAAGGCGTTCCAGTCTGAGAAGTTTAGCGCAAAGATTAGGTCGCCCACGCTATCATGGTCGGCGGTTGATGTGAGAATCGCTCCTTCGGGACTATATGCGTCTCCTGCCGCTTGAAGGGGCTGTTGGTTGGTGAACGGTGACTGGTAACCCGGCGGGTCGGAGCTTATTCCAGAATATGTATCGAGTCCGGAGCCCGGCCAAACATATCCTAACGGACCCGGGACATGGTTGCCTCCGGCTATATCCAGTTCGTTATCATTTATTCTGTAGGGTGGAGTGCCAGTTAAGTCTCCGAGAGTTGTGTGTCCCCAAACTGGAGCGATGGATGAGAGTACGAGGGCCATCAAGAGTAGGGGGATGGCCGACCTGTAAGCCAAGCATCACTCGGCTCCAATTCGATCAGGTTTTGCGCGGTGGTAACTTTCCTACTTCTGGGTATCGTTCTGGTTGGTTTGAGGCTTGGCCGCGGCGGCCGCAGCTTTGGCCTTTCGTTTTCTCATGTACATGAACCCGCCCACACCGCCTACGACCACGATAGCCACAACGATCAGGGCATATGGGACTGCGGGCGGTTGGATCGAGAATGTGATGTAGTCCGAATAATCGTCGTATAGTGCATTATTCTGCTGCGTCCAATCGAAACGTAGGTTGTAAATGTACTGTCCGGCTACCGCGCTGCTATCCAAGTCGATCGTGAAGAAGGCGGTTTTTGTTTCATTCGCTAGCATCGTGCCAAGGAAATCGGTTAGTGTTCCCGTGATGAAGTTCCCTACCTCAAGTTCTACCCTCACTGAATCAGCTTCAACCGATCCCGAGTTTCTGACAACGACGCTAATCACGTCGCCCGAGTCGCCTACATGAAGTACGGTCGGTGCCACGCTAACAATATCGAATTTCACCTTCTCTTCTACGTAGATGGGAACTTGGCCGATGGGTACAAGTTGATTCTCAACGGCTTGTGTCAATGTGACAGAATACTGTCCATAAGTCGCATTCTCAGCGACGTCGATGATGAAGTTCGCATTCGTGGTTTGCCCAGGTGGTATGTTTCCGATGAAGATATGGTCAGAGCCACTTGATGACGGGTTGAATGGTTGTTGGAGTAGGAGCTGAAGCTCGACGTTCTTTGCCGTGCCCTGCCCGGAGTTTGCGATAGTTACGTCGATACCAACCTGGTTGCTGTCCGGATAGATCTTTGTTGGGTTCGTAACGACTCCTTGAATGTGGAGTTCGCCGTTCCAGATGGGGACGTTGACTGGTACGGTTGTGTCGATTTCTTGCAATTCTCTAGCGGATTCGTAATTCAACTCCAAGTTGTACTTGTAGACGCCTTCTTGGGCGTTGGGGGCGACGCTCAGAGTGTAGGTGAGCACGTAACTCGAATCCGGTTGTATGTCGCCGGCAACTTGCGAGACAGATGTTCCGCTGGTAGATGTTCCGTTGACGTAGTAGGCATAGATGAGCGGTGGGCCTATGTAGAGAGTCGCATTGACATGCCTCGCCACATCATCACCCACATTCGTGATCAGTATGGATAGCTGGAGGTTCACATCGCCGGGATGTGCCGTATCGGGTGTCGCGGCGCTCGCTCCCCAATAAACGTTAGTTACCTCTACATCTGCCACTCCAATAGCAGACGCGGGTTTTGGAGCAAGTTGAGTGAAGAACGCCATGAGTAGTACGAGCAGTATTATCGTGATCTTTCTAAGCTGCATCTTTTCCACCGAAAGTTGAGTTGAGGCAGCTTTGGCAGGCTTTAAAGTTGCTCTCCCATTTCGTCTCAATCCTCTCTCGATAACTCAAAGCGCTCGTTTGAAGGCCACCGTGGCCAAAGCTATCATGAGCCCGGTGAAAAGTGCGAGGAACGCAAAGTCACCAATAACCGCTGTCAGTCCTGCACCCTTGTACATTAAGTCTCGCAGTGCGTGTATAGCGTAGGCTTCGGGATTGATTGAAGCTATGCTTTGCATCCAAGGAGGGAAGCCTTGAATCGGGTAGACGGCGCCGCTCGTAAAGTACAGTATGAGGTTGATTGGAAACGCCGTGAACTGGTAAACTTCTGGCGCCGGGGCTCGAACGGCGTAGGCACTCATCATCGAAATGAGACCCATGGATGTCAGAAAGAGCGTGAAGAAGATGAGGATAAATCCGAAGATATTCGCCATTGGACGCACGCCCGCAAACAGGATGGCAAGTATCAGCATCGTGGTGGCTGAGAACATGGCTTTCGTCACGCCGGCTAGCAGAACCCCCACCACAATCTCAATCCGTTTTAGCGGCGTAACCAAGTACCCTTCGATTATTCCTCTCTGTTTGTCGAAGAGGAGTGAGATCCCTCCTCCGATAATCGAGGCGAACATTATCGATTGAATTAATGACCCTGGAGCCATGAATTCAATATACAACACCTCACGGTAGATGTTTGCTAAGTCAACGGTTACCGCTGAATCTGGCGGAGGAGTAACTTGGATTTGCGCTGAGACCTCTGAGGCCGCTTGATTCATCAAATCGGAAATCGAAGCTGCGCTGATAGGGTCTGTATTGTCAAGGTAGACGGTTATGACCGGCGAACCGTTGCCTGATTGATCAAAACCTAGTGGTATGTACACAGCAGCCTTCACAGTGCCCGCGCGGAGCATCGACTGTGCGGTCCCTAAATCAGAAACGTCAATCAGGTTGTAGGCATTGGCGCAGTCTACGCCGCCGTAGACGCAGTTCTGCTGGTTTGTTATCGTATCAACGAAGTTCGTGGAGATTGGTCCGTAGCTCTGACGGACTACCGCGATTGGTACGTGCGTAACCGCTCCGCCAAAAGCAAATCCAAGAAGGATTAGGGTTAGGAATGGTCCAATCACGGCTCCTAGCATGGTGGCGGGCTGCCTCAGAAACTTGCGTATGTCCCGTTCCCATACCCATAGGGCGCCCTTCAATGCATCAGCGTCCCCAGTTGCTGACGAATCTCTTGTTCGTGATGTTCGTATCCTCACGGATGCTTCTTCCGGTATAGTATAGGAACACGTCGTCCAATGTTGGCGCGCGGAGTGTTATCGAGCGGATTTTGCCTCCCTTCGCGGCGACTAACTCAACAATCTTGGGAACGGCCTCAGCCCCATTTCTCACTAGCACTGTTAGCGTGTTTTCTCGCTTCTTAACGTCGAGGGCGAACTTAGAAGTCTTCAAAGCTTCGAGGGCTTCGTTCGGCAGCGCGCTGACCTCTGCTTCGACAACATCGCCACCCGTGGCACTTCGTTTCAACTCGTTAGCGGTTCCGAGTGCTACGACTTTTCCGAAATCCACGACCGCAATTCGGTCGCAGAGCGATTCCGCCTCTTCCAGGTAGTGTGTTGTGAGAACGATTGTGATGTCATGTATTTTATGAAGACTACGAAGGTACTCCAGGACAGCGCTGCGGGCCTGTGGGTCAAGGCCGGTAGTCGGTTCGTCTAGGAAAAGGACTTTAGGTCGATGTATTAGTGACCGGACGAGTTCAAGCCTTCGTTTCATGCCTCCCGAATAGCTGCCGACGGTGAAGTTTGCTCGGTCGCTCAACCCCACTACCTCAAGCAGTTCCTTGATTCTTTCCTTACGAACGTCGCCTGGAACGTTGTAATATTTCGCGTAAATGTTCATGTTCTCCCATGCCGTTAATTCCACGTCCAGAGTTGATGCTTGGGAGACGACGCCTATGCTGCGTCGGACTCCATCTGCATTTTCACGGATATCAAACCCAGCGATTACTGCAGTGCCGTCCGTTGGTGGAATGACTGTGGTCAGCATTCTAACCAGTGTCGTTTTGCCGGCACCGTTCGGTCCGATGAGCCCGAAGATTTCACGGTCGCCGATGGACAAATTGATCTTGTTAACAGCGGTGAGGTCGCCAAACCTTTTCGTGATGTCATGAGTTAGAACTGCTGGTTCCAATGTCTAAATCGGCCTCACAGCAACAATTCATAGTCTTCGGAATTAAACAAAATCTGACGGTGTGGCCTGAAACTCAGTCTTTAATCGCTTCGAGAATGCTGACAGAATTCCAAATCTTGACGCGGGTGTAAGGCGGCATGTTTGGGTCCTGGCTAATGTCATCTAGTATCGATATGGCATTAGCGGCTCTTACGCCTAAGCTTAGGTCGCCGACTTGGAGCATGTCCATGGCACTCTTCGCCGCTCGGCGGATGTTTCGCGGGGTCGTATTATCATTAGAAACTTCGTTCAGGACGCCTAATGCCTGCTTGATTCGACCCTCGTATTCTTCCTTGCGCTTGACTTTGGTTGACATTGCGGAGCACCCGCATGATAGGCGACCTTTCAACCGAAATCAATGAGTAGCAATATCTAAACCCTTTCTCTCATGCTGGGGGTGTGCTTGACAAACCCAAATAGCCGGTTGGGGGCACGTATAGAACGGTTGAAGCGTGTGGGTATAGACGTTAAACGGATGGCTGAACTCCTTAAGTCTGGGGCGGCAATGCTCCCGGAGACTTGCCCGGAGTGCGGAACGCCGCTCTTCCGGAGAGGCAATGAGACATTTTGCCCTAATTGCAACAAGCCAGTTGTGATCATTCGTTCGGCTGAGCAGGAAACTAGGTTCATGGCTGACAGGGTCTTGGAGGATTCTGAACAAACCTTACTCGGGAAGATTCGGGAAATGAATTTGGCAATGAAGATCGAGAAGGATCCTGAGAAACTAGTTGCCTATGGGAATGCAATGGATACTTGGCTGGGTGCGTTAGAGAAGCTGCGCAGGCTGAGACGGCCCAGGTCGGAATCATAAGAGGTACGTGGCTTGGCGTCGTGTGGAGATTGTGAAGGCAGGGGGAAGGTAGACTGCTCGGAATGTGATGGAGTGGGCTCCTTAGAACTGGAATGCGAGAAATGTATGGGAGAAGGGACTGTTCGGGGCGAAGGAGAAGCTGTTCTTGCTTGCCCGGAATGCAGCGGAGAAGGAACAATCAGCGAAGAATGCCCTGCCTGCGATGGGGACGGGCAGAAAGATTGTGAAACGTGCGGCGGCACCGGAGAAGCATGACGAGGCAAGTTTGCTTCTACTAGGCTTTTTAAGTTCAACCGCAACTCTCGTCCGTTGGAGAGCTAAGGCGTGAACCTAGGGGACAACTTTACCGATAGCTTCGAGTACACGAAGAAACTGTTCAAGGACGCCCTTCGCCTAATCCTACTCATCGTTCTCAGCATAATCCCAATCGTCGAATGGATTGTATTGGGCTATATGGCGAGGGTGCTCAAGGAGTCGCCTGGAACCGGAACACCTCCAAAACTTGAGAATTATGGAGAGCTGTTCGTACAAGGGGCGAAGGTCTTCTTTGCAACCTTGATCTACCTGCTGGTTCCTACGATTCTGATTATCATCGGAGCTGTCGGGACATTTGCCGGCTTCACCTCGTTTGGGAGTTCAATGGCTGTGCCCGCGGTTTTGGTGGGTGGAACCGGATCGGTCATTCTTCTGGTCGGCATGGTTCTAGCGATACTATTGTCAATACTCCTCGCCGCGGGAGTGGCTCATATGATTAAGACCGGGAAGTTCGGAAACGCTTTCGCATTCGGCGAAATTCTCGGAATAATTCGAGGCATTGGCTGGGTGAAGTATGTAGGCTGGATTATCATTACGGCCATAATCAGCATCGTACTGATCGCAATCTCCAGCGCCATCCCATGGGTCGGAGGCATAATCGCCGCAATAGTTCATCCATTTGTGTACGTGTTCCTTTTCAGGTCGCTTGGATTACTATACAACGACGGTGCCCCCGAGGGGCTGAAAGTGCAGGCACCGGTTATCACGGGCTTAGCCTGCGCATCCTGCGGCACTCCGCTTCAAAGTGGACAGAAATTCTGCCCGAACTGCGGTGCCGCGGCGCCAACACCTTCGCCGCCTCCGGCGACACCCAGCGAAACAAAATTCTGCATTAGCTGTGGAGCCAAATTACCCGCGACCGCTAACTTCTGCGGATCCTGCGGCGCCAAACAGACCTGACAAGTGGAACCGATTTCACCGGATGAGTCAGTATCGAGAACCCGGGTTCTTGGCTGCCGCCATGTTCAATGGAATTAGAGGGCAGAGTGATCCCCGTTCACTTATACGCCGGCAAATAGCTCTTGTTTAGTGACGAGGCGATTACGGGGTGGCGGCCGACCTCAGCTCAAATACCTTGCTGAAGGTCGATTCCATTGAGCGACGCTCGTACCAAGAAGCGATTGCGAAGAACGCAATGCGTGTCAACACCCTGGTTTGTCTCCCCACTGGGCTTGGAAAGACGATTGTCGCCGCATACGTGGCCGCGGAAAGACTCCAGAAGCTGCCGGGTAAGAGTGTGGTCATGCTTGCCCCTACGAAACCGCTTGTCCTCCAACATTTCAGAAGTTTCCGGAATTTGCTCAACCTTGACCCCTCCACGATGATTTGGCTTACGGGGGAAGTAGGCCCGGAGGAGCGAGTCGGCTTATGGAGAAAGCGTTTGGTATTTTCGACGCCTCATGTCTTCATGAATGATCTTCTTACTGGTAAATTATCGCTGGATAATTTTTCTTTAATCATCTTTGACGAAGCACACAGGGCTGTGGGCGACTATCCTTACGTCTACTTAGCCGACCGTTACGCCGAGGTTGAAGGCGGCTTAATTCTCGGTTTGACAGCCTCGCCCGGTTCTAGTGAACAGGATGTTCGTGAGATCTGCGATAACCTACATCTGAACTGGGTTGAGGCTAGGTCGGTTCAAAGTGAGGATGTGAGGCCTTACGTCGGAGGCATAAACGTCGAGTGGATAATGGTCAAACTTCCGCAAATATTCTACGATGTCAACCGGGAACTGGAGTCGTTCCTGCGCGACACACTGCGCACGATAAGGGATCACGGATACCTCGACAGCGCCGCAATGGATAGAGTTCGGCTACGCGACGTCCTGTCTGCTAGGCAGAGAATTCTGAACGATATTGCAGGGGGGAACCGAGACGCCAAGAACTACTTGGCTTACATTTACGCCGCCGTTCACGCCATTCGTACGATAGAATTTCTTGAAACACAAGGGTTTCCGGCGCTGAAAGAACATCTGGATAGCCTGAGGGAGCAGGGCACGAAGCGAATGACCCCGGGACTAAAGATGCTTCTTGACGACGAAAGAATGAAGCGGGTCAACGCGATTGTAGACAGCCTAGTGGCGAAAGAGGTCGATCATCCAAAAGTCACTGAACTGATCAGGGCTGTTCGGGCGGGGCTGAGTCGAGGCGCACGCCGCATTATGGTCTTCACAAATTACCGCGCAACAGCAGCTCGATTAGTCACCGTGCTCAACAAGGTGGATGGAGTCTCCGCAGTGCGACTTGTCGGGCAAGCCTCCCGAGAAAGAGACCGCGGCCTAACGCAGAAGAAACAATCAATGGTTCTCGATGATTTCAAAGCGGGAACCTACAACGTTCTGGTTGCGACTCAGATCGGAGAAGAGGGACTCGACATCGTCGAGTGCGATCAAGTTGTCTTCTATGATACCGTGCCGAGTGCCGTGCGATATATACAACGCCGCGGCCGCACGGGACGAAAAGGACCTGGAAGGGCGCTTATTCTAATCGCGAAGGGGACTCGGGATGAGGCGTACTATTGGATATCGCAGCGCCGTGAGCGCGAGATGGCCAATGCGATCAGGCGTTTCGTCGCCGCCAGGAGGGATTACACTCCCGACCAGGCAAGGATCGAGAAATTCATGTCATCAAGTATGAAGGAAGAGAAATTGGGAGAACAAATAGTCGTAGTAGCCGATTCGAGGGAGCTCGGCGCTTTGGTTACGAGGGAGCTAGCCAAAATGGGTGCCCTCGTAAAGTCCGAAACATTACAGGTGGGCGACTTCGTCCTCTCGGACCGCGTCGTAGTGGAACGTAAAGAAGTGGATGACTTCGCGTCTTCAATAATCGATGGTCGTCTGTTCCAGCAGGCTGTCAAACTGAAAGAGGCATACTCAAAACCACTGATCATCATTGAAGGCGGCACACTGACCGGGTCGGGACGCGTTCGTCCCGAGGCGATGATGGGGGCCTACGCGAGTCTGCTAATCGACTACGGGATACCGATAGTTTGGACGCAGAAACCCTCTGAGACGGCTCAACTGATGTTCGCAATTTCGCGGCGTGAACAGTTTCAGGACAGGCGGACCCCTAGGGTCATGACGGTGATCAAACCCAGATCGCTGCAGGACCAGCAAGAATTTATCGTTAGCAGCCTGCCGAACATCGATAATACGCGGGCTAAGAAACTTCTCACAACTTTCCACACGCCTCAACGCGTCTTCCAAGCGTCGAAAGAGGAACTAATGTCCGTGCCGGGAATCGGTGAGAAAATTTCGGAGGAAATCAGACGAGTCGTTGGAACTAACTATCAATCGGAACCGCTGGTGTAACTCCGGCGATCCGTCGGGGAATGCAAGGGCAGATTATCCTTGGCCAGGGTGACCAGTAGGTTCGTGAGAAACTCTGCAAGCGGGTCGATAAACATCTTCAGCGTCAGAATATTGTTGTCAACCTGTTTCCTTCCGGAACTATACTATAGCCACGTAGAGTAACGTGCCTCCGGCGAGAGCTAGGAAGAATATGTAGGCAATCCGAGAAGCCCAGTTATTTCCAAGTAGTGTGCATTCATATTATTAAAAAATATTCCCTATGTCATAAATAACTGCTCTTTACGACCCACAAAAACCGCCAAGCACAGATATCTAGGGAGAGTTGAAGAAGAACTCCTGGCATTCAGCGCTGCCATGAAATCAGCTCTCGAAACTCTCGAAGAGTACAAATGTGAAGTTGAGACCGAGCTTGAACGGCATTTGCCGCGAACGGGCGAGCCCCTGAACTTCTATGCTTCCGTCTGGGACCTCCTTGACAGGGGAGGAAAAAGGCTGAGGCCCGCGATGACGTTCTTGGCCTGCGAGTGTGTTGGCGGTCGAAGGGAGGATGCAAGAGGCGCGGCCGCGGCGGTGGAGCTCCTGCATAACATGACATTGGTTCACGACGACATCGAGGACCAGAGTGAGTTGAGGCGAGGAAAACCGTGCATTCACATTACTTACGGTATACCGATGGCCATCAATGTGGGCGACGCCATGCTCATTAAAGTCTTCGAGATCGCGAACCAGGCCGCGATTCCGGAAGATCGATGTCGCAAGCTGGTTTCGCTTGTCGCAAAACGCGCATATGACATAACCTGGGGACAAGCCTACGAGTTCAACATGTGGAACAGCAAAGACGTGAGAGAGGACGAGGTTATTCGTTTGCTCAGAAACAAGACTGGCGCGCTAACGGGATTATCCACAGAAGCTGGAGCAATTGCAGGCGGCGGAACCGAGCAGCAAGGGGAACTCCTCGGTGAATTCGGTGAAACTATAGGAATTGGGTTCCAAATCATCGATGATGTCCTTAATGTTTCGGGAAATGTGAAAGAGTACGGTAAAGAAATCGGCGGCGATATTCGCGAAGGGAAGAAAACTATCTTGGTAGCCCACCTCCTTCAAGCTGCGACCGAGAAAGATCGAAAGCTATTCACACATCTTTTGGGTAAGAAGAGCATCACAAAGAACGAAACACGAAAGGCAATAGAGTTATACGAAAAATACGGCTCAATCGGCTACGCGAAAACACAAGCCGAAACGTATCTACGTTCGGCCCTCGAGACTCTCAACAAACTGCCTCGTTCAGAACCACGGGAGCGTCTCGCCTCAATCGCCGACTTCCTAATCCATCGAACATTCTGAGAAACATCCGAGGTCGTACACTAAATACTCGCTGCATGATGTATGTAGATGACTCGACCATCCTCAACTCATGGTCCCCACACCTCTATTACGTACCAGATCCATGAGCCTTGATTGATGACTTAGTGGTGAACGGAAGGCCATAGTCTGATGACCGAGGCAACAATTAAAAGAAACTACAGGGTGTAGCGGGTTAAAAGTGAAGCGATTAGGGTTGAAGGGCAGGTCAAGAAAATCCAAAAAATCCGTTTGGCCCCGCACGACAATCGCAGTTCTCATTTTGATTATAGTGGCATTGGGATCTGTGGCAATATACTACGGACCAATAATGAACAATTCTCAACCGAAAAGCCTCACGCCCGTCCAAATTTATGCTAGCTCAAGCTGGTCGGTAGTGACCATACAGGGAGTTCTCAGCGAGACGACATTACAGTCCTTCCCGAATGGAACGCTTACGCCCTTACTCGGAACCGGTTTCGTCGTACTGTACGGGGGACAGGACTACATAATAACGAACTATCACGTCATAGACGGTCTTCTCCAAATGACCGTCACATTCTCTGACGGTAACTCGTATTCCGGTAAGGTCGTCGGGTCAGATCCTTACAGTGACCTTGCAATACTCTCCGCGAATGCTCCTCAGAGCGAATTTCATCCCCTGCAATTAGGACAATCTTCGACGCTGCAAGTTGGGGAAACGGTCGTAGCTATCGGAAACCCTTACGGCCTATCCAACACGATCACGGTGGGGATAATTGGTCATTTGGGACGCGCGCTGCAGATGGATACTTTGGGAGGTTACGCAATCCCTGATACAATTCAGTTCAGTGCGGCCGTCAACCCGGGTAACTCGGGTGGCCCACTTATTGCGCCTGATGGCACTGTGGTTGGGATAACTTCCGCGGCTGTAAGCAACTCTGAAGGGCTTGGGTTCGCGATTCCGTCCGATACAATCGTCAGAGAAATGCCCACTCTCATCGAATACGGAAAATACGACAAGCATCCCTACTTGGGCGTTGGATTGATTGATATGACTTACCAACTCGCGCAGGCAACTGGAGCCAACGTTACCTACGGTCTTCTAGTCGAGACTGTCGTTCCAGGCGGACCTGCAAGCACGGCCGGGCTTAGGGGGGGTACGCAGAACGTGACCATCCAGCAGCAGGAGTATATTGTCGGGGGGGATGTCATAGTTTCGATCAACGGACAAAGAGTAACCGGTTACGATTCGTTCTCTTCCTACTTGGAGGAGCATGCGGTCGCGGGACAGACAATCCAGTTAGGGATCATTCGCAACGGTCAATACATGATCATATCTGTTGTACTCGGCTCCAGACCCCCACTTTCAACATAGACCCATCAGCAACAAGTGTGCCTTCAGTCCTGGTACCCACTATCGGCCTACTCTCAATCTGAAATGCAGACGATTCATCCGCGCAGAATATATAGCTACTACGCCGCGTAGTTGACCGAGGCCGTGACGTATCGATGGCTAACGCAACCGAAACCTTCGGCTCATCCCGACGGGGGGATGAACTTCCTTTAATAGGCCTATTCCGATGTGTCTACTGTGGACAAGGGTTTAGCATAAAACGGCAACTGAACTCTCACTACCGTCAAGTTCATCCGCAGATTATCCTCCGGTTGAAATCGATGCGGGAACGCCACTATCGAGAACAAAGGACCTTTCGAATTTAGACACAGTTTGGAGAGCGCTCAAAAAACTCAGCATTCCAAAATCTACCTATTATTCATGGTTTTTTAGACGGTTGAGGGATTCAAAGTCTCGGGTGTGTCAGCAACATGACATCCGGTGCAGAGTCTGAGAAAAGTCGTTGGAGGTTTTCGCATGTTAGCCTTTACTCGGAAAGCGTTTGCGAAACGTTCACCGACGATAAGGGTATAGTGCACTATAGGTGGCTATACCCAAACGGAAAGATGGAGTACGTTTGCGCTTGCCATCGTTTCCTCAACAAAGCGCTATGACAAAGAATGCGAAACCACGTATGAAATGACATACTATCCTGTATCACGAGTACTATCGCGGAATTTCCGCTGTAGAATCATCATTATCACCTGTTGCATTCAGCGAACATTGAACGTGAATTCTGTAGGAAGAAAAATGCGCATGCCTAGTTCGGCTTTCGGCTTGACTTCGTTTGCTTCCTGTGTCTCTGTTTCATCTTCTGTCTTCTTCGTATTCTGAATGCAGTTCTGCTAAGCCTGTGAGGCATTTCGCTATTACTCCCGTGGATTGCAGAACGAAAAGACAACCGCTATATGGCTTTCGCCGAATGCTGTTCACCTGCTTTCCAGAGGCTGATTGGTTGTCGGTTGAAGAAATGGCGAGTAAAGGCTCCGCTCCCTGCCAAGATGCGTTCCAGTATCTGAGGCAGCGATTGAGGGATATCTCGGATGTCGTTGAGAGCGTGGAGTACGAACCGTTGAAAGATGCCGAAGCGCCCACCTACAGCATCGGGGATACGCCGCGCGTTAGGGTCTTTTTCGGCGATAGGCTCGAGCTTTTCTTGTTCATTCCGGAAAGGGGCGTTCCTAAGATTAAGTCGGACCCATCTGTACCTGAGAGCTTGAGGGCTTGGGTCGATCGAGCGCAACTTGGCGGCATGAGTCGACTGTTAAGGGTTCAATTGGGATCCAAGAATGACTTGGAAGTGTTGATGCCACTCGTTCTGGCCGTCGTACGTCAGTGACGTTCACATTATCTGGTTGTACTCTGCGATGACCTCGGGGTCAACCACTCCCGAGACAACTCTTTCAGTCTGGTCGGGTAACCGCACACTCAGCCCTGCCGCGTGGTAGGGTAAGTTGAAGCGTTCTAGTTTGTCGGCGGACTCAGTTTCGTATAGCTTCAACCATTTTCCTGTCGTCTGTCTGAAGCAGTATGCTTTCTGTATCTTTCGTTCCCCAATACCGCCGACTCGCCCGCCGGCCGAGCCGGGGGCGGTGGTTGGAAGTTCGAGGATGTAGATACAGTTCTCGCCTTCTTTCACGCTCAGGTCGATTGGATTTTCTGCGACGAACAGTCGCCTGCTCTTTTCGTTTGCTAGTTGAGCGAGTTCCTCAAGGGGCGTCATCAAACGTACTCCGTCTACTTCGTAAAATCTCGTTTGTCCACGTTGACATTCATTGCTTTGAGGTAGGCAAGCGCGTTGTCTCCGGCGCCTGCTAGCGTGAATTGTGCGTCGACCCGGAACTTGAAGTGTGCGTCTTTAGTTGCTCCCGAATAGGTGAGCAGAACTTCCCCCGGCCTACCTCGGTCGCTTCTTTCATGTTTGACGGTGATGTTTCTATCTCTCCCCGCGAAC
The DNA here is from genome assembly GCA_964533505.1 of uncultured Candidatus Bathyarchaeia archaeon. Taxonomy (GTDB): domain Archaea; phylum Thermoproteota; class Bathyarchaeia; order 40CM-2-53-6; family 40CM-2-53-6; genus FEN-987. The sequence continues at coordinate 45,242 of CAZHKA010000045.1, read as the reverse complement.
CACGTTTCAACTTCCTTACGTAGGGTTGGTTCGACGGATCCGAAGGGCAAGCCTCTGTCCTCTTGCTCGAATTTAGTTGTCAAACCCTTTCGGCATTCCTTACTCAGGGTCGTCATGTAGACAAATGCTTTCTCGACAAGTTGCCGTCCCGAAGGTGCGTCAGTCAAATTAATGGCCCCTTCGGGTATTGATTGCCGTTTACTAAAGCATTGTCTGAGGCTCCGCTGCGCTAACGTTTATCGTAATGACGGAGAATCGCGGAGATTTATCCACGGATTTTTCGACGGTAGCATGTGAAGTATAATGTTGAGCACGCTATCAGTCCCAGTAGGATTTCGGCTGTTGGCATGGGGAATTCCGCGACGGCAGACCCTTGAGAGGGGAATTCCGCGGCAGCAAACCCTTGAGGGGATAAGGCGAGCCCAATCCTTTGACCCTGTGAAATGCTGTACCCGTCGTAGAATAACATGTATCCACTTCCCCCCTGAACGACGCTCGGTTGCTCAACACCGGCCGAGTCCCATGAACCCGGAGGGTCTGGTTGGAGGATGGGGTTCGCAGCAGATCGTGTCCAGCTGCCGCCGTCGAGCGACGTAGCGAATCCAATTCTTGGAACTACGCCTGTCTGGTTAATGCCGGAATACCACATTCCGAAGAGCTGCCCATTCCATATAACCGCGGGCGAGTAAACTCCACGAGCATCCCAGGCAGTGGGATCTGTTGAAGGCGTTAGTACGGGCGACGGCCACTTTGACCAATGAATTCCATCGAATGATGTCGCGTAGAGAATCTTGCTGGCGCTTGTAGATGCCGCGCTTCTCCCGGTGTACCACATATTGTAGGTGAGTTTCAGCCTGATAACGTAAGGAGCCGCAATGAAATTTCCAAGTTCCGTTGGAGTCAGGACTGGGTTACCTGCGTACTTGACCCAGTTCAGGCCGTCGGTCGAAAAAGCCAGTCCTACCGCGCCATTTGGGTTTGTGGCGCCATTTGTTCCCGTGTACCACATTAGGTAAACCGTCCCGTTCCACAGAACGGAACCCAAAGCGATCGACGAACCGTCCCATTCTCCGGGCTGGCCAGCGGAGAGAACGATTCCGTGCTTGAGCCAAGTGATACCGTCCGTTGATGTCGCATATCCGATTTGGCTGATTCCTGAGTGTCCTCCCTGGTACCACATTCGGTAGGTGCTTCCATCGAACGCCACTCTTGGAGTGGTGACATAGTCGCTATCCCAAGTCCCCACTGTAGGAACTAACACGGGGTTGCCGTGCTTGACCCATTCTGTGGGACTTGGAAACGCATTCGGGAATGATGCCACGGCTAGAATCAGAAAACTTACGGCCAGAATTGATGCGACTTTGAGATGCATTTGATAACGTCAAAATGGAGAGTGTAAAGAAAAGAAAAGGCTTTGGTTCTGCGCGTCAGCGTCCTACTGCTGGTACACAGGTTGTGTGATTTGGTGTTGACGGGCTATCGCGGACGCCGACACATTCGTATGTCTTAGCACGAAGCAGATCATCCCCGCGATTAGTATCATAAATGCACTAATTGCATTTAGCCACGTTCCCGTTCCCAACGCTAAGGTTCCACTGCCAGCCAACGTTCCAGTGCCCGTTCCCGCGTTGCCCGCAATGCCGCCGAGACTGAAGATGAGTAGTAGCGCTCCGAAGATTAGACCTCTAACACCAGCCTCAGAAAGCATGCGTTTTGTGGCCAGGGAGAAGCAGTGGAGGGCTCCGAGGGAACATATCAGGCTCACAGCAATAACAACAATCTCCGTTGCCGAAAGACTGGTTGGAAGACTGAGAGGATAGATGCTGGCGATTGGCAGCGCTAGAATCGTCATCGCTAGACTAACGACCCCGCCGATCACGAAAAGGATGGCAGCTAAGTCCACGAAGCCCTGCTTCAATGGCGAAACCCCATTCATTTCCATTAAACCTCCAACGACTACTACCGCAGTAACGGGTTAAGTCTAGGTATACGAAGTGGAAATCAAAAGACTAAGTAGAAAAATTCATAGTATGCCCGCGTCTATACACTAGACGTTTTTCGTTGCCATGCTCTCTTTGAAGTCGAAATCGGAATCTATCAGCTCCGTCAATAAGTTCTCAAGTTCAAAGAACTCAATCCGATACGTGCATTCAAGTTTTGGCATGATCCGACGATGTTTAACTCCGATGGATACGTCAGCGAGCCGAAAGGCCGGGTCGTCAGCCTCGGAGTCGCCTAGGTACATGGTCGGGCCCTCGACGCCTAACTCTTTCTTCAGTTTCTCGAAAGCTTCACCCTTATCGATCTTCATTGGAAAGACGTTTGCAAATGGGCTAATATCCGATTCGACAACGAATAGCCCCTGCTTACGCGAATACTCCAAGAAGGGTGCGGCTATTCTTTTCGCCTCATCCCAGTTGCGTGCCAATCGCCAGTCTATACAGAAACCAATCAGATGTTCGTCCTCAGACTCCTTTCTTTCGATGACGAGGTTCTCGCGCGCTTGCAGAATCTTCTTCAAAATCTCCTGGTATGTCTTGTCAAGGAGCTGATTCGGTTCGCGGACTCGTTCATCAAGCATCGTCTTTTCGCCCACTTGCAACTCCAACCCACAACTGGCCGATATGCCATGGGCGAACGGCACGCGTTCTCTGATGAACGATAGGTCTTTCGTGGTAACAATGCCAAGGGTGACATGTTTGCTGACCTTTGACAGTAACCTGCGTAGAATCGGCGAAAGCACCGCGTCCTCCCGGCGAGATTCTAACTGAGAGAGCGTGCCATCATAGTCCGAGAAAATTGCGGATAACTTCACTCTAAAGGCCTCCCATAGTACTCAGTAGACTTGCTATGTTGTAGGTGGTAATTGGCTTTTGTTGGAATTCCTAGGATACATTAGTTCGGGCACTTCCCCGTTATATATTCTTAGATTTGCCTGCGTCTGCAGGAGCGAATAGAGAGTTTGACTTAGTCGTTAGCCCAAACGCATTTCCTTTCCCACATACTTGCTCGTTCAGCGAAGGTACTGGCCGAGGAAACTAATCCAGACTGAAGGACGAAGAAATGAGAGAAGTCCGGGGCTCTGCGAACTCATCTAAGAGCTTTGCTCGTTCGTGCCGAGAGAGATTTCCACTGGAAAGCGCGAAGCTTATCGGAACACTGATCTTAGAAGTTGAAAAGACAAAGCAAACTCTAGCGCGGGAGAAGTAAGTTATTCGTGTTACAGGTCATTGAATTCCGCCTCATCACAATGAGTGCGTTTTCATGCACGAGAAACTGGTTCAGCTCGTAACAGTTTAATCCAAATACTGCCAATGATGGCGTTGGGAGGTTTGACTTAGTGAAGGTCGGGCGCTTTCAAGTCATGGCGCTTCTCCAGGCTGCGAGGGCGAGGGAGCTAGGATTGACTGAGCGCGAGGCCAAGAGTTGGGGCCTAAACAGAGCTATTTTTTACGCGGCCGCAAAACGTGGATTCAAACATGGAACACAGCGGTCTGTTGCTCGTCGAGGTCATGCTGAAGGGAAAGGGGCGGGAACGACTGGCAAAGCGTACTTCTTAGGAAATGAAATGGCGTACACGACCAAGAAGAATGGTCGCCGCTACTTTACAATCGGAGGTGAACCGCAGACAGAGCAAGATTTTGGTCGTCAGATTGAAGCCAGGTTCGGCAAGCACTTTAGCGACGCATGGAAGGAGTCCCGTTCGATCACTCATCTATACCCTAAGGATGTTTTGCTCTCTCAGAACCGATTCTTCGGAGAGGTCTATCGCCCGCGCAGGGACGAGCTAGCTTCAAAGTGGACCGCATTAAGCGAATGAAACGGGCCTTTCTAGCTGGGGCTTTGAGATGCTGCTCCTTCAAGGGTTCTGTTACTTGTCGTTTGGTAACTCACCGCTTAGTTCGGGTCTTCGCGCTATTGCTTATGGGCTACGTCTCTCGCGTGCTATCTAATTGGCTAGATGTCAACCTGTGATGTCGTAGTCTCCACACGTCGGCCACAGTGATCACAAAACCTAGCCGATTCGGGAAACCCGTGCCCACAGGAACAGACCCACCTGCCGAAATTGGCGCCGCATCGGTCACAAAATCGGGTTGCGTACAGGATCTTGCTTCCGCAGCGGCTGCACGATGCATAGTTGGGCGGCGCATTTGGATTTAGTGGGCTATGGGGGCTTGGCAGGCTTGGAGGTCTTCGAAGAGGTCGCAATTCGCTCCTTAACTTTGCAAGGAATCCCGTCTTTCCTTGTTCTTTAGTGGCGTACGCAGTCTTCTCTTCCATTGCGGACGTTGCTTGGCTCAACGGCTTCTCTTCGACCTGTCTCTGTGAATCGTCTAGGGCCTGTAGTCTGCTGTGCGCCGTGTCCAGTTCACGTAAGACCAACTGGTACTTTTTCTCAAGTTCTGAAAGTCTCTCCAGAAATTCCTCCCATTCCTTCTTGTCGACTTGAATCAGCTGGTCCATGAGGTTTCGTCTACCCTGGCATGCGATGCTTCGTTAGCGCAATTTGGGATTGTGAAGTACAATATATGCCCTGCATGGCTATACTGATTGCGTGGAAATGGATATGGCCGTTTGGGATGTACCTCACAATGCTGGCACGGCTGGCCTTAACTGTCAATTATGTCCGACCCCCGCTGCTCTCGGGTGAAGAAACCGTGCGGACTGTCTCGCTCTTACCGAGCGCAACCGAGATGATCTACGCGCTGGGGCAGGGTGCCAGTTTGGTTGGGGTCTCGCATGAGTGCGATTATCCAGAGGACGCCAAGACAAAGGCAAGAATGATTGAGCCAATTTTCGACACGTTGACGATGAGGAGTAAACAAATCGATGAGATCGTAATCCAGCACATGAGAGAAGGGAAGAGCATCTACCGCATCAAACTCGATGAACTCAAGGCCGCGGCCCCTGACCTAATCATTACGCAGGAGCTATGCGATGTCTGTGCGATTGGAGCTTCGGATGTTCTGGAGGCCGTGAATAGGCTCGAAAAACGTGTCACGGTCGTCTCTTTGAACCCACACACTCTAAACGACATCCGGAGCGACGTAAAAGACGTGGGCGATGCGTTAGGATGTAGGAGCGAAGCCGAGAAGTTGGTCGCTGAACTCGACGTGAAAGCCAGAGCCATAAAGGAGTTGACGCGAGATATTCGGAAAGTTCGGGTTCTCTGCGTTGAATGGCTCAAGCCAGTCATGAATGCAGGCCACTGGATTCCGGAGATAGTGGCGTACGCGGGCGGAGTCGACGAGTTGGCCGTCGAGGGCAAGCCGTCGACTTATCTTAGTTGGGATCGTGTGTTGAATTATGATCCCGACGTTGTGGTGTTGATGCCGTGCGGGTTCACGACCCAGCGTACCCTCCAAGAGGCTAACGATTTTCTGGATCTCCCACATGCTATGGAACTCTCTGCTGTCCGCAATGGCCGGGTCTACGCCACTGACGGCCACAGCTACTTCAGCCGGTCTGGCCCGAGGCTGTTTGACGGCATCAGGATTCTAGCCCAGATGCTTCATCCGGAACTGTTCAACGAACCCCTGGACCCAAGACTGGGAGCAAGGGTTGAAGCCAAATCGAAGGCTTAGTTGATGCTTCTGAACGGAGGCCTCTCAAGAGGCTCTGGGTCCCGTTCTATCGGCCGCCACGGCGCGGTCAAGTTTTCAATCTCCAAATCAGCGGATATGTCTGAAGATGCCATTTTTGTTCGGGTCACTTTGGCTGCAGAGTTGATAATGACTGAGTGCGCGGTGGTTTGGTCAGCTTGCGGCTGGGGGATTATTCGACGCCTGCACCATGTCTTCCGCGATTTTTGTTATATGATCGAAGAGTTGGTAGGCCGCGGCCATCTGCTCCGATTCGTTATAGTTGCCGTGCGTATCTGCGCCTATTGTGATTTTGTCGCTGTTGATCCTAGCCTGCAATTCCAGCCGTCCATCTTCGCTTATCCAACTCATGGAGAGCAGGTTTCCGTCATGAGAGTAGCCCAGCCACCGGAAATTGCCAAACCACCTACCTCTGAGGCGTTGAAAGAGAACCGTCACGTCAACCTGGGCGGGCAAATAGGCCTCAACGATTCGTTTAGAGTTCGGCGGGGTAGTGCGAACGGTGAACGAGAAGTTGTTCCCTGGATTCCTTAACGTATAGCCGTCGGGCGATCGTTCAATCGCATTGACGTCTTCCAACCTCTTGAGGGTACGGGTCAGCGTTTCCTGATGCAACCCAAGCCTGCGCCTCAACCCTTGAAATGAAAAATGCGCGTTCTGCTCGCTAGAAAGAAGCTTGAGAACCTCTATTTCCCGGTCATCGAGGTCGAATTCCTCAAATTCTGGGTTCGGGTCGATGCTGGATGGTATCATTGTTGGAATAGAACTAGTGAGATGGGCGACTTATATTGACTAGGCTGGACTGTTCGAAGAATCGATTGTTTTTTAAATGAAAACAATGCATACGTTGCAATTCAATGCTAGTCAGCGTGAAACGTTGCGACGTAAATCCAATAATGCCTAAAGGTCATAAAAAGAAGAAAACGAAGAAGTAATCCGATAAAAGTATCTAAAAGACGTTTTCCTACATTTTTATACAATATTTTTCTTGATTGCAGGCGAAATCATGGCTTTAGAGCTCTAAAATCCAAACTTCGATCCTAAGAAAGGGTTTAGACGTGTTTTGAATCGCGACTCTCTCTAGGCGACGGAGGTTGTCGTTGGTGCTCTTTTCAAGCCAAATCATGTTTTCGGGTTTATTCGGCCCACGCGAATTTTGTGATTAGAGTTTTCGGGTAGAATGCTTTCCAGTCGTAGTTGACTTTCCTGCAGAATTCCACCGAGACTCGGGGATCGATGTAGTTACGTAGCGAGGTTCCGAGGTTCCAGTTCTTACCCAACCGCATCTGGGAAATTCTGAACTGAATGCTCAGTTTCCGCTTCGCGATTGACTTCCCTTTCTTCCCTTTTAGTGATTTGAGCATCTCCAACCGTTTCTTGTAGGTTTCCTGCCATTTTTTCGGGATAGCCTTCTGGTGGTTGAGGAGTTGTGCCACGGCTGCATTCGCTTCCGTCAACGCCATCTTCTTATCAGTTTCAGGACTGTCCGGTCCAACTTTTGCGTTGTTCAATTTTTCTCTGAATAGGTGCGTGGCGGAGAAGGTGCGGAAGACCTTTGGGCTAAGCCTAGGCATGGCTTCGGAGAGGAATTCTCGAACGGCCTCGGTAGTGACGCCGCTAAAGATTCGGCCGCCTTCCGATGTGAATTCCTGAAGGTTGCGGAATGCGTCTTCGGAAACCTCTAGCTCCCTTTCGAAAAGGACCCAGTCCTTACCGAGAAACCGTAGTTTGACCATATTTGGGCTGTTGTGGAGAGTTATGTGTTTACTCTGCAGGCTTGTAGCCCCGACGGTGCCGGATTCCGTTTCCTTCTCGTCTCCAACTCGAATCTTGAAGACATCAATCAGGTAGGCTACGGTCGCTACTTTCCTTCGTTTCACGTCCTCGTTCCTCAAACCTTCGGTAATATGTGCCCGCACTTGACCGATCTTCGACTCCAACTCATTGGCCAATTCGAATTTTTCTTGGACTCGTTTCTGCTTCATGGGAGTGGCGTCGTGGAACCAGATGTACTTCACTTTCCCTGCAAGTTTGTCGGTCCACTTAGCGACCCAGAGTTCATCCGGCCTCCACTCACGACCAGCCCATTCGCCAGGCGGCGTCGGTGCGTCGGGGCTCAGGTTCAGAGTTACGTCCTTCGTTGTAACGGCAGGTTTCCAGCTGCCTCGTATCGGGTGTTTTCCTCGTCCCATGAAGACGGAAGGGGGTTCGACCGCGTAGTTGCCTATCTCCATTCTTACTCCATCGACCAGTGCCCAGCCGTAGTGTTCTTTACGCTCCTCACGCAGCTTCCTCCGTGCGGCAGCCAGCTTCTTCTTCTCCTCTTTCGACATGTTCGCCTTGCGAGCTCTCTCGGCTTCAATCCATCGAGTTATTGGGGTCCAGTCGAGATCGGCGACGGTGATCTTTTCCCTGATCCCCAGCTCTTTAGCGAAATCTTTCATGAAGTTAGAGCAGAATGCGGGGTCCTCGGTGTAGGGGGTGCCAAATTTCTGCGCAAACTTCACTGCCATTTCCTCTTGCAGAGGAGTAAGTTTCAGGGGTGTTCCACGGAAGGTTATGGTGAATCCTTGCGGAACGTATGCGTCGGGAATGAGGACGCCGTTGTGAATGAGTTGCTTCATTCTGCGGCCTGAAGCTTTCGGAGGCTCTTCTAATACCTGCACCTGTTTCGACACTTTCCCCGACCGATCAACCATTAGATCTCACCCCGTGTCTTCCCTTCAACTCCTACGTTACGTATCCATACCCACAAGTTTGGGAGCACAAAAACTTTCACGCACAACACAGTTGCTTTGAGGACTCTCGGAATAACAGTTTTACCCTGCAGGCCAGAAGGCAACCTTTCAAGAATGATATCCCCCTAGATGGGGCGGTAGGTCCTGGTGAAGAATGCTTGACATAAGGTTCGTACGAGATAACCCAGAAGTCGTCAAGGAGAACCTCAAGCGTAGAGGAGATCAGGAAAAGGTCGCATGGGTTGACGACTTGCTCGCCAATGATGCGAAGTGGCGAAGCACTCAATCTGAGGCTAATAATCTGCGGAGTAAGCGTAACAAGATCACCGAGCAGATCGCGCAATTACGCAAGAAAGGCGAGGATGCCTCCAGCCTAATGAAAGAGGCTGAACATATCCCAGACGAGATTAAACTCCTCGAGAAACAGACAACGGAGCTAGAAGGGAAGATTACCGCCACCCTCATGGAACTGCCGAATATAATGCATGAGAGCGTCCCATTCGGGAAGGATGAAAACGATAACCAAGAGGTGAGGAAGTGGAGTGACCCGCCGAACTTTCACTTTCAACCGAAAGACCACATTGACCTAGCCTCCAATCTGGGCTTAATCGATATGGAGCGCGCGGCGAAGGTTGCAGGGGCTAGGTTCTATTACCTTCGCGGTGACCTGGTGAAACTGAACTACGCATTAATCCGTTTCGCCTTGGATTTTCTTGATGGTAAGGGTTTCAGCCTTTGCCAGCCTCCTTACCTGCTCCGCCGCGATGCTGTCGGCGGAGCGGTGGCGTTATCGGATTTCGAGGACGTGCTATACAAGGTGGAGGAGCAAGACCTCTATCTTCTCGCCACATCCGAACACGCCCTGTTAGCTCAGCATATGGACGAAATTCTTGACGGGAAGTCATTGCCACTTAGGTATGGCGGCGTCAGTCCATGCTTCCGAAAGGAGGCCGGCGCTCACGGACGAGATACGAAAGGCATCTTCCGGATTCACCAATTCGAAAAAGTTGAACAGTTCGTTTTCTGCAAACCCGAACAGTCTTGGGAGGAACACGAGAAACTAATCGCCAACGCGGAGGAACTCGTCCAAGCTTTGAAGATTCCTTACAGAATCGTCAATGTCTGTACAGGCGACCTGGGATCGGTGGCGGCTAAGAAGTATGATTTGGAAGGATGGATGCCGGGCCAGGGAAAATACAGGGAGATAGTTTCTTGCAGCAACTGCACGTCGTACCAAGCGGTGCGGTCGAAGGTCAGGTTTAGAGATAAGCCGGATGAGCCTACGAAATGGGTTCACACACTTAACAGTACGCTCATCGCAACGGAACGAACACTCGTAGCCATCATGGAGAACTACCAGAACGAAGACGGTTCAATCAACATACCCGACATATTGCAAACATACATGCAAGGCGCGAAGAAGATAAGGCCGGCCAGTTCAACAAAAACGGTATAACGATGGGCCTAACCAACCGATAACGAAGTTTCTTGGCACGACTATCGCAAAGGTCCGAAAAAATTCATACTTCGCCTATCCGCCGAGTAGCCGGAGTCTTAGATGAAGCCCGCGTACGAGGCAATATAATATCCTTCGGCGGGGGCGCACCCAGCCTACCCCCACCGCAGCCTTTCATCAACGAATTCAACCGACTGATGTCGGAGGAGGCATTGAGGTCAAGCGGTTACACGGGCACTCGTGGGATACCTGAACTTCGCTCGGCCATCGCAGCTGACGCTAAAAACTACGGACAAGTAGACTTCGATCCGATTAGAGAGGTAATCGTTACGACGGGTGCGACCGGATCGATCTTCAGCTCACTCATGTGTCTCATCGATCCAGGCGAGGAAGTAATCATCACGGACCCCACATATTTGGGGTACATGGAGATCGTCGAGCTTGCTGAAGGACATTTGCGGGTTATTCCCGTGAGCGTGGAGGATAATTATCAGCCGTCCGGCGAACAGCTCAAGCATACGGTCTCAAACAGAACCAAAGCCATGATCCTCCTCTCCCCAGACAACCCCACCGGCAGGATCATCAACGAATCTTTTGTTAAGACATTGGTTGACTTAGCACAGGACTATGACTTTTGGATCATTAGCGACGACATATACAAGCACATAATCTACGAAGGAAATCATGTCTGGGTTAGCCGGTACCCGGGCGCTAAAGAACGTACAATCACAGTCTGCAGTTTTTCCAAAGAGGCTGGCATACCGGGCTTGAGGCTTGGCTACACTCTTGCGCCGAGTCGAGTCATTGACTCAATCGAGAAGATGCAGCAGTACAGCAGTTTAGCGCCTGAAAGCGTCGGTCAATTCGCACTAGTAAAATTCCTTAAACAAAATATGAAAGCGCAATACGTCAAGGACTCAGTCACCGCATACCTTAGGAAACGCGACTTCATGGGACGAATGATAAGAAAACATCTCCCTGAAGCGAGAACCATCACGCCGGCAGGCGCATACTACTACTTCCTTGACCTGCGCTCATACCTGACCCGGCTCCATGAAACCGAAGAGCAATTCGCAGAGAAATTACTGACGGAGGAAAGCGTTGCCGTAATTCCGGGTGGTTTCTTCGGCGAGAACGGGCGCGGGCATGTGCGGATGACTTTCGTAACCGAACCTGAGGAGCGAATAGAGATGGGAATGGAGAAGATGGCTCGATACCTTGGTGCTGCTTGACAGGATCTTGTTAGCTCGTAAATGGTTCTTTCTGGGAGCTCTTCGCTTTGCTCTTTTTCCTTACTTAGTCTGCTTTGTCGCTGGCAAAGCCGCGCTTAGATAAAGAGTCTCTAAGCCCATTCCATCCTTCATCTGTCTTTGTTCGTACCACGGCGAAAGCCTCTTTACCGGTCATTGTTCGGGGTTCTTCTCCGGTTACTTCACGGATCATGAATCGGGCGGCGCTTAGCATTTCACCGTTGAGCTCGGCTTCGGTGTGGTCGGCGAGATGGCAGATTAGGGCTTCAATCGTCATGGGCCCTATTGGGCCGTACTGTCTGCCGTGGCTTGCGGCCACGACGTGCACAACATCGAGCGGAAAACCTCTGCGGATTAGCTCTGCGGTCGCGAGAGATAGGTGGTCAAGGCGTTCGGCTAGGTTTGATCTGCGATATCGCCCTCGCTCTATTTGTCTGTACGTCGCCGGTTTGAAGATATCGTGAAGCAGGACGCCGCAAATCACTATGTCCGTGTCCACTCGGCATTTGTAGATCTTCCTAACGATGCGCACTAAACTCATAGAGAGCTCGTAAAGGGCTAAGATGTGTTCGACGAAGCCGCCGGGGTAATTGTGGTGGCGCCATACGCTTGCCGGCGACTTTTCAAGCGATAGTCCCGAATAGCTTCGGCCTCCGATCCTAACTGAAGGATTCTGCAGAACCGCGCGCACTTTCGCACGCAGCCTCCGATCCCTGACAGAGTCAGTAAGTTTCAGCAGCTCTCTGTTCTTCATGACCTTGATGTAGGTGGTCTTCGAGAATTAAAGATGGACCGCGAAAGCTTCGGTTCACGGAAATCGTTTTCTGACAGAGCGTCATACATTAACAAGCGCAAATCTGCGAAACACAAGCCGCAAAATGTGTTCGGTCTTTCCGCGTCGATACTTTCTCAGAAATTTCACGGGTCATTGATGTCTGCCCGTAAAATCCACAGATCAAGGCCATTTCCATTGCTGTGACTCTGCGAATATGGAATGGTCGGCTGGCTAATGCCCAACTAAATCAACAAGCGCTATAGGCGGTTGCATTGCTTGGTTCGTTGACAGGTCCCGCCATATGCTTTCGCACCGATCACGGTAACGAACTAAATTGCAACACCGATCATACCTTGTTCTTCCATTTCTGCTAGCAGTGATTGCGTTTGCGTCTTCAACAGTTCCAGGCTTTAGCATTACAACGCCCAGCCTAGCGTCGTACGGACCTACCGACCAGGGATTACGGGTCTGGTTTGATAATCCCCAATTTCTGGTAGGTTCAGATCCGTGCGCGTACCAGCTGTACGTTCACGCGCAAACATCGAATGGGTGGATTACGAATCTACATTGGGATTTCGGAGATGGTTCAACCTTGGACGTACCCTTCTCAGCTCAAAGCGTAGTTAGTGACGCCCGGACACATATTTACGCGGGCAGCGGACCGTACGCTGTGACCGTGACCGCCTATGACAGTGCTGGTGATACTGGTAACGCCGGCCGGATTCTAACGAATGTGATGCCGGGCAGTTGCGACGCTCCTATCGTCTCAAACGCTGTTGTTCAGGGGACTAGCTTGCAAGAAAACTCGCCCTCCCGCCGATACTGGCCCCTCACGGACTCTATAGTATACGCAACCGCCCAATCCCGCGCCGCGAAAGTCGTAGGCGGGACCCGCAGTTCAGAGGTCTGGAGAATACTATATTCTTCGCTTAGATTGAATTGGCGTGTTGTTGTTCCGGAGGTTGAAGAAGCCAGAGGCGCCGAGTCTAAGAGTCCTCTACTTCGATGATTAGTTTCCTTGGTTCGGATGGGTAGATGACGACGGGTAGGTCACGTTTGATTTTCAGTGATTCCGCTATCTTCTTCGGGATGCGGATGACCAAGGAATTTCCGGACTTCGCCACGCGTCCCCTTGTCTCTAAACCATAGAGTCCTCTCCGCTTAACTTCCCTTTCAACCTCTTCCATCACATCTTGCGGGAGGTACTCCGAGCCGCAGTCGGTGCATACAGTTGCCGGCTTAATCCCGAAATCGATTCCGAAGAACTCGACCTCGGTAAGAGTCCGCTTGAGCCTACCGCCGCACTTGCACTTCACGCTGGAAATTTTCTCCTTGTTCAAAGGACTTTCACCGTCACCGGGAAGACCTTCCGTAGGTCCATCTCGCGATAAATGGTCTCATGGTACACGATGGAATAGCGGCTGAAGAAAGCCTCTGTGAGGCCTGTCTCTCTTTGCAGAACTTTCTTTCCCTTCACTATGGCCTCTTCTACATCTCTTACGGAGACACCTCTGAGCCACATCCTCTCTATTGCGTGCTTGACACGCTTGTGTTCCCAGTTAATCTTCAGCTTCATTCGGTTCACAAGGTGAAAGTAATACGTGTAGTATTAAGGATTACTTGGGGAAGGGGGAAGGGTAGCGGACTCTTCGCTTCGCAAGTTCTACATGGTAACAATACGGCTTCGGTTGATACGCTGAATTTGTATAAAGATGTCCGCGGCGGCACACTCGAAACAGGAGCCGTGCTCGGCCTCATTATAATCGTGGACTACTTGCTCCTGTTTTGGACTGGCGCTCCCCTAGGAACTTGTGATATCAACCGATGGGTAACAACCGCAAGGATTTAGCGCATCAACCGCGAAGGTAAATTGTCGGTTGATAGCAATCGCAGCCTGCTATGTGAGAAGTTCGTGAGTGGCAAAAAACGCGCACTCCCTCCTTAGCACTGTCGTTATTGGGCTCCAGATGCTCGGAGTGATATTGATCTTGATCGGAGGAACCGAAGCCGTCGAAGCGGGCGTCTCGAATTCTCCTCGATTTAGCAAGTCCGTCTTCGTTTTCAACGGAACGGGTCTTCGGTTCAGGTTTCCAAGGAAATGTTCGAGTTGCATTTTCTCGTGGGCTTGACAGGTATTGAGCAACGTTTTCAGTTTCAACCATGGATACCCCTGTAAAACCGGCAATCTTTCAACGACGCATAACTTCCCCACTGTTCGAGGGTAAATTGCCATGTTCTTGTAGGAGCCTCTTAGCAGTCGTTTACGGATTGACATGTAGCAACCCCTTAATGCTACATACCAAGGCGCGGCATTTTGCCGTAAGCTAGATAGGTCGTTGATAGAGATGGCTAGCTCTTTCGTAGCCCTAGTTATGCTCACCGTGCTAGTCTCATATTCCGCAGCCCTTCCGGTATGCACCGTTGCGGTTTGGCAGGATATCAACCCCAACGCATACCTCAACCCGTACGAGAACCCGCCACTCGACTCCGTCTACATGTTCCCGGCCACCCCCACTGTTCCCGAGGAAGGATGGGCTGTGGGCGACTTCGTACCAACAACGAACCTAACAACCGGCCTCCCATCCATCTTCCATTACGATGGCTCGGTTTGGTCCCCCATTCCGGCACCGAGATTTCCAGATTATCCGAGCACCCCGTGCGGCTACAACTTATTCTCGGTGAACTTCGGTCCACCCAACAACAACACCAGTGAGAACGATGGATGGGCTGTAGGATTCAGTTCCGGAGCCAGTTCAACCGGTCTCTCGTGCGGCGTACCCGACGGCACAGCCGTAGCCATCCACTGGGACGGCGCCACATGGCGCGTGCAGGTCGCGGGCCTGAGCGGTCCAGATGCAGGCGAGCTTTTCTCGGTCTTCATGGTGAGCCCCACCGACGTTTGGGCCGTCGGAGGGAACACGGCCGGCGAAGGAATAATCTGGCATTGGACTGGTGTACCCGGGTTAGGCGGAGGCTGGAATCTCGTGCAGAAAACCCCAACCGTCCTACGCTCGGTCTTCATGGTCAACGCGTATGAGGGTTGGGCCGTGGGCGATGACGGGTCGATCTATCATTATTTCGGCGGGGCCTGGACGACTTTCGATTCCCCAGTATCCACCCGCTTATGGTCGGTGTTCATGATTAGCCCAACCGAAGGCTGGGCCGTTGGGGATAACGGCATGATAGTCCAGTATTCCGGTGGAACATGGTCCGGTCCGGTGGCTCCTGGCACCACGACGAACTCTCTCTTCTCAGTCTTCATGATCTCGTCGGATGAGGGCTGGGCCGTTGGCGGGAACAATGGACAGATCGACGCGACGATCCTACATTACAGCGGCGGAACTTGGACCGCCCTTCCGATAAACCTGATTCCACTTTCCCCGGTCGATCGCTTCAGCCTGAACTCCGTCTTCTTCACAACCGCAGTGGACGGGTGGGCCGTCGGCACCGCGGGTGTGATAACACATTTTGACGGTTTGAACTGGGGTACGCTCACAAGCCCATCGTTGAACAATTTCACCTCCGTGAACTTCGGCCCTCCCCTCTCCGGCGCCTGGGATCCTAACAACGGCTGGATAGTCGGCAACTCTTCGGAAGAAGAACCAACAATATTTCATTGGAACGGTTTCATGTGGACAAAGGGCATCGCGATTGGCACAACAAACAATTTGAACAGTGTCTTCATGGTTTCAACTCAAGATGTGTGGTCGGTCGGAGGGGGACAGAACCCCACCGCCAGCTGCACCGCGACGCCCATCGCACTATGCCCGGTGATATTGCATTACACGGGCGGAGCATGGAACACGGTTACCCCGCCCCCTGGATCCTACACGTTAAAGTCCGTTTTCATGGTCAGCTCCACCGAAGGCTGGGCTGTGGGAGAAGAAGCGGCGGCATCCCCAAGCTACCGGTATACTCCCCAAGCTACAGGTATAATCTTGCACTACACGCAATCGGGCGGCGTGGCCTCATGGAGCATCTTCCCCGCACCATCATCCCCTTCACCAACTCCTCCCCTCAACTCAATTGACATGCTCAGCCCCAATGAGGGATGGGCCATTGGCGACAACGCTACAATACTACACTACACAGTTTCCAGCGGCGTCGGAACTTGGAACACCCTAGTTGTTAGCGGCAATCCAACGCTTTCGACCGACGCCAACCTCACATCCATCTTCATGTTGAGCCCAAGCGATGGATGGGCGGTTGGAGGTGTGCAAGCGGCCGGATCACATTCAGCCGGACCGGTAATCATCCACTGGGATGGAACCCATTGGACGCCCGTTGCCGCCCCAACAATTCCAGGCGGCATCACATCAACCGGCCACACCAGCGCGACGCTGAAAACAATCTTCTGCGAAGCATCTGACAATTGTTGGGCCGCGGGACTGCCCGGGATATTGTACGCTAACCTAATCCATTGGGATGGCGTTCAATGGTCTCATGTTTCAACAATCCCCGCGCTCCTAGGCCAAATTCCACCTACGCTCACATCGATCTATCTGACGGGCGCAAACAGTGGATGGATTGTTGGGGGCGATCCGGAATTCCCAGGATTCCTGCCCCAATCATTCGGTGGAACCACCGCACTGTCTACAATTCTCCGCGCATTTCCATGCCAAACCGTAATAACAACCGCGACCAGCGCCGTTACAGCCACGGCCACAACCACAGCCACAGCCGTCATCACGTCCCAGTCAAGTATACAAACTACGACCGTAGTAACACCACCGCCGCCGCCACAAAACAATCTACTCATCTGGTTCATAATCGCCATAGGCATCGCAGTATTTCTGCTCATCCTGATACCGCTCATCGTTCTGCGTCGCCGTCGGCCACCCGCGCCCCCCGTCGTGCTAATGCCGATTCGGAGACCGCCATACTAACGCTTGGAAAAACAAGGGTAGCAAACATCCTTCCACACCAACAGGTTGATGACTGGACAACTCTTGGAACCCGCGAAAGCCACAAATCTGTATGCAGAGATGATTCCCATGTGTTCTGGTTGCCGCGAATTGCGTTAATCGAAGACTTGACTAAGGGGCCACTTCCTCCCGGGTCCCAAGTTCTTGTTGAATTTGATACCGCTTCGCAATGATACAACGCTTCGCTCACGATTGCCGCGGGATGGCTGAAGGCTGGAGGTAGTGTTAGCTATATTACGCAGTCTCAATCGCCGGATGAGGTCCGATCTCGGCTCCGGTCACTGGGCGTTGCTGTGGAAGATCTCGAACAGAAGGACCGATTATGGATTACGGACCTCTACTCGGCCTCGATAGGGCGGAAGTCTAAGGAAAAGTACACTCCAGAATCACTGAAGGTTGCTGACATGAGCCTTTGGATAGCAAGGGACGCAATGGATGACGCCCCCACTCCCGAATTTCTCGTGATATCGGACAACGGATCCGTACTTGATAGGTTCAATGATGAGAAGAATTGGGTTGAATTGTACTTGACGCGACCGATTCCGATGGGCAAATCACGGCAACTCACCCAGCTAATCGGCTTAATGAGCGACGTCCATAGCAACTGGGCGTACAAACAGCTGGAGGCGGCGGTCGACGGCATTATTGATTTCAAACTGGATGAAGGGAGCGATCCAGCTCAAAATCTGGTCCGAGTCAGAAGCCTGAGAAAGGTGGGATTTGATGGACAGTGGCATCGACTCAAAGTTACGGAAAACTCGGAAGTTACTCTTGAGAAATGATATCCAAGCAAGCAATTTTCCTATGCCTACTGCCCATCGAATTATCGAAAGGTTTTATGCACGTGAAAACTAGGGTCACCTGACTTTCTGTTGAGCGTCGAACATTCGAATGGTGTTGGCGGCGGTTTGGGTGTACATAAGGAAAATGAAGCAACCCTTGTCTTCCTGTTCATGGCTGTCGTAGTCGTTATTGCAGTCCTGCCCCATCAATTGGCTTACGCTCAATTCATTCCTTGCAAAATCGTTACGTTCAACGTCGTTCCGTCCGCGCTTATTCAAGCGGGTCAGCCGTTTCAGGTAACCACCAACCTGACAGTCTCATGTGACCCCAGCATTCTCCCTGTCGTCAGGGTGGATTTGTTGGATGCTTCTAGTTCCAAGATGCTATCTACGAACGCAGTTCCCTACTACCCATCCGCGTCAAGCTTCCCCGCTTCAGTGGTCAACCAACTAACCGCACGTCAACTCACTGGGAGTTGGGCTTTACAGGACGAAGCATACGTTATCAGCGGCTTGAACGGTCAATCCGTCGCTTCAAGTGCAGAATTATTCCAAGTCAATGTGACACCCTACACGCCCCCGGTAACTGAAATGCAGACAACAACAGAGACGAGCACTCAGTCCTCTAACTCCTCTGCGGCAATCACGCCTGTACCCGGAATAACTGCACTTCAGAATGCAACCGAAGCAGCAACAACGTCTCAATCTCAACCGCATGTCAGCCAAGCCCCTAGCACCGGCCAACAACTGCTCCTGCCCGCCGCCATTCTCTTCATCGGGCTCGTAGTCTTTGGGTTACTCATTTTCGGCAGCAGGCGAAAGACGCGCCCGCTGCAGTATTGTGAGCGATGTGGGACGGCCCTAAAGCAGGACTCAAAGTACTGCACGAATTGCGGCGCAAAGCGAGAGACCTGATGGTCTAGTCGTCTTGACAACGCCTTTACTTAGAAGGGTCTTTCATGGGGTCAAAAATCATTATAGGTAGCTCTAAAGCTTCGTCCGCTTGTCTTGTCTCCATGAATTCCCGTGTTTACGGTCATTTCCTGCCCACAAAGACTATCGGAGATTATTTCAGCATCACGAAGCCAGCGATCGCGGCGTTGAATGTCTTTGTTGGTGTTGCTACGATGCTCCTCGCCGCCGGACTTCACGCTCTAGACACATACTCATTGCTGCTTCTTGCGGGGGCGGGCTTTCTCGCCGCTGGCGGCGCAGGGGCACTGAATTGTTTCATTGAGAGACGGCTCGATTCTCGCATGAATCGGACGAGAACCCGTGCCATACCATCAGGCCGGATATCTGCGCGAGGAGCTTTGATTGTAGGCCTGCTCTTCTCCGTGGTGGGCGTTGTGCTGGCCACGTTTCTTAATGAATTGACTGCGGCATTCATCGGGCTTGGTGTTTTCTGGTATGTCTTCGTCTACACTTTATGGTTGAAACCGAGAACGAAATGGAATATCGTTATCGGTGGAATAGCCGGTTCCTTCTCAGCCTTAGCGGGATGGGCTGCGATTACCGGCTCAATAAGCACGGCCGCGTTTCTCGTGGGCTTGCTGATCTTTCTGTGGACTCCGGGCCATTTCTGGGGCTTAGCGATGGCCAAGTCGTCCGAATATGCTTCGGTTAACGTGCCAATGTTGCCCGTTGTTGATGGGTTGCGGACCAGTGCGTTCTATACTGCACTGTCGAATGCGGCGTTATTCCCATTCACGGTGTGCCTATTCGCCCTCACCGCATCAACAGCCAACATACCCGTGTTGGCCGTTTTCGGGATTGCCTTGGTTGCTTTCAATGCGAGGTTCTTGGTCGCGAACCTGAGGATGATCAAGAACCCTATTCCAACGAATGCGTGGCGCGTATTCAAAATGTCAATCTCCTACCTTTTCGTAATCCTACTGATTGTTGTGGCCGCTCACATTTTCTGAGAGTTCTTGAGGCCGACGACGTTTCCTCATCCCAGATGCTCCTCAGAGCTCTCCTAAGGTTTCTTGGTGACGTGCGTATACAGTTTCTCGAAAGCTACGTAGTTCTCTTCTTCGCCGAACCGTTTTCTTACGCCGTCTATGAAGGGTTTCATGGAGTTCCATGCTAGTTCTGTGAGGAACATATCTTCGATGACGTCCGTCTTGACGATTCCTCTCTCCGCGAGCACACCGAGGGATTCGAAGAGTGCGCCGATCTGGTAGAAAGCCACCTGCTCACTTCTCCCCAATTCCAGAAAGTCGTCGTACGTGCGCAGCTTTGCGTTGACAATTGTTAACCAGGATGCCTGAACCTCAGCTGTATTCGCGAACTCGTACAGTCGCATAATCAAATCCATATTCGCAAGTTCGTGATCCTGTTTCAGCTGTTCGGTGGTTAACTTCGCCTGGGCAGCGGCGGCCTCCGCTTGCTTGCCGTTCACGGCGATCATTCGGTTAGCCTGTCGGATTTGGATGATGACGAAGATTGTGCCAAGAATTATGGCCAATGAACTGATAATGGACACGTCGTAACTTATCCCGCCTAAGTCCACATTCAATCAACTACACAAACTCGAGTTACGTCCACCCCGCTAAGATGCCGCCGTCGACTGGAATCGTTGCGCCGGTGATGAATGAAGAATCGTTGGCGGCGAGGAATAGCGCGGTTTGAGCTATCTCCTCCGGCTTTCCGGTTCGTCGTAGAGGGTGTTTTTGGATTAGGGCTGCTCTCGCCGCTTTTGGATCCTTCGCCGTGTTAAGCGATGCGGTGAGCATTGGGGTCTCGATGGCGCCGGGGCAGATGCAGTTCACTCGTATGTTCGACCTTGCGAAGTCCAATGCCATTGCTTTTGTCAGCATTAGGACTCCGCCCTTGGAGGCGTCGTAAGCGGCTTCATTCTCCATTGCCATTAGGGAATTGATCGATCCAATATTGACAATCGCTCCGCCACCTTTCTTTTGCATATGGGGAACGGTGTACTTGCTGCAGAGAAATACTCCTTTCAAATTGACCCCGATAACCTCATCCCACGTGGCCTCTGTAGTGGTAACGACATCGCCTGGCGGACAAAGGGCCGCGTTGTTAACCAGAATGTCAATGCTGCCGTATCTCTGAACCGTTTCCTGAACAATGCGCCTCACTTGTTGCGAGTCAGATACATCGACTTTGAGATAGCTCGCTTCGCCAACTGCCTTCAATTCCTTCACGGCCCTACTTCCTTTCTCCTCATCTCGGCTCGCGATCACCACTTTCGCTCCTTCTCTCACAAATGTCAGCGCGATAGCCTTGCCAATACCATCCGAACCGCCCGTTATGACGGCGACTTTTCCTTCAAGTCTCATTGTCACTGCCCTCGGTTTGCATAATACTTGCTCCGTGAAGTTGAAAACCATTCGGTATAGGATAAGGAGAAGCTTGTACACGGCAGGATGAATCTAGCTTGAGTCTTATCCTAGGTATCGCGTGCGGACTTCTGACGGCTACAGGTTTCGGAACCGCTGACTTCCTAAAGCTCAGCACTGGGAAGGTTGGTTTCCTGAGAACCGCCCTGTTCATGCAGGCGGTTGGTAGTTTCTTCGCAGCAGGCACCCTAAAGATCGTTTACGACCTGCTCATATACCGAAGCTTCCGAAGTCAAGCCGCCTGAAGAACAAACACATTAGGGCGTAAGGAGCTTGCGGATATTAGCTCAGCAGTTAGTCACTTTGTCGCTTCGATTACTATTTTCTTCTTGTCAGCGAGATACACGGCGACCTCTTTCCCGAACGGCACCATCACCCTAACGGGCCAAGGGTTTCCGAGCGTCGCATATGCCCTAAACCCGAGGGATCTGGACAACATTTCTAAAGGCGCCACACTTTAGAAATGAAAGATGTAAGCATATGCTAAGTTTATTCTAAGTATTTGTAAGTGTGTTTTCGCCTTGCATTTTGGGTTAGAGTGAGCCACTTGTTATCCGTTCATGAGACTAAGTGAGTATTTACCGAATAGACTTCGCAATTCGGACACGGTGCGAAGAGATATTATCCTCCTAGGAGGCCTTGTGTATTCAGCGGGCCAGATAGATGATCCTGGCGAACGACGTTCTCGCCTTAGATGACGGCATTATAGAAGCCATTATCGTGGAGGAGCGCTCGGGCGAGCATGTCGTAGTTGACCATGCAACGAAGGATAACTCAATGCATCCGATAACCTTGGGCGGCAAGCAAGATCAACTAGTGCTCCCAGAACTCATCCTAGGCGTGGCAACTCAGTTTCGTCGCGGGTTGTCCCCGCCGAGAGTGGTTGCAGTTTCCTATGGTGATGTCGGCGTTTTGTTCTGCCACCTGACCGACACGCAAGCAATGGTGGTTGCAGCCTACACAGAGAGCCTCGGTAAGGTCATGCATCTAACGGAGCAATACATTCAGAGATTTGCAGAAACAGAACGAGGAGTCGGTTCAGACCTCATTAAGTCTGCTACCGAAACCGAGGACATCGTGCTACGCTACCTGGCGAAGAGACATCCGAGTGGGAGTATCGCGGTGGACAATGTCGCGCACCGCAAACTTGACAACCGATGGGTAGTTAACGGTTCGTGGCGAGCGGCTTATAGACTCGGAACCAAACGTTACTCCGTCGAGGTCGATGCCGGCACCGGCTCGATCGCGAAATTCACATCAACCCCAACGGCACAGCCGGCCTTACGGATTTTGGGACTTGTCAGCCTGTCGGCTGGTTTGGCGGCACTTGCGTTGCTCGTTTACTTAGTTCTTGCGTTTTATGTGAAGTAGCAGAGTCTTTCAGTTTCGAACCGGTTCAGGTTGTGCTATCCTTTTTCCCGAGGGATTCCTGAAGGTTGATCCTAGCCCTTCCGAATAACTCCAGGCCTATCCTAGCTCTTACAGCCTTAAGGTAGTCGTTGAATTCGTACCCGGGAACGACCACAAACTTCCAGTCTAGTTTATCGTAAAGGCGTCGGATTATTGTCCTGCTGATCGTTCTGCTGCCCGTCGAAAAAGTGTTCTCCAAGAGTGTATGAAATTCCTCTAGGTGCAAAGGAATGTCCTCTCTTCCGAAGGAGTGGTGGCGGGCGATGTGATCGTAGATCAGATCCCGCCCCTTAATTCCTAAAAGGTCGGAAAGGGCTTCATCGATAGAGTCCAAAATTAGGTCGTTCAGAGTGTTTGGCTGGGATAGCGGGTTATAGGTAGGACCTTTAACCCACGGCTCCAACGCGCAAGGATCAACACTCTCTTCCGTGCCTTCCTTCGTCAATCCGAAGCACAGTAAATGCTTGGAATACGCTTAGAAAAAGCATAACACGCAGCTTGACGTAATCCCGTAGATTGCTTTTCGCCCCCCAGCAGTTCTAGACTAGAATGTGCGTGTGGGCGTGCGTTTTGGACGACGGGATGGTTCTGCCTGTAGGGAAAACTTGAATTTGCTCGTTCGAAACATATTTGAATCGACCCTTTCCAATTCTAAATTGCCTTGGTTCAATCTAAACTGGTAATTGTGCTCTTCTTCGGATGCATGGTCTTTGCACTATTCTCTCTGTCACGGCTTGCGAGCAGTCAATCTATTACAACCTCAAGCACTGTGCAATCGTTCACCTCGACATCCGTAACTGCAATCACTTCAACTTTGACATCAACGGTAATTGCACCGCAGACTGTTCACTATGATTTGACACCTTCAGACTTCAACAACAGGACGGGCACGTTCACTCTAGGTTACTCGGAGACGGCCCCGTATTACCCAGAGAACCCACTATGCCTTATGTACGATTATTTCCTACTAAACGCTACCGCTGCTTATGAGTTCAAGGTACACTTCGAAACGCAGCAAGGTATTCCAATCCATTTCCTCATCTTGAACATGGATCAGTTCAACCGGTTCAATCACACCAATTGCGCCAACGGGTTCTCCGGCTGGGAACTGCAGGTGGTCGCTCCGGCGTCGGACCTAGTTTGGGTTGTGCCTCAGCGCGGAGAGTATGCATTTCTTTTCCTCTCGGGGCAGTTCGTCGGCGGCTACATCCATTTGAGTGTACAAGCGTACGGCCAAGCAATTCAAACCTCAGCATCCGCATTCACGACAACCAGCATCATCCAAATACTCAGCACTCAGACCGTCTTCTCAACCTTACCCACAACAAGTGCGCCGACAGAGTACTCCGCGCTGATTGTCGGCGTGTTCATCACGGCACTCGCTCTAGCGGCCGCTGCCATCCTTAGAATGAAACGTGTTCCGAAGGTTAGGATGCAAACCCTGCTAGGGTGAACATCCCGTTGGCTCCACGAGTTAATTTAGCAGCTTACATGTACCGCTAAATTGATGAATGAAATGAATGAGATTTCAAATGCTTGCTAGCTTACACGTGTGCCACACTGAGCTACCGTACGATCTTTTCTGGATATGCAACTCTTTTAGCGTCTGTGCGTACCACGCGACTCACCACCACCAAATGAAACGACAATTATCTTGAATACTCGAAAAAGCGTTGATTCAATATCATCGCAAGTTTTATTTTCATTATGGTCCCGTCAGGCATGGACTAGCATGGCATCTTGGATGGCTCGAGGTCTTCTCGGTAAGATCTCATATGTACTCGTACTCGTAGGCGGCATTGTAATGGTTATTTCTGGGATTGCCAGCCTCATTGGAATGACTGTTCTCGCGCCGTCAGCCCTTGGATATGTTTCCGGAGGAGACATCCTTCAAATGATACTTGGCGTTGCAGCTTTCTTCTTAGCTAAACGCGTAAAGGAGTTAGTTTGGGCAGTCGTTCTTCTGGTAATCGGGTTCATAGGGGGCGGGATAGGAGGCGTGCTTGTTGTGTTGGGCGGAATCGCAAGCCTAGTAGCGATCTTCTTGAAGCGAGGAATCTAGGAAATCGCTCTCTGGCTCCCCTCATGCATTATCCCGCGTGTTAGCGCAAATCATATCTGCATTCCAAACCGTATACTGGGGTATGGCAGTTGAAGACATAGTCAAGGATCACGAACTATTGGCTAAGGTGCTGAGTCACTATAGGCACCACTTGGAACACTTGGACAAGGATCTTGCCTCTTCCATGAGTAACGCTATGAAAGCAAACCTGTCATTCACCCACACAATCAAACAGATCGAGCAAATCCTAGCCACCAAAGGGATCAAGGCTAAGGAGGAAGCGAAAAAACACACGGGGCTGCTGACCCTCGCAATCTCTCAATACGCAAAAGACCTCGAAACCGTCGTCGAAAAAGCGAGGAGCCTCCTCCCCGACATACCGGAAGGAGACCTAACCCGCCTAGAAACCGAGCTAAAAACAATAAAGAACTATCTAACCCAGTAAACGTCTAGAACGAGCCTCTAAAGCGTCTACACAAGATAGTTGAGCCGATACGACTTAGATAACAGTATGAATCATCTACTTGATAGGCCCTCAAACATAGTTTTACCTGGCCCATCCCATTTGTGGCACACGAGTGCATGGCCATGAACCATTGATTTCTGCTTGTCACCTGCAGGTAGGTTCTTTGGTTACGATGAAGCAAAATACTTAGCCTCCATAACTCTATCCCCCAATCGAGGTAGTGGCGGTGAAAGAGGAGGCAGATGAGAACTACCGACCCTACGACACACTGAAAGCCATAGGGTTTTCGAAAGATGAAGCGAAAGGACTCCTCACAAGCATAGAGGAAGCCGCCGCCACACGACTCCCACCCGAACCCAAGAAAGCTCCCGACATTGAGGTGAAATTTCAGGTCCAAAAATCCGAACTGCGACGTATCCGCCTTAAAAGACTCCTCATAATTGTGTGGGGCTACGCGTTCGCGGTTTGGCTATACGTTGTCGCCACACAATTCCTCAACCCCGCATGGATCTACGAACCGTTCGCAACTTGGCTGCCAATCAGGATGGATTACATTGGAGAAGCAGCATTCGCCGCCTCATTCATCATAATCATCGCCATCATGATGGCGAACACGAAACGAGGCATCAGACCCAAAAACCAGGTAACAGATCCAAACCCGCCGAAATAAACGCAAACCTAACGAGCCGCCTCAACCCCCTAACCCACACACACCGCGCCACCTGGCCGATTCCAGCAACCCCTGGAGCCATCTACCGTCAACATACTCTGTCTCTGGCGGTAAGCCTCAGCAGGCAACCTGTCGCCGAATCATCGAAGCCCGCAACAAAACGACTACTTGGTTGAGGGTCGAGGAAATTCCAAGCGTTCAGCAAAATCTGTTGATCAGAGTTCAGCACGATGACGGATGAGGAAAAGTACGGTTCCGACGCGAGGATGTGCAGAGCGAAAAGGTCAATCAGCGAGATGAGCGGCGCTTCGCTCGCAAGACTTACTGTTTCAATCGGATTCATGATATCTAACTCATCTATCAAACTGCCCAGCCCTAAGACGCGACCTAGTTCGTGAAGCGCTAAGCGAAACCCGTACTTTTGGCCGGTGATATTGGGTTCTTCGAGGGCGTTGAAGATGTTTCCGTCCAAGAACACATGCGCCCCGAGAATCGTAGATGGCCCGTCGAGAACGTACTGCGTCCAACCTACCGCGATCGAAGCGTACGCTACGGGCATAGTGAACGAGACGGTAACGTTGCCGGAAGCGGACGTCACGAAAGTGTAGAGGCTTCCGTCCGGGAAGTAGTTTTGCTGAAACCAGACCTGAGCCTGGTTCCAGACGCGGGCTGCTTTGAGAACGAGGGCACGCGCCCACGTCGGGGTCGAAGGGATATCCAGCCCAATCTGAAGAGCCGACCAACGTCCCACGACCGGAATCGAATAAGCGCACGCGTACGCGGGCCTAGAAGTTAGTATCAACAAGAGTGGAAGAAGAAACGCGAACACGTGGACACGCGAGAGTCAGGGCCTCCGCCTATGAGCAACGGCAAACATTCCTATGCTCAAGCAGACGATTAAGCCGAGCACCGTGAGAGCCTCCAACCCGGGGATGGTCTGCGGTTGGATGTCGAACGGTTGGTTGGAAGTGGTTGTGTAAGTCACAGTGCTTAGGGTTGTGGATTCGTAGTCTTGGAGGCTGGTTTGCGTGCTGGCCGCGTAGGTTATGTTTGCAAGTTCATTGACGGGTTGACTGCTCCCTTCATCCGTTAACATGATGATTGTTGTTGGACCGGTTAGGATGATGTAGAACGTGCCAGTCTCCGGCGCAGTCCAATGTAACGTGTAAGCCGTGAAGTTGGCTTGGAACAGTAACACGGGAACCGGCACCGTTAGCTCGCATCCGTCGGGGGAGGTTTGGTACGCGTAGGTGGGTAGGAGGTAGATGTTTGCTGGATATGTGGATGTCATTTCCAGGTTCAGGTTGGATCCGGAGGTGACGGTTACGGGGTAGGTGTACTGACTGCATTTTCCCTTGGGCGCAACGAACCCGACCACTTTCGCAGGCAAATCGATCGGTGCCTGGATAAGCGCCGTTTCCGTTGTGGATCCATAGTAAATTTGGGTGCCGAAGCTAGTGTCGGTTACTGTCCTCTCTTCCGAGACGGTGTAGGTGGTTGTGGCGGCAGGGCTGAGGTTTGGTATTAGGGGCAGTGCTAAGGTGAGAGGGGAGAGGAGCAGTAGGGCCACGAAGAGGCTAGTACGCTTATGTTCCATAAGAGGCACATGACTGGTTCATCATCTAAAAGGCTTTCCAGAACATACGGAATAACCCAGCCCCGTTCTCCCCAGACCCATTCATCGGGACAAATTCACCTCTCTGTCAAAGCAAGTTCGCATCCGGAGCGAACTTTACTTTTTTGCGACTGAAAGACTGTTAAACACACACGTCAAGCCGATCTCACCGTAGCAGGCAGGACTGATCTTAATGATCGACATACTGCCGCTCAGCATGCTTCTTCTAGGCGCAGCCCTTCTAGTCATCCCAGGCATCGGGCTCATTCTAGATTGGTTCCGAAACTTCTAATCTACCCGCCAAACGAAACAACAATTCTCCGGCCGAAGACTGAACACGTGCGTGGGGATTCTAGGGTTCGCGGATCCGCTTGGCTACCCTACAAAGCATTCCAATAATAATTCCAGGTCCAGCGCAGCCCAGAAAAGTACCTCATACAAGGAAGAGCCAACCACCAGTCGCAACCCCATTCTAAAAGATGCGAACTTAACTTATAGTTCGACCCGAACTGGACGCTTCGAAGACTCGGTAGGTCTTAGATACTCTCGCAATGGTCGACGAACTGAAGGCATAGAGAGGCTTGAATTCTAATACACCGACTGCCGTTGACCGGTACTTGGCGCACATAGTTGCTTACTGTTTGGCTGTGCACTTTTTCTTCGGTTTAGTTATGGTACTGAACGCTTCAAACCTATCCTACTTCTACTATCTCCCCGCGACCGTACAAATCGTCATAGAAGGGTCGTTTGCGGACAAGTACCTTTGGATGAGTTCGCTCATCGCCTTGTCCACGATTCTGCTCGCCAAGTGGCGAGAGGAATCTCATGCATTTGCCGTTCGCCTAATTGTTTCGGCAGTAATTGCTCTCGCAGTCTTTCTATTTCTTGCGCCGGCGTGTTAGTGCACTTTGGCGGATGTTTGCACTATACCTTTTAGTGGAAAATCGAGGTGAATCAATTTATTGCTGAACCACGGACTTGTCGAAAAGTGGTGTTGGGATGAGAGTGGTCATCATAGGTTCGGGCGCCTCCTGGCCGGACGCCGAGAGATCCTCACCAAGCCAGGTGATAGTAATAGGTAAGGAACCACTGCTCTTCGACTGTGGTCCTGGCACGGGAATGAACTTGATGAAGGCAGGCATCAGCCCAGCGGCAACAAGCCGAATCTTTCTCACGCACCTACATATGGACCACTCGTTGGAGTTCCCTTCCATAGTTTTCGGAGGTTACCTCGTTGGTAGAAAGGAGAAAGTGTATTTGTACGGTCCACCTGGCACGGTGGATTTCTGTAAATCAATGTTCGAGAAGGTCTACCCGTCCGCACCCGAGATCGTACGAAGCATTCGGGAAGATGGGTGGAATGTTATGCCGTAT
The DNA here is from genome assembly GCA_964533505.1 of uncultured Candidatus Bathyarchaeia archaeon. Taxonomy (GTDB): domain Archaea; phylum Thermoproteota; class Bathyarchaeia; order 40CM-2-53-6; family 40CM-2-53-6; genus FEN-987. The sequence continues at coordinate 16,751 of CAZHKA010000045.1, read as the reverse complement.
GAAGCAACTAAAAGGCTTACATGTGAAGGGGACAGTTACCGAGTGCTGTCAGTTCCAGTGGAGCATGGAATTCCGGCGGTTGCATATCGGATACAGACTGGGGAAGGCACAGTAGTAATCAGCGGCGACACAAGGCCCTCCAAATCTCTGATCGAATTGGCCGAAGGCGCCGATTTGTTGATTCACGAATGCTCATTTCCAGATGATATGATCGACCTGGCGAGACGAACCAATCATTCTGCAGCATCAGAAGTTGGAGAGGTGGCCAATCAGGCGGGGGTGAAAAGGGTTGTTCTGACGCATTTGTTCCCGATATGGAAAGGAAGAGAGGAGGAAATGGTCAAGAGTGCGAAGAGCAAGTTCAGCGGCGAAGTCTTAGCCGGCCGTGACCTCCTCGAAATCAACGTCTGAACTTCAAGCGGGCGGGGTTCATACGGGCTCGTTTTACAAGCGGGTGGAGGGTGCGAGTGATGGAATCATCGACTCGCGAGTCATGGAACGCGATGATGCAGCAAAGAATCTCCTCCGAGTCAGAAGCCTAAAGGGCCAGCCACATGATTCCCGCTGGCATGAGATAGAAATCAAATCAAACGGCGAACCAGTTTTACTTAGCTAACCTCGTCCCCTGCAGAGTACAAGAGCGACGAAATGATTAAGTCGATTCCGAGTAGGTCTGTGTTGTGAGTGAGTATGGCCTTAACTTTGCGAGATGCTCAGCAACTTTGTTGGAAGACATTCAAGAAATTCAATGACGAAATCGATTCTAGACGAGGCATAGGTTGGACACCTTTTGTGATGACCACCGACTTGCTTGAGGAGGCGGGGGAGGTGGCCGCTGTGGTTAAAGGGCTGGAAGGATTCAAGCCACCCGAGAAACCGAAAACAAGAGAAATGCTGGCCACAGAGCTGTCAGACCTGCTCTACATAATCTTCGTTCTTGCAGAACATTACGACGTAGATCTGAGCGAATCGTTTCCGCGAACAGTAAACGGGTACTCGCGTAGATTCATAAACGATGGACCCCCAGACCACTAACGCGCTCAGGAAATAGGATAACGGAAACAACGCTAGGTAGAAAACGACCATAAACCATGTGAAGCATACCATCCTGCGATCTTTCACAATCCTACGCAGACAGCATCCACCAAACGATTTGGTTAGCACATTAATGACATGTTACATTTTCAAATGACATGTTACAATATGCACAATTAATTTATTACATACGTAATACGCTCATATCTTTCTCATGCTCTACTGCCCATACTGTATCAAAGACAAAGCCTCCTCTCAATCGCATGAAACCTTCAACCCAGCCGGCGAGGCGACGATTGATACTCTGAACAAGACCACTATTGAGTTCATGATTCATTCACATGGATGCGGAAAAATGTTTCTGGTCGTATTTGGTTGGGCTTCAAGAGACGCTATGGGATGCTTCGAATTACCTAATGATTGGGATCAGAAACCGCCTAAAGAGAACCGGCCTCAACCATCTTTCTAGGTCCGCCAAAGGGTTTGTTAGATGACGCCTATGGGATTAATCCCACAGACATAGGTCAGCTTAACACTTTCGGCCGCAATAATCGGTGAACTCTAGGAGATACGTCAAGATCGCCCAGGAGTCAAACGGAAACATGACAGCTGGCCCAACCTGACGGAACAGACAGGGAAGCGAACTTCTGTTAACTTCTGTTAACTGTGAAGCAACGTTTCTATCCTCATGAGCGGACTCTTTGAGAACGATGAGATTACGATTCGCGTAGCCGGGCTAGTTCTTTTTCCAGTTCCAAGGAGATCAAACCGCTTATTTGTGCAGCAAGAAAGGCCAACTGATGATCTGGGAAGACTCAGAAGCGCCAAAATTGTTAGCCCCAGAAGGCTAAGGTGAGTATAAGGTGAACCTTACTCTAGCCGTCTACTCCGTGTGTTCTTCGAGAAAGAGAAATCTTGTTTGTTTTCTGCATTCATTGTGTTATCTTAGGAAGTCAGTGAATTGTCAGGATTCATGCGTGAGAATGCGGAGCATCTCAACTACGGTAACGATCTTGATTCTCCTGAATTTTTTCAGTTTAAGAAGATGCCTGTCTCCAGAAACAACGTAATCCGCACGTCCATCGTACGCCGTAGCAAGAACGACATCGTCCTCCGGATCTTCCTTTACAACTTTGATTCTTGACTTTACGCCAACAAACTTCACTGTGGTATTCAAGACTTCCAAGAAATCGATTACATCTCTCTCCTCGATATAGTCCTGAAATTTTTCCCTGCTTATCACTACTATGAAGTCGGAGAGAATCTTTCTGGACGAGATGAGGTTGAACTCTTTCTTGGCAGCCTTTAACCAGAGTTCTCTCGACTTGCCGCTGGTGATTAATGCGGAGACTAGAACATTGACATCGAAGACAACATCTATGCTCAGGCTCGTTTCCGTCTCCGCTTCTCTGCTCTATATTGCTCTATTTCCCTCTGTATCTCTTCGCTGGTAAGCTCACCGTACTTGACTATTCTCGCGTCTATCCTCTCATACAGGGCCTGCATGCTACGCACCGCATCTTTTACCTCAAGCTTCTTCATGATTAAGGCATCTCCACGCCCGAAGACCAAGAGTTTGCTTTTAGGTTCGATGCGAAGTTTCTCCCTCAGGCTTTGCGGTATGACGACCTGACCCTTACTGCTTACTACGACAACATCGCTCTCTGCCATGTTCTCTCATTCTATTCTTACTTTCTTACCTTAAATAGTTGACGTGCGACCGCGCTCCAAGAGTCGACTTTCATGCAGATCCTAAAGATGCAACGCAAACCAATGCAAAATGCCAAATCAGACTAAGTGTATCTCATTCCAGCTGCTTCGGCGTGGGTATTGCCATAGCTTGGGAATGAGGAGTGTTGAAGATGCCCGCAGGCGATCTTGATGGCTCCGGTTCAAGGCAAATCGCGGAGGAAGCAGTCGGCCGACTGAAGATCGGCCGAGTAGATTACGATGACCGGCTCGCTGTAAACATTCAACATGAATGAGTTTATCTCTCCGCGCTAGAATGATTATAAGATACAGATTACAAGTTACAAGTGAGGCGGCAGCTTATGGCGAGTAAGACGATTGCTGTGGATGAGCGCGTGTGGCACAGGTTGAAGGAGATGATGAACGAGGAGAAGGTTGACAGTCTTGGAGAGGTAGTTGCCAGGCTGATTGAGAGACACAAAGGAGTGCCGGCGTCAATGTTTGGAGTGGACAGCGGAAGAAATCTGAAATTTACACAACGGGAGCACGAGGAAATTACGCGAGAGTGACGCCTCGATACTTTGCAAGAAGGCTTGGCTAATGACGGAGGCGACTTACGTGATTGATTCCTTCGCTTGGTTTGAGTACTTCCTTGGCTCGCACGCAGGCATGAGGGCGAAGCCATACATTGAAGCAGGAAACGGTATAACACCAACTATCGTGATAGCTGAATTAGCCGATAAGTATACACGTGAAAGGATCTCGTTCTTGGAACGACTTGACTTCATCCTGGTCAGAACCCAAGATGCCTCCCTCGATGTTGGGATCGCGCGGCAAGCAGGAATTCTGAACAAAGAGCGTAAAAGAGTTTCCAAACGTTGGGGATTAGCTGACTCCATCGTGCTGGCAACCGCAAGAGCGCGCAATGCAAAAATAGTAACCGGAGACGAACACTTCAGAGACCTAGGAGAAGACGTCGTCATGATCAAGTGACAAGAGTTTGTTCTTGGGTTTCGGGCGTCTTTTGGGTTGTTTCGCCAAAAAATTCTGGTCCCAGGCGATAGAGGCTGGAATGCCTCCAACATGTAAGACCGGGTTACTGGTTGCCACTGACCGCCCCTTTGAAACAACTAGAGGCAGCCCGAGATCTAGAGAGACTGAGATGAAAGTTGCTATAAGCGTGTTCAGCAAGTCGGTGGTAGTAGTTTTTTCCAGAGGGGGGATCAGGCTGCTCAAATCCTACAATAGTTCCAATATGTCAGGGTTCGGCGATGGGACAGGGGGGGTTTTGCCGAACCTAAATGTGGGCGGGGTTCCTTAGGTAAACTCCTGCAAGTCTCGTCTCAACGGTCGTAGGCCGACACTCTTCCGGTATGCATTCATGAGGCCCCGTACCTGTGAAAGCTTGTCGAAAACTGCCACAATATGCAGATCGCTGCCCTGACCTGTCCTAGCGGCAAAGATCATCACCAAACCCTCAGCCCTGAGCTCCTCGACTGCCCGATCGAATAGGTGATGATACTTTGGGTCGTATCCGCCCGAAGGTTCCTCACTGTCATATGTCGCCCATGTGAACCTCCTCTTCCAAAACAACCTTTCTCGAACAGTTTGTTCATTATGAAGCCCTTGACGTGTGCGGCCGTTCCTTCTTTAAACTGCAAGGATTTGACCTCGGATTTGTTTCCAATCATATCGGAAATAAAGGTAAGACCTTATTAGGCCCCGCCGCCCGTTATCCATTATACGAGAATAGGGGAATGAGATAATGGGACGAGTGAAACTAGACTCCTTCAACGGTCCATTCTCAAGCATATTCAGAAGCCCGACCGCACGCGTGCTCGACGAGGCACGAATAGTAGGCAACATGGAGCAAACCGTTTCCATGCTTTCCCAAGCGACCGACCTTGACTACAAGACCGTCAAGAACTCACTGCAACACCTAATAAAAGTTGGATACGTGCGAAAAGGCAGGAAAATTGGAAACGCACAGGCATACCGATTCAACGTAGAGAACGAACTGCACGACCTTCTGGACTGGGCGGTCCAAGCACAACATGGCAAACAAAAGCGACGGTGAGGGACTCCGCACAACCATTGTCGTGTGAGAGTCCGAATGTTGTTAGGACACTCTATTGACTCGCGGGTGGTTGTAATCGTGTCTCTCCAACCAAGTCGAACCTGACTCAGCTTCGCGAGACTTCGCGTGTGACAGCCTGCGCTTTGTCTTCTCAGCGAGAGGGTTCTCTACGATCAGGCCGATTTTGGGTGCTATCTTTGCGATATGTGTGTCATTGGAGACGATTACTGGGATTCTATTATTGAGCGCGGTGGCTAAGAGGAATCCATCGCCTAAGGGGATGTTTTCGCGCAACGCCAAGTCTACACCGTTCGATGACGGCGGGATGGGTATCATCGTTTCCAAGACTCTTGATATTTTCTGTATCAAGGCGGTCCGAGGTCGAACTCGGTAGAACCAGTAAAGAACATTGTAAGTTTCCAGTATTGATGTCATTGCCACGTACAGTCTGATCTGTGTTCTAATCGCATTTTCGATTATCTTCCAGCTGTCGATATGTGCGGGGCTTTCATCGAAGAGGGCGTAGGACAAAATGTCGGCATCAATTAATCTCAATCTTTGGCGCCGCCAAACTTGTCCTTCACAGAGGATGCATCATACTTTGCTCTGTTCCTTTCTCCTCTTAATCTAATGCTCCTAATGTTTTTCAGCAGAGCCTCGCTGTCGAATTCGGGCCGAATAACTAACGTATTGTTATCGCCGCGCTCCACCCTAACTCTAGGCCCTCGAAGCATCTGCCTTAGCTCGGATGGAATAGTTAATCGTCCGCGTTCGTCAAGCTCGACAACCTCCCCCATAACCTTTCCCATACCCACAACCCAATGGGTAAGATAAATCCTATATAAACACTGCAATCAGCAGAGCCGAATAGTAGCCTACGCCCGGTATGGTCATCAGCAGTTTAGCGGATTCATCTTCGACGGCTTGTCCTCGGCAAACACCTTGCGAGTAACGTAACATTCAGCTACCCTATGCGGCTAGGACGTTCTTCCACGCCAAGACTTCACTTGGCCTCGGGGTTTCGCGTCTCTTCAATTTCAGGAGTCTTTCGTCCTCCGTGAGCAGAGCGCATCCTCGGTCGGCGGCGGTGCCATAGATCAGCCTGTCGAAGTAATCTTTCACTTCTTCTTTGGTGAGGAGTTGGTCGGCAACGTTTTCCACAACATCGTTGGTTAGAGCGGTTTCTTTCAATCTGTCGTCCGCGGCCAGAACCTTCAAACCCGTCCGGTACGCGGTGAAGAGCGCTTCCCTCTTTTCGGGGTTCGTCCTCGCCAACTTCAGCACTGTCCACTTCGCCTCGATCATACTCGCGGGGTTGTAGTGGAGCGAAAAAGAGCGGAGTAGCTTCCCGAAGGATTTGTCGAAGTTCTTCAATCCGACGGACACGCCAAAGATGGGCAGGAGGTAGGTAGTGTCGAGAAGAAGTTCAGCCATAGGCTCCTTCTTCTTTCTGAGCTTCTTCGCTGACTCTCTTCGCTTCTCTTACGGTTATCTTGATCACGGGGGTGCTTATCAGCTCCTCCAACGACGGCATCGGTTCAATGATGAGTTTGCCCTTTGATACGTTAGCTTTCACTTTCCCCCTCTTCCTAATGCCGACCCTCTTCCGTAGGGCATCGTTCGTGTATATCTCGCCCTTGGTTCCAACGGTCAGGATTATTTCCGACAATGCAGTCTATCCGACAAAAGCTATTTATCCGATATAAAACTTTATTCGCCTATGAACGCGTCTAGCCAAAGTGCGCCTGTTCGGCTTCGTCATCATTGATCGTTTCCCTGAGACGGAAATCGTCGTCAATGGTGACATTCGCTTCTTCGAGTTTGAGGGCGTCGAGGTGGCTTAGGCTTACTACGGTTGACCCATCCGCCTCTTCACGCTGGAACATAACGATGAACCGTCGGACAGGCATACTAGGACATGCCCTCAGATCTCGGTGACTGTCTCCTTCCAGCCCTCAGGGTTATCGAGCTGGAAAGAAGGTGTGGACAAGTTTACGAGCTTTAGCTTCTGATTCTTTAGGGATAGTCCAAACTCGTCGCTCGGGATTCCAACGTCGTCCCTTGATTTCCTTAATCTTCTCGACAAAAAACTAGGTTGAAGTCCTTTCCGTCCGCCACATAGTTTTCCTTCTCCCTCAGGGAGTAACCCTAGACAAGGTTGGAATTGCGTCGAAGTCTTTGTCATAACTGAGTATTTGGCGGATTCGGTTCAGCATGGCCGATGCAGCATGGATCGCGTCCCTAGGCTTAACCTCAAACTCTTCGATAATGGATTGAGCTTGGAACAGCACTTCAGCATCGGCTTTCAGCAGCGTGAGGTTAGGGAACTTTAGGAAGCTGGCGCCCTGCGCGGAAGCTTGCTTCGAGCCGAAAAGCCGACGAACAACCCATGTCACTTCATCCCAAGTCAATGCCGAAGTGTAACCTTCTATAGTGCCTGAGGCGATTTCCAGAAGCTTAGCTTTCGCCCGAGCCGCTTCCTCAATTACGTTTGGATCATAGATTGCCGGGTAGATGAAGATGTTACTGTCGATGTACAGCGACTTCTTCGAGAGCTTCTTCTTCAATAAGATCTTCCCATTTGGTCCGGTGTCTCAATTTCCCTGTTATCACGGAAACATATCCGTGAACAAAGTCAGAGGGAGACTCGCTTGGTTTCACAATAGTGTCCTTCCCTTCAACTTGAAAGACTATCTCGGAGCCCGGACGTATTCCTAGATGTTCCCTGACATCCTTCGGAATTACTACCTGACCCTTAGCGCCGACCACGCGCTTGAAGTTCATAGCAAACTGGATGTCTTACCGCTTATTTGAATTTATTCCTACATTATAGTAGGAATAGCATCCGCCAGCAAAGCTCGATGGCGTATCAAATCATCCTGAAAACGCGTCAACGTAATGTCCCCTTCGACAAAATACCACAACACCTACCAACATTCTACTCGGCGCTGGAGAGGGACATCGGTAAAGCTTCGCCGATCGTGGAAACCGCCATAGCAAAGAAGCTCTACCAGAAACTGCAGCTTGAATTCAGCGATGCGCCAAACCGAGAACTCTCAAAGTACGTTGAGAACGCGTAAACTAAAATTATCCATAGAGAACAGCAGGGCCTCTTCAACGTCTCCGTCAAGTTAGCAGGAGCATAACGAATCCGTAAAGCCGCCGTTTGTTCTTCCGTTTTCGAAAGTTCCACTATTGATGGAGTTCTGATCACCAAGACGAACGATAGACTTACTTCTAATAACAATCCTAGGTAAGCCAGACAGGGTAGCGTCAAGTTCTCGTTACCTAACTTGTTAGATTGGTCGTCATTTCCTCAGTAGTTTGCTACGCGATTGGCCAGTGTTAACATACTCGGTGTGTCCAAGTATATGGGATCTGGACGTGTCGAATGTAACGGCGGATTTGTATTCTCCTTGACGTGATCTCACGCTCGATCCTGCCTGTTCTCTTTTCTTCGGTTCCCGTGTTTTAAAAGCGAATCATAAAGTATGGTTGATGGACAATGACGGGAAGCACTAGGATTAAGATTGTTCTGAATGGTGACGACGTCCTCATCGAAGCTCCATACGATCCCGAATTCAACGCGGAGCTGAAGAAGATTAAACCGCACCGTTGGGACCATCAGCGTAGAGTCTGGGTGATCCCTAGATATTTCGAATTCCAAGCACGCAAACTTGCTCACCAGTTCTTCCCTCCCGAGGACGAGAAGGAGCTGAACGCTTGGAAGGAGGAAGCAGCCGACCAGATCAGAGGCCTCGTTCTGTTCTACCTGCCCGCCGGGATAGGGGTGATGAGTCAGGTGATTGAGGAGTTGAATGGGAGCACGACGGTTAGTTTACGGAGGGATGACGCCCGTGACAAACTTGAGGAAGTCAACTTCACGGTGGAGGACGAGTGGCGGTTGAGGGAGTCGGCTAACGACAACGAAGCCGAGTACCTAGCCGAAAAGCTCTTTGAAAGAGATCCCTGCTGGCTCGACTTCAACTCCAAACCCAAACCGAAACACTCCCTCCCTCCGCCCTAACCAAAGGAGAACTACTCTTAATCAGATAGGTTCAGATGAAAAATTAAGCGCCAAACTATTCCTCTGTGATGAACAGGACTGGGCCTACACAGCGCCATGGGCGACAGCGATGAGTAATCGCTCCAAAGCAAAATGGAGGAAGGTCGATTCGCTCACATTCTAGCTGACACTTATGGGACGTCCGCTAAGTTCAATCGAGTTTAGAATAATCGACCAAAGAAAATTGGTCTGTCGTTCATCATGAACATTCCAATGTAGGCTTCGTCGAGCCAATTTGATAAGAGATTCGTCGTCTGTTTTTGGGGGCGCTTCAGGTACCGGGTAGCTTCGGGCATTGTGAAGGTTTTTGGGGGTGGAGGAAGCTTCCGGACCTGCTTCCAAGTAACTGAACGTTTCAACCGTCGCACATGTCCTTGCCAATCGTTGATGCGGCGCGTGTTGCTCACTAACAGGTTTCCCGAAAAGCATACCCTTCCAGGTTTGAGCCCGACGAGTATGTGATGATCCGGAGCCTTCTCGAGTAGCCGATCAAGCTTGAGCTTAACTTGAGAAGGACTGCACCGTAGCATTTCAGCGGCCTGTTCAATAGGAACTCCTTCGGTCTCACTTTCTACTAATTTCCGAAGCAGAAGTGAAATGAGTATCCGGGTAGACTGCCGTGCTCCGTCGACCCAAAGCATGTTATGCAGTTCCCTCAATGTTTCGGCTTCTGCCGTCTTCACTGCTATCTTAGCTGGTATAACCTGGGGGCTCAATGGTGGGTCTCCGAAGCATTATTCGCAAGTAAGCCCTGACCTCTATGCGTCAGGGGTGGCGATTAGTGCTTCAGGAAGCAAACTTTGACTTGGTAGCTTTGTCCATTCTCGTCTCGTCCCCAACAGTATCGGCAGCGGATTCCGCAAATCTTTTCCTTCTGGTTGTTGGCAGCTGCTACGGCAGGACAAAGGTATTCTCCTCTCTTCACATTCCTCTTTCCATTGACAACGTTCGCGTAATGATCCGTGTTGTCGTCGATGCCTACTCGTGGGTGTTTGTCGTATTTTCCCCCGTAGGATTTTACGACCGTGAAATTTGGGAGGCGAGTCAGGGGTTTCAAGTCTAGGGCTAGGGATTTCGTGTAAGTGTAGAAGTGGATGTGGGGTGATGCTTCGGCGATCTGCGCCCATTTCTCAACGTATGGTTGCGAGTAGAAGTCTCCTGATTCGTGCATCCTGAATGCTTTCACCGTATCGGAGTGGATTCGCAGCCAACCGACTACATCGTTAACGAAAGTGCTTTTCTTTGACTCGGCGAGGTTCCTTCTCCACGCCGTTCCTACGTTCTTGTACCGTGTATACTCCTTTTTCGCGTAGCAATAGTTCTTACAGACGCCGGCTCCAGGGCAGGTGATTATGGGGGGTAGGGAGAAGAGTCCGACGCTGCTAATCTGTTTCCTGTTTCCTCGCGCTATTGATTCTTTCCCGCGCCACTTCCCCAATGGTCGGAAGATCGGCGATCCGAACATTTCGTCGAAGTTGGCGCAGTGGGTGAGTTCGAACATTCCAAGTCGATTATCGTCGTCAACGCTGACCTTCTGAGCTTGAGTGAAAGTCTTGTATGCTGTGCCCCAAGTGCTGTCGGACGATGAAGGGTGCCTACGCCAAACAACTATGGACCTTCCGAAGATCGGATCATTGATTATGTGTCGTGTGATGTACGCGCTTTCCCTTGCTTTGCCGAGCCAGAATTTTCGTGAGGCTCCTAGTCTGACTTCCTCAGCCGGAGTGGTACAGTGATCGCAACTGAACCTGATGATGTATACTTCACCATTAACGCGAAGGCTTTCTTCGCTCTTGCCGGTACCACATTTCGGACATGGACCGAATAGTTTCCTATAGTAGCGTGTTTCGGTATCTTCGATTGGGAGGTCAACTGTTTCCCAACGCTGTAGGAATTGCTCATCGCTCAATTCTTGCTTCTGTTGCGGTGATCCCATGGTTCACACTTGGATGTGTGAAATTGGGTTGGTCGAGAATGGACGTTGTGTGACTAAGGTAATGCGTTTTCGGTAACAGCGCTTCTCGTTAGGTTTATCCTTCCCTCAATTCAAGTTGATTACCCTGAAAACCTCAACTACGTTCTGGCATTCCCTCCGCTCTAAGATGTGACGGGCGTGAATGTGAGAATTTGAGAAATTGATTCGGGCGCTCTTCTAAAGCATCAGCGCAGCCATTGCATGAGCAGACAGATAGAACAACGATACTCAACTCCCACGAGGCAAGGAACGAATCACAGGCTGATCATTGGAGACTGCAGGACGATGCGTGAGATAGCATCAGGCTCAATCCAACTTGTGGTGACGTCCCCGCCATTTTACAATGCCCCGTTCGACTCTCCGAATCTGTTCGGTGATTATGGAGAATACTTGAGGCTCTTGGAGAAGGTCGCCAAGGAATTGTTCAGGGTGTTGGCGGATGGAAGAATTGTGGTTCTGAATGTTGATGACATGTTGGTTAAGGGAGAGAAGTACCCGATCGTTGCGGACGCGACGAGAATCTTCATGGATGCGCATTTTAGGTATAGGGATAGAATCATGTGGAAGAAGCCGGACGGCTACCTGCGGATAAGTAGACGAAGCGGCGTCCTACTCCAAAACCCATACCCCATGTACTTCTACCCGGATAATCTGCTTGAGAGCATACTGATCCTGCAGAAGGGAAGGTTCGAATACCGATCTGTCAGCCCAGAGATAAGAGAATTGTCGAGAATCAACATCGAAGAATTTCAGATTAAAAAATGGTTTTCGACGTTGTGGCAAATGACCAACGTTCTCCCCCAATCGAAACTCCAACATGGAATCGCTGCGTTCCCCCGGGAACTACCTTACCGAGCAATCAGCCTCTTCTCTTACGTAGGCGAGACGGTGCTGGATCCCTTTTGCGGTTCCGGGACGACGATGGCGGTTGCACGGGAATTGGGAAGAAACAGTGTTGGGATAGAGGTTAAACCCGACCTAGTCTCGATTATCCGTAGGAAGCTTGGTTTCGAGAATGCCTCCCACGCCGGTGAGGATAGCTTCGACGTTCTCCATCGGGACAGGAAAAGGACACTTCAGATCCAGACCGCTACGACGCTCCGACGCTATGGAAACTCATCGGCACCCTAATCCGAGATAAAGAGTCGCGTGGCCAGCCTAGGCTTCGACTTGGCCCTCCAACTTAACCCGCATACATACGTGAATCTTCCCTATCCGGCAGAGAGGAGGCGCTATGTCTTCAGAAATGTGAAATCACGACGCTCCGGCTTTTAATGCTCATTCACAGAGCGATTTCATGTCGAGTCAAAAAATAGGGGAAGCATCTGGGGGTCCATCTCAAGGAAACGGTGACGCACCAGACTCAACTCGTCTCGTTTGCAGGATAACCGCCGCCGGCTACTACTATAGGGTGGGAGAAACGGAACTGGGCCCGTTCACGCTGCAAGAACGCTACGACCCAAATTTCGAGGCAACCCTCTGCGGTAGGTTACACGTGACAGTCGACGAGTTAGCGGCTGCTTATTGGGGCGCGGTTCAGCGACCCGTGGGGTTCGATGAGGTTAGTGAGGCGTTAGGTTCGACTATCCGACGGGATATTTCGACGAAGCTCATCCTACTATCCGGCTGCCTCCTAACATTCACGGATGAAGACCAAGTGAACATTTTGATGGCGGGGGAGTCCAGTGGCGGTAAGACATACAATGCGTTGGAGGTGGTAGCTTATTTCCGAGACTTGTCTCAGGATGCGGTCTTGAGGATCGCATCCGCATCCCCAACCGCTTTCTTCCATGATCAGGGGAAGTGGGATAAGGAGGCTGGGGTTTTGAGGGTGGATTTGAGGCAGAAGATTCTCGTCTTCCTAGACCAACCCCACTACTCCCTGCTAGAGAGGTTGCGTCCTTTAATGAGTCATGATCAGCGCGAGTTGCTGTACAAGATAACGGACAAGTCAACGAAAGGTCGGATGAGGACGAAGAACGTTATCTTGGAGGGTTATCCGACGGTGATTCTCTGCGCCGCTAAGCTGTCGCTTGACGAGCAGGAGAAGACACGAGTTTTCATCCTCTCACCCGAGGTCAGCGTTGAGAAGCTTCAGGAAAGCCTACAGCTCGCAGTGAAGAGGGTTAGCGATAGGCAGACGTTTCGGGAGTGGGTGGACTCTCATCCGCTGCGGAAGTGGCTCCGAGACCGGATTGAAGCCATCCAAGCCGCGAACGTTAGGCAGGTGGTAATAGAGCAGCAGGAACAGGTCTACGAGCGTTTTGTAAGTTCGCATAAACGTTTGGCGCCAAGGCATCAAAGGGATCTGCCTCGAATCCTTAGTCTCATCAAGGCTCATGCGTTGTTGAATCTGTGGTGGCGTGAGCGGCGGGGTAGTCAGTCGATTGTTGCGAGGCAGGAGGATGTGGACGCTGGGTTTGAATTGTACGGTCGGATTGCGAAGCCTAACGAGTTAGGTTTGTCTCCTTCCGTTTACGAGGTGTATGAGGCGGTTATCAAACCGTTATTGGATGGGGAGGGGGCGGTGGATAGGAGGCGGATTCTAAGCCGCTATTTCGAATACTATGGGCGTCATTTGGCGGATGAGACGCTTAGGCGGGAGATTGTGCCCGGGTTGGTGGATTGCGGGCTGGTTCTTGAGCAGCCTGATCCGAGCGACAGGCGTAGGAAGCTACTGTACCCCCCAGACCCTCCCCCTAATTCTCAGCCCGAGAATATTGTCGAGGATATTGACGTTGAAGGAGAGTAGAGGCAGGATGGGGCAGGGCCAACCCGGTAAGGTTCTTGTCTCACGGAGGTTCGTGAGGCGTACAGGTGAAGGCGCCGAGACCTTAACGGTCAAGGTGGAAACAGGCTTGCCCCGCGACATGTCGGCCGAAGAGTTCGTCTCCATCCTTAAAGCCACGATATCCAGAACCTCACCGGGGTTGTCCGGCGTTTCGCCGGCGTCCGTCTCCTTTACGAAGGATTCGTCCGCTTCGCAGATGCTCGATTCTGAGGGGGTGAGTTCGGCACATGGTCGGAGTGACGGACGGGAGAGTTTGATTTCGACGCGGTTGGGGATGTGCTTGCTCAAGTGTTTTCAAGGGTAGGGAGTTGGTGGTGTCGGTTTTCGGTGCGTGGAGTCTGAGGTTTGATGAGGCCCCGGTGCAACACTTCCTTATTCCTAGGGTTCTAGCTCGTATGCATGGTCTTGGAGAGGTAGAGAGTTACCAGTTCGATCTGTTACGCGGCATGTACGTGATCGGGATTAGGGTAACATTCCCATCCAGCTTCGCTGCAGACGCTGGCAGACGTGCGAGACGCCTTCTTAGTCCCATATCTTCGACCCTCCGCGCACTCAGCGAGAAAATGCCTGCGATGAGGCAAAATGGGGGAGAGGAGTTTGGTTAGGCATTTTATGTTCACGTGACATGCGCGTGAACTTCGCAAGTTAGCGTGACGTGCGCGTGAATCTGGCTCGGATATCATTGCTCCTGCTTAGGTTTCACGCGACGTGCGCGCAAAACCTCAGAGAACCCTAGAAGATTCCCTGAATTATGCGTGACATGCGCGTGAAATCTCCAACTTCGCATGACATGCGCGTGAACTCCCATCATAACCCGCCGAAAGCTGAGTCCACTCTGGAACGCCGGTCGGTACTACGGGACCGGCTTCACATGCGTTCTAACCCCACAAATCGGCCAGCCAGGCCTTCGTCGAAGGGAGGGTACAACTGAGGGTATTCCTGAAGATGAGATATGGGCAACCGTCGAGGTCATGTCGAGCAAGCAACTGGAATCCAGCATTCGCGAAAGTGAGAGGGAAATTAGAGAGCGGCACGCCAGGAGACCAAGCGAAATTTCCAACGGCATTGGATCTGCACTTATCCGTTCTCAGGGAGAAGCTACGAGGGAACTCACAGTCTCAGCGCGCTAGACTAGATCCTTGCCACGCCTGCGACCAGATGGTTTTAAGTTCCCTGCGAGTCATGAAATGCACATGAAAGTAAGAGGACGAAAATATTCCTACACTGCGACTAAGGCGGAAGAAGGCGGATACGTAGCTAAGTGACAATCCTATTAACGCGAATTGAAATCCAAAACCTTGCGCCGAAGCCTGCCTGAAACTTCTGTCTAGGTTCGATAAACCAGTCAGTTATTCGCCCTGATCACCGGCCCTTACGTCTGTCGAGAGGTTAGGTTGGTTTTGCTAGGGCACTAGACGGAACCAAGTAGCGGCTATCCTGATTGCGCCAAACGAGTAGACGAGCATAACATTACCAACGTGAGAGTACCATACAGCCGAAGCTAATCGAGCCCCTCGTATTCGCCGGGGTGTTGATTTGATTAGTCGGTTGCAGGTTTTGAGGGCTCGGTCGCAGGTTCTGGGGTCTCCGGTTCAAGTGGAGCGGGAGGAGGAGTGGTCAGCATGGTCCAACCGATCCAGACGGAGATAAACAAAACCAGGAGTACAAGGAGTAAAACCGGGATTGCTATCGCGTAAAATTGCAACCGTGGATCCAGACCAATCCACGGGGAGAAGAAGGCAGCCAAGTAACCGACGGCCACAATTAAGGAGACAAGGAATATGATGAACCCATAACTCTGATCCTTACTCACCTTTTCCACCTGCGCAAGAAAAGAACTGAGACCTCATATAAGGTTAAACGGAATTCGATTCCAACCTGCTTCAGGGCTGAAATACCTTGGCAAGAACCACTGCAGAGCGGATCCCCACGAACAGCATTCTCGGTAGTTTTGTCAGCTGAAAAAATGAGTTGTGTTTATGGCATCTATTGTTCAGTGGAATATTGTTAGCTTGATTTTTCTACATGTATGAGGTCATTCAAAAAATCGTGTTCATGAAGAAGTTGAACCTATGGTTGTCAAAGCGGGACAGAACCAGTTAAGTGATTGCCGGTAGCTTGTATGCCACGAGCTCTAGGCAACCCTAGAATTCATAGGGGACATCAATCAGAACTCCAACGAGCATCACGTCCCAGCACGGAGTAAATTCGTCGGGGCAAGAGTATACGTCATGTTACGGACGTGTTCGGAAAGTTAGACCATGAAGATATGCGTTCTCGCTCCCGAGTTTCTCCCCGTATGGGGAGGTGTTGGAAGCTATGTCGTTGAATTGGTCAGGCATTTGCCTAAGAGCTATGACATTCACGTCCTAGCGCCTATGCGCGAATGCTGGAGTCGGCGAGGATTTCTGATCCGCATGGCAGGGATACCAGCTATGGCTTGACGAATTGCGTTTGCCAAATCGGCGCTCCCAGCTTGCACCACCTGTATTCCAGCCTCCTGTAAGGCTAAAACTTCAGGTGACACCGCATCTCTTGTGCTGCCGATGATTGCGAGGACAACCTTATGCCCGGAAGTGTTGGCCAATATGGCGCCCTCGCAGAGTCCCCTTGTGTCGCTATCGTAATTGCACACGGCTATCACAAGCATAGGATCTCCGCCAGAAATTGTTTCGAATGCGCGGAAGGCGCCTTGCCGTTTGAGGTCCAGGGAGTATTTGACGAGGTCATTCTCGTAGTATGGCAGCAGGCTCTGCGCAAACACGTCAACTCTCCGGCCGGGAGTATTTCTCGAAGTCGACTGAAGCAGCCCTGTCAATTCGGCGAGTTCCTCATGAAGCCTCATGCCATTTCGTGTCGAACCACGCGGCTCAGACTTACTCGGGCCGGTCAACAGCGAGCGAAGAATCAACAGTCGGCTATGCGTACCGGTCGAGGGTGAGATTTGGTCAACCACGTTATCGTCGTCGTATAGTATCAGCCCAATGGGCGTCGAGGATAAGAAAGTGACAAAGAGCTTGCCCAACTGCACAAGCACCCGCGCCCAGCGAGTTAGTACCGATGTGTCAACAACCACGAGCACGGCAGGTTCCGTCTCCGGGTAGTACTCTTTCTTCAT
>CAZHKA010000044.1:0-4269 GCA_964533505.1 uncultured Candidatus Bathyarchaeia archaeon | reverse complement strand
AGGCAGCAGAACGCTTTAGTGACCTTTAGTCGCTCGAATACAAGTCATATGATGGCTACTCGATGCCTTTCGAAAACAACACGTTCGATGCGATATACAGCTGTTCGACTATCCAGCATATTGAAGAACATGCGATGTTCCATTTGTTTTCTGAATTGGTAAGAGTTATGAAACCGGATGCACGCGCATTCCTTCACGTTACCGCGTGGAAAGACGCTTTTCTTGAGAAAGACTACTTGGAGTTATGTCGAAAAGTTGTGCGGGGGGATGCAACCCATTGGCATGTTTTCTACGCAAGAGAGGAGTTGGAGATGAAAATGGGTTGGCTTGATGTGAGAGACCTGAGGATTGATCCGTTTTGGGAGGACGGTCTTAGCTACCGTGTTACTTTTACAAAGTAGTTTGTCACGTATGACGTTTGCATGAGCATAAATCATTGTCCACGCATGTTCTATTTGTGACGACCCCAAATTACGTGATGGTTACCGACGAGTCAACTAGGTCCCCTTCAGGATAGTTGAACGATTTCGTATGGCTTGGACGAAATTGGAAGATTTGCCGCACGCAGTTCGAGCCGTTGAATAAAACTGTGCTGCTTCTAAGCTTTCCAAGATCGGGAAATTCACATTTTCGTCGAGATTGTTATTTGGCATCCGAATTCGCCATTTCGAGGAAGAAGCCTAGGTGAAGACGGCAATGCCTGACCAAATGTTCCGGTTCGAAGTCATCTTCCGACGATGAAACTGCGAATCTTCTCGAACTGAGGCTCCCACGAGGTAGCTTTCGCAGTCTTAATTCCGTTCCTCGCAAGAGTCTTTCTTAGGTTGAAATCCTCGAGTGCCCGTTGAATGGTTTCGACCAGCCGAGTAACCGTCGGATCAGATAACAAGCAGTTGTAGTCGTCCACCGTTAGGCTTTCATGGTACTTGCTCTTGTTGCTGACAACCGTGCATCCACTTGCCATGAGTTCAAGCGGAATCACCCCAGGATGTCTTGAGAACATTATGAAAAGGCCAAGGTCGCACGTCCTGTAAAGGCTTGCTGTCTGCTCAATAGTGAGATACCCCAGGTTTTCTACTTTAAACGGAAAATGACCTGTCAGGTTCTCGCCGGCTGTGACAATTTCAAGATCTGGATACTTTCCTTTTATTTTTCCCAGGGCTAGCATTCCCAGATCAAAACCGTTGCGTGGCATATTCGGTCTGGCGTAGAAGAAGACTCGTTTGACACGTTCTCGAGGTACATCATGATCAGGCCTAAATAGACTAGTATCTACAGCGATAGAGAAGCTCGCGGCGTCGCTCTGAAATTCCTCTTGATACATTCTCTTCAGGGATTCGGCGGATGCTATGCCTAGGAAACCGAAACGGTACGTTTCCTCCACAAGAGCACTCCATGTACCGGACTCGAAGAACATTCTTTCGTCATCTTGAATGAAATAGTACTTACCACCGGTTTTGTTAAATTTCATCAAGAGATATGCTGTGGTCCAGTAAGTGGCAACGCTTACGTCAGCGTATGGAATAGCCGAGAAAGGTTCGCAATCATATACTTTAACTGAAGAAAGCGACGGGAATCTGTCCTTCAGCACACCGTCGATTAGATACCGTGTCTGCCGTGATCCGCCTTCAACTACGACTCGGTTCTCGACTCCAATTCTTTCAAAGTAGTCGATAAATCTGAATATGTTGACAACACCAGCATATACATCCTGAAAGTTAACGACGAACCAATTCATTGTCGATAACGGCCTAGGTCTAGGAAGATTCCCCCAGCGCTCTATCGTCTGTCTGTTACTTTGCAGATCTTGTGAAGAGAAATCATACCAATTCAACCGAGCGTCAAGAGATCGAACGCTTTCTACGGTTCCTAAAGCATACCGATCCACTTCGCCTACATCGACTCCTCGCGAAAGGCGCCGACTGGCGTACATTAAAGATGCGGCCAAGGTTCTCCTCGCCCCAAACTTCCTATAATAGTCATACAGACCTGTGACCAAATCACCCACGAGCCATCAGCGACAATAACGAATCAGAAAGGAACATCAAAAAGAACCTTTCAAAACATTTCGGCGCCCAGTCCTTCAGGTGGTCTGACATTTGGCGGATTCGAAGGCGACCCGGAAGGCGTAAGCGAAGGTGGCTCTGGGCCTGACAGGGATCCGGTTGTCGTTGTCAGAGAATTCTCGCGATCTTCGGGGATCCGTCTTTGTGTGTGAATGAAACCTAAATCGTCACTGTCGGAGACAGTGAAGACTCCACAAGACCTGCGCTCAACATTTTCATTTAAACTGTCTCGCCTTTGCGCTGAAACACATTATGTTATGAGAGAAAACATTCGCTTCAATCTTAAACGCGGCTTCGATTTGACTGAATCCAAATCTTTTACTGCGATGATCACGTCCCAATGGAAGCGGAACTGACCATCACACGCACAGCTAGTTGAGGAAATGAACGGGAGTCTAGCTTGCCGCGAGTCGCTTGCCGCTCTGCTGTTTGATTTCTTTGCGTAGTGCGTCGTTCTCGGCTTCGAGCCTTTCGAGCTTTTCTGCTAGTTCCTTGATTGCGTTGACCATTGCGAAGTGCATGTCGTTGACGTTCACGCCGTACGCTTCGCTTAGCTCCTTGTCGGTTTTCTTAATCTTCGCCCTCGTCGAGTAGACTAGTTCATCGTGCACGCCGTCCAGTAGATCTTGAGCGATGAAGTTCACGTTCTTCTCCTCAGGGTTGGCACCTATGCCGTTATCCTTCGCGTAACGGAACCGGACCGGTGTGGGTAGGCTTCTGACCCATTCTAGGCCTGGGGTGAACGGTTGCATGGAAGCCTCATCCTTCCAACGCCTATCGCAGAAGACCCCCCAACTGGTCCCGCCCGAGGATTTGTCAGCGTTACCCATCACGGACAACGCCTGATCAGGTGCAGTTGTGCCGATGCCAAGGCTGGTGCTGGTCAAAGCAGCCACAATTCCCCCCGAGCTGTTCAGGAAAAGAATCTTTCCAGTCGGAGAAAACGCCTGATAGTTCACGTTATTCTGATTCGTGTACAATTTGCCTATCGTTGAACCACCCTGAACAAACACAAAACCTGCATAATCGCCCACCGTATTTGTGCCAGTCTCTGGTTGAACGATGGTAGCACCAGATCCTTGATAGAGATGCAGGAGTTGACTCGGGGTTGTTGTGCCGATGCCAACATTACCTGTAGGGCCGAGGGTCATTCTCCAAGCCCCGGCGGTGTTATCGTAGAATCCTAACTCCCCCGGACCCTCAAAGGTGGGTTCCCCAGTTGACGAGATGATCCAAAAGTGGCCAGAACTGCCCGAATTATTCAACCCAATTCCGACTTCCCCCGCACTGCTTTCAACTCGTAGGTTTTCAGCGAGACTGGTGTGGGGGTTGGTAGTGTTGCCTACGATGTGAAGCAGTTGGCTGGGGCTTGATGTGCCGATTCCCAATCTGTGGTTTGTGTCGTCCCAGAAGAATTCTGAGTTGTCACCGGTTATGCTGCCGCTTGAATAGAACGCAACGGACCCATTGGTCGTGTCCGCACTAACCGTAGGCAGCGGACCTATCTCCCGCTGTGAGAGCAGGGCGCCTGTGATGCCTAACCCAGCTAGGGTGGCGAGCGTACGCAGAAGCCGCCTACGGTCTGGAACAGGTTGAGGGGTTACAATTTCGGAAACAACTTTCTCATCATCATCTAAGCTTTCATTACTCAAGAGAAATCTAAGAGAATAGTATGCGGTTAGTGTACGTTTAAGATTTTCGATAAAAGCGCTTGGTTTCCGATCTTTTTTGGAGGCGTTTTGAATCAGTGTCAACCACTTAATCTCTCCCTACCTTGATTCCCGCCTCTATGAGTCAACTAAAGACATACTCTCCCTTCAAAAACAGATAGGCTACAGTAGCCTATCGAAGACGGTTACGTATAGGAGGATGGTTAATTTCGATCCTAGAGATGAATTCGTAAGTATCCTTGCTAGGACCCGTTAAGGAAGCCCCACAGCTAGTGGAATCAGGATTCAAGTTGCAGGGCATTAGAAGATGAATTTTGTTCCGACGAACTTGATTCAATCTCAACTAACTGAGAGATGTGAAAACGCGGTTGATTAACAATGGACGGTTATGTTTCTGTCCATGTTTCATTTAAA
The DNA here is from genome assembly GCA_964533505.1 of uncultured Candidatus Bathyarchaeia archaeon. GTDB lineage: Archaea > Thermoproteota > Bathyarchaeia > 40CM-2-53-6 > 40CM-2-53-6 > FEN-987. The sequence goes on along the minus strand of CAZHKA010000044.1, from coordinate 119 downwards.
GAAATGGAGATCAGCACATGTTCGCCGTCGAATAGTGGGTGTCCTTGATGAGACGAGATGAAGACGAAATAATATTGTCCATTGTAATCTGGATTATGAAGAGCAAACTCTGTAGGGTC
>CAZHKA010000043.1:0-7158 GCA_964533505.1 uncultured Candidatus Bathyarchaeia archaeon | reverse complement strand
TAGTTCGAAGGTTGTTCTTACTTATTTTCGTTTTACTCGGTGTCACATTTATCACGTTCGTCCTCTCCCAAGTGCTGCTTGACCCGGTATCACTTTATATGACCGAGAAAACCCGAGAGGCTGACATTCCTATTCTAATTGCTCATTATCATTTGAATGATCCTTGGCCTATCCGATACGGTGTCTATTTGTGGAATCTCTTGACAGGTGATTGGGGATATTCCCGGTCTCTTTCACAACCCGTGCTTGTGGCGTTGGCAGAGAGATTTCCTGCAACGGTGGAACTTGCTGTTGCTGCTGCACTGTGGATAGTAGCGGTGGGAATCCCTTTTGGCATTATCTCCGCCCTGAAGAACAACAAGCTTCCTGACCACGTGTCACGTCTGGTCGCGTTGACTGGAGTCTCAACTCCGGTGTTTTGGTTGGGTTTGCTTCTCATACTCGTTTTCTTCTATTTCTTTCACATGTGGGGCTTGCCAAGCCTCCCCTCAAGTGGAAGGTTCGACGCGAGTTTGGCGTTGCAACACCCCGTGAAGCAGGTTACTGGCTTGCTGGTGTTCGATTCTTTGGTGACGGGCAATTTCATAATGGCGGAAGATGCATTGGCTCATTTGATCTTGCCATCTTTTGCACTGGGCTTCGTTGACCTAGGTGTGATTATGAGAATTATGAGATCGAGCATGCTTGAGGTTCTGCGCCAGGACTACATAACTATGGCTCGCTCTAAGGGTCTCTCGGAGCGAGTGGTGATCTATCGTCACGCTCTCAAGAACGCGTTGATACCTACAGTGACCGTCGGAGGCCTAGCTGCAGCTACGTTACTGGCTGGGGCGCCTTTGACGGAGACGGTTTTCGCATGGCCAGGAATGGGCCGGCTCGCGGTGACCGCCATCGGAACAAACGACGCGCCTTTGATTATGGGATTCGTTTTGATCATTGCTCTGATCCTTGTCTTGGTCAATCTTACAGTGGACATACTCTACGCCTTCCTAGATCCACGCATAAAGTACTGAGGCGTTAATGATGACAAAACGTCGATCAAGTTGGTCTGCGTTCACGGCCGAATTGAAGTTTGCAGGTCACTTACTGACTCAGAATAAATTAGTGTTGGCGGGGACGATTATGGCTGTCGCTGTGCTTCTTTTGGCTATGTTGGGGCCGATAATTGTGTCTCCGTCGGCCGCGACCAATATCGATACGTCGCAGCGTCTCATTCCACCGAGTTTCCAGCATTGGTTTGGCACGGATGACTATGGACGCGATCTCTTCAAGGTCATCATTCTGTCGATTCGTTTAGACGTCTCGGCTATGTTGGAGATAGTCCTCGCCGGATTGTTCATTGGATCGTTGCTAGGGGCGTTCTCAGGCTTCATAGGGGGAAAGCTGGACGAGGGATTGATGCGAATTACGGACATATTTTTCTCCATACCCTCTATGATTCTCGCTCTTGCGGTTGCGGCCGCGTTAGGTACAGGAATCAACAATCTTATCCTAGCAATTGTCGTCGTCCAATGGCCGGGTTATACTCGCATTCTCCGGGGGCAGGTATTGGCTGAGAAGGAACGTCTTTACGTCGACGCATTACGAGCCCTAAAGATTCGGAGATTCAGAATAATCATCTGGCACATCATTCCGAATACTATTTACCCAGTTCTAGTGCAGGCGACACTTGATTTCGGACAGGTAATCTTGACGTTTGCAGGGTTAAGTTTCTTAGGATTCGGAGTGAGTGCTCTGGTTCCAGAACTCGGCAGATTGATTACCGCGGGCGAGCTATACATATTTCAAGCGCCCTGGCTTATCGCTTTTCCAGGTTTAACAATTCTGGGAATATCTCTGGCTTTCAATCTAATGGGTGATGGCATCAGAGACATCCTTGACCCGAGACTTAGGAGGTAGGTCTCCTTGGCATCCGAACCTCATAATACGAGCGAAGCCTTGTTACAAGTTACCAATGTAAGATTAGATTTTCATACCTATGCGGGTGAAGTGAAGGCTTTAGACGGAGTGACCTTCACCGTAAGAGAAGGTGAAGTTCTGGGGCTAGTTGGCGAATCAGGATGCGGAAAATCCGTGACCGCGTCGGCGATCGTTGGGTTGCTCCCGGAAAACGCTCACGTATCCGAAGGAGAGATTCTGCTGGAAGGGCAAAACCTCCGTAATATCAGCCATAAGGAAATGCGAGATATCAGAGCACATAAGGTCGCGATGGTATTCCAAGACCCTACAACATTTCTTAATCCAGTTTTAACGATCGGCAAACAGCTTGAAGAGGTCGTACTCCTCACGACGCCTGAAAGACTTGCAGAAATCGCTGCTGCAACCAAAGCATCTAAAGACCTGAAAGGTGAAGAATCCGCGAAGACAACCGAAGAGAAGACACAAGCTTCGTCTAAGCTCTCTAGATTCGAACGGAAAAAAGTTGCAAGAGCTCTAAGTGTCGATGTTCTGAACCAAGTAAGACTCCCTGATCCCGACAGAATCCTCAGGCAGTATCCACACGAACTGTCGGGAGGGATGAGACAACGTTGCATGATCGCAATGGCTTTGGCTAGGAATCCCATACTGTTCATTGCAGACGAGATTACGACAGCCCTTGACGTTACTGTACAAGCGCAGATCCTTGAGCTGCTTCGTGAACTGAAGCATAAAGTCCTAGGATCTACGCTCTTGATTACTCATGATCTGGGCGTGGTCGCAGAACTTTGCGATAGGGTAGCGGTGATGTACGCTGGCAACATTGTCGAGATTGCCGAAGTGAACGAACTGTTCGCCAACCCTCTACATCCATATACCCAAGGGCTAATGCGTGCTGTACCCATAATAGGACGCCCCTTGGCGGGATTGGAACCTATCCAAGGTTCTGTACCAGACCTTATTCACCCACCTGCTGGTTGTCGATTTCATCCTCGATGCCCATTCGCCTTCGAGAAATGCAAGATTGAGAAACCTCCTCTGATTCAGAGGGGAGAGGGGCACAGCGTCGCCTGTCACCTCTATGGAGAAAAAAAACCATGACACAGCCGATACTTGAAGTAAAAGATTTGAGGAAATGGTTCCCCGTAGAAGGAGGAGGGCTGTTCAGCAAGCAAAAGAGATTCGTCAAAGCTGTTGATGGTGTCAACCTAGAAATCAAGGAAGGCGAGACCTTTGGTCTCGTCGGTGAATCTGGGTCGGGAAAAACGACGGTGGGAAGGTGCATCATTGGATTACTTACCCCTACCTCGGGCCAGATATTATTCCGGGGGCAAGACATAACGAAGTTGAAAGACGATTCCGCCACGCGAGCTGGAACGAAACTCGGGATCGTCTTCCAAGACCCGTATGCTTCATTGGACCCACGTCAGATCATCAAGAGTGCACTCACAGAACCCATGACATATCACAAGATTGCAGCAACGGAAGAGGAAGCGTTGGCGAAGGCTAAGCGTCTAATCGAGCTAGTGGGATTGAACGAAGATCACCTCTACAGGTTTCCACACGAATTCAGCGGTGGCCAACGTCAAAGGATAGCGGTCGCAAGAGCCCTAACGACAAATCCTGAACTCATAGTTCTAGACGAACCAACCTCATTCCTTGACGTATCCGTACAAGCTCAAATTCTACACTTACTGGCGGACCTTCAAAAGGAACTCAAGCTAACGTACCTTTTCATTTCGCACAACTTGAGCGTTATAGAAAACATGAGTGACCACGTCGGAGTCATGTACTTGGGCGCGACCATGGAAACTGCCGACAAGAAGACCATCTATCGCAGGCCCGAACACCCGTACACGCACGCGCTCATATCGGCTCTACCTATACCCAACCCTTCACTCAAGAAAAATCACGAACTCTTGAGCGGCGACATCCCAAGCCCCGTCGACATCCCATCTGGTTGTCGATTTAGAACACGATGTCCCTACGCAACGGACTGTTGCGCCCAGAAGGAGCCGCTCTTAACTGCACGAGAGAAGGGTCATGAGGTCTCATGTCACTACGAGCTAAACCTACCATCACCATTACCCGCCATCGAGGCACTATCCTCGTCATAGTAATGGTTAGCAATCAAGCTTGAAACGTGAAAGGAAAAACGGGAAAAACATTTTCGCCGATTTTGTTCGTCAACCGCAAAAATCTTTCTTCAGACTCAACCGCGAGTGCAAGAAGACAAGTAAATAAGCAATTCCACTGGTGAACCACGTTTCAGGAATCGATTCATGCCAAAACACACGGTCTGCTTAACTTTTGATTTCGACGCCGTATCCTTGTGGATTACACGAGGCATGACCACTCCAACACCCATATCGCGAGGGGAGTTCGGTGCCTTCGCCGCAGAACGATTACTGAACCTACTCAACAAATATCGCATCAAAGCTACCTGGTTTGTCCCTGGACACACAATCGAATCATTCCCCGAGATATGCTCGCGGATTCACAAAGAAGGACACGAAATAGCTAGCCACGGATACGCACATGAGTCGCCCCTTAATCTTCCTCGCGAGAAAGAAGAAGCTACCCTCGTCAGAAGCAGAGACGTGATACGACATCTTACAGGATACAATCCGAAGGGATATCGTTCCCCTGCTTGGGACCTAAGCACAAATTCAGTAGAGCTGTTACTGAAACTTGATTTCCAATACGACAGCAGCATGATGGCCCGAGACTACCTACCTTACTGGGTCCGACTTGGCGATGTCATTACGCCCGATGCGCCAGCAAAGTTCGGAAATCCTGTGAACCTGATTGAACTCCCTCCCAGCTGGTCTCTCGACGACTGGCCGCACTTCGAATACGTCAGAAACCCCACGTACCTGCAACCCGGACTTACTAGAGCTGATGATGTCTTGCACAACTGGTTCGATGATTTCAGATACATGAAGCAGACAGTAAAGTGGGGAACCATCATCTACACACTTCATCCCCAAGTGATAGGAAGAGGCCATCGCATTCTGATGCTCGAACAACTCATAAGGCAACTGAAGCGATCAGGCGCGGTCTTCGCTCGAATGGATGCCGTCGCCGACGAGTTCGCAAGGCGATCACCCCTGGATGAGGTTAGAGGAGCATAGTTGGATATGTTGGGCAAGATAGTCGTGCATGGAGGAGCTGGTTTCTGGCAACAATACATGGGCCAAGGACTAAAGGGCGTCTCAAAATCTGCCTCGGTCGGTGCAGAAATCCTTCGACGCGACGGGTCCGCTCTCGATGCCGTGGAAGCGGCAGTCTGTGTGTTGGAAGATAACCCAGTCTTCAACGCGGGCAAGGGCTCAGCGTTTACAGTCAATGGGACCGTGCAGATGGACGCGGGGATAATGGACGGTAGAGATCTATCTGCCGGTGCCGTCGCTCTGGTTCAATCTGTGAAAAACCCAGTTCATCTCGCAAGATTGGTGATGGAGAAGACCGACCACGTTCTACTTGCGGGAGAATCTGCGGAAAGACTGGGAAAATCATTCTCACTGCCCAGAATGGATCCAGTAACCGCCGCAAGGCGAAAACTCTTCATCGAACTCAAGAAAGACACGGGTACGAAGCTAAAATGGTGGAGGAACAACCCCAAACTGCTACGTGAACATCCTGAAGTGGGTTGCAGCGACACTGTGGGTGCTCTAGCGGTGGATAATAGGGGCAACTTCGCGGCAGCCTCCTCCACGGGAGGCGTAATGTTGAAACTGCCTGGTCGAATCGGCGATACTCCGCAAATCGGATGCGGGGTTTACGCGGACAACCGCTCGGGAGCAGCAACGGCAACCGGATGGGGGGAGATCGCTGTTCGTTTGGTCCTCTCCAAAGCAACATGCTCGTTGATGGAACGCGGTCTGCCAGCCCCAAGAGCCGCAACGATCGGTGTTCAAGACGCGTCAAGACGGTTAAAAGGAGACGCAGGTCTCCTAGCCATCGACCGCAAAGGACGAATTGCAGCCGTTCACAATACTCAAACGATGCCATGGGCGTATTCGACAAGTAAGATGAAGAAAGCGCATGCCAGTCCATACGGGAAGAAAATCGTGTCCTACTAAAATGGTGGAGTAGGATTTTGGCCCCGGTTTACTGGTAACTATGAGTAAGGTAGCGATAACGTGGTTCGACTTTACGGTCGGTTGAATTTGAACAACCCGATTCTCGATTTGCAAGATCGTGTTGGAAGGCGGTCAGATTTGGTTCGCTTTTGATCGCGTCGAGCTTTTCTGCGTGTACGCGTGGCCTTGTTTTACCCTCAGGGTTTTGAATGCGAACTGGACTGCCGGTCCGATGGTCAAGGCAGCGATTAATGCACCAAGCCACACGGCCCCGCCTAAGAGATGATGACAGGCTGCGGTGGCCAAGTCGTTCTTTGACGTAGAGCAAGTCCTTCGTTCTGGCGTAATCGAGTGTGCCGCCGTAGTGGCGTATGGTTTTGAATGAGATTCGGCGGATGCGCGGATTTCCTAGTCGAAGCGATTTTGGCGCGATGTTTTGCGAAGTTGCGGTAGAGATCGTCATAGGCTTCTTCGATGTCTGCCACTTGGTCGGAACGGAATATGTGCAAGTATGTTCTTGGGCGAGCTAGGAGTGCAGCTACGGTTCTGGTCTTCAGTTTGATGCGGCGTGGGTTGGAGCCTTTTTCGGGAGTTATGTTGACGGTGTTGGTGTTCGGGTCGAAATCTGTCCATTTCAGGTTGAAGATTTCGCCGGCTCGGGCGTATGTGTCTTTTACGGTCATCATGAATGCAGCAAGCTTTGGGCCGAGTCCGCCGATCAATTGATTGATCTCTTCTTCGGTGGGGAGGAATGTTGGCATTTCCACCGGCCCGCATCGGGGACGCTCCCACTTGATTCCTATTTGTTTGTAGAGTCGGTCGGCGTCGGTGATGATTTTGTGTTTGCGGTTTTGGGTGTAGGCTGCGGTGGCTAGGTAGGTTTTCAGTTCCACTGGATTACTAATGTTGCACTGGTTTGCTACGGCTTTGAGGGTTTTGATGGCTGATTTGATTCTGCTGTTCTTGTAGCCTGCCTTCGCGTTGCATCCATAGCGCGTGCTGTAGGATGACGGGGTTGGTGTCGACATGAAAATTCTCGACGCCACGAAGCGTTCTTGTAGCTAATTTCTCGAAAATGAATGTGTGGCCGGCCAAGCCCGCTTCCCCGCTGAGTCAAGGAAGACTCGTGTGGTGAATGGGCTACGACTGAGCGACC
>CAZHKA010000042.1:0-93573 GCA_964533505.1 uncultured Candidatus Bathyarchaeia archaeon | reverse complement strand
GGACGTAGGCGGAGTAAATGCTGTGGGTACTCATCCCAGCTTTGCGAGGCGAGGGGCGATGACCGCAGTCATGAATGCTTCGCACAAATACTTCAGAGAGCATCGTTTAGAGCATAGCGTCCTAACCAGTTCTCGGACCCTGGGGGCTATGATGTTATACGAACGGCTTGGCTACGTTGAACTCGCTAGGTCAACCGTTGCCATGAAATACCCCAACCAACCTAGGATGTCTGCACAGTCCGAGATCAACATCCGTCCCTACTCGGACGAGGACCTTTCGCAAATTGACCGAGTCTTCCGGGACGCGGTGCATGGCAGTTACGGGTTTATTCATAGGCCGAATAACTTCATGAAGGCTAGGAATCATACGATTGGTCTCTACATCAACCCAAAAGAGAAGTTGAGAGTAGCCCGGAGATGCGGGGTGGTTTCGGGTTACGCTTATTGGGAATCAAATCCCGATATCTCAGTGGCGCATGAGATCTTGGCTCTCGACCGGTCCTCCTTTCACGCCCTCTTGGCGGATGCGGAGCAAAAGAATCCGGAGGGGGGCATACTCGTGAGGTGCAGTGGACTGACAAAATTGGAGATCGGGTGGATCAAGGAAGCGGCCTATCAGGGGCCCATAGAATCGTACGGTAGAGCAATGATCAAGTCGTTGACCGGGAAAAACAATTCAGCTAGGATGAGAGCACTCTACGGCGTCAGATTGGGAAAGTTTAGGGTTGGGCTCTGGGACAATACATAGTTCGCCATTCCAAGACTTGCAACAAAATCATTAGATCCCGCTGACCTGACCTCGACATGCCTGAGGATTGAAGTGTGTGTGATACTGCAGGTGCGGGCATCTAAAATTGAACCATCGCAAGATAATACAGAAGCTTCTAAGCACTTTCAACAGAATCGGACGTTAACCCAGTTGGGCATGGGTCCCACCGGCCCCACCATATCGTCGGGTTCGATGCCACTTTTTGCAAGTCTAGCGGTGTTTTCCCGCTCTTTTTGAGCGATTTTTTGCCTCTCAGGGTTCTTAAAATGATTCAGACGAAATGGAGGGCTCATTCAGCCTCGTTCAACTCGATTGTACATTTCTTCCCAAACGCCTCAAATTTTGTCGATTACTCCGAACGTCCACTCCCTTCCGAGTCAGTGGCGGTGGCAGCATCCCCAATCAAAAATCGTTGGGGATGAATCGATCGGCGAGGCTTTCGTAGAAGTCGCATTCCCCGACGTTACAGGGGGTTGTTCGAACCCACGAGGTGAAAATCCCACCCCGGCGCCTCACAAATCCAGTACACTCTGTTCCACTGCAGAAAAGTGTGTGGCTATAACGGTGCCATGATCGCGATAATGGAGTTTGGAATTCGCAGACAGCCTAGCCAAATCGTTTGAGAAATGAGAACGCATACTCGGTTTTAAGTCCCTTGCCGATTTGTTTCAAGCCTACCGCACCCTATCAAATCATTGCAGCTCTGCTTCCTAGGTAACGGGACGACCTGAGCAGACGAGGACGTTACCTTACGCTAGGTAACGGATCGTCTACGGTTGACAGCTTTTGGTGGATAGAATCGGTTTTTCAAAGTAAGGGAGTTACATCATCCCTGGGGGCATTCCGCCTCCCGGCATTCCACCCGGACCACCAGGAGGACCGCCTTCCTTCCCTCCTTTTGACGATAGGACGTCATCTATCCGCAGGAGCATGCAAGCGGCTTCTGTTGCGGATTTGACGGCTTGCTGCTTTACTCTGAGCGGCTCCACTATGTTATCGGTGAGCATGTCGGCGATCTTGCCCGTCTTGACCTGAACCCCAAACCACTTGTTTTCTGGGTCGGCGTGTTTTGACCTGAGTTCAACCATTATGTCGATTGGGTCAAGTCCGCTGTTTTCAGCTATCGTGAGGGGGATGGCTTCGAGTGCTTCGGCATAAGCCTCTATGGCCAGTTGCTCGCGGCCTCCCACTTTCAGGGCGTAGTCGCGGAGTTGCTTCGCTGTTTCAGCTTCTGGGGATCCTCCGCCAGCGACAATCTTACCGTCCTCTAGGGCGTTTCGGACTACGCAGATGGCGTCGTGGAAGGAGCGTTCAGCTTCGTCTACAACATGGTCGGAACCGCCCCTTAGCATTACGGTAACCGCGTGTGGGTCTTTGCATTCGCGAACGTAGACGAGCTTGTCGTCTCCAATTTTGACTTCTTCGACGAGTCTTGCTTCTCCAAGTCCTTTAGCGGGGATGTCCTTCGTCGTGGCTTGTATGGTTCCACCGGTGGCTTTGGCGAGTTTTTCCATGTCACCACTGCTGACGTTCTTGATCGCGGTAATGTTCTTCTTAGCGAGGAAGTGTAGGGCCATGTCGTCGATGCCCTTCTCACAGAAAATTACGTTAGCCCCGCTCTTCGCAACATTTTCCGTCATTTCGCGTAGCATCGATTCTTCTTCGTCGAGGAAACCTTTCATCTGGTCCGGGGAATTAATGTTAATTTTCGCGTCGAACTCAGTCTTTTCAATCTCGAGTTTCGCGTTGAGTAGAGCGATCTTCGCGTTTGTTACATGTTTCGGCATTTGTGAATGAGCGATTTCCTTGTCCACAACGATGCCCTTGATAAGTTCGCTTTGCTCCATACTCTCGCCTTTTTTCTTCAAGACCTTGATGCGGTCTATGTCCGCTGTAATCTTGCCATCTCTCTCGTCCATGATCTGGCGGACGGCTTTCATTGCTAGGGTTCCGAGATGGTCACTCGTTCCTACAGTTGCCTTTGTGCCCATTGATGTCATTGCAACGAGTCTGAGTGTCTTTTCGTCGTCAGGTTTGATCTCAATTGATAGGTTTTGGAGGATCTCTAGGGCCTTCTCGGAAGCCTTCTTGTATCCTTGAACGATAACGGTCGGGTGGACTTCTTGGTCGAGAAGCTTCTCAGCCCTAGTCAAGAGTTCGCCGGCGAGCACGACGACGGTGGTTGTACCGTCGCCCACTTCACTGTCTTGGCTCTTCGCTACTTCAACCAGCATCTTGGCGGCCGGGTGTTGAACATCTAGTTCCTTCATTATTGTTGCGCCGTCGTTTGTTATCACGACGTCACCCATGCCACTGACCAGCATTTTGTCCATGCCTTGCGGGCCGAGTGTGGTCTTGATGGTTTCAGTGATGACTTTCGCGGCGAGTATGTTGTTTCGCTGAGCATCTTTCCCTGTAGTACGTTGGGAACCTTCTCTCAGAATCATTACTTGCATTCCTTGTGCGGACATGTTCGATCATTAAACCTGTTACCTAAGGTAACTCATATAAAGAGTCTTCCGTTGACCTCCACGAACCAACAAACCGGACAAAATCCGCCCAAACTCGTCTCGCACGACCCTGACCGTACCGGGAATCGTACTTGGCTAGCCGTAAGAATCATCTTCATTACTAAATGAAACATGTGAGATTCATGTGGCGAGTTTGAGCGGAAAAGATTCGAAAGTCAAGGCCAAAATCTGCCCCAAGTGCAATGACCCCATGAGTGAGACAAAACCCTTTCACGCGATACCAAGGCTGCGACATGATCGTGGCGTTGACGTCAATGCTAGTCTCGCAGTAGAGGTCTTCGTTTGTATGAACTGCCGTTACTTGGAATTCTACAGTGCGGAAAGACAGGGCGCAGAGGAGTGATTCCGAAAGCTTCTATCTCTTGAGACTAATAGTATGACGAGTAGCAATGAGAATGAGTGTGGAAAACGGTGAGCGAGACAGCCAATGAAGCCCATAGGAAGTATTGTTCGAACTGCGGTAAGAGAGTCGAGAGCCTTATCGAATTCAAGGGATATGTCTTCTGCTCAGATCAATGCCGTGATTCATTCACCCTCTCGCGAGGAGACGGCTCGAGGAGCAAGAGTGATGAGAGAAAATGGCGAGCGACAGCAACAAAGGGGAGACGCAGGGTAAGCTAAGCAAACCTCCACATGTACTTCGAAACAGACGCAACCCTTCGCTTTAATTGTGAGCTGTAGTCGTTTTTCTTCTCTTTCTTCGTTTCGTCTTATCCGCTTGAGATTGTGGAGGCTACTGAGAACACGGAGGCGTACACCTACTTCCTGCAGGGAAGGGAACTGTTGAGAGAGCAGACCGAGGCGTCACTTAAGCAGGCCATAGCTCTCTTCGAGAAGGCCATGGAGCTGGACGCCGGATTCGCGAGAGCCTACGTGGGCCAGGCAGAATGCCACCAATTCCTTGGCGACAAAGGAAGCGAGCCCAGTGACGTCTCCGTCACGACTGTGAGGCGACTACTCGAGCGCGCCCTCAACCTCGACCCGAACTCCCCGGAGGTCCACTCGATGCTCTCGAACCTGCTCTTCAGCGAGGACGATGTGGTCGGTTCTGAAGCGGAGGCTAGAAGGGCGCTGGAACTCAACCCTAACCTCCCAGACCCCTACTGGAACCTGTCCGAGCTGGCGGCAGCCAAGGGTGAGTCAGAAGAGATGGTGAGGCAGATCGAGGCAGCTTACCGCTTGGACCCCATCAGACCCGACTTCATCAACCGGGTCGGCTTGGCATACCTCAATACGGGGAGGGAGCAGGATGCGCTGGAGTTCTGGAAGAAGACTGGGCAGCTGGCCCCGGCGTTCGCGTACAGGGGTATGACGGAGTACTACATAGCCAAGGGGGACCTTGAGAAGGCTAAGGAGTTGCTTGCGAAGTTGGAGAAGCTCGATCCCACCACTCCTCGGGTCACCTGGATGGGCGGGGTCATCGCGGCCATGGAGGGCGACAGGGAGAAGGCGCTCCTCGCAGTCAGGAAGATCGAGGACGCCAAGATGGGTCCGGTAGGCTTCAACTTCATCGCGTACGTCTACCATGCCCTCGGAGACCTCGACGCCTACTTCGAGTACATGAACAAGGCACTCGAAGCACATGCAATAACTGCCTCAACGGTGATGTACTCGCCCCTCTTCGCCAAGGCAAGGGCCGATCCCCGATACCTGGAACTTGTGGAGAAGTTCAGGAAACAGTGTGGCCTGATCAAATAGGAGTCACGTTCAGTGTGTGTGTGCGCGCACCAGGAGATACACACACGAAAACCTGTTCCCGAAAACGAATTGAGCGAGACCAGTATTACATATAGAGCGCGATGTGAGAGGTGGATTGTTGTGAAGACGGATTCAGAATTGCAACGAGATGTTATGACTGAGCTCAAGTGGGAGCCGACCATTCGTGCGGCGGAGATTGGTGTTGCTGTCAAGGATGGAGTGGTGACGCTAAGCGGCGACGTTGACAGTTACGCCAAGAGGTGGGCTGCCGAGCGCGCTGCCAAGCGGGTTTACGGCGTCAAGACAGTGGCTGAAGAGATCAAGGTCAAACTGCCTGACCCTTACAAGCGCAGCGACGAAGATACTGCACAGTCGGCGACAAACGTTCTCAACTGGAATGTTTGGGTACCGCGTGACCGCGTCGAGGTGATGGTGCAGAACGGTTGGATCACTCTGAGTCGCGATGTGGACTGGTGGTACCAAAAAGTGTATGCGGAGGATGCCGTACGTCACATGCTAGGGATTTCGGGAGTCACTAACAGGATCACCATCAAACCGCCGGCGCCTACGGTGAAAGCGTTCGAGGTAAAGAACGGAATCGAAGACGCACTTAAGCGCAATGCTCATGCTATGCTTTGAGCTCGCCCGCCAAGTTACCCCTTTCTCATCGCATCACGATATTTTCATGCTGCTGTGTTAGAGGAAAACAAGCATAGAGCTCACCGACAGGTTGGCCCTAGGCTCTCTGCCAATCAATTCTCGCTCACCTGATCAGTCTCGCGGAATTCATTATGAAGACAAACTCTGAGACTACATGGATTAAGGCTGCGAGCAAAGGGTTCAGGAAGCCTAAGAATGCGAGGATGACTCCGAGGCCGTCAACGCTGATTGTTCCATAGAAGTTTTGCATTATCGTCCTGTATGCGCCCTTGCTCATGCGGATGATGTCAGCAATCTTTCGCAGGTCGTTCGTCATCAGAACAATATCCGCCTCCTCGATCGCCACATCTGTGCCTGTTCCCATGCTGATTCCGACATTGGCATGAGCGAGCGCAGGGGCATCGTTTATTCCGTCGCCCACCATGGCGATCTTGTGGCCGTGCGCAACCAGCTCCTCTATTTTCCTAACCTTATCTGCCGGCAGTAATTGCGCGAACACCTCATCCACACCAACTTTCGCTCCTACGGTTTTCGCTGCGCTCTCGTTGTCTCCTGTGAGCATTATGGTTTTGATACTCATGCGCTTCAAGTCTGCGATTGCTTTCCTGCTCTCCTCTCTTACCTTGTCTTCGACCAAGATCACTCCGCAGATTTCCTTCCCGTGGGCAACAAGTACGGTTGTGCTGCCATGTGAAGCAAAATCCGCGAGCGAGGCACGTGTCTTCTCAGACAATTCCACACCGTTTTCGGACATTAGCGAGGCGTTGCCTGCGAGCACCTGCTGCCCGTCGTACTTCACGGTGACTCCTTTGCCTGGCAGGTAGCTGAATGTCGAATGCTCGGGGGAGTCTATGTGCAATTCTTCCGCCTTCCTCATGATGGAGCGGGCTATAGGGTGGGTGGAGTGTTTCTCGGCCAACGCCGCATAGGAGAGGAGTTCCTCCTCCTTGCACCCATCCATGGTCACAAGGTCAGTGACGACGGGTTCGCCGAAAGTGAGCGTGCCAGTCTTGTCGATGACGACGGTATCAATCCTGCTCATCTCCTCGACATACATGCCTCCCTTCACGATAACGCCTCTTTTCGACGCTTTCCCCATTGTTGCGACGATGGCAAGGGGGGTTCCGGCTGCGACGCCGCAGGCGCCAGCGACAACGACGACCGATAATGCTGAGATTGCATTTCGAGTCAGAAGAAAAGTGATGAGGGAAAAGCCGATGGCAAATTCAACCAGCCACGCAGCCAACCTGTCAGAAATCTTCTGAATAGGAGCTTTCCTGTGTTCAGCCTCTTCTACGAGCTTGATTATCTTGCCGAACACCGTTTCGCTGCCAACTCTTTCCGTGCGGACTTCAATCAACCCCGATTCATTCACGCTGCCCGCATACACGCTGTCGCCGGCGGTCTTCTCCGTCGCCACTGCTTCACCAGTTATCGAGGCCTGATTCACGTACGCTGATCCCTTGACAATCGTCCCGTCGACAGGTATTCGCTCGCCGTCTCTCACAATCACTACTTCGTTTGGAACAAGTGCTTGCGTGTCAACTTCGGCTTCGGTGCCGTTTCTCCTAGTGAGCGCTCTCTTCGGAGTTGACTTTTCGAGTTGGACTACCGTAGCCCTGCCTTTGTCAACCGCATACCCCTCAATGAACTCGGCCAGTATGACAAAGAACGCTATCACGACGGCGGGTGTAAACTGGCCTAAGAGGAGGGAAGCTGCGATGGCAACGGTCATCGACACTTCCATATTGATGTGTTTCCGCCTGAGGCTTAGGATGGTTTCCTTGAAGATCGGGTAGCCGCCGATCAGGGTGGCCGCTATCGCTATGAGGTCGAAAGGTAGAAAATGCCGCCAGGCTCCTGAGTAGCTGACGAGCGCAGCTAGTCCCATAATCCCAAGTCTGGCCAGTTCCCCGGTCTTTTCTGCCTTGAGACCCGAGACGGTAGTCTGGGGTTCTTCTTCCTTCATAGTAATCGACGTTCGGTAGCTTACCTGCTTCTTGCGATGACTTCTTTCAGTTCGAGAACAGGCCCATTGACGGACTTGTATTTACCCGACTTCGCAACGCAATCTTCAACTAAATCTTCAACAATTACCTGCACCGCACTGTCCAGCCCAGCCTTCACCGCCGAGATCTGCTGAACTATTTCGGAATAGGATCTGCCCCGCTCCAGCATTTGTAGAATCCCGTGAACATGGCCGTGTATCCTTGCGATCCTCTTTGTTACCTCAGCCCTCTTATTCGATGACATTGAGGATATCCCCACCGAGGGGATAGGATACATCCGTATAAGCCGTTCCTCGAAATACCAGAACAACCGTCGTCGTACGCACGGTCCTACCGGCGCGGGATCGTAAATTTGGAGTCGGCGTTTGGGTGTCGACCTAACAGTTTAGTGCAAGACACACATAAGCAGGTTATCAACACGTCGTTACAACCCCCGAAGGCTACATGCTATTCCGCAAGAGAAAGTAAGATGACAAACGAACGCTGGCTTAGATGGGCCATTCAACGCCATTTCCGAACGCAAGGCTACAAGGTGAACATGAAGGGCGTCAGAGTAGGGAACAGTGTAATTGATGGCGAAGCAGAAAATGAACGCGAAAGGATTGCCATTGAAATAAAAAGCAGCCATGATGACATTATTCGCGGCATTGGACAGTTATCAGAAGCATTGGCACTTGGATACAAAACTGCGGCCTTAGTTACTTCAGTTCAACATGCAAGGCGGATCAAATCAAATGCGTTTTAGAATGGACTAGTTCTGTTGGGCGTTGATTCAAGAGCAAGCGTTTGGTGAATCTTCCTTACGTAGTTGCGTAATCTGGCAAGTCTTAAGAGCAAATCTAACGATCCTCAAACGCCTTGAACTCTAGGATTATGATCTCTGCGTTGCTTCTCATAGCTGCAGCCTTAGCGCTCACAAGTCTCGGTTACTCGCCCGTAACCGTACTTCAAACAACAACAGAGTCCAAGTGGTCTTGGTATTACGCCTACACTGAAACGCTTACTTCCAATTACTGTTGTTCAACGGTTAACGTTACGCTCCCACAGGCATCTATCTTAGTTGCTTTCGTAACGAACTATACCCTCACCCCTGTTCCGTACACGATAACATCTTCCGTCGCGTCACTGACTACCTATACAACCACGCAAACTTTAACCAGCCATATCTCCGCTTCAGAAGCAGTCGGTCTGTCTCCTAGAGCATTTACCCTGCTAGCAATAATCGTCATCGGGACTCTTGCGCTGCTTACGGGATGGATTACCTTGAAGTCAAGAACAAGAGAGGGGACCGCCCAGTCAGAGCATCCATAATTGCACTAAAACAACTTCTTTTCTTCGTTATTCATTTTCTCTCCGGAACGAACTGTTCTCTATTGGCTTGCTCTATGTCAGTTATTTTTTGGTTACGTTTTCGTTATGCTTGTTCTTTGATGACACAGCTACGGTGTTCTCTCCATAATTTGGAGGACGCGAAGCTTAGCGTATGGAGCTAAGAACCAGTTGAATAGACCAACTGCTATTCCCAAAACTGCGGCTAGAGTAGGAGTGATTAGCAACCCTAAGAGAGGTGCAGCTACAGAGAGAATGATAATCAAAGCATCAAACCATAGATTCTTCTTATAGTTCAAGGCTAGTCACATTTTCATACCAAAACTTCCCGTAGCCATTGCCTGCTTCCAAACAGTGCCGATACTGCAATTCGGACAAACCTTTACGGGCGCGATTATCCCGCACTTCACGCACTCAAAGACTCCTGACATTCTTCTTCGTGTAAATTCTCACTAGCATTCTGGATTAAGGTTAACCATCTGTCCCCTTCATCATCCTGCTAACAATTTCAATTGTCTTGCCAAAAGATGCCGGTTAAGCAAAAGCTCCCGAGTTACATCTCTCTCTGGAATGAACTATTTTCAATTGGCCTGCGCTTCGTCCGTTGTTTTTGAATCGCTATCGTCCAAGCGGTTAAACCAGATGACCAGACCTATGAAAAAAAGGAAAGCTGCAAGGTAATTGAGGCCAATGTCGCTGGAGCTGAACAAAAGAAGTTTCACAATTATACACACAAGCCCTACGAAAAAGAGGCCGATTACGATTTTCGAAAATCTTCTGTCTCTCTGTTCCCAAATACTCTTCATTCATGTTTCATCCTATTTCTCGTCGCATTCTCGATTATAGTACGCCACTTATCCTCGCCTAGAACCTCAATCTGTCAAATTTCGGGACATGGTGTAGCAAGGACGAGGAGACATGGCAAATTCAAGGTTTGAAGTCATGGCGGGTTCTCTCTTTGTTCACGAAGCCGTTCCTTCTTGTTCATCTGCTCGTCATAGAAGACTATGATAAATCCTCCCAAGCCCAGTATTGCAATCAAGGTTAGCCAAAGCTCACCCGATCCACCACTGATCGCGTAGAAATCGGGTGATGGGTACCTCACATGGTAATCCGTCAAAGCACCGATACCAACGATGCTAATGATGAAAACAAGAAGGAACAGCCCCTCCCATACCATCGCAGATGCTGATGAGTGAACCCTAGTCATTTTGCTACCTTCGTTGAATGAACGTTGGACTCTGTTATGTTCATGCGGCATCCCTTTTTTCCGTTTGGCTCTTACTTTTAGGAACACGGCTTGCGGTTTGGATTATGGTCTTCTCCTAGAACTTCTATTCCCGCTACCGAGGCAGGTGTCCTGTACTCTAGGGCTTTGTGTTGTAATATGTAGTTGTCTTAAGCAAAAACTTCCAGTTGTATTTCTCTCTTCGGTGATCTATTTTCAATTGGTCCGGCGTTTGTCCATTGTTTTTTGGTCGGTCATCTTGTTGATCTATGCTCTATGCTGACTGCAGTGTCATTATGCTTTCGCTCGTTTTCGTCTTTCCAAAGCTCGTAGGTGTCGCTCGAAGTGCTTGTCCAAGTCTTCTCTCAGTTTCTTTATGTCGGCTTTGACTGGCTGCACATCTTTCCAAATGACTGCGTGGATTTCGTCCATTTTGTTGCTGATCAAACCGCCCTGCAGAAGAGCTTTCCTTATCTGTTGATTTACGATTCTCGCTATTTCTTCCCTATCCCTCTTGTCCATCTGCTGATCCACCCCCATCCTACTATCTTCACTGCTAATCTCTGCCAAAAGCATTCGCTGAAGCCCCTGTTTCTAATTTAGGCAAAAAAACAGAACTGGAAGAGTCGCATTGGCAACCAAACAGAGTGGTTTGTCCGCGGCCCTCAACAATGAAGCGAGCCGAGAAGGCCTTTAGAGGCCAACCGCGTTTATCGCGAAAGTTATTCCGTAGTAGATTAAAATTAAACCGAAAGAAACGAGGAAAAGTTTGTAGTATCGTGAACCAATTATTGCTTTGCCTTTCTTTCCTAAGTGAGTGATGCTCGTCAGGAATGCGTAATCCATCCACACATGTGAGAGATACATTATCAGTACGCCAACGATTGCGGCGAAGGCTAAGGCTTGGACTATGAGCACTGAACCTATCGTTAACCACCAGAGGATGAAGTAGGGATTGAGGCCGGTTAGCGCGAGGCCTAAGACGAGGGAACTTGCAGGTAATTTTTTCGCGTTTGACGTCTTGGTGGCCTCAGGTTTGCTCTTGACCGTTTGATAGATCTGCAGTAAACCGAAAACAATCAACCCTACGCCTCCCACGACGCCGATTATGCCTTTGATTACTGGTTGGCTAGCAGCAGTCAGCAGGCCTGCTGCCAGAGCCAGGACTAAGGGGAACTCTACCATAGTATGGCCTATAGCAGCCGAAAAACCCGCGCGGGCTCCCTCCTTAGAACCACGCACGAGCAGCCCAAAGAATAGTGGTCCAGGAGCAAGCGCGCCAGAAGCTGTTACGAGGACAGTCGTAACAATGAAACTCAACAAATCCATAACGAGCGGAGCTCTTTACACTACGCGAATCTGTCTCATCCAGTTATTTGAGTTGTCTCTGGGCTTCTCGCGCGGAGAGTCCAGTAGCAACACATCTTCGCCTAGAAAATGAGTGCACAGTCATAACTTTTTCGAAGGTGAATCCGAAGTTACCCGTGGAAAACCTGATGCCCTACGTAAGGCCTCGCGCGGGCGCAAGGGTATGTCCAAACATTTCGACATTTCGCCGCTTGGCCTTATGATGCTTTACCTAGGCAGAGTACGTTAGCCGTCAACCAAGCTTCACAAGGATCCTAGTGAAGCCCACCAGTCGAAAACCATCTTTGGCCGCGGCCTGCATGAACAGGAAACCAAGCCGAGTCGATAGGTAGAGATATTGAAATCAAGAGGGTGAATGAATTTGCGTCACGTATGGAGTTGCTTGAATTCTCAACTCAAGCATGCGAAAGATTTGGTAGAGTAAGGCGCGAGTTAGAATCTAAGGGCACACTGATCGGGGATTTTGACCTCATGATTGGAGCCATCGCTCTTGCTTATGGCCAAACGATGCTCACTCGTGACTTGGGACATTTCCAGAAGATTCCCTGTTTAGCCGTCGAGACATGGTAGGCGAAGAATAACCGCCAAACCCGCCTGTCCAAGGCGTATTCAATAACGAAAAAAGGATTGCGGCGCCACTCTCCGACCCGCTATCCTCTTCCTCACTTGAAAGACTCATTAGTTCCATGATTTGCGTGTTCAAATTCCGATCTTCTGTTAATCCATGCGTGTGTAGCGATGGTGGGGGTCTGTTTTGTCGAGGCATACTACGGAGTTGCACTTGTTCATTCACAAGTAGTCTTAATGACATGTTCTAGGGTAGTTATCGGGATCTGTGTGTCTCTGCAAGAGTATGACGTGATTGTGCTGGGGTCTGGGCCGTCAGGCGGACGGTTTCGCTTCGATCCGTCAAAACAAATTGTCTGTTGTCCGACTTGTATACGGTTAAAAGGCTAATCCATAATGCCAGACGCTTGTTGCGAACATACATTGTATCACCATGTTTGATGGAGGTGAGTGTGTGAAACTAGGTGCACGGAACGTTCTGAAGGGTAAGGTCAAGAGCGTCAAACAGGGCGCCGTCAACTCCGAGGTCGTAGTGCAACTGCCAGGTGGATTCGAAATAACCTCAGTCATCACTAAGACTTCAGTCGAGAATCTGAGCATAATGAAAAAGACGTCTACGCGATAATCAAAGCATCAAACGTCATTTTGGGCGTGGACTAGACCGTACTTTCATGTTTAATCATCTTTCCCTGGCCCTTTCTTATGGAGCCGCTCGATGGTAATTTAAACCGTCGTAGTTCGTAGTAATTTGTGTGTGGGTATGCTGGTACCACACGGTACCATAAGCTCATTTCAATTTGAGCGAGCCGTCGGGTTCAATCTTGACTCTGATTGCTACGATAAGGTGATGCCCTCGAATTCTTCCCTTATGTCTAGCCCGTAGTGTGGCGAGAATTGCGTCGGCGTTCATTTTCACCTTGGTTCGAAGCACGTCAGCTCTACGTA
Organism: uncultured Candidatus Bathyarchaeia archaeon; assembly: GCA_964533505.1. Lineage (GTDB taxonomy): Archaea > Thermoproteota > Bathyarchaeia > 40CM-2-53-6 > 40CM-2-53-6 > FEN-987. Next base: position 80,469 of record CAZHKA010000042.1, on the reverse strand, counting down.
AGATCATTGACGCGGCTTCAAAGACGCTTACACCGCTCGGAATAACGAGTTCTCTCGAACCCGATAATCCCTCCATAGCAGCTATCGTTGCCTTGGCTGCCTTGAGGTTCTCATTTGCCCTACGCTCAAGTATAGTCACATTTTCACGTGTTGTCCGAAGCTTTTTCGCCACCTGAGCCTGAGTCAGCCCCGTCGAACGAAGCCTCACGACGCGCCACTGCCTCTGGGTTAATGTCGTACTGGGGGGCCTTAGTCTTGTCAACTGCCTTGCCCTATGCGCATTATTGTTATGGTTGCCGATTCATATCGATTGTGCTTCCGTGCTGCTGAATGTAAGCGCAGATGCTTACCAAGACTTATAGGTCCAGGCAGGCAGTCTAGGCGAATCACCGATAGAAGGCTGGACAAGTGTCAGCACCAACAAGTAAGAAGAATTTACGTTTAGTCGCTGCAGTTGTAATCATCCTAATCGTAATTGGTGCCGGCGGAGCCGCATATTACTACTACTCAACTAGCTCCACCAGCCCCAGCTCGATGTCATCAACCATTGTCCCTTCGACCGAGATGTCTTCAACAACCGCCCCCTCCTCGCCGCTAATCCTCTACTCCGCAGATTCTTACGTCATTGAATCTACGGTTCTTTACCAGTAGTACTGGAATCATGATGGCTCCACCGAAGTCGGGAGGGTCACTACTGCTTGCACGAGAAATATCGGAAGGTAATCCCGTCAGCGTGTTCATATCAGTCTCCCATGATGCAGTAACCGCCTCACACCTAGGAAACGAATCTGCAGGGTGGGCCATCGCATTCGCGGCCGATCAAATGACTCTCGCATACTCAAATGTGACCCTTCAAAACCCTGCGGCAAATGCGACGGTCGCCGCATACAATTCCGCCGCTGCCTCAAACACAACGCAAGCCTGGGACAACTTCTTCTCTATGATTACTTCGGGTTCAGATAAAGTTGGAACTGGGAACCCGAACGCAGATCCCTCCGGTTACACGGGGTGGATCGTGTTAGAAGCTGCTGGACAAGCTTACGCCAACAACTCCAGCTTCTTTGAAAACAGATTGATCTCAAATAACGGAAATGTGACAGCTGCAAGCGCTGCCGACCTCATAGCCCCGTTAGAGACCGGGCAGATTCAGTTCCTCTGGATCTACAAATCCGCCGCAATCGCACATAAACTCAACTACCTACAACTACCCGGCCAAGTGAACCTCGGCGACCCCAAATATTCCTCGTTCTACTCTCAGTTCTCATACATGATAGCTACCGGAGTAGAGACAGGCGAAGTAATCACCCTCTGGATTACCGTCCCCGTCGACAGCACAGATACAACTGATTCCTTACAGTTTGTCGTCTTCGTAGTAAAGAACGCGCCAACCCTATTACCCTCATACGGGCTAATTCCGATAACGCCGGCAAGGCTGTACAACGATACCACTGTTCCACAGCCGCTTCAACAACTTGTCCCGCAGGGATATCTTCAACCCAGCGGGCCCAATTCAGGATAGCGGATCCATCTGACAGACTTGAATTGGCTCAAACTAATCTCATTTCTGTCACTAGCCCTACTCGTAATTCCCGTAATCTTGCTCCTCTACGAGGGCTTCGGCCCTCTCAGAGACCCGCTAGGGTACGGCTACGAAGTGTTCAGAGCCATAGAACTAACACTCATATCCTCCGCAATTGCCGCAACCCTCTCAGTTGCACTCTTCACTCCCCTAGCGTACTATTTCGCCAGAAACAAAAACAGCTTCGGAGAAACGTTATCCGACATACCCGCTTCAATCCCACACCCAATAATTGGTATTGCAATCTTAGTCATCGTAAGCCCTCTAACGCCTTTCGGCAGGTTTCTTCTCTCCATCGGAATCAACTTTTTCAATACATTTCTCGGTCTCATCACCGCGCTCACAATAGTTTCAGCCCCGATTTACATCAAATCTATGCAGCCATTCTTCCAATCTATGAATATGGCCTATGAAAACTACGCATTTGGGTTGGGGGCGTCAAAATTCCGAACATTCGTTTCGGTTGTTTTGCCTAACTCTGGAAGAGGAATACTCAGCGCGTCCCTGATCTCGATGAGTAGGGCCATGAGTGAGTTCGGTTCAATCGCAATAGTCGCGTATTATGTTTTACAGCAACCTTTCTATGGCGTTAATCCCGCACCCGTCCTTATCTTTCAATACTACACCTACTACGGCTTAGGGCCGGCAGTGACAGCCTCAGCAGTGATGATCCTGGTATCAATTGCAATGATGATCCTCCTCAGGCTTGTGAAACGCTGACCCAACCAATCAGAAAACATGAATAGAAGGCGAACGATCGATGATCGAGGCAGAAGTGAAGAAGAAACTCGGAAACTTCTCTCTCGACGCAAACGTCTCCGATGAGCACTTCATCTGCCTCACAGGCAAGAACGGTTCCGGAAAAACCACCCTTCTCAACCTGATCGGTGGAATACTAACTCTCGACGAGGGCCACGTCACGCTCAACTCTAAGAGCATCACGAACCTACCGATCGAGCAGAGGCAAGTGTCCATCATCACGCCGGACTCATGCATCCCACATCTTGACGTTGACCGGCACCTGGTCTGGGGTGCTAAGAGAAAAGGGCTCAACGTGGAACATGGTTACATAACGGAAGTCAAAACAAGCCTTGGGATAAGCTTTGACGGGAAAGTAAGGAAACTAAGTCTGGGCATGAGAGAAAGAGTAGCTTTGGCCACATCACTCATCTCGAAACCAGAATTAATTCTAGTTGATGAGGCGCTCTCAAATATCGATAATCATAGAGACTTCGTTGATGCCTTCAGGAATTTGGCTGCGAAAGCAAAAATTGATGTAATCTTCACGACGCAATACCCTGAAGACTCAGCACAATCAGACCATCATTACCGATTAGAGTCAGGCAAATCAACTAGGCTATTCTAGGAACCGAGAAGGTCTTTCTTGTCCGATAACTTTGGAGAGGTTTCCGAACAAACCGAGAGAGACTGTTGAGCGTCAGAAAGAGGAGACTCGAATATGCTTTCGGGCTTTACCTCAACGCCAATGGGCGAAGAGTCTTTGGTGAAGACGAGGCTGAGATCCTGGAGGCCGTGGAGGAGTACGGCTCAATATGCGTAGCTGCCAAGAAACTGAAAATATCGTACAAATTCAATTGGAACCGCCTAGTCCAGATGGTATGGGTGGAATGTAACTGCGGATGTTGCTGATGACATTCAAGGAAACGGGACCAGCTCCTTTGCGCTAATAGCAGCGCTTCACATCGTGACAAGCCTGCACCAACTACTACTCACGCATCGCGGTACGACGCGGTACGCAACGAAGAAGGGTGGCGGAGGAACCACCCTAAGTATGCGGGGGTTGCCAAAGCTTCGCTCGTTGAACTTTTGGTTAATCGTAAATTGGAGCCCTGATGGAACCCACGATATTGGTGGATTCATATCCCACCGGCCCCACCGTTTTTCGGTTCAGAAGAACCTTGAACCGGTTTGGACTTATCTGACTTTATCCCTTAAATACTACGGACTGTAGGACGTGTCGTATGACAAGCACGATCACAGTAAGACTTTCGGACAAAGAGAGAAAAGAACTCGCTAGGCATGGAAAGATATCTGACGTAGTGAGGGATGCGCTCAGTCTCTACCTTCGAGAGAAGAATTCGAGGCGGATTATTAGTCGGCTGAGGGAATTACAGAAAACCCCGGTTCGGAGCACAATCCAGGAAGACCTGCGGTTGATAAGAGCTGATCGCGATCGTTGAAGATAGCTGACAGTAGCTACCTCATTGAGGGAATCCTGAGAGACGCCACCCTGCTGGAAAACGAGACTTTAGTGTCACCGGATCTCGTTCTGTACGAAGTTGCCAACACGCTTTGGAAACATGAGACTCTGATCGGGGATCTTAGAGACTCACAACAACGCATTGAACTTCTATTGGATTTGGTATCTAATGAGCGTGTCCAACTCGTCAGACCCGACAGGAAGCTTCTCAATGAAACCTACGCGCTGTCGCTCAAACACAGATTGCCAATCTACGACTCCATCTTTGTCGCACTCGCCTTGCAATTGAGAATAGAATTGGCCACCTTCGACAACAAACAATCTAGTGTCCTGAGCCAAGAGAAACAGACTAAGTGAATGAATCGCCTTCGGGAAGGAAAAACGACTCAAACTGAACCGTCATAGAGATAGCCCCACCGAGATTTCCAATTAAGCCCCACCGGCCCAACCACGAATTTCAAGTAGACGTGGTGCGGGCGTCTGGATATTGTGAGAACCGCTGGTAGGTTGGGTCCCGGCTCAGCGCGATACGATCGTGAATCTTTCTAGACACATTGCCCATTACTTCGACTAAATCTCGCTGCGCTTGACTCATGAGTGGTCGGTGGGGGGATCACTGTACCAAGACTACCAAGACGCATTCACCGATAGTCATAGTTGTGTGTGTGGTATAGTGGGTGCGGACTACCAAAATTGAACCGTCGTTTGTTCGACTTTGAGCGGCACTGTTCGCGCTAGGAGATGGATTGTACCCACGATATTGGTGGGTTCGTATCCAGCATTCAACACACATTCAGACATGAGGTTGCACAACGTCACACCGCATGAGGACTGAACGCCATAAGGCCAAGGGGCCAACCGCTACCTGTACCTGTACGGGTTCCTATGTGTGTTGACCGGGATACACATTCACACGATACGTGTCACACCCTGTAGCGCACGCAACCCCCCGATCCACGGATCATCAAAAATTACGGATAATGGTGCCACACGAAGGTCGACGAACTCCAAGACCTTGCCCACCATTCTATGGGTGGAATGCCGACTCGATACATTGTCTTGATAGTATCGCGGCCATTCAAATCCTACGTTTCCTGTCTAACTTATCGGAGCTATATTTCTGTTCTAATTCCGTCTAATTCCGTCGACGGCCCAAAACTTCGCTAAGGCCCTCTTAGTTGTCAGCTGTTTCTCTGGGCCTCTCTTCTTTGGTGGTGCGGAACGACCGCGAAACTGCGTGTTCTCTTTCATCCATGACCTTCTTAGTCTCGTGGGCTAACCACTCAAAGTTTCTCTATGAGACCGATTTTTTCCACTTTCTCCGGAAATGCTCAGCCAGAGGGGAAAACATCTCCCAGTCGAAGACCACCAGATACTCCACGGAGTTCGTGACGGTGTCAATGTCTAAAGTTCCATTCCGGGTTAGCTGGCCCAGAAGCTCATAGATATATGCGAAGTCTCGAGCTTCAAAGTCATCAAGGCTGTGGTCGAAACCGGCCCAATTCTTCTTCCGGTAGTTTAGTATCGTATCATGCATCCTCTTGCGCCTTCGAGCAAAGGACTCGTCCGTGAGCTTCTCGAGAAGAGCAAAAGACATATTCATTCTCGAATCCCTAGCGCTGACCTCGATCAGTCTTGCGTTCTGACGTAACTGAAAAATGACGAAAATTGTACCAGCGACGACCGCGACCGAACTGATCGTACCTAGCAGGATAGAGATCTGTGACAGATCAACAGCCACGATCATACTCACCGGATTGACAACGTCAAGATCAAGTCCGTTATTCAATTTATAGGGTGGAGCTCTCTGGGAGAGTAGGGAGTTCTACTCATGTCTTCCATCTCGTTGTCGGACAGTCTTCGGGGCCGAGTCGCGCTGGTGACGGGAGGTAGCGGTGGCATCGGATCATCGATTGTCACTCGGCTGGCAGAAACCGGCGCAGTCGTTGCGATTGGTTACGGCAAGAACGCCGTGGAAGCCCAAGCACTCATCGAAAAGGTCCGGGCTAGGGGCGGCCGGGCTGTCGCGATTGGCGCTGACTTACGGCTCCGGACGCGGCCACTGAACTGATCGATGCGGTGGAAACAGCCTTCGGACCGTTGGATGTTCTTGTCAGCAATGCTGGTCTGGGCACGACCAAATCGTTCGAGCAGGTAACAGTCGACGACTTCGACCAAACGATTGCGGTAAACCTGCGCGCCCCGTTTCTGTTGGCGCAACGCACCTTGCCCGGCATGATGCAGCGCCGCTTCGGCAGGATCCTTTTTATCTCTTCAGTGGCCGCGTTCACTGGTGGAATCGTCGGTCCGCATTACGCAGCGTCGAAGGCCGGCCTGCATGGACTCGCTCATTTCCTCGCACAGCGAGCAGCCCGTTTCGGAGTCACAATCAACGTGCTCGCGCCAGCGTTGATCGTTGAGACCGGCATGCTGCCAGGTGATCCGGAGGGACTTCGTGAACATGTGCCCGTAGGAAGGCTGGGCCGACCACAAGAGGTCGCCGATCTCGCTGTCGCCATTCTGAGCAACCCCTACCTCACCAACCAAGTCGTATCTCTCGACGGAGGTATTTACCCGAGGTAGGCGAACGGCGCAAGGCTTCACAGCGCCGATCCTATTGTGAAAACTGCGAAGCCAGGGTTGTATAGTCTAACCTGTCCGTAAATGTCCGTCAGTCTACCAAAAGTCAGGAGTAGATTGGCTGTCACGAGCATATATCACGTAATGACCCAAATCGCGTCATTACGTGGTCGTGCCGGGCAGCTCTCGTATAATTGTGGGAAGCGAAATCAGCATGATGTTCGCGTCCAGTTGAGACATGAAGGAACCGATCGTAGTGTTGGTCAGCACGACGTACTTGTATCCCATGGGATCTCAATCCGATTCCTATTTCGAGGATTTTGATACCAAATTACGAGCAAACGAAATGTTTTGGCCAAATGTTGCTAAAGCTTCTCGTTGATACATTTGGCGGTCAACTTATTTTTGACGCGACATTTACTGTATGTTCATGAGCGGCAGTTTCGAATCGGTCGGAATAGGTTTCAGCGACCTGCCCGTCGGAGTACTTGTCGAGTTAGCTACGTTGGTTGACGATTCTGATTTTCGAAGTTTATGGATTCAGGAAGACGACAAGAGAGGTACCATCGTGCTTGCAGCCGCGGTCCTGCATGCAACCGAGCGACTGGTGGTGGGAACGGGGATTACAAGTCCATTCCGACGGCATCCGCAAACTCTCGCGATCGAGACCGCAACTCTGAATGAACTGTCGGGCAACCGATTCATCCTCGGATTGGGCGGGGCCGAACGATTGATCAAAACCTTCCGGATAGCCGGAACGCCTATCGAAGGAATGAGAGATGCTTTTGCCATTATTCGAGGAATCTACGCGTCAGGCGACTTCACGTACGATGGCAGGGTGTTTGCGATAACAACCCCGCAAACTCGACTTACGCCTAAGCCGCGAATTTACATGGGCGCCCTCGGACCCCGAATGCTGGATCTTGCGGGCGAATTAGCCGATGGGGTAATTCTTTCACGAAGAGCTACGTTTTCGTCTAAATATACGAAGTATGCGATCGAGAGAGTCACGAAGAAAGCGAGAGAGGTGGGCCGTGATCCATCACAGATTGATTCTGTGGGATTCTTCGAAACCATCTTGGCCAAGGATGGAGATGAGGCGAGGCGGTTCGCGAAGAAAATTCTGGGCACGTACACGATTCCCGGAACACCACAAAACGTACTCGACTTGGAAGGCATCTCCGAGGCAGACATTGAGAAGGTAAAGACCAGCTATCTGAGGGGGAATCTTGACGCGGCAATAAGCCACGTCACGGACGACCTCGTGGATAAGTTTGCACTCGCTGGAAGCCCCGACGAATGCCTCGAAAAGCTGCGCAAGCGCATTGGTACGGGACTGAAATGTCCAATCCTCTACATTCACGGACCAGACCGCAAACTAGCCGCACAACTAGCGGCTGAAAAGATCGCCCCAAACCTCGCGTCCAATTGATACGATTGGCAACACTCCTAACTGATAATTTCTGAACCATCCCATTCAGGCGCTCGATCTCGCGTACGATGGTGCTGAAGTCTTTCTTCCTTCCTGTATTCTAACAAGGGTCTTGCGTGAGCGAGTGATAATCCCTTGGGGTGGATTTCTGTTGTGGGTAGCTTAATCACTTTTTTTTAGTTCTTCCTCTCGTTCTATAACATCAAACGGGTCAGCAAACTCACTCAACTCTGGTACTCGCACTGCTACTATCTTATCACAACGCAGACAGAGCCTGATTCTACGGCCAGTTGGATGTCCTAAAGCCAGCGATTCATCTTTCCAATCGGAAATTTCATTATGAGGACATGTTCTCTGTAATTCCGAAATTTCGCTTGACATCAACCTCTCGTACTTATCGCGTATCTTCTGAGCTTCAGTCAAGAGCCAAATCACATGTAATCTGACCTAACCAAAGGCCATAAGGCTTCCCCAAGTTCCGACGGTTAACGCCCTATTTCGACACCCCGCAATACTTCCGTGACTACGTCAAGGTCATCAGACGCGTGTTGAAGGACGGGTATGACGTCATAGTCAACGACGCGAACCTACAAATCGCCAGGATCCCCGTAGCCAAAGTGATGAATGTTCTGCATTACACACTCCCTCAAACGAAAGACGACGTAAGAAGAGTGTTTGGAGGTCTACAATCCTTGTTTTACTAGGGGCTCATAGACCCAGCTATTAACGCATCATCGATTCTCACCGACCGTTTCTGCATGGACCTGAGAAAGTCTCGAATCGACTACGACCACGTATTCCCACCCATCGTATCGGGAAGAACCAAGAATGCGGCTCAGGTTAGGAGCGAATTGTGCCTAAAAGCCAACGACAAGTTGATAGTTGATGGAAGAAAGAACCCTCCCTTAGCCCTTTACCAGCGACTGGGAAACGAGTACGTCGGACTGAATTTTCTGGCAAGAACGAATGAACAAGTCAGCGAGCATGTTAAAGGAATGAGCTTCATCCCTGTTTGTACAGGCGCAGGCAAGCAAATAGCAGACTATACCCTTGCCCGATCTAGCCTGTCACAGTTCTTTACAACCGTTGTGACAGCTGATGATGTCAGTGAACCTAAGCCCAACCCCGAAGGGCTCAGAATGGTTATGGAGACTATCCGTGTGCATTCTGATCAGACGGTCTACGTGGCTGATCATCCGAACGAAATTGAGGCCTCTCGCAACGCAGGCGTGAGAACTGCCGCCGCCTGCTGGGGTTCAAAGCACAGACGCGCACTTTACGATTTGAGGCCGGACTTTCTCTTGAAGCATCCATCTGAGGTTCTACTGCACTTTCACTAGCTTCCTTGTTACGAGCGACAAGGTCGGCTCGTTCGTCTCAAACCCGATCTCTTTGCTAATCCTCAAGCGTGAAAACTCGTTCTTGCAGGATTCGAAAACTGTCGGAACCTTTTGAATTAGGGTCTATTTCTTCTGAAGCAGTGTATTTTGATGTCTGAAGTAGTCAGAGAGTCGTTGCGAAACAGCAATACAGCCATGGACATTCTCAACAGAACTGCGAAAAACTATATCCACCTTTACTTGCTTCTCGCGCTCAAATCCGGCCACGACTTCGTATTTGATTTTCCTTGGGTTGCATATGTGAACGGACAGCGCGCTGATGTTAGCATGAAAATCAAAAAGAACAAGGTGTCCCTCTATTTCGAAATGGGTAGCGGAAGGGTTTACGAAACCGAAGAACTCGATAACATGCAAGCTTTCATGAAGATGTTTAAGGAGTATGGGTTTGATAGCGAAACGCTCGTTCGAACAAGAGTCGATTCGATGTTGAACAACATGGTTAGGGCTGGATTCGATAGAAAAATAAATCCTGACGATGTGAGAACCCGGTCAAGCTTTTTCTGACGGGGAGGGCGTGTTGAGAGAGGTCCGGGTTTGAACCGCATTCGGTATAAAGCCCGTGGGGTCCACTCCCGTGAATATTTCACGAATCCGCGAAATTCAACTATGTAAGTTCGGGTCCCGGCGGCTGACAATGTACAGTCAGTCAAGTATCACTGGAGAGTTGCAATGATTTCGTCCATTGTCATGACTCGGGCGAAACCTTTTCTCAGCACCTTTAGTTCCGGCTCTTGAAGGCTCGGGTCGTCGGTTGCCGTGACATCGCTGCCGAAGACTACTTTGAATCCTCTCTCGTAGGCTTGTCGTGCGGTTGTTCCGCAACAGAAGTTGGTCAGTGTTCCACAGACGATGACTGTGTCTTTACTTAGGTTTTTGAGAATTGTTTCTAGCGGTGTGTCGTAGAAGGCACCGTATGAGGGTTTGTGGATCACAATGTCGCTATCCAGCACTCCCAACCCGCTGCAGATACGTCCATCTCTGAACCATGATGGATCCTGGACGCCGATTTGGCCGTAGCGGTTGGGCATGGTCTTTCCACTAATTGGTCTGTCGAGGTTGTGATGGGTTTCCGCAAGTGCAGTGAATATGATAGGCATGTTCTTTTTTCGGCAAGAATCGATGAGCTTTCTTATCTTAGGAACCTGCCTGGTTGCTTCCGGCACCCAAAAGGGTGTCCGACATGGTTCAACAAACTCATCTTGCATGTCCACCACGATGAGAGCACATTTGGCCGGAACTATTTCGAAAGTGGCGGATCCGTGCTCGTACGCGTCCTTCGCTACCTTCAGCACGAAATCTTCCGTGAAGCCTCCCTGTTGCATAAGATAGTGATACTCCTCGCTGCTGCTGGAGTAGCAATCGCTACCGGTTCTACATATAACTTGCAGGTGATGTAACAACGGTTAGGAACGCCATTAGCCCACAAATTGCGAGTTCGTATACCAGACGAGAAATTAAGTCCCACGCGCGAGAAACACTAGGTCAGGGAGGAGTTGGCGATCCTAAATGAATGGGATGGAGAGCGCAATTCTTCCTTTCTTTCTCACATCAGCGACAATCGCTCTTGGAACTTCCTCATGATCATGCACAAAATTGAAACGAGCAACCAAGTGTTTTGTACTAGGTAGATGGCTTTGCAAACCGCACGATGTCGCGCTGAACCCGAATGGATTCTTATGGTCCGAGCGTCTGAACCGTTTTATTGGACGGATCTTTCAATCGCAACTCTGTAAAGTCCTGCTCCCGCCATGATGAAGATTCCGGAAAACGCGAGTAGTTCAGTCCAACTCTGTGTGGTTACGGGTGGCACGCCGATGAGGTAGCCTCTGATTAAATCCGCGACGGCGCTGAGCGGATTGAGCTGCGCGAATAGAATTAGTGAGCCGGGGAGGATTTCGCGGAGAACGGCCAACGGGTAAAAGACGGTGCTACAGAAGATTAGTAGCAAGTACAGTAGACTCCTCGCGGTTGTAAACCGTTCGAAGCTCCTTAGCGCTACGGCTAGGCTGATTGCCAAACCGGATATTCCCATGCTTAGGAGGTACATGGCGAAGAGCATAAGCCCGAATTGAGCGGGCGTTGGGAATTTGAGTATAAGCATGGCCAAAATGAGAAGTGGGGTAGCGTAGATTATTCCCCTAAGTCCTCCGGCAGTCACCCGTCCTAGAACCAGTTCGGATCTCCGCAGTGGCAGGCTTAGTAGGTACTCGTTGTAACCTCTCCGTGTTTCCATGTTCACCTCTCTGCCGATCAGGAAAGCTGCGGCGAACAGTCCTGTCGCCGTGACTCCGGGCGCTAGGAACTGGAAGTAATTGAACGATACCATTCGCGTGTAGACCACCGCCATTATCAGCAGATCAGCCAAATTCATGCTGATCAAGCCGGCGAGAGTGAATCGGTACTTGAAGAATACCCTCAGGTCATGTTCGAGTACAGCAAGAACGCCATGTATCATGCCCGTTCTATCTCCAAGTTCCGCCCTCGAGGTTACGTTCGTAAATCGCTATGCCGGCAACGTTGAATGTTGTTAGGAATATGATCAAGACGACTACGGAAGTTACTGGGTTAGCTAGGAAGTGCGTGTTGAAGTTGAGCGACCAACGGAAAAGGTCGGAGGCGTAGGTTAAGGGGTTGAATTGGGAGAGGATGGCGATCGGTTTTGGCATGAATGCCTGGGGGTAGAGCGCTGAGCTTAGCCGCACTATGAACGCATCCAATGCGCCCATGATGATGTCAAATTTGTCCCCTGATCTCAATCCGACGGCTAACGTGATGCTCAAACCCGAGACGCCGAAAGTAAAACCAAACAACGCCACAATCGCCATCCCAACCCTCAGAGGGTCGACTATACCGATCAAGAACATGAAGCCGGCAATTATGGGAGCCATGAACACTAAGCTACGAATTCCTCCTGCAAGCGAGCGACCTAAGACGAGTTCTCGGCGGGTAAGTGGGATGCTGAGGAGGTATTCGGTGTACCCAAGGTCCGCTTCGTCGTAGATCTCATAACCCGTGTATATCGCCACGGAGTACATTGTCATCACGATTACCCCCATGGCGTAGTAGGTGTAGTAGTCTTGCATGACGGTGACGATTCGCGAAATTGCTAAGCCGAAGATTCCGATCTGGATAATCGCGTAGAACCATCTCATCAGCAGAATGCTCTTCTGTTGCACCATTGAGCGAAGATCACGCTCAATGACTAGGAGGATTTTCGTCATGAAGACGCACTATCAGGCTCCTCGGCCTCATCAAGCACTTCGCCAGTATAGTGAAAGAATACGTCGTCAAGCGACGGCTCCTTCATGTTAATTGAGGCGATCTCAACCGCGAGTTCGTTGAGACGGGTCATAATCGTCGGTAGGATCCTCTCGGCCCGGTTCAAGTATATGCGCATATGTGATGCCTTCACCAAAGTGAAGTCGACTACGCCAGGAACTCTCTTCACTTGCTCTATGACACTGTCGTCAATTGGGTTTTGTGTCCGTACGTCAATAACGTCGCCGCCTGGTATGCTATCCTTAAGGTTCCTTGGTGTGTCTAGGACGCGGAGCCGGCCACGGAAAACTATTGCCACGCGGTCCGAAAGCCTATCCGCTTCTCCTAGTTCGTTCGTCGCCAGAAGTATCGTCGAGCCCTCATCTCGTAGCTTGTGAATCATATCCCAGATTTGGTATTTGCCCGCGACATCAATTTGCGCCGTCGGTTCGTCAACGATCGCTACTTTCGGCCGTTGGATCATGACCTTCGCGATTTCGACACGTTTTTTCATTCCGCCAGAGAGTTCGTGTGCGTACTTGTTTCGTGCATCCCACAGGTTGAGCTCTTTGAGCATGCGTTCCGCTGTTTGCCTCGGGTTCTCAATTCCACAAACCTTACCGTGCCAGTTCAATATCTGCCAGGGGGTGTTAAACCAGAATAGCTTCGGTTCTTGGAAGGCTATTCCAATCAGTTCTCGCACTTCGTAAGGATTAGTCCTGATATCATAACCTCCAACCTCTGCTGTCCCCTCGGTGGGTTTGATTATTGTCGACAGCATAAGGAGAGTTGAACTCTTCCCGGCCCCGTTAGGGCCAAGGATGCCAAGAATCTCCCCTTCTCGTGCCTCAAGGTTCAGGTGGTCTACTGCTAGATTTTGCCCATATCGTTTAGTCAACCCTCTAATACTAACGATTGCCACGGACCACAGACTCTTGAGATTTCGTTCACAGCTCAGCAGCTATTCGTGGATTTACGCCTAGCGACAAACTGGGGTCTCCTAGTATGCCAGCGTAGGGTGCTCTGCCCAACGACTTCGATAATCACAGTCGGACTTGTCTACGCCCGTATTTTGCAAGTCATGCTGAACTATCGCGTAGTCGGCGGTTGAAGGTCCTTTAGCATCAGAGCCAGCAACAATGTAAGTGCGGCGGGTATCATAGCATTCAACGCCACGGCTCTTCCCACGCCGATTGCGAAGAGCGAGGCGGTGATTATGGGTGAAAAAACGGTGGCTACTGATTGGGAGGTCGTGGTGAGTCCGAGAGCCGTTCCAGTTCTACCCTTGCAAATATCTGCCACGAGCGCCTGCATGATTGGAAAGATTGAGCTGCTAAAGAAGCCCATGATGATCGCTACCGCGAGGGCAAGGATCGGGTTAGATGTTGCGAAAAAACCAGCATACGACAATAGCACAGCAAGAGCAATTACTGCAAGCATCCTGCTCCTTCTCCAAACGTCAGACATTCCACCCAAGATGAGCTTACCGACCCCTCCCGAAATCGCAACTACGGCGGAGAAGAGAGCAGAAGATAATATTCCGAAATGTAGGACTTTGAAGAAGTAGTAGGGCAAGAATATCACTTGCCAGACAGAAGCCCAAGTCGCTACAAGCGCAAAGATCAACATGAGGTTAACACTTCTCTGTTTCAGAAGATCCAATGCGTCCCTGCCCAGTCTTATTCGGGCTTCGTCCTCAGGGGAAGATCCGAACTCGTTTTTCAGCCAGCCTGCACCAGCGATGACGAGGATGCCCAGTGATGGCGCCACGAAGAAGGCGGTGCGCCAGTCACCCGAGAGTGAATAAGCGAGGCCTCCCAACGAGAGACCAGCAACGCTTCCCACATCAAAGCCTACGTAGAATATCCCTAATGCCAATCCTTTTCGATTCTTGAAGTATGACGCCACCGCAGCCATCGCGACAGGCCAGAAGATTCCTTCGCCGAATCCGCTGATGAGGCGAAAGACGAACGCTTGAAGGAAATTCGAGGCCAACCCTATCATCCAAGTGAATAGCGTGAATACCAATATGCCGACGATTATCACAGTCTTCCTTCCGTATTTGTCCGAAAGGTGACCCGAGAGGAAGACGAAGCACAGAACGCCAATGTACTGAGCCGAGCCTATCAGGCCGATTTCGTAGTTCGTCAAACTGAGGGCTGGAGCCAGCAGAGCTAGTACAGAGGCGAGGACGGTTCGGTCCGCTGCATAAACAGCGTAACCGAGCGTCATAACCAACAAGAACAGAGTGGACGAAAGGCCGTGGTTTACTCGCTTTCTCTCCGCGCCCAAGGCTCAGACAGGACCTCATTTGACCTTTTGTCTTCGCACCCAGAATACGAGTATAAAATCTCTCTCTGTACATTGAGGCAGTGATAGGTTTTTGAAGTATTCCGATGTTCACGCTTTTCTAAATGGATCTGGGATCTATCCGCGTAATTGCGCATCCGTACCCTGATCAACGAGATTGCTGAATCCAATGTACGATCGGCAAGCCATGCTGCAAAGATAGGAGAGACAATTGTAGGCAAGATATTCCTCTATAGCAGCCCCGATTCTAACGCTTTTGAAAAGTAAACGTTTCTAGGTCGATGTAAATAATGCATATATTGTCGCATCACGGTGATTATATTATAAGTTGTACTTGTGGGGTGTTGGTTCGAGAGTTGGAAACAGCCGAACAGCGTACAAAACGTCAATGCGATCAACTTGAAGATGCATGGGAAATTTTGAATGAAGCCACAACAGAACTGGCGAGCCGTATTGTGAGTCTTCCGCCAGATATCTTTGTCTCGCTGAGGGGAGCGAAGGATTTGATTAGTCTATGCAAGTCTCATCCGACGGTGACTGATCTTTCGTCGTCTGAGATCGACTCCCATGAGGGCTACTGTGTTGCCTGCTGTGGTTCCGACATTGTGGGTCGAATCAAATGCGAATTACGAAGCGTCGAAGATTTGCTTATTCTTAGGGCAATGAATGAAGTGGGAAGCGATTTCGCTCTAAAACTCCAAGAAAAGACGATGAAAGCGTGGTCGGCTATGAAGCCACTCACTCTTACGACACGTTAGTTCAGCAGAATGCTTTAGAACGGTTCCGTAGCATAGAAAACGCACACTGTCTATATAGGCAACATAGAACACGGGCGTTATGTATATACCCACTTACGTAAACCTCCACATTTGATGCTCTTGCTAGAAGAGGGTATAGAACGAACAGCACATCCCCTAAGCGATGTGTTCCTCCATGATGTCTACGGCATTCCCAGTGGAGACAAGATCAAGGAATGCATCCAGTGCGGCACATGCAGCGCCTCCTGCCCGACAAGCTACGCAATGGATTTTACTCCCAGAGAGATCATTGCGGCTTTCAGAGCCGGAATGCTTGAAAGAGTTCTCAAGAGCAACACGATCTGGCTCTGTTCATCATGCTACTCGTGCACAGTTCGCTGTCCTTCCGGCATCAAACTCACGGATATCATGTATGAGCTGAAACGGCTAGCCATCGAATTCGGGCTAGCACCAAAGGGAGGTAAAGCGCCAGTGGTGGCCAAGCTGTTTGTCGATATTGTCAACAAGAACGGAAGGATTGCTGAGGTGCCCCTCATCAGCAGGTTCATGCTAGAAACAAACCCACTCGGAGCTTTCAAAATGATTCCACGGGCCATGAGACTGTTCAAGCGCGGGCGGATGCCCATAAAATCCCACAAGATTAACGGTATGGCGGAATTGGAGAAATGCGCCGGGGCGATGACCGAGCCTATGGTCTCAGGCCTTCACGCCCGTTCAACGAAAGAGGAGGGAAGTTAGCGTTGCAGGCTCGGCTTGGGTACTCCTACTATCCAGGTTGCTCTGTTGAGGGAATGAACAGGGCATATGATAAGTCAACGCAGTTAGTTTGCAAAGCTCTCGACATCGATCTGGCCGAACTGAATGATTGGAATTGCTGTGGAGCTTCGGCCTATATGTCCATTGACGAAATGAAAGCTCATCTTTTGTCGGCGAGGAACTTAGTTCTCGCTGAGAAGGAGAAAAAAGATCTTGTCGTCGTCTGCCCTGCATGCCTAACAACCCTGACCAAGACAAACCACTACTTGGCCGAGCAGTCGAGATTTAAGAGGACGATCGAAACCGCTCTCAAAGCCGCCAATCTTGAGTATCGGGGTAGTGTCAGAGTTAGGCATCTGCTGGAGGTCATAGTCAATGAAGTTGGAGAACAAGAGGTCAAAGCCAGAATCAAGAGGAAACTGTCGGGTCTTAAGGTGGCTCCTTACTACGGCTGCCAATTGACACGGCCCTTCGGTGAAATCGACGATAAACAATTCCCAGTGATTCTTGACAGACTGCTAACATGGATTGGAGTAGCGCCGGTAGACTTCCCCCTCAAGACGAAGTGTTGTGGAGGTCTTCTCATGATGACCAACGAGGACGTCGCTCTTGGCTTGAACAGGAATATCCTTGCATGTGCCAAGCAAAAGGGAGCAGAATGCATCGTCACAATTTGTCCTCTGTGCCACATGAACATTGAGACATACCAAGGCGATGTCAACAAAATGTTTGGAACAGACTTCAAGATTCCAGCATTGTACTTCACCCAGCTGATGGGGTTGGCGTTTGGCTTCTCACGTAAAGCGCTCGGAATCGACGAGGAAATGATTTCCAGTCGGGCACTCTTGGAGAAACATTTGGAGGTTTTCGGATAGTTGAGTGAAAAGATCGGGGTCTACATCTGCCACTGTGGGTTGAACATAGCCAGGACCGTTGACTGCAAAGGTCTGGCGGAGTACGCCAGTCACCTGCCGAACGTTGCCGTTGCTCGGGACTATCAGTTTATGTGTTCCAATCCTGGCCAAGAAATGATCAAGAACGATATTCGCGAGATGGGGCTTACTAGAGTCGTCGTCGCTTCATGTTCACCGCTAATGCATGAGCCAACGTTCAGGCGTGCTGTGCAAAGTGCAGGACTCAATCCGTACCTCTTCCAGATGGCCAACATTCGCGAGCAGTGCTCTTGGATAACGGAGAATAGAGAACTTGCAACGGAAAGAGCTAAGGCCATTGTAAACGCCGCCGTAATGCGAGTGAATTTCAACGAGCCTCTCGAAGTGGAAAAGATCCCAGTCAATTCGAATGTCCTCGTTGTTGGAGGTGGGATAACCGGAATCGAAGCGGCGCTTCAGATCGCAGATTCCGGAAAGAAGGTCTACCTGGTGGAGAAGGAACCCACTATAGGCGGATATATGACTCGATTTGACAAGACCTTTCCAACTCTCGATTGCGCCGCCTGCATTCTCACACCAAAGATGGTATCTGTTGAACAACATGAAAACATCGAACTGCTAACCTATAGTGACGTTACAGACTTCTCAGGATACGTAGGAAAGTTCACGGCGAAAATCCGCAAAAGGCCAAGATACGTTGATGAGGACAAGTGCACAGGTTGCGGCCTATGTGAAGAGAAATGCCCCTTAAGCGTCCCGAGCGAATTCGATTGTAAGCTCGGAAAGAGAAAAGCAATTTACAGACCATTTCCGCAAGCCGTGCCAAACGTACCCGTCATAGACCGTGAACACTGCCTCTACTTCACAAAAAATATCTGCAAGGTTTGCGTGAAGTTTTGCCCTCATCACGCAATAGACTTTGAACAAAAAGAGAAATACATTGAAGTTCCGGTTGGTTCAGCGATTCTAGCCACCGGTTTCGATCTCTTCGACGCCTCACGGATCAAAGAATACGGTTATGGCAAGCTTCCGAATGTCATAACCAGCATAGAATTTGAAAGGCTCACACACGCCTCTGGACCCACCGCCGGCAAGATACAACTCAAGAACGGTAACTTGCCCGAGAGTGTTGCGATCGTACATTGCGTCGGAAGCCGCGACCAAAACTACAACGAGCATTGCTCTCGAGTTTGCTGCATGTACTCATTGAAAACCGCCCATCTTGTGCGAGAGAAGACCGACGCGAAAGTCTACGAGTTCTATATTGACATGCGAGCCTTTGGGAAAGGGTATGAAGAATTCTACAAACGTGTACTACATGAAGACGTTACGTTCATCAGAGGCAGGGTAGCTGAAATCACAGACGTCGCTCAGAATCCTTCTGAGGAAGGAAAACTCATTGTTGTCGCCGAAGACACGCTCCTAGGGATTGTGCGTCGCATTCCGGTCGACATGGTCGTTTTGAGCGTGGGCCTAGAACCGAGAAAGGATGCTGGACAATTAGCGCATGTATTTCGAATCAGCAGAAGCAAAGATGGTTTCTTCCTTGAGAGACATCCCAAACTCGCCCCTGTCTCAACCGCAGGACAAGGCATCTACGTCGCAGGGGCCTGCCAAAGCCCCAAAGACATCCCCGACAGCGTGGCCCAAGGTGCCGCTGCAGCGGCGAACGTGCTCTCTTTCGTTGATAAGGGAGAGATCGAGATGGAACCCACCATCGCAATCCTCAAAGAGGAAGCATGCTCCGGATGCAAAATCTGCATCGGCCTCTGTCCCTACGGCGCCATCAATTTTGATGAATCCAGCGGCCGTGCCGTAATCACTTCAGTTCTCTGCAAGGGATGCGGCGTCTGCGTGGCCGCATGTCCATCAGGAGCAATCGAGCAACAGAATTTCACCAACAAGCAGTTGATGGCGGAAATCGAGGCGATTTGTTCATAGGGTCATGGTGATTGATTTGGCAACACGATTTGAACCAAAGATCGTAGGTTTCCTCTGCAGATGGTGTGCTTACACAGGGGCCGATCTTGCGGGACTAAGCAGGATCAACTACCCTCCGAACATCACCCCGATCCGAGTAAACTGCTCCGGCCGAGTCGACCCAACGCTAGTTTTGAAGGCCCTCGCAACGGGTGCTGACGGAGTACTGATAGCCGGATGCCATCCGGGAGACTGCCACTACATAAACGGCAATGCGAAAACGATCCGGCGATTCAAACTTCTACAGAGGCTACTTCAGCAATTTGGAATAGAGAAGGAACGCGTTAGGCTGGAATGGGTTTCCGCTTCTGAAGGGGGAAGATACGCTCGTATCGTAGAAAGCATGACAGAAGAAATCCGCTCCCTAGGACCACTCAACTGGAAGAAAGAAATGGCGATCGCAGCATGACTAAACCCAAAATCGCTTTCAACTGGGCAAGCAGCTGTGGAGGATGCGAAATAGCGATCTTCGAGTTAGGGACCAAGCTCGTAGAACTGTCGAACAAAGTCGACGTCGTATTCTGGCCTGCGATATTTGACTACAAATACACAGATCTTGAAGCCATGCCAGACAAGAGCATCGATGTTACATTCTTCAACGGGGCTATACGGAACTCAGAAAATGAAGACGTCGCCAAGCTCCTCAGAGCGAAAAGCAAAATGCTTGTGGCGTTTGGCGCATGCGCTTACGGCGGCGGAATTCCGGCCCTCGCGAACACTACTACGCGAGCTGAGATATTCACAAGCTCCTACCAGGAGACTCAAACCACAAACAACCCAGAAAAAATCATTCCCAGAACTAAGGTCGAAATGAGGGAAGGAGTGCTCACTATACCTGAATTCTATAACACGGTCAAAACGCTCGACCAAACTGTTGACGTCGATTATTACGTACCGGGATGCCCACCTGTCGGCGCACAGGTGGAGAAAGTCCTTAACCAATTCGTTGACGGAAATCTTCCGCCAAAAGGCGCAGTCCTGGGAGCCTCCGATAAGTCACTATGCCACGAATGTAAACGCATTAAAGCCGATAGAAAGATCACAAAACTTGTCAGAAGCTACCAGACTATTGCGGATCCCGAAAAATGCCTACTCGAACAAGGCATTATGTGCATGGGTCCGGCAACTCGAGGAGGCTGCGGCGGCATATGCCTAGATGCGAATGCAGGATGCCGTGGATGCTACGGTCCTCTGCCAAACGTGGTAGATCAAGGCGGGAAGATGCTCTCTGCATTAGCATCAGTTTTCGAAACGGAAAACGAGGAGGAGATGCAGAAACTCGCGGATTCCGTGGCCGATCCAATTGGAACATTTTACCGGTTTAGCTTAGCTGGTTCTTTGATGAGGAGGATCAAGAAATGAAAACCGTCACAATCAATCCAGTCACTAGACTTGAAGGGCACGGGAAGATATCGATCTTCCTCAACGATGAGGGAAATGTAGAAAACGCCTACTTCCAAGTTCCGGAGCTCAGAGGCTTTGAGAAATTCTGCGAGGGTAGACCCGTCGAAGAAATGCCTGATATCACCAGCAGAATCTGTGGCGTTTGCCCTGAAGCCCACCACATAGCCTCGACAAAAGCGCTCGACGCAGTCTTCCATGTCGACCCACCGCCCGCAGCCAAAAAGTTGAGAGAGCTCCTCTACAGCGCCTTCTTCGTAGCCGACCACACGACGCACTTCTACGTACTCGCTGGTCCAGACTTCATAATGGGACCCACCGCTCCTAAAGCGGAACGAAACATACTCAGCGTCATAGCGAAAGTTGGACTTGATGTCGGTAGTTCCGTAATCAAACATCGCTCAGACGCCCTCGACGTGATTGCAATGATTGGGGGAAAGAGGATTCACCCAATCTGCGGAGTCCCAGGCGGAGTACGGAAACCCATAACCGAAGCCCAGCGAGCCAAAATCGAGGCAATAGCGGAGTCCGAAGTGGAATTCGCCAAGTTCACATTGAAAATCTTTGACGATATCGTACTTGGCAACAAAGAGTACGTGAATCTCATAACGAGCGACATCTACGCAACAGAGACATACTACATGGGCACGGTCGACGACCGAAACCGCGTAAACTTCTACGACGGCAAAAACAGAGTAGTCGATCCCGACGGAATTGAGTTCGAAAAATATTCACCTGCAGATTATCAGCAATACATCTCGGAACACGTCGAACCCTGGACATACCTCAAGTATCCATATCTCAAGAAAGTTGGATGGAAAGGACTGGTTGGCGGGAAGGGCAGCGGTGTTTACCGAGCCACACCTCTAGCCCGATTGAATGCGTCAGAAGGTATGGCCACTCCAATCGCGCAGGCGGAATACAAGAGAATGTATGAAACGCTAGGAGGCAAGAAACCGATTCATTCAACACTCGCCACTCACTGGGCGCGCCTTGTGGAGCTCATGTATGCGGCCGAGCGAATGTTGGAACTTAGCCGAGATCCAGACATTACAAGTCCAAACGTTCAAACCCTCCCAACGGCAGTACCCGACGAAGGTGTAGGCTCGATCGAGGCCCCTCGCGGTACCTTAATCCACCATTACAAAACTGATGAGCAAGGAATGGTGAAGAATGTCAATTTAATCGTAGCCACCGTCAACAATCACGCCGCGATTAGCATGTCGATTAAGCAGGCCGCCGAAGGGTTGATCAAGAAAGGCGAAGTGTCGGACGGCATCCTCAACATGGTCGAGATGGCCTTCAGAGCCTACGACCCTTGCTACGCCTGCGCTACGCACACTCTTCCGGGACAAATGCCTCTCGACATCAAGATCTACAACAAGCAGAGAATAGTGACCCACACTCTAAGAAGGCCGTAAGGAGATTGACTCCAGCGCCGCTGTCGAAAACGCTGTACTCAAGGCCATTATATGTTCTATGTGCTATTATGGTAAGTCTATGGCGCATCCATTTATTTTCACGGGTTTCAAGTGAGGCGAGTGTGGACTATGCCAAAAGCTAGTTCCAGAGGAATCGGATGGTGCTGAAATGACGCAAGAACAGGTGAGCAAAGAGCGAGAACAATGCTACTTACTAGAGAAAACCTGGGATACTCTGAACGAGATTAGCGCAGATCTCGAGAATCGCGGAGTAAAGGTCGCACCAGAAACCTATACATCGCTTAGAAGCACGAGAAGTCTTATCACGCAATGCGAAACTCACCCTAACCCTAGTGAATTGACACCACGAGAAATTGATGCGTACTTGGGGTTCTGTGTCGGGTGCTGCGGCCAGAATGTTGTCTCTCGGATTAAGTGCGAACTGCGAAACGTCGAAGATCGCCTTATAATCCAAGCTATGAACGAACTCGGAAACGAATACGCTCTGAAACTGCAACAGAGAACCGTGAAAGCATGGGAACCCTTCCACGAACGAATAGTGCCCAATATCGAGAATTTTGATCAAGCCATCAAAGTGGAAAGAGACGTGCTCTCAGGATATCAGCGTGTGATTGAAGAAAACATCAGCTACTGGATAGCCGTTGAAGAGGACATCGTCGACAGTTACATGAAGATGGCCGACAGAAGCGAGAGTAATGTGAAAACCGCACTTACAAAACTCGTAGAGGACTCAAGGGATCAGATAGAGGTACTCAGGTCGATACGCGAAAGCTTTAGGAAGATCGCTACGGATGAGATACGCCACGAGAAGATGCTTGAGGAATTAGCTGAAGAGAAATAGAAGACAGAGACGAATGCCTACCTGCCCGGTTTGCAAAAAAGAAAACCGAGACCTCATGACGCACCTGCGTGTCTCTCACGACATTATGAACGCTGACCAGAATCAAGAACTGCTCAACAAAGCAGAAAAGATCGACCTACACAAACGAGAATTTGGGAATTTTGTGCGCCAGTTGCAGGATCAAAGACAAAGAGGTTGCATATCTGTTAAGGAATTCAGAGAATCCGTAGCGAAGTGGTTGAAAGAACACGAAGAACAACAGTTGGCTACGGTAGAAGAAGCTTAGAATCCTTCCTTCACTGCTCTTAGAATCTTTAATGCCCGCGCGGCAACGTTAGGGTTCGTTGCAGAATGACTTAGTTCAAGCAGCGTGGGTACTGCGTTTTGGCCAAAAGTGCCAATTGCGTCAACAGCCTTCAACATCATGTCGAGAGTTGGACCGTTCATGGCAACCTCCTTCAACTTTTCTATTTGTTCCGTCTCGGACAATAGTTAGAGCTTCCCTTGGTCTTTGACATGGTGATGATTGAGTTCCAAGCCAAAAACAGTTCTCCCTCTCCCGCTGATTTCTGATGGTAGCTTCGAGAGATGAGAGACACAGGAAGCTAGGAGGCATGAAGCCTTAGCGGGCCTATGCGTATATTCTAGTTCTTAGAGTATATTGATTGAGCGTCGGCCGTTGGAGGCAAGGAAGGTTCAGAGGGTCGGATATTCTACCTTAACCGTCTCTCTCCCCCGAGGATGGGTCGAAGATGTGAAGCTCAAGGCGGGCGACATTATCTCAATCAAGCGGGAAGACGACTCTTCATTGAAGCTTGTTCCCGGGACGGAGCGCAAGCGCGATGAAGTGAAGACCTGCGTAGTAAACGCAGAGCTCTGCGGCCCACCTAACCTTCTTACTCGAATAATAACAGGGAACTACATCCTCGGCCACGACACGACTAAGGTTGTCGCCAGAGACGAGTTGAAGAAAAGGCACCTCGAAGAGATTCGAGCAACGATTCGGCGTCTGACTGGTATGAGTATTGTTGAGCAGACTCTCGGACAGATAACCCTGCAGAGCTTCATTGATCCAACTAGATTCCCAATTTATGGGCTCATGCGCAGGCTGCACGTGATAATGTCATCAATGATTGAGGTGTCAATCAAAGCGTTAGTTGAGGGTCGTCATGAACTTGCGTCCGAGGTTAGACACATGGAGGATGAGTCGGATAGGATCTACTGGCTCATAGTTAGGCAGCTAATATTGGCAATATACGATCGAACTACGGCCTCCGCCATTGGCATAGAATCCCCGCTCCACATAGTCGGCAATAGATTAGTCGCTGGGGTTCTGGAAGAGATGGCGGACTCCGCGGAGAATATTGCGACCGAAGTCTTGGCGTTGAAAGATAGAGAACCTGGTAGCGAAACAATTTTTCGCGAGATCGCAAAGTTTGCAGGTCAGGTTACCCAGATCTCTGAGCACAGCTTCAAGTCATTTCTTACCGGTGAGATCAACCTCGCCAACGAAGCGCTGGAGTCTCTTGACACCGTGGAGGACGACGAGCGAAAGTTAACCCAGAAGGTCATGACGTACGTGAAGGATGCGAGTTTTGCAGCGAGTCTCCGCATTATAATCCGGAACCTAACTCAGATCGCGAAATACTGCAGAATCATCGGCGAAGTCACGATCAACCGTATCATGGAGAAGCCCTCAGAAGTGTGCACGTACTTACCACCAGATTAGTGCCCTCCCATTTTTCGGAGATTATGCGGAGTCAAGTCTACGATCTTCCCGGTCAAAGACCGCACGCATGTGACTAGTTTTGCTGCATTCCTCGTCAGCAAATAGGCCGATAGCATAATTCTACTTGTGATATGCAAAATGAGTAAAAGCACTGCTTCGTTGCAAATACTACAATCGTTTTCCGACGCTATGACAGAGCTAGCAGACAAGGTCGGTTCTTCAGTGGTCAGGGTAAGGTCGGGAAGGGGATTCGGTTCAGGGGTAATCTGGAGCGAAGACGGGTACATCCTCACCTGCAGCCATGTCGTCGGCAGAGCGACGACTGTTGAGGTGGGATTACGTGAAGGCCCTAGGCTTGAGGCGAGACTGGTTGGGCATGACCCATACTCGGATATGGCGCTACTGAAAGTCGAGCGAACTGGACTGAAACCTGTCGAAGTTGGGAACTCGGACGATGTTGAAGTCGGTCAACTTGTCTTTGCTTTCGCCAACCCCTTCGGTGGAAGCCCAAGCACCACGTCAGGAATCGTCACTACCGCTAAGGCTTCACTAGGTTGGGGACCTTTTTCGGCGGGGGACGTGATTGTTACGGATGCGCCCTTGAACCCAGGTTACTCAGGAGGGCCTCTGGTCAACGCGTCGGGTAGGATGGTCGGAATCAACGTTGCCTACGCAAACTCTCGCGGCATCTCAATTCCAATTAACTCAGTCAAGGGTACGATTGACGCCCTGATCAAAGAGGGCAGGGTGAGAATGGCGCACCTAGGAATCAGTACGGATGGGATAACCATACCCAAACGCCTAGTCGATCAGACCAATATAGACCAAGACGAGGGGCTGATGATACTCGAAGTTGAAAGCGACAGCCCCGCCAAGAAAGCGGGTCTGGTGGTGGGAGATATTCTGGTAACATTCGCCCATTCACCAATCACCGGTCACAACGACCTCTACCGTCTCCTGACAAGAGACGCCATCGGGAAACCGATCGAAGTTGGCATACTGAGAGCAGAAAGACTAGTCAAAGTGACAATCACCCCCACCGAAGAAGACGAAACCAGATAAGGCGACCGTACCCGTCACAAGGTAGCCGACATTTTCTTTCATTTTTGAGAGTCCACGCACTGCATCGTTATCTTCGGAGTCAGCGTTTTTAGAGTCAACTCGCTAATGTACGGGGCTGTGGGCATCAACACATTGGGTTCCGCTGGTGTAGTGACTAAGGCTAGTCGACGTTCCTTGCCGGAGACATTGGATCGGCTAGAGACTGTCATACGCGCGAAGGGCCTTGTGATTTTCATGTGGTTGACCACAGCGGAGCGGAGAAGGTCGGCCTCAAAATGCAGGAGGCTAAGTTGATACCTTTCGGAAGTCCGAAGGCGGGAACACCGTTGATGATGGCCTCACCTTTGGTCGCGCTGGATTTGCCGTTGAAAGCTCTTGTTTGGGAGGATAGGGATGGTCGTGTTAGGGTTAGTTACAAAAGTGTATCCTACCTAGCCAACCGCCACAATCTGCCAAGCGACCTGACAAAGAACATCGCAGGAATCGACACATTAATCGACGGCGCGCTTCAGGATCAGGCTAAGGTGCTGATGAGTTGAAGAAGGTCGTCGTGTCTAAGGATGGACCTTACATTGTATCAGGTGGCGTTCGGCTTGCGGTGCAGGTAATCACTGCCAATCGTGAGGGCTTTTCCTGGGATTGGAAGCAGGGCAAAACTTTCGACACAAAATCGGAGTACAAACTTTGTCGCTGCGGGCATTCGAAAACTAAACCCTTCTGTGATGGTAGTCATACGAAGATGAGGTTCGACGGAAGGGAGACCGCGACGCGCACACCCTTTGCAAGGCAAGCGGAAACATTTGACGGGCCCACAATGACTTTGAGCGATGCCGAGAATCTATGTGCCTTCGCCCGATTCTGCGACCCTGCCGGGAAGATTTGGAGTTTGATTGAGCAGACCAACAACCCGGAGGCTCGGAAGTTAGTCATACGTGAGGCAAATCACTGCCCCGCAGGCCGATTGGTCGTGAACGACAAGGAGACGGGGAAAATGATTGAACACAAACTCCCACCCTCGATTGGTGTGATTGAGGATCCGGAGGTCGGCTGTAGCGGGCCGTTGTGGGTCCGCGGGGGGATAACAATTGAATCTGAGGACGGCAAACCCTATGAGGTACGAAACCGCGTAACGCTTTGCCGCTGCGGCGCCTCGAACAACATGCCTTTCTGCAACGGCAGCCACGCCAGCATCAAATTCCAAGATGGGCTGCTCAAGAAATAGTGTCGAGCAACGTGATTCTGCCTTTTTCGCCGTTCCATTAGGCAACTATTCCACACTAGAAGTCGCCGTACCTCCGATGCGAAAGCCTGACCCCTGATTTCTCTGGCACTGAGTGCTACAGTTATCATGAATAGTTGCGTATGATTAGTTGGCGGAAGGGTCGTTGGCAGTGGCCATCTTATCCATGTATCCGAAACGTCCGAGTAGTAATGTTGGAGAAGTTAGCTAAAATGGCGGCTGGGAAATCGAGTTGAAACTCGGGGGCAATACGATTCTCATAACGGGAGGCGCGACGGGCATAGGCTATGCGTTAGCGGAGAGATTTGTTGAGGCGGGCAGCGAAGTGATTGTATGCGGACGACGCCGAAGTAAGCTCAACACAGCAAAGCGTCAACTGCCGCCGATTCATGTTACTCGATGTGATGTAGCCGTTGAATCAGAAACGAAGCATTTGCTCCATTGGGCTACGACCCATTTTCCCGATCTTAACGTACTGGTCAATAACGCCGGAATTCAGCGGAAAGTAGACTTCACTTCCCGCACCATCCAACGTCCTACCCTTGCGAAAGATGACGAAGTCACGATCAACTTGGGCTCACAGATTCGCCTTTGTGCTCTGTTTACTCCCAAGCTCTTGAAAATGCGGACGGCAGCGATTGTGAATGTTTCGTCTGGGTTGGCGTTCGTGCCAATCGCGACGATGCCAATCTACTGTGCAACCAAGGCTGCAATTCACTCCTTCACCCTCTCCCTACGCCATCAACTACGGGGTACGTCAGTTCGCGTTTTTGAAGCGGTTCCACCGACAACCGACACTGAGCTTGACGCCACCTTTGCCGGTCCGGAGGAACAAGCATATCGAGGGATCAGCCCACGAGAAGTCGCCGAAGCAATTGCGAAAGGGATTGAGGAAGACAAAGAGGAGATTCGCATAGGTCAAGCCCAAGGTCTGTATGAAGCATCCCATCGGGACCCTGAGGCGATATTCCGAAAACTGAACGACTGATCGAACAAAACGCTAAACGCTCTTAAGCCCCATAATGATGCTTTCACGCTCGGCGCCTATGAGCAAACCCTCCATTGACCACTCGTATGTTCGCGAGGTCTTGAATGAACTAGTGGCTACTGACAGCGTCAACCCATCCGTGGGCAAAGGACGAGGCGAGTTAGCCATATCGAACTTACTGTACGATCGACTTGCTTCTATCTCTCTGCTTGAAGTGCGAAAACAACACGTCATAGACGACAGGTGGAACATAGTTGCAATCCTAAAAGGAATAGGCGGAGGAAGAAGCCTGATGCTGAACGGCCACATGGACACGGTGGGTGTCGAAGGAATGACCATCGATCCGTTCAAGCCGTTCGTAAAGGATGGGCTTCTCCACGGCAGGGGCGCGTGCGACATGAAAGGGGCCATCGCGGCAATGATTGGGGCAGCGAAATCCCTCGTAAAGGTAAGGTTGCGTGGAGATGTGATGTTCACTTTTGTGGTCGACGAGGAACATCTGAGCCTAGGTACCCAGAAACTTGTTGAAGACTACAAGGCCGACGCGTGCATTGTAGGGGAACCAACCGCCATGAGACTAGCGACTACGCACAAGGGTTTCATCTGGATTGAAATTGACTTCAAGGGAAAATCAGCCCATGGGTCCGTCCCCGAGAAAGGGGTCGACGCCATCGTCCAAGCAACCACCTTCGTTGCTCAACTCCCGAAATTGCAAGAGCGGCTCAACAGCAAGCAACATCCGCTCCTCGGGCCGCCGAAGATCCACACTTCGACCATAGAAGGCGGAACCCACTGGAGCATTGTCCCGGACCACTGCATACTAACGCTTGAACGTCGAACGATTCCTGGAGAAACGGACGCCTCCGTCTTGAATGAGATTCAGCAAGTCCTTGATGCTCTCAAGGAACAAAATGAGAACTTCACCGCTTCAGCACGCAAGGTCTTCGAGAGACCTCCGCTTGAAACAGCCACAACTGAGCCAGTCGTTCAGGAGTTGCAGCGAGCGATCATTGACGCTGGCGGAACTAATGCCGAAGTGACGGGCGCACCATACTGGACCGACGGCGCTCTCTTAGCGCTCTCGGGATCAATCCCAACATGCCTCTTCGGGCCCGGTGATATCCGCCAAGCCCATTCCCCGGATGAATATGTAAATCTGGAAGAGGTGCTACGGGCGGCAGAGACATATTGCAACGTCGCCCGAAGATTCTGCGCCTAGCAGGATCAGACGAACGAACAACGTTCGTTCGGGCGATGAGAATGTGGTTAAATATTTACTACGACTAACAGGCGCGTTCTGCAGGCACGAATAAGGTGCATACGAGCGATAGGAGGAGAGGAACGATCTCGGTCAAAGCCGAAGCGAAGAAATCAAGCGAGGAATCGGGTCCGACGGTTCTAGACCTACCGGTGGGAACAGGAGCAACTGGTAGACGGATTGAAAGCGACTCCTTAGGGGAGATTGATGTTCCCGCCGACCATTATTGGGGTGCACAGACGGAACGTTCTCTAATTCACTTCTCCATCGGCGGAGACCAAATGCCCAAGGAGCTCTATCGCGCCTATGGCTACGTGAAGAAAGCAGCGGCTCTGGTGAACGCTACTGAAGGATTGCTGCCTCGATGGAAAGCGGAATTGATAGCTAGAGTCGCGGACGAGGTCATCGCAGGCAAACTGGACGCTGAGTTTCCACTCTTTGTTTGGCAGACCGGTTCGGGTACTCAATCCAATATGAATCTGAACGAGGTGATCAGCAACCGGGCAATTCAACTCGTAGGTGGGAAGCTGGGGAGCAAACGACCAATACATCCGAATGACGATGTCAATATGAGTCAATCGACAAACGACACCTTTCCCTCCGCAATGCATGTCGCGACCGTCTTGGAGGTCAGTGGTCGACTTATCCCAGCGGTTACGGAGCTTAGGGACGTTATGTGGTCGAAAGCGCAGCAATGGGTTGACGTGGTCAAGATTGGGCGCACGCATCTGCAGGACGCGACGCCGCTGACCGTTGGTCAGGAATGGTCGGGGTACGCAACCCAACTCGGGGACGCGCTGGAATTGTTGCGGGAAGCCCTTCAGGGTCTGTATAAATTAGCTATCGGAGGGACAGCAGTAGGAACCGGTGTTAATGCGCCTCCTGATTTTGGGGAAAGGGCGGCGGCTCAGATTGCTAAGCTAACCGGTCATCCGTTTGTTGCTGCTTCAAACAAATTTGCTGCGATGGGAGGGCAGGGCGCGATGGTTGGCGCCAGCGCGGCTTTACGTTCCTTAGCCGTCGCGTTGTTGAAGATTGCAAATGACTTGCGGTGGCTAGGGTCGGGGCCGAGGGCGGGAATACACGAATTAATTCTTCCCAGTAACGAGCCGGGGAGTTCGATCATGCCCGGCAAGGTCAATCCGACGCAGGAGGAAGCTATGATAATGGTGTGCATTCAAGTGATCGGAGAAGACACCTCCGTCGCATTAGCGGGCTCGCAGGGAAACTTTGAGCTTAACACCATGTGCCCTGTAATCATCAAGAACGTTCTGCATTCCGCCCGTGTGCTCGGTGATGCATGTACTAAGTTCCGCAAATACGGAATTGAAGGCATCGAGCTAGACCGAAGCCGGACCGACAAGTATGTGAGCGAGTCGTTAATGCTCGTCACGGCAATCAATCCCGCAATAGGTTACGACAAAGCAGCTAGGATCGCCCACCGGGCGCTCACGGAGAATACCACGCTGCGTCACGCCGCGTTGAAGGAGGGTGTGAGCCCAGAAGATTTCGACAGGCTTGTAGATCCGAAGAAGATGGTCGGGTCTCCCAGGCGAGACCTCCGACTAGACTAGGCTAACACTCAGGATCGATTGCGCGCTTAGTTAGTGGGCACGTGAGCCGCCGAACCGGTTCGGGGACTGGGAAGCTCAACCGGTGGCAGTTCGCTCTCGATACGGGCGCGCATGGGTTCGAGCCACGGCGGAAGCTTCAGTGCGCTGCCGAGGCTTTCACGGGTTTCGTCAATCGTGAAACCTGGAGGCTCGGTTGCGATCTCGAATAACACTTTCCCGGGTTCACGAAAGTAAATGGAGTGAAAATAGCAACGGTCTATTACCGGAGTGACGTTCAGTCCATCGTTTGCTAATTCTTCCCGCCATCTCTTCTGCTGCTCATCGTCGGGTGTTCTCCACGCCACATGGTGGACCGTACCCACACTCACCTGTCCCATCCCAACTTCCGGCAAGGACAGTACTTCAACGAATGAGGCGGGTTGGCCTTCCGCGGCGCGAAATCGGTAACGGTTATTCTCTTGGTCTACCACGCGGAAACCCATCGTATCTCTTAGAAGTGAAGCGGTTTGCTCGTATCTCGCTTCTGAGAGTGTCACTCCTTGGAAGCCTCTGATGGCGAATTCCGTAGGCACGGGGCCGTTGCTCCAAGCTTCCCGTTCATCGTCAGGATCCGCAACCAGCTCAAGGAGCAAACCATCGGGATCATGAAACGTGATTAATTTGTCGCCAAAACGTTCAGACACATTTCCAGGCTTTACTCCATGACTGCCCAAGCGCTCCGCCCAGTAGCGCAGAGAGTCGGATGCGACGGAGAATGACACGGCCGTAGCCTGCCCTGTTCCCCTCCACCCTTTAGGCGCTCCCGGCCAGGAGAAGAACGTCATTACGGTCCCGGGTGTTCCGACCGTGTCTCCGTAGTATAGATGGTAACTGCTTGGATCATCGAAGTTCACGGTCACTTTCACGAGCCTAAGGCCAAGAATCGACGTGTAGAAATCGATGTTCTCTTGGGGCTCGCCCGCAATCGCGGTGATGTGATGAATCCCGGAAATCGAGTTAGACAATTTGGTTTACCTACGAGTTTTCTGTAAGAGCAAAATGGGGTTACTCTGATGTAAACACAATTGCAGAAGACGCACAATCTCCATAACATTCATCCGCACGCATAATAGCCTAGTCGATGATAACTAGCTTAACGCTTTTCAGTTTGTCCTCTTTCTGAAATTCTCGTACCATCGTGCCGATTGTCTTTCCTTCACCTTCCAAAAGAAATAGTTCGACACAGTTGTTCTTGCTAATCTTGTTGTGAATATGTGTTCTGACGATGTCCTCAAACTCATGTTTGAGCCTGGTTACAGGCGCTTCGTCAGACTCATCGTGCGTAACGAGCACAATCGCATTCATATGGCCGGACAACGTATCTTTTTCTTTCGAATCCTCAATCAGCAGTCTGACCGCAGCCCTAACTAGTTCGGACCTACCTGCAAAGCCACCAGACTTTTGAATTTGATCCATTTCACGTATCATGGACTCGGGAAAAGATAGGCTGACTATCGTCATTTCGACGGACCTTTGTGGTTAATAAATAATACAAACATTTGGCCGCAAGTTATTAACATGTTTAACCTACTTCGAAGATAACTCAAATCATGGTATGGACTGCCGGATCGTTTCAGCTTTCGGTTCCCCCACGTCAATGCATTCCAAGAATATTTGACCCGCTCACATAATATTGTCGAACGTCGCTGGCGGCTCTGATCTAACGCGACATAACAGCACGACATGAGTTGCTCTGACCAAACCTTTGACCCTCCATTAACTCACGACAAACACGTGTGGTCGGAAAATGAAAATCGTTGAAAGGAGATATAGCACAGTTCAACTACGTAGGCACTTGCGAACTAGTAGTTGTTAGAGCAGCCGTCGAGCCTAAGCGGTCATCTGATTCACGAAAACCGAATCGAAGAGGCTGCTGGAACTATTTTTGATATAGTAAAATTCTCTACTCACGACGGCCCAGGCATCCGGACCGCCGTCTTCTTCAAAGGTTGTCCTCTTCACTGTTGGTGGTGCCACAATCCGGAAGGACAGTTCGCAGAAGCCCAAGTTGTTTACACAGAAGAGAGATGCATTCGTTGTTTCAGCTGTGTTGAGGCTTGCCCGAATCACGCAATCAAGATCGTAGATTCGATCCCAAGTATGCTCAGAACCTCGTGCAAGCTTTCGGGCATGTGTGTCCGGGCATGCCAAGCGAAGGCCAGAGAAATGGCTGGGAAGAGTGTTAGAGTCTCCGAAGTCATGGCGGAGATAGAGAAAGACACGGTTTTCTACGATGAATCTGACGGAGGAGTGACTTTTTCAGGCGGCGAACCCTTCGCGCAATCCCTCTTTCTACTAGGTCTGCTGCAAAGCTGCAATGAAAAGCGCATACATACGGCCGTGGAGACTTGCGGTCTCGTAGGCTCCGAGACCTTACTGAATTTCGCCCCATATGTAGGATTGTTCTTGTATGATCTGAAAGTCATCGATGGTGATATCCATCGTAAGTTCACGGGATCAACAAATGCCGTGATTTTGAGGAACTTACAACAGCTCGCGAAGGTTCACGACCACGTCATCGTTCGCTTCCCTCTCATCCCCGGCGTGAATGACGATGACTCGAATCTTTCACGACTGGGCGAATTCGTGTCTTCGTTAGGAAAGGTGAAGGAGATTGATGTTCTTCCCTACCATGACCTTGGAATCGAAAAGTACAAGCGGCTCGGAATGGTAAACCAAATGCCGGAAGTCAAACCACCTTCTTCCTCGAGCGTAGATAGGATAGTGGAGAAATTGGAAGGTTTTGGATTAATGGTTAAAGTTGGAGGATAGTCAAATGAATGAAAGAGTGAGAAAACTTAGGCAACGTAGCTTAGATACGAAACCTCGAATCTCAACCGAAAGAGCGGAGCTGATGACTGAGTTCTATGAAAGATCCTCGGAACCCGCTAGCCCGATCAAGAGAGCCCTTGCATTCAAGCACTTGCTCGAGAAGAAAGAAATCTACTTGGGTGACAGGGAACTGATCGTCGGGGAAAGGGGGCCTAGTCCGAAGGCTACCCCTACTTACCCAGAGCTGTGCTGTCACAGCCTTAAGGACCTTCAAATTCTCAACGACCGCAAGAAGATCTCCTTTACGGTTGACGATCAAACCCGCAGACTCTATGAGGACAGAATTATCCCATTTTGGCAAGGGCGAACTATTCGTGATCGTCTCTTCTCCGAAATGTCGGAACAGTGGAAAGCAGCGTACGAAGCGGGTGTCTACACCGAGTTCATGGAGCAGCGAGCCCCTGGGCACACGGTCTTGGATGACAAGATATACCGTAAAGGCTTCTTAGATTTCAAAGCCGACATTGAGAGTGCTAAAGAGAAGCTCGATTTCTACAACGACCCCGACGCTTTCCGCAAACAGAAAGAGCTAGAGGCTATGTCGATTTGTTGTGACGCCGTTATACGATTTGCTGAGCGCCATGCAGACAAAGCACAAGAGATGGCTAAGCATGAAACCGACGCTCAACGAAAAGAGGAGCTGGAGAAAATCGCCGAGGTCTGCTCAAACGTACCCGCACATGCGCCACGTAACTTCTGGGAGGCGCTGCAGGCCTATTGGTTCGTTCACCTATGTGTAATCACCGAACTTAACACCTGGGACTCTTTCTGCCCGGGCCATTTGGACCAGCACCTTTTCCCGTTCTATAGAAACGGGCTAAGAGATGGGACACTAACGAGAGATCAAGCAAAAGAACTCTTAGAATGTCTCTGGATTAAATTCAACAATCAACCCGCGCCGCCAAAGGTCGGAGTGACCGCCGAGGAGAGCGCAACCTACACGGACTTCGCAAACATCAACGTCGGAGGCCTCAGGCCGGACGGTTCAGATGGTGTCAACGAACTGAGCTACTTGGTCTTGGACGTTATAGATGAGATGACGCTCATACAACCCTCCTCAAACATCCAACTCAGCAGGAAGAGTCCCGACCGGTTCGTAAAGCGTGCATGTGAAATCATCAGGAAGGGATGGGGACAACCGTCCATATTCAATGCCGACCTGATCGTCGAAGAACTGGTCCGGCAAGGTAAGACGGTTGAAGACGCACGCTCGGGAGGCATAAGCGGTTGTATTGAAACAGGGTGCTTCGGTAAGGAGGCCTACATACTCACCGGTTACTTGAATCTCCCAAAGATCTTAGAATTTACACTAAACAACGGAGTCGACCCAAGCACGGGAAAGAAAGTTGGCGCTACCACGAGCGACCCTACAAGTTTCACTTCTTTCGAAGAACTCTTCACTGCATTCAACAAGCAGTTGAGATATTTCATTGAGACCAAAGTTAGAGGCAGCAACATTATTGAGAGGATATTTGCCGAACAAATGCCCGCCCCATTTCTATCGACCCTAATAGACGATTGCATCAAGAAGGGCAGAGACTACAACGACGGAGGTCCGCGCTACAATACAACCTACATAATGCCGGTCGGCATCGGCACGCTTACCGACAGCCTCGCCGCAATCAAACGCCACGTCTTCGAAGAGAATCGTCTGAGCATGGAGCAACTGCTCGAGACGCTGAACACGAATTTTGAAGGGCATGAACTGATACGCCAAATGCTTTGGAACAAGACACCGAAGTATGGGAACGACGATGACTACGCGGATGAGTTGTTGAAAGCGACATTCAATTCACTTTATGACGTGATCAGCGGCAGAAAGAACACTAAAGGGGGTTTCTATGCGGTGAACTACCTCTCCACAACATGCCACGTCTACTTCGGCTCTAAAGTAGGCGCAACGCCTGATGGAAGACACGCACACGAACCAGTCTCCGAAGGAGTCTCGCCGGTTCAGGGAGCCGACACCCACGGCCCTACGGCCGTAATCAAGTCAGTAGCCAAGATGGACCAAGTTAGGTCAGGAGGAACACTGCTAAACCAGAAATTTTCACCCTCACTCCTAGAAGGCGAATTAGGAATCGACAACCTAGCACACTTGGTGCGGTCCTACTTCAAACTCGACGGCCACCACATCCAGATGAACGTCGTGACGGCAGAAACCCTCCGCGAAGCACAGGCAAACCCCGAGAAATATCGCGACCTGATCGTCCGAGTGGCAGGGTACAGCGACTACTTCTGCGACCTCGGCAAAACTCTACAGGATGAAATTATCGCACGAACGGAACACAAAGCCTTCTGACCACATTCCACGAGAGACTTGGAAACCGCCGCTCCTATAGGATGAGTTAGAAAAATAAGCGGCGCCCAATAGGTCGAGAGAACGGCGCGGGAATCCTTTATCATTGGATGAACGGTTTGACAAACAATTTGATATACAATTATCAATCTGACGTAGATAACTTGAGAACCTACATGCTTGAATAATCGCTCCGGCTGTTTGGGTTGTGATTAATCGTTCATCCACTTAATTTATTAACCAAAAGATTGCAGCGCGTCATTTCAAATAGCGGATTTCGGTGAAGATGAATCTCTCAGGTCGTTCGCTATGAAACCCTTCATGCCTTCACGGTTCCTGACCAGGGGTTGGCCGGAGAATTAGGCGCTCAGCTCTGAGGATGGGTTGCCGGTGAAGTCAGCAAGATGGGTTTTGGTCCTTCTAATAGTTACTATGGCTGCATGCAGCATTCCATTTGCTGCGACTAGAAGTCCGTCTGCAGACAACTCCAGCCCTGCCGATTCGAGCTACGTAATGGTCGGCGGCCAGAATGGAACTTGGTTTAAGTTTAATCAAGCCCCTCGACTGGAGAAGATAGACCTTACCAATTATTCCATTGCCTCGCTGATTCCCGCTCCCACCGAAGGAACCGTGTGGGGGGGCGGATGGAACGGCTCCCAATGGCTGATCTCGGGTTGGGGAGAGGACAACGGCCCTAACGGCTCTAACCCCTACATTTTCCTATACAATGGTCAGAACCAAGTCGATGGGGGGTCCCTAGATCAGTACCAAGCTGAGAACACATGGCACGGTGGTGATATCTTTGCCGCGAGCGCAAATGGCAAAGAATGGCTGCTCTCTGGCTTGGGCTCCGGCAACTTGACAACCGACAACGCGTTCTACTATGGTTCCAACCACATGTCCCTCGCGCTCTTCGATGGAAGTAATTTCACAGACCTGTCTTCCATCGTCCCGGAACAAAGGGACGCCATCTTGTACGCGAATGCGTGGAACGGTGAGTACTGGTTAATTGGCGGAGGTTACCAATACAACGGCGCTTTGTTCAGCTTCGACGGAAAGAAAATTGTCGATCTGACTCAGAGGTTGGAGCAAGCAGTTGGCTACTTCGGCTCAGTCCAAGCGTTATCTTGGAACGGCTACTATTGGCTAATTGGAGGAGTCAATTTTCTGGTATCATATGACGGCCGTAACTTTACCGATTTGACCGCAAAGCTAGATTCCGTGTTGGAGATGAACGGCGGTTGTTGCAGTTCGGTGAATGCGATTGCTTGGGACGGTGAAGGGTGGATACTTGGCGGTGGAACACCGATTGCGCAAACTGACTATGGTCACGCCTGGCTCGCCAAGTACGCTAACGGTATTTTTACGGACTTGACTGCAGAGGTCTCCCCCAAGATCAATGACCAGCTTCCTGACTCAAGTATACTCTCGATTGCGGCAACGACCGGCACGTGGATTATCGGCGGATACTTCAACGGCAAAGGTTCACTTTATGAATACACCGAAGGGTCGTTAAGTAATATATCATCACTAGTTAGCAATTATACATACGTGGACTGGATAGGCGCGCATATCTTTCGGCTGCATAGGCCAACATTCGGTAAGCCTAACAGCATAATTGACTTGGCCGAATTCAATATGCCTCTCATATTGACCCAGGACTGGATTATTTCAACAATCCGACCTCGAAACCTGAAGTTTTAGACTCATG
This sequence comes from uncultured Candidatus Bathyarchaeia archaeon, assembly GCA_964533505.1. Lineage (GTDB taxonomy): Archaea > Thermoproteota > Bathyarchaeia > 40CM-2-53-6 > 40CM-2-53-6 > FEN-987. Next base: position 42,886 of record CAZHKA010000042.1, on the reverse strand, counting down.
CAGGCGTTTCGCTCCCCGAAGAGAAACGTAGCGCATCTGAGCTGCCCATGTACGCGCAGCATTTTCCAGTTGCCTGTAATGTCCGGTGTTTGACGAACATATCTCAAGAGCTGTATTTTATGGGAGTAAGGTCGACTACGGCTGAGCGTTCAAACCAATCGTCAATCGTTGCTTTAGGCGCAGGCCCATAGTATTTCTCATATAACGCCTTCTTACCTAACTCGCGGGAGCGACCCTCTTTGACTATTACCCCATTCGCTTCGACGCTTAACGTCCCAATTTTAAGCTGCACCCGTCTCTCGTGAGTCATGTTCTTAATCCAATCCGTATAGTCGCCTTCATGGCTGAGGAATATGCTACCGTTCGAGAATGCAAACCATAGTTGAACGGTGTGCTTCTTTCCAGTCTTCCTCCCAACTGTCGTAAGGTAAGCAAACTTCTCCTTACGAAGAATCTCAGCACTCTCGCCCGCCAAATCGACCAAATGAATCTCGTCAGCTTAGACATTCCTGCGCTAAAAGCATCAAGGGCCCGAAAGTGTAGTCAATATATACAGTTCACAATCGTAAGCCAATCTAGGGGACCCGACTATGAAAGTTGGAATTCTCGGCACCGGCATTGTCGGCGCGACGCTCGGGTCAAAGCTACTTCAGCTTGGTCACGATGTTAAGATGGGTTCACGTTCCGCGACTAACGAGAAGGCTGCCGACTGGGCGAAAAACAACGGCGACCGGGCATTTCACGGAACCTTCGCCGACGCAGCCTCGTTCGGCGACGTAGTCTTCAACTGTACAGCCGGCACAGTTTCACTAGTCGCTCTAAGATCCGCCGGCGGAAGTAACCTCAAGGGAAAAGTACTAGTCGATGTTGCTAACCCTCTGGACTTTTCGAAAGGAATGCCTCCCACATTATCGGTCTGTAATTCGGACTCTTTGGGGGAGCAGATACAACGCGCATTCCCAAACGTGAAAGTCGTAAAAGCATTCAACACGATGAATTGTAAGGTAATGGTCGAACCCTCCATCGTGCCGGGAGACCATGACGCATTCGTTTGCGGAAATGACCCGCAGGCAAAGGCCAAAGTAGTCGAGATCATGAAATCGTTCGGTTGGCAGTCAATAATAGACCTAGGAGACATCACGGCCGCGAGAGGCACCGAGATGGTCCTACCTATTTGGCTACGACTCTGGGGATTATATCAAAATCGTCCCTTCAATTTCAGAATCGCTCGCTGAGCATTAGATCTCCGTCTAATCTTTACTGTGCATGGATTGCTTTCGCGCGTGAAATGCGCGGGTTGCGCTCCCTGGTGCTCTAGAGAGATGCTTCTGCACCATTAACGAAGAGTTTGTCCTCGACTCTGCCCACTTTTGCAATTGTTGAGTGCATGTGGCATCGCTTGTTAGCGATCATTGTAACCTTCTTGATCTTCTCGATCGAGTCTTGACGTTACTGTTGTCTCAACTACGAAGTCTCTGAATGCAGGCTCGATCTCACAGAAATCTGCTTGCCTTCGTCTGTCAAGGGGCCTTTTCACGGTTGCCTGTAATGAGTCGAAGTCTAATCCGTTGAGGGTGGCATACGAATGCCACGTTCTCAAAGAATCCGATTGCCGCTGTGTAGTCCAGGAGTCGGCCCATGTCGCTCCCTTCAATGGCTGGGGGCTCGTCGGAGATGAGGCGATGTGTTCCTTGTTTAACTTCCGGGGCTTGGTCGCCAAGTAAGATCACGCTGGCTCGGGCTGTCCCAGTACCCCGTTTTGGATCGGAAATCTCTCTTAACACCTTGAGCCACTTGTCTGTATAGGGTTTGAACGCTGAGGAGATCTTCGTCATGGAGATGAGCTGGGTCATTTCGGGGAGTCAACGGTTTCGAAGTTATCTAGGATGAGAGTTTCGGTGTATGTAGCAAGTCAATGTTCGCTCTCATGGACTTCCCAGGCATTTGGTATGTGTTTCCTGCGGTAAATGAGCAATTTGGCATGTCGGTAAACATTGGCCAGATAGACTTGCCCTTGCTGGTACGTTCTTTCTAATATGGCGTCTCTCGACATGAAATCTTTCTTGAGTTCGGTCATCTCTTTCCTCGGCGCGAAGAAGACATAGATGGGTAGACCAATTGCGAAGAGTGCGATTGAGATCAGCACTTGTTGCATGTTTACTTGAGTCATTAATAGGGCTGAGAAAGCGACTCCGAAGAATACAATTAGCTTGTAACGATGTGATGTGGTCTGATACTTGGAACGTTTCTTTTCTAGGAAGTATGCTGAGATGCAAGTGGCGAGGTATGCAAATGAGAGCAGGAAAACTGATGCATTGATCAATGCCGATAAGCTGTTCGTGAGGCTCGCGATCAGGGCAGTCGCACAGAGTACAATTATGCTGACATAGGGGGCTTTTGAGGAACTGTGCAGTTTACTGAAGACTCGAGGCAGCATCCCATCGATCGACATGGCGAAAGCTAACCTGGAGGTTCCAATCGTCCCTGATTCGTCTACACCAAGGATTGATGCGAGTGCACCAAAGGTAAGAACGAGGCTTCCGATGATGGAGAGTGTTGGTGAGAAACGTAGTGCGGTAGAGGCCGCAAGGCTCAACGGATGGGTTGACGCGCCTAGACTGGCTTGGTCTACAATTGCAATCACAACGAAGTTAGTGATGATATAGAATGCGGCCACAATCAACATCCCAAGAAGTAGGGCCTTCGGAAGCGTCTTGCGCGGGTTCTCGATTTCATCTGCCGGTAGGCTAGAGAGTTCGAAGCCCGCGTAAGCCCAAATTACTAGAATCAACACTTGGCCTGCGTTGGACAAGCTTCCATTTACAAAGGGCACAAAATGGGATGTCGCCAAATTAGGCCTGAGAAGAATGAAGGTGATTCCAAGACAGATCAACAATAAGAGAGGGCCCAATTTCGCGATTGTTAACGCATCGTTGAATCTGCTCGCCGCCTTGACACCGTAAACGTTGGTTATAATGATTGTCGCCGTGAAAATTGTTTTCAAGAAGATGACTTCGGGGAGCGTTAGGTTTGGCACGATAGCTTGGAAATACTGCGTGAACGCGACGGGGTAGACTGCGAGCGTGAACCATTCTGCGAGAAGCAGCGCCCATCCTACCATGAAACCAGGAAATGGACCGGCGACTTCCTTCGCGTAGGCGTATGATCCTCCAACTCTCGGAAGGATTGTTGCGCAGTAGGCAAAGCACAGGGCGATGGCGATCGCGATGACAGCGCCAATGAGCCAGATCAGAATCGAGACAGGACCGATTAGGGCCGCGATTAAGGATGGTATGACGAATATGTCGGCTCCAACCGCAGAGCCTACAACGAGGCTGGTCGTGTCAAAAGTGTTGAGCTGTCTACGAAGAGATACCTTCCGTTTCGACCTCATTCTTAGGTTCTGTCCCGACCCTTAGCTAAATTCGCTGTACGCGGATGGATAATTCTGAATGAGGATTAGGTTAAGCCTTAGGACATTTACGTAAGGGTCGCCAGTAACCCATAGCGTCCACTCAACGTTCTCGTCGACGATCTGCTTGATCGCGTTCGTCGGAATTCCTGTGGCGGCATGTATCCGCGGTATCTGTGAATATGCATCCTGAAGTGTGATGTCGGGATCAACTCCGGACGCTGATGCGTTCCAGGGATGGAAGAACTTGGACGAATTGAAATTCTCTGAAACCAGGATTGACCCGGCGAGGCGTCCGTTGTATTGAACAAGTTCTCCGTTAGCTTGGTAGGGCATCAGGATCTGAGCTACGCCGGTTACGAAGATGGGGAATGCCAGTCCGCAGAGCACGAGCGATATCATGGCCAATGTCACTATCGGTGCGTACAGATCTCTCTCCATTTTCACATCCTCCTAGAAGTGAATCGCAAGTAGCAGGACGTCGATCAGTTTGATGCCGATGAAGGGAACTATGACGCCGCCCACTCCGTAAATCATCGTGTTCCTGAGGAATAGCGTCATGGTGTCAGTCGGTTTGAATGAGACTCCCCTCATAGCCAGTGGGATGAGGAGTGGAATTATGACTGCGTTGAATATTAGGGCTGAGAGCACTGCCGTCTTCAATCCAAGATGAAGTATGTTCAGGGCTTCGAGTTCGGGTATGACGCTGAACAGAACGGGTACGATGGCGAAATATTTTGAAACATCGTTCGCAATGCTGAAGGTCGTTATCGCTCCCCTCGTCATCAGTAACTGTTTGCCGAGCATGACGACCTCGATGATCTTCGATGGGTTAGATTCAAGGTCGACCATGTTTGCCGCTTCTTTCGCCGCTTGCGTGCCTGAGTTCATTGCTAGTCCGACGTCCGCAACCGCCAGGGCGGGCGCGTCGTTGGTTCCGTCGCCAATCATAGCGACTATGCGTGTGTTCGCTTGTTCCTTGAGAACAATCTGATACTTGTCCTCCGGTTTCGCTTTAGGAACGTATTCGTCAATGCCAACTTCGGAGGCTATGCTCTTCGCAGTCAGCGGCTGATCCCCCGTGATCATTATCGGACGGATTCCCATTGCCTTGACATCACGAATCTTCTCTCTGATTCCTTCCTTGAGAACATCCCTAAGGCGGATTACGCCGATGATTTCGCGGTTTTTGGCTATCGCTACGGGGCTGTCGCCCTCTTGCGAAACTCTATCGATGGTAGCGTCGTAATCTTTGGGAACCTCGGTCGCAATTGCCCTAATCGCGTCCGGCGCCCCTTTGATTATTTCAACTTCATCTGCTGCTAAAGACTCTGTCAGCGAGTCTGTGAATTTGCGTCTGAACCTACTTCTCTCTGAAGTAGCTCTAGCAGCTTTTGGTAGCATGAATCCTGTACCGCCAGTGAACTTCACTCCGCTTGTTCTGGTTGTGGCTGAGAATTCATAGGCTTCGGATAGCCCTAGAGCGTTTAGTTCTTTTGGTATTAGTGCATGGTTGTATGCTAGTCGGATGATGCTTCGCCCTTCCGGCGTGTCATCGTGCCAAGATGAGAGAAATGCAGCTTCTCCCACCTCCTGCTCCGTGTGATCTCCGAAGGGTGTGAATTCGGTCGCCTGTCGACTTCCAACGGTTATTGTGCCGGTCTTGTCCAGTAGGATTGTGTCCGTATCGCCTGCTGTCTCAATCGCGCGGCCGGATTTTGCCACGATCTTTCGAGCGTAAAGCCGCGACATCCCCGAGATCCCGATTGCTGGCAGTAGCGCGCCAATGGTTGTAGGCAAGAGGCACACGTAAAGTGCAATCAGAACCGAAAGGTCGGCGCCCAGGCTTAGCGTAATCGTGAGTCCCAGAAGTGCGAAAAGGATGATCGTGAAGATGGCTGTTAGGGAAATGAGGACGATTTCGACAGCTACCTCGTTGGGTGTCTTAGGTCTTTTCGAAGCCTCCACGAGTCGAATCATTTGGTTGATGAAACTATCCTCCGGGTTAACCGTGACTTTCGCCTTCAGCGTATCGCTGATGAGTTTCGAGCCGCCAATTAATGGGTCCGTAGCGGCTTTTCTGACCGGAATTGATTCGCCTGTGAGAAGCGACTCGTCGACCATAGCGACTCCTTCCATGACTTCGGAATCTATCGGTATGATGTCGCCTTTCTCAAGTAGAATCCAGTCTCCCTTGCGCAATGAGTGCGATGGGGTAACTGTGATGCTACCCTCGTCTCCCGACGGGAGTTTCTTCGCTTGGACTTCTCGTTCGAGTTGTCTCAAGCTGTTTGCTGTGTTCTTGGCTTGCCTCTCGGCGAGGCAGTCGGAGAGTGTGCTGAACCAAACCGTTATGAGAAGAATAACCGCGACTTCCACATAGTAGGTTGTCTCGCTTGGGTTCGCCACGGGCAGGAAGCCTTGTGGGTAGATGGCCATCGCCGCGACGACGAAGAATGTTATCTCAACGATGAGCATGACTGGATTCGATCGTAGGGTAACGGGGTTGAGGCGCATTATCGAGTCAAGTAGTGTTCTTCCCGACATGCCGCTAAGCAATGACCCCGGTTTGCTGTTATGAGTTGCCATAGATTTCACCCGAAGCCCGTTGCATGGCCTTGGAACCATGCGAGTATCGGACCCAGCGCGAGAAACGGAAAGAATGTCAGTGCAACGAGAATTATGATGCTTCCGACCAAGACGACGATGAAAGCTGCTGTGTCGGTTTTCAAGCCGATTTCCACATGCCTCTTTCTGCCAATCATCGATCCGGAGAGTGCCATGAGTAAGAGGATCGGCGCGAATCGACCCGCAAACATGACAAATCCAGTCGAGACGTTGAAGAACACCGTATTCGCGGAGGATCCAAAGAAGTCGGACCCATTGTTCGCCGCCGCCGATGTGAACTCGTAGAGGACCTGGGTGAAGCCGAGACTATTACCGCTGACTCCGATCACGTTCGCGGCGCCCGTGGCGAAGGCCAGTACTGTGGGAATGAGGATGATGATTGGGTGGACGAGAAATGTGATCATCACTATGAGGACGTCTCGACCGTTGATCTTCATTCCAAGATATTCGGGTGTCCTGCCCGACATTAATCCAACAATAAAGACGGTTATCACGACGTACATCACCATGTACATCAATCCAACACCTTTACCCCCGGGTGTTGATTGAATCAGCATTCCCATGAAGGCGGCGACGATTACGAACTGGTTCATACCGTAAAGCGAAGCGTTCACGGACCCTGTGGTGACCGCAGTCGTAACAACCGTCCAAAAAGAAGAGAAGAATCCGCCGAATCGAACTTCCATGCCTGGACCTAGCAGGGTGGAGGAGTTCGGAATGAACGCAATTACTAGGTCTATGGCGAAGAGCGCGTAAGATCCCCAAAGAATCGGGCGTGTCTCCTTCTTCTTCCCAAGCATCTCACCAAACACGAAGCACATAACGGTGGGCATGAGTAGCATGAGCAGAATCTGAAGTACGTCAGTAGCCGGAGTGGGGTTCTCGAGCGGATAGGCCGAGTTTGCGCCGTAGTAACCGCCACCGTTTGTACCTAACTGCATAATCGATACCAACGAGGCGACCGGTCCGACTAGGATCATCTGTGTAGCGCCCTCAATTGTTTTCACAGTCGTATACCCACTCAACGATTGTGGCGTACCGAGCGCGACGAGAATCATCGCCGCTATGAAGCAAAAGGGAAACAACACTCGTGTCAGGGATCGCACGAAATCCACGTAGAAATTACCAAAATCCTTCGTGCCTCCCTTGAAACCTCTGACAAATGCCACGGCCACACAGATGCCTGATGCAGCTGAAGTGAACTGTAGGAACTGTACAGCGCTTATCTGGCTGAGGTATGAGAGTGTGGTCTCTCCGTTGTAATGCTGGAGGTTTGTATTTGTGGCGAAGGAGATGACCTGCATAAAGGCAAGGTCCCAATTCAACCCTGGAAATCCTTGCGGGTTCAAAGGTAATTTGTCTTGAAACATGAAGATGAAGAATGCCAGAGCCATCTGCACCATGTTAAGAAACATGAGAGAAAAGGCATATTGTTTCCAATTCATAGTGCGGCTCGGGTTGATCCCTCCAAGCCGATAAATTGTGTTCTCTACTGGATCGAGTACTCTATCTAGTCGGCTGGGCGTCCGCTCAAAGACCTTAGAAACGTACGGCCCCAACAGGCGGCCCATAGCGATGGCGGCGCCCAGAATGAGAACTACCGTCGAAGCCTGAATGAGGTCGATCAAAGTTTATCCCGATTTTCGCCATCATTGTGAGTCTCTTTGAATTTCTACTGAAACAGCCCGTCCCGGACCCTACTGCTAATCGGAGGTTGAATGCCCGTTTCTGTGCCCCTTCGCGGCGTTCAAGACGATTGAGGTTACTGTACTCTTTATGCCCGGAATCTTCAAGAGCTTATTCTTCAGTAAATCTCGAAATTCCTCAATGCCCGCCGTGGAGACGAGCGTTACGATATCGAACTCTCCAGTAACCTCGTAGAGTTCCTCTACGTTAGGAAGTGCCTTAAGTGCTTTGACGACGTCGTCCAACATGGGCGACTCGACAAAAATGTCTACAAAAGCTAATAGTCGTGGCAAGTTTACTCATCGATCCTATGCTCCGATTTTTCGTCGCGATTCGCCTCAACTTTCCTCACCTTATATTAAGTATTATGATGGGCTTGTGTCCAGAAAATGACCACAACCGTCGAAGACGGCCAACGAATACTGTGGGAAATGGAGAGGAGAGGCGCGGCGAATTTCGAATCGACTTACACCCCCACTTCACACACATACCCGACATCGCATGTCGGCCGCCTAGGATTGATGCGAATTTAGTCCGTGGACGATTCATCCAAACCGATTATATAGCTGACTTGAGTTCACTTAACTACAAATCGTAGTTGCGAGGTGGAGAATAATGAGTAACGTGTCTCAAACCAAGTATCCATACCTGGTCACCGCCGTTGGTGTCGCTCTCATGGCTTTCAGCGAGGTGTACAGTTTCGTTAGGGCAATGATGTTCAGAGCAATGTTTCGTCCCAGCGGAATGTCGGGTTCAGGATTCGGAGGCGGTCGCCAATTCGGTGGAGGATTTGGTTTCGGTTTGTCAGGTATGTTGGCCACTATTGCCGTGGTAATCGCGATCGTGGGCATCGTGTGGCTGGGCTTGGCCCTAAGAAAGTCACCGAAATCAACCTAAGCTTTGAACGTAAAGGAAAAGAAGAGAAGACGGTGTTTTGCACCGTCCTGCACCGTTTTTGTAAGATCGTGTTAGCTGCCGTAGGCTTCTTCGCCCATTTGGCTCAAGTCTAGCCCGGCATCCTCGTCCTGCGGGCTTACGCGAAGCGGCATAACCAAATTGATCAGTCTTAGTAACACATATGAGCCCACGAATGAGAACGCGGCCACGATTACCACAGCCACGACTTGGATCCCCAGCTGAGCTGGGTTGCCGTAAAATAGACCGTTGGGCCCACCCGAGTTGATGAGGGTAGATGCAAAGAGGCCAGTTGCAATAGTTCCCCACATTCCACCCGCGCCGTGGCAAGCAAACACGTCCAGCGAGTCGTCGAGCCTAGTTCTAGCCCGTAGGCTGCCCACGTAATTGCAGAGCACTCCGGCTACTAGGCCGATAATTATCGACGGCATAGGGCCAACATAACCCGATGCGGGAGTGATGGCCACTAGACCAGCGACTGCTCCGACCGAAAGCCCGATGGCTGATGGTTTACCCTTTCTAACCCAGTCCGTAAACATCCAACTGACCGCTGCAGCGGCAGCCGCCAAGTTCGTGACGACCAACGCATTAACCGCTAGGGCATTCGCCGCTAGGGCGCTTCCTGCATTAAAGCCGAACCATCCAAACCATAGGATTGCCGCCCCCAGAATTACGAACGGGACGTTATTCGGACGCACCTCATGGTTTGCGTCGACGCCGGTTCTCTTACCTAACACAAGGGCGGCTGCAACCGCAGAAACTCCCGATGCCGTGTGAACTACGAGGCCCCCAGCAAAGTCGATCACCCCAAAATCTCTAAGCATGCCCCCGACGGCCCAGTTCCAGTGAGCGATGGGACAATAAATGAAAGTCGTCCACAAAACGATGAACACCATCAGTGATTTGAAACGGATCCGCTCGGCGAACGCTCCAATGATTAGGGCAGGAGTGATGGCCGCGAATTTCAATTGAAAAGCAAAGTACAGCAACGCCGGTATGGTAGAGGAGTAACCTGGGTTGGGCGCATAACCGACATTATTCATGAAAAAGTTTGCAGCGCTACCTATGAACCCGCTCACACTTGGGCCCAAGGCCAAGCTGTATCCCCAAAATGCCCATACCAAGCTTACAACTGCAAATATCGCAAAGCACTGCGATATTGTCGACACTAGGTTCTTTCTTCTAACGAGCCCGCCGTAGAAAAATCCGAGGGCGGGCGTCATTATCATGACCAATGCGGTCGCAGTAATTACCCAAGCGATATCGCCCGAGTCTAGCAATCCACTCTACACCTTACTTAGTCGACTTGACGCGAAGAGGAAGCAGTTATAACACCTCCCTATAGAGAGTCATTATATCCGCTGCTAAATTGCTCTAACAGATTTCGCAATAAAGTTATTGGGTTAATGATTAAGCATCTAAGATGTATCTGGACCCTTGCTATTTATCCCATTGCTACTTATCGACTAGACCCGTGTCGAGGACCTCCAGATAAGAGCGTGATCAGGCAATCAGCTCCGCATTTCCGGGATAGATTCTACTGCTTGGCTCTGCATATGGTCGGTGTCTACTGATAATTGTCACCAGTTCGGTTGATTAGCCTGTGTATGCTTCCTCGCCGTGTTGCGACATGTCGAGTCCCGCGTCTTCTTCCGTGGGGCTAACTCTTACTTGTGTAAAGACGTTGATTACTCGTAGTAGTACGTACGATCCCGCAAAGGCAAAGAACCCTACGACGACCACTCCGAACACCTGCACGATAAGTTGATACATATTTCCGTATAACAATCCGTTCGGTCCAGCGGCGTTGATAGCGGTGGAAGCGAATATCCCCGTCGCTATCGATCCCAAGATTCCACCCGCACCGTGGCAGGCAAACACATCTAAGGAGTCATCAAGTCGTGTTCTTGCACGCCAACTCGCAACAAAGTTGCACACAACTCCTGCTGCGGCTCCTATTATGATCGAGGACATTGGACCTACGTAACCGGACGCTGGTGTTATCGTCGCTAATGCACATACTGCTCCGACTGAAATTCCCACCGCGGATGGTTTGCCTTTCCTCATCCAGTCGGTAATCATCCAACTCATTGCGCCGGCAGCAGCCGCTAGATTAGTTACCAACAAAGCGTTAGCCGCTATGCCGTCAGCCGCAAGAGCGCTGCCGGCGTTGAAGCCAAACCAGCCAAACCACAATATTGCCGCTCCTAGAATTACGAAAGGAATGTTATTCGGCCTAATTTCCCCCTTAGGCGTCAAGCCCTTTCTTCTTCCGATGAATATGGCTGCGGCGAGTGCCGAGACTCCGGCCGTTTCATGAACGACCATGCCGCCCGCAAAATCGACAACTCCTAGCGCACGCAGCCAGCCGCCCACAGCCCATATCCAGTGAACAACAGGAACATAGATGAAAGTGGTCCAGAGGACCACGAAAATCAAAAGTGATTTGAAGCGAACCCTCTCTGCGAATGCACCTATAATCAAGGCTGGAGTAATTGCCGCGAATTTTAGCTGAAAAGCCACATACAGAACTTCCGGAATTGTACCAGCATACGCCGGATTTGGCGCAATCCCGACATTGGTTAATCCGAAGTCAGATAAATTCCCAATTATCCCTCCAATCGACTGTCCGCCGAGAGCAAGACTATATCCCCACATAGCCCAAACCAAACTTATTGCAGCGAAGATGGCTAGGCACTGTACGATTGTCGATACGAGGTTCTTTCTTCTCACTAATCCTCCATAGAAGAAGCCCACCGCCGGAGTCATGATCATCACAAGAGCTGTGGCAGACAGTACCCATGCGATATCGCCCGAGTTCAGCATTTTCAACACCAATTGGAGTAGTCTACAGGCGCTTTCTGATCTGCGAATATTACCGTCACCGTTGATTTCAGGAAGTGAAAAAACTTAGATGGTCAATTATTTGTTGTCTAATCATTTGTTAGCTAGTTAATCATTAGTCGGGTGCGTTTGAAAACCAATCTTTGCACCTTTATGAACGACGAAGTTTGTGCACGATTAGGGACGATTCTCAGGACTTTTGGCAATTCGTTTGCGACGAATCGGAGATAGCGCTTATGTTATCGTAGCTAGCTTGCATTCGGTCGCTTGAAGAACTTAACCATCTAACCTTCAAGCTCCTTAGGGGTCGGATTTATCGCCAGGAATCGGTCGATATCTTTCTTACTTCCGTCTTGTTTCAGTTACTTAATGGGAGCTAGCGAGGGGGCCTCATGCGACAGACTGCTGTCTCAAAATTCGATGTTGGGCGTGCATTATCGGATGGTTTTAGGCGATGGAATAAGCTCGCCGAGAGTAACCTATCAGAGATTGGATTGTCTCTCGCGGCGTTCCGAGTGTTGCGGGTTCTCTTCGAAACGGGACCGCGACTTATGGTGACTCTTGCTACGGAGCAAGGAATGACGGCCCCCGGCATGACCATGGTTGTCGACAAGCTTGAGGAGGCTGGGCTTGTGCGGCGTGTTAGAAGCGACGCGGACAGAAGAGCGATCAATGTTGCTATAACGGGAAAGGGCGGCGAGAAGCTGAAGCGAGCCACGAAATTACATGACAGATTTGTTGAGCGAGCAATAGATGGAATGTCAAACCAAGAGATCGACTCCTTTATCACCACTCTGAACCGCGTTCTAGGAGCCGCACAAAATAGGACGAATCTTTCCTGAGCTGCTCGAGACTTTCTATCTGAATAGCGCCGGCTGAGGGTCTATTTCAATCGTGATTCTCTGAAAGTCAGTTTAATTCTCCGTTGGGCAGTCCCGCGGTCTGGTTGAACAGTTTTGGCTAGTCAGAAGCTTAAGGATATGTTGAATCGTGCGATTGCCGGTGAGTTGCAGGCGATTATTCAGTACATGTGGCAACACATTCAATGGAAGGGAGTTGAACATTATGCGGTCAGTGAGGGATTCAAGAAAGTCGCGATGGATGAGATGAAGCATGCTGAGAAGATCGCCGAGAGGCTCTGGTACCTAGGAGACAAGCCAACAATTCAACCTGACCCGATCCATGTCGGCGAAACCCTTGAAGAGATGTTGAGAAACGATGTAAAGGCAGAGGTTGATACCATCGCCATGTACAAGGAGATCATGCAAGTCGCCGAGAAGGAAGGCGACGTCGCGACGAAGGAGATATTCGAAGAGATAGAGGAAGACGAAGAAGAACACCACGACTTCTTCACCAGCCTGCTCGAAAAATAGAGCCTTCTACCCGCCCTACCTGTATACTGACTCGATTCGTCTATCGCATGCCTAAAGATTAGCGGACGCTAAAGCCCCACATCCCCGCTCATTTGTTTCATCCGTTTCATTAGCTCTTTTAGATGGGAACTTGCTAGCCCCTCAGTGGTTGATGATAGCTGGCACAACCTGGTAGAGGTGAGGGTTCTGGTGGGCTTTCAGCGGAGGTCTCAAGGAGAGTTGTAGAAGCCATCGAAGAATCTATCCCACTCTACGACCGGGTAAATGATCTTATCTCGTTCGGTAAGGCGCAGGTTGCGCGCAAGTTTGCACTTCAAGAATTGCAAATTGCAGAAAAAAATGTAGTTCTTGACGCGGGTATTGGGCCAGGAACTACTTCTAGGCTCATCCTGGAATCATACAAACCCGGTATACTCGTCGGATTTGATGCTTCGACAAAGCAGTTGAAGACTGCCGAGCTCAATCTAAGGGTCCTTAAGCCTACGAGCTTGCAGCTCGTGCGTGGGGCGTTCGAATTTTTGCCGTTTCGTGACGGCGTGTTCGATGCAATAATAACATGTTATGCGTTACGAGACAGTGTCGATATTCCAAAGGCAATCGGAGAGTACCATAGAATTTGCGCCGAGTCCGGAGCTTTCGCAGATGTCGACCTCGGCAAACCTGACAGCCCATTGAAACGTGCAGGAAGTTTGCTTTACATCCAACACCTTATGCCTCTTATCGCTAAGGCCGCCATCATTGGGAAGTTGAAAGGTAACCCATGGCGTATGATCGTCCCCACTTACGAATCGTTGCCGACAAACGGCTCAATTCTCTCGCAAATGCAAAGCCACTTCCGTGAAGTGGACCTGAAACAGTTCTTGATGGGGGGCATCATAGTCGTAATAGGCCGAAGAAGCGCATCTTAACCTGATTCTAACCTACTAGAATCCGATGGTGTTAAATGGGCGATTCTGGCCATTCACATGTCCATGTTCCCTTCCGTTTTCGTCCGCAGTAACCGACAAGGCTCGGTCGCCCTCATTTTGATTGCTTTCATATTCTGTGCCGGTATCGTTGTTGGAGTTACCCGGGGTCCGGTGAGTGCGCAAAGTCAATTCGTTAATTTGGTTTCGTACAGAGTCACGGGGGCACCCAACTATACCGCGCCTGGGAGGGAGGCATTTTGGAATACGATTCCATGGACAGAGGTTCCCTTAGCTGCGTCGGTGGCGCCAGGGGGCGGACATACGCCCAATGTTCTTGTTAAGTCGGCGAATGATGGATTCAATATCTACATGCTCTTTCGCTGGAATGATTCGGTCGGCCCATCTTTCGGTTCATCCAGTGAAATGTACGAATCTACAAACGGCTCGTTGCTACCGCTTAACCCGGCAGACACGGCAAACGTGACCAAGCTATTCTATAACTCAACCTATTATTACCCCGACAGAGTCGCAATGCTCTGGTTTCTGGCAACCGCCGCGGCTAGGCAACAGTCCCCTGCCATGATGCTGGGCTCGGACGGCGCCATTACCGGCGGCGCCGCCAACATTTGGCATTGGCAATCCAATCCAACAGACAACGACCTTAACGACACAGGGTTCCCGGGAGGGTACACGAACCCCGCGGGGGCACCGATCTTTCCAAACAATAATGCCTCATTCGCCGAAGATGATTACACGAACACTACGGGCTTCTTTGTGATAGGTGGAAGTTTTGGTGCCACGTCGCCGAACATTGACCCCTACGCCGACCCGTATATCGTGCACGTTGGAAACTACTTCTCCAGCGCAGATAAGACGTGGACCGTGGAAATGGTGAGGAGCTTCACTACGCCGGATTCGGCGTACAGGGTGCAGTTGACGACGGGCTCAACATATTATGTTGGTTTCGCCGTTTGGAACGGAAAGCTGGGCGAGTCATCACACATAAAATCCGTATCCCAATGGTACACGCTAACCATCAGCGACCAACCACCGCTCATGGCGACAACCACTTCAACGACCACGTCAAGCACTCCCAGTGGCATCTCGCCGGCTTTAGCAGCAGCCGTGGGAATTGGGCTATTGGTTGTTGGCACATAATCGGAGTCACTATACGGCGGAAACCTACGGAAGACAGGGTGTAGGGCTTCTTGGGCTCGGAACTGGTTAAAGATCATGAGACCAACACGTCAGATTCACGACGAAATTTCCTGAAATACGCTATGGCGCTCTCAAGTCTCCTAGCTTTAGGGGGAATTGTCGCCGTCCTAGAATCTATCACGAACCCGGCGCCCACGGGTACGGCAAATGCCGGGCAAGCGCAATTTCCTCGCATAAAAATCGCCCAACTCAGCGACTTGCAAGTGGGCCAACCAATCTCCTTCAACTATCCGCTCGACAATGAACCTAACATTCTCGTTAAACTTGGCGTGAAAGCATTAGGAGGGATAGGCGCTGACGGCGACATCGTTGCATTCAGCAGCATATGCCAACATCTTGGCTGCATCTACGGATTCCAGACCACGGGCAGTTCACCCCCCTGCAATCAATCCTACAAAGCCGATCGGCCGGTGGGATACTGCTGCTGTCACGGATCCGTCTATGACTTGGCGAACGCCGCTAACGTAATTTCCGGCCCCTCGCCCAGGCCCCAACCACAAGTGAAACTTGAAATCGATAATTCAGGAAACATCTATGCTGTTGGGATGGGCCCTCCAACCATCTTCGGCCATCAGACAGGATCAAATGACGTGTCCGCGGACCTACAGGGCGGAAACCCGGTGACGCAGACTGGCTGAAGCCAAAGCTAGCCGCTGGTCGCGGCTGGCGGGTTGGCTGGATAGTAGGGTCGGCTTAACCTATCCGCTTCTACGGCCTGCCCCTAGATATTCGATCAATCCGTTCTACTGGCTGGGCGCGTTAACTTTTGTTGCGTTCCTCATTCAAGGCATAAGCGGAATGATCATGATGCTATACTACATTCCAAGTCCAAACAACGCTTTCGAATCTACCCAGTATATCTTCCAAAGCGTTTACTTTGGCAGGTTCTTGGAAACGGTTCACCTTTACACCGCTTACGCAATGATCATGCTCGCATTCATGCACATGATGCGAGGCTATTTCGTGTCCGTACATAAGAAACCCCGAGAGTTGATGTGGGTTGTAGGCATGGTCATGGGGTTCGTGACGCTCGGCTTCGGCTTCACCGGATACCTACTACCATGGACGGTGGTTTCAAAATCTGCGACCGATGTCGGAATAGGAATCATCAGCGCGTTACCCGCAGCCATCTCTTCGGCCATCATGTTTCTTATCGTGGGCGCGGGCGGCGATGCAACCGAACTCCTCAGGTTTTACGACTTACATGTAGTCATTCTCCCAGCGGTTCTGCTCGTTCTCCTTACGGTGAAGATGTACATGCTTGAGGTGCATGGAATAGCAGAACCCTCCACAGGCCCGCCCCCCGATGCTAAGGCAAGCCGCGAGATTCCAATTTTCCCAGACGTCACCTACTACCCGCTCGGCCTCGCCGCCATGTTTGGCAGCGCAATGCTATTGATCTCAGCGGTCTTCCCCTTGAGTCTGCCGCCCGAATATACTCCGCAACTCGCGGCCCAATTCACTCCACAACCCGACTGGTACTTCCTTTGGATATATCAAATACTGAAGATCTCTGTGTTTGAAGGCCCCGGCCTGCCAATAGCGCTCGCCTTGGTTACTCTCGTCTTTGTCCTACTGTTCATTCTCCCGTTTGTGGATAGAGGATTGACTCGGCGAATACGCGAAAGGCCCGTTTACGTAACGGTAGGATTGATCTTCGTGGCTGAGCTCTTAGTACTTGCATACTGGGGTTTGGAATCTCCGGGCCAAGTGATCGCTACCGAGGAAGCTGCACTAGTCCTGGGGGGAACGGCAATCTTGGTCGGGCTCGCGTCTTTGGTTGCTTATCGGTTTCTGACAGCAAGCCACGACTCTCCCTCTGTCCGGAAAACGACTGGCACACTCGCAATCACGACCAGCTTTGTGCTACTGCTCACGGGGGGAGCTATCGGTATAGGTTGGTCATTGAACGGTTTGGTGCGATTGATTCTCATGGGGCCGAGCCTGTCTAACCTTCTTCAGCTCGCCCTTTCAATTGGGTTGCTCGCCGCCTCAGTGACCCTGACCCTGCTTTTCCTTTACCGGCTAGAGTTGGCGAGGGGATCACTCACTCGAAGGCTTCGAATGTTTGAAATCGGGACGGACGCCAAATGAATCGCATTATCTCGGCTGTCGCGCTTCTACTCGTGCTGCAAGCACTGTCGGTCCTTTACTTGTGGGCGGTTACCTTGGGTGGGATGTTGACTGCGGCAGGATACGCAATCTTTCTGGCGGTTGACTTGTTGTCGTTCGCCATTGTAGCCTATGTATACAGACATGAGAAATGGGAAGAGGCGGTCGGTCGCACTTGGGTCCTCCTCGGGGCATTTGGGTTGGTGATCCTGCTCCTATGCAGCCTTTACCTGACGTAGGCATTATCGCAGCCGCAAATCCGCCTGAGAGCAGGATGCAATCGGCCAGGTTCCATTGAACGGCTTCCTTAAGTATACCGTAAGTATGCCGTATGGCATAGCGGGTTGGGCTTCACCTATGGCTAGCTTCCCAGAAATGTTGTTGTTCTCAGCGATCATGGGTCTTTCAATCTACTTCTCTCTCCCGTTTGTTCTTCGAAGAAAGGCGGATCAGCGGGCTACGGTTTTGTTGAATGCAATTGCGATTGGGATCCTGATCTTTCTCATGGGAGATGTTTTCTCGGATGTCACATTATTGTTAAGTAATGGGTCATTGTACGGCTACGGTACGTCGTTCTTCAACGATCTTCTCTTCGCAGCGTCTTTTACGGCAGGATTCTTACTGCTGTATTTTGTTGAGACAAGGTCGAAGAGCGGTCTAAGGCCAACGTTGACCGCTCTGATTATCGCTCTTGGTATCGGATTTCAGAATTTGACTGAGGGCTTAGTTTTTGGAGCCTTAGGAGTGACATTTGGATTTGCTTCCGGGGCGGCGTTAGTTGTATTGATGGGGTTTCTATTCCAGAATGTAACTGAAGGTTTCCCTATCGCTTCCCCTTTTCTTGGAGCCACTGACGGGAGACTTGGAGTTATGTCTGCGTTGTTCATGTTAGGCGGGATTCCGACGATAATCGGTGGGGCAGTTGGGTTCTACTACAATCTTCCTTTCTTTGACATCTTGTTTGACGGTTTGGCCGTAGGCAGCATCTTGTATGTTCTAGTTCCAATGTTCAAGTCACTCTTTCGACAATCGGTTTCGATGCAAAGTCTGATTTACATGGGGCTCTGCCTAGGATTCATACTCGGCTTCATGGTCAATCTCATCTGACGGCTCACGAGCACGAACCGACATGTCGCTTGGAATATCCCTGATATTAGCCTAGCCAAACGATTTACATCCCGCTCTTACGCAGCCTTTACCTAACGTAGCCATTATCGCAGCCGCAAAACCCCGGCATCGATTGACCGTTCCCGTTCGATTAGGTTTTTCAGTAGATTCCTTCCAAGTACGCATGCAGGGTTGCAAGTTGATGTGGGAACAGCCATCGTTTCGACGTTTCACAGTCCGCGGTATGGTTCTACTCTTCTTGAGTTCCGTTCTGATCCTAACGATGCTTACGCCCCTTGAACCGATAGATCTCTTGTACTATGCGCTTTCATCCGGGTTAGGTGTGGCACCTGAAGTGATGTTGATGGTATCGGACATATTGCTGCTACTGGCCGGTTTTCTCATTGCGGCATCACTTCGGGCTTTTCTGTATGCAGGGAGGTTGATGTCGAAGAGTTTCATGGGCGCATGCTCAACCCTTGCCATGATCAACAGAGCGGTTAATCGAAAAGGCTTGCCGAGCCTGCTCGCGGCTGGATTGATGCTCGCTTTCTGGCATGTTCCGTCAATTCTGGATGCTGCGTTGCTCTCGTACGAATTGCATTGGGTCATGCACGTTTCAATTTTCTTTGCGGGTGTTCTCATATACCTTGGATTTACAAGGCTAACTCTGGGCATGCGGTTGTTGACTTACCTTCTTGGCTGCAAGGCTATGCTGATACTCGGAGCTTACCTTCTCGTTTCTCCAATCGCCGTATACGGTACATATCCATACCCCGAACAACTAGAGGCGGGAACAGCGATGGTAGCGATGTGCCTAGCTTCGGATGTCACAATCATCCCATTATGGGCCAGACGTTACTTTACTAGCAACTAGAATCCACAATTAGAATGTCCAGCGTTGTTGCAACGACCCAAGCTGAGTAGGTTAGTTGCGCATCGCCACTAGACATATCTTCAACATTGATCTCCAGAAAACCTACGGTTAACGCCACGAATATTGTGAAGCACGAACCAATCTTGAGGAAGTCGCGGATAGTTGCAGCGGCCATTGTGACCATAGGAGTGGCTACACTTCTTCTATTCCTAACCGGACTAATCCAGGTCCCGCCGCCCGGTGGCACGCAGAGTTATGCTCCCCCAGTGAGCATCGCTAAGTCTTCCTGTGTGCGTCCGCCAGGATTCTTCCTCATAATCGCTGACTTGTCGGGCTTTAACGACAGCATTGCTCACGGAGCACCCCTGAATCCTTGGCCTGTAGTCAACGTGCACCTGGGCGATATGGTTCGGTTTCTGGTGTGTAATCAAGACCAGTCACAAGCGCACGGCTTCGCAATACAATCCTACTTTGATACTGGGATCGCTTTGGCGCCCGGCGAGGCAGTTACGATAGAGTTTCAAGCCACCATCCCAGGCACCTTCGTTATCTACTGCAACATTTTTTGTACCGTGCACGCATTCATGGTTGCGCGACTCGTCGTCTCTAACCCATAAAAACCGCTGGCTCGCAACTACTGTGCGTCGCTGCCCGTTCGTCCCGCCACCGTCTTTCGATGTTTGGTACTCGTGAACCAATAGAGTAAAATGGGTGTTCCAGCCGTTCCCGCCGAATCTGATAGGCTTGTACGGCAAAGCATTGGGGCTGCTTGTGCTAGCCCTCTTTATCATCGGAACGTTTGCGCCTCTTCAGCTCGCCGGAGCTGAGAGGGCCGCGAACAAACTTGACAACAGTTTGATCGATCGGATTAATGGTGATAAGGGAACTCAGCTGAGAGTTCAGGGAGACTCGGTGTACGTCTTCGTACGCCTTAACCCCGGCTATCATGCGTCGGACGTGGAGGGCTACATGGAAACGAGGTTCATCGTCGGCTCGCCTACCTCACCTTTAGCCGTTTATGGAGCGGTGAGCCTCAACTCTCTCCTTTTCCTGGCCGCATCACCGGCAGTATCTTTGGTCTTTCCAGACGTCAAACTGGGATTCGAACAGATGAAGCCCGATCCTGATGTTTACGCTCAGCATTTGGCCGCTGATATGTACAGGGTTCGAGAGATAATTGGCGCAGATCGAGTGAACCAGATCGGGGTTTCCGGCGATGGGGTCACCATCGCCATTGTGGATACGGGTGCGGATTTCACCATTCCCGATCTCCAAGGTGCCGTAGCACGTAACAACTTGGGCCAGGCGATCTCCTTTGATGCCGACGGGCAAAGCCTCGCGCTCACGAACCTAACCGTTACTCGATTTGGAAATGTCCTTGCCACGGCTGGGAAGGTTGTTAGCGTTTGGAACTCTGCCAGCTATGTGAACACAAGCCCAAGCGAATCGCAAATTGAGAAGGTGACCCTCCACTACAACTACGTGGCCCCAAGCGTAGTCTCGAAATCAGGCCTGTATCATTTCGGGATCCTGAGAGAAGAAATCTCAGATGCAAACTCAGGGTCGACGGTTGACCTCAACTTTCCAGTTGTCGTTGTGGACGCCAATCAAGCAGGTGTCTATAACACCGTTTTTGTGGATATGTCAACGGCATACTACAACTTTCTATTGCAGTACCGTGACTCTCTGAACGCTAACGCAGCTCAGAGCCTTGACCTCAATCTGACGTGGCCTTCTCCTCAACCTTCATGGAATGTTCACGGCTTCGCTAACGAACAAGCGCATACGGCGTCGCCCGGAAAGGATTTGATTTTTTTTGACCCAACCGGCTCTGGACTGCCGGTTTTCAGTGCGGGACTGTTAGCGTATGGCGTCGACCTTGGCGGGATTGTTGGGAAGAACTTCGGGTTAATCCCTCCAATTGACCCACAGGGGAATTTCATCAACGTATTTTTCGACTATGAGAGCCATGGAACGAGTACGGCGTCGGACGCTGCGTCGCGTGGAATCCTGAAACGAGATATCTACCAGAATGGTACGATGCTTGCCTTGCCAGGAGTTGCACCTGCGGCCAAAGTTATGGGTGTGAAGGCACTTTGGGTTGGGGATACAACCTTCGCCTGGTATTACGCGGCGGGCTTCGATTGGGACCCTACGGATTTCAGTTTCAAGTATACGGGGATGCATCGAGCAGACATCATAAGCAACAGTTGGGGCGATTCCGATGTTATCCAGGATCAGGGTTCGACATTTGGCGCAGATCTCTTGAGTCAGCTTGCTGACGCTTTCACACTCCCCCACTATTTGGATCCTAACTTCCCTGGTGTTGTTATGCTCATCGCGGGCGGAAATGGTGGGTTTGGTTACGGAACGACTGCTTCACCAGGCGCAGCCGCTCTGCCCATAACTGTCGGAGCTTCTACGAGCTACGCTTACCGTACTCAACCCGGCCTTCGGATACGGAATGAGGTGCAGGGAAAGTACGACGAAGTCGTTCCTTGGAGCGCCCGTGGACCCACGTCAATCGGTGAATCGAAACCTGACGTAGTTGACGTGGGAGCTTTCGGATTTGCCGATGAATATACTTACGGCGGCTACGGAAACGGGACTAGCGCTTACACAATCTTCGGCGGCACAAGCATGGCAACACCCGTTACCGCCGGTGCGGTGGCTTTGATCATTGAAGAATACAGGAACACGCATGGGGGAGCAACACCTGCCCCTGACATTGTAAAAGCCATTCTGGCCAGCAGTGCAACTGACGTATCCTATGACCAATTCACACAGGGATCTGGACGTGTGGACGTGTGGGAAGCGGTTGCGGCAGCCGCCGAAGGCCGCGACAGTCGCCTCCCGCCACGGTTCTACCTGTACTCGCCTTCATCTTGGGATTCGGTGAAGAGCATTCTCGCGAACTCATGGGCACTTAATATGAGAACTCCGATTCCAACGACAAGCAGCGTAGCAACCAACTGGTACGCTGGTGTCGTCCTGCCCGGCGGGTCAGCGAGCGCCACATTCGACATCAGACAAACCACCCAGCCCGTAGCCGCGCAAGCGTACCAGTACACTTTGATTTCGACGACATCGTCCCGTCACACGGCGAATTCCACCGTTACCTGGGCGGAGATTCCTAAATCCTCGATTCCAACCGACACTGCTCTGATGAAAGTTACACTTGTCTTTCATTTCTCAGATTTCGTCAACGCATCCAGTTGGAATTATCGCAATCTTCTCCTAGCGCAGATATACGACACGAAGTTCGATTCCGCAGGAGACATCAGTCGAATAACAAACGGCGCACCGTACAGCACGACGTCAGAATTGGTTGTTGGAAATCCTCTGGCCAAGTTTCAAGGTGTCCCTGCGATCAGAGTCGTTAAGGAGGGAAATACAGGGAATGCAAGTGCAGAGATCCCCTTTGAACTCGTAATCCGGTACTATAAGCGGTCCACATGGGACTGGATCACGAACCTCGAGGCCTCAAATGACTCTCTCACGGCTACACTCAGTGTCCCGGCGAATGCCGCCCCGGGCGTGTACGGCGGATTCATTGCCGTATCAAGCAACGGCTCGGAGAGCCTCGTCCCAGTATCCGTTGTCGTTCCGATCGTCGAAGGCGGAATCTATCGATTATCCTCACCGGAAAATACTCCTTACACTAACTTCGAAGTGTACGGTGCCTTTGATTGGTCGTGGCGTTATGAGGCGGGGGACTGGAGAACGTTCGCAGTAATCGTTCCAGCCGGGGTAAGCCAACTCAAAGTTAACCTTTCGTGGACCGATCCGCAAACCCTGATCCAAGAACACATTACCGGGCGGGAAGGTTTCCTCGTAGCGTCCTCCGAATACCCCACGAGCATTTATGTTGGAACCGGGAAGTTCAAGAATATTACAAACACCGGCGGACCGGCCGAAGACCTATCCGCTTCCAATGTACAGCCTGGGGTTTACTTTGTTGTGCTTCACAACGTGCTTTTTGGCGGGACCTTTGCGGGTTATCCAGAGAACTACACTTTGAATGTTGAGATGGCTTAACCGTGAATCATCGATTTCAACTTCTCTTCATCGCCGCGGTGATCATTCTCATTCTCATCGGAGAAGCGTTAGTATACGTACCCCAGCGCAAGACAGGAGCCAGCGTAGTGATCAAATCCTATTCCTCAACCGATGCTTTGGTCCAAGCTCTTTCTAATGGCGAGGTCGACCTTGCGCCCCTTGAAAATGTTGCCCCACAAACACTACTGCAGTTGAAGAACGATCCAAACCTGAACGTCGTTCCGATAGGCAACTTCGGGTTCACCTACATCGGCCTGAACATCCGGAACTCTCCTTTGAACAACTCCATCTTTCGCGAGGCAATGCTCTACGGATTCAATCGGCAACGAGTCGTACAGAGTGCCTTAGCGGGTTACGGGGAGGTTCTAAGCCCGGGGCTCTTCTCCTCAGCCTACGCCGCGCTCGGCTGGCAGAATGAGTCTCTAAATTCATACCCATATGATCCGACGAAAGCCTCGGAACTACTTGACAGCATCGGGTATAATCAAAGCTCGACAGGAGTTAGGGAAGACCCAACCACAGGTCAACAACTCCGCACCTTGTTCATCTTCAGTGAGCTCACCGATCCGCAGGCCGTTGCGGCAGCGAACATGTTCGCCGAGGATATGCAGGCCATTGGATTACCAGTTATCAGTTTTCCCGAGAGCGACATAGACTTCTACTCGCAGGTCGCCGTAACCTACTATTTCGATCTTTACGTCGAAACCGTATCTGCTAACGCAGCCCCGACTTGGCTTTATGATCTCTTCGCCGGCGTCAACAACGCCTACCCGGCGCCTCTCTCCACCAATCTGGTGGGTTATGATAATTCCACTTTCAACCAATGCGCCAAGCAACTGATGACTGCATCCGATCCTGATGCCGCAAAGGCGGCCGCACTAGAATGCCAAGGAGAACTTAGTTTAGATCTGCCAGCATTTCCGGTATATTCCAAGAATCTACTCCTAGTAGAGCAGAAAGGCTCGTTCAACATTACACCGATCAACGGAAGCATATCCGACACGATAGCCGCATCGCTCGCAAACATGACAGAAGGTCAAGTTGTAACAATAGGCGAGGTTGGAGGACTTACCGATATTAACCCCGGTGTGGGATTAGGAGCGGCAGACTCGCTTGCGCTTAGGCTAATAACAACACCTCTCATCACACACAGCTCCGATGGTTCGCCTCGGTCAGGATTAATTGATCAATGGCAGATAAGCGACAACGACACGAACCTTACGTTGGACCTGAATCGAGCAACGAGCTTTCAGGACGGCAGCTCAACCACAGCCCGCGACTTGGCCGCGACGCTCAATTGGCTTGTTGCGAACACGCTTCCGTCAAGCACATTATACCCAATACTCAGAACAATCCGAAAGATAACTGAAATCGATCCTTACACTATCACCCTCTCTCTCAGTCAGCCAAACTACTTCTACGTTGACGAAATCGGAGACCTCTTCGCATTGCCCGCAACATCATTGCCTCAACAAAACGGGCCGTTCACCCTCATGCTGAGCGGAGCCTTGCAGTCCTCAGGGCCATTCGAGCTCTCCAGATTCGTACAAGGCTCGGAAGCAGACTTGCAATACACGCCGTACGCTGGCGAAAGCGCTTTTCCGACACTGAACGGCGTAGAGGGGCAGGATATGTTCGGGTCCTCCGTAGGAGGGAGCCAGGTACAAATTAGATCTCAACCGTTAGCTTATGGAAACCAAACCATCGAGAACGCAACATTCACGGTCAACATATACAACGGAAATGCCTCGAACACAATTCAGGGCTCATACGCAGGATTCGGTGCTTACCAGGCAAGCTTGAATCTAAACAACGAAACCCTTTCGCCGGGAAACCATGTAGTAATGACCGAACTTTATGGTCAGCTTCCGAATGGGGTCATTATGCAATTTAATCAGCAAAACCTTGCGGTTCACCCGTCTCTGTTCTTTGCTCAAATTATCGTATGGGTGCTTGCGGTTGCTGCTGTGGGGTTCGTTGCTTATACGAGCGCACGCAGAGAAAGAAAGAGGATCACCAAGAGAAAGAGGGTCACGAAGAGAATGCGACCGAGCAGATCGAATTACAGGCGAAGAGGGACGGTCCGACGATTGAGAAGCACCGCGAGAAGATAAGCTCCTGTGCTTATAGCGACCTCACAAATTGTCTGTGATTGTCCAGGGTTACCTTAGGAGAGACCAGCAAAGCCAAGTTGGGTTTAGGCGTTCGAAAAAGAGAATGTGGTTCCTAGGGTAATATGGTTCTCGGCAACAAAACCGGCGTTCACTTCTAACACGTACATCGATGTTACTGGAGGCGTTATTACTGGGCAATCGGAGGCGGTACAAGGTTTCAGATCGGGCTCTGTCCAGACCGCCTGCCTAGCTGAATTGAACCAAATGATGTCCAGAGGAAACGACATGTTGATCATCCAAAATGCCCAATAGTCCGGGTGGTCAAAGACGAATAACATTCCCTCATTACGGGGCAAGGAAGGTAATCCTGAGAGTCCTTTTTCTTGTGCGGGCAGGGTTGTTGCAAGTTCGACTGTCAAGGATGTTCCGCCGATTAGAATGTGCGTCGTAGAGTTAGTCGAGAAGAGAGTTATGGCGGGAGAACGATTTGTTCCCGCGGAAACAGTGATTTGATACGCATTGCCCGCCTCGCTCTCTATTGTTATTGAGATGTCATGCAGGCTGTCGGAAAACGTTTGGCCCACTTGCCAAGGTGCGTTTAACAAATCCGCCTCCTCTGGATCGGCGTTGATGAGGTGCACTATTCCGACGGTCTTGTTTTCGTTTATCAAGGTAATCAGTACGCCTTCCGCGGGTAACGCAGCATCGAATCCAATTTGTTTTCTGACCTCAACTAGATAGTACTGCGTTGAGTTTTGATATGAGCCGAGAGGGATCTTGATGGCATGGACTCCATTGGAGGCGACCTCTGTGGGTTCAACCACAGTTGTTGTCGTCGTCTCTGGAAAAGTTGTGAAGAGCATTGAGCCACTGATCCACCCAAGTCGAATCTTCGCCCACGCGGTCATGTGTGCAGGAAGAGAACCTGGAGGATCACCATTCCAAGATCCTTTATCCATTAGGTCCCAAGGGCCCAGAATCGTTTTACCATTATTCGGCCCATTCGTTGTGTCATACAAGTCGGGGATTCCAAGATTGTGCCCAAACTCCACGCACCAGACGCCGTTTGGCACGTTTGGTTGCGCCTCTAGTTCCGGAACAATGTTGAACCTAAGGAGCGTTTTCGTTGGCGTCTTCAGTGATTGGTCGAAGTAGGTTACTGACCATATATCATCGTTCTTGAGACTCGTTTCCTGGCCGGCGCCCGCGTGCAGGAAAACGTAGTAATCATAGTTACTGAAATTAACGTCATTTTCTACGAGTGGTATAGTGTCGTTTGCGATCCGCCAAGACTGATTTCTGCCACTACAGTCGGCGTCGTTAATTGCGTGACAATCCCGCCCGTAATACGCTTCCGTATGGGGGAGCTTATACCATCCATACACGTCGCCTTCGATAGTCAGCTTTCCCAAGGAGGCTTCGTGATAGTAAGCCGGGACTGTTCCAAACCATTCCTGCCTCAGTTCAGCTATACTCAAACTCGGGCTGACGTCCTGAAACGAAACAGCAAGAACAAGCACCCGAATTGTACCCACGACCGGAGTTATCGACGGAGCAAAACTCTCGTTGGCAAAGGACTCAACGAAATTTGACTCGGACGGTGAACCAATTACTGACGTGGCCAGAGTCGTGGAACGAATCGGCTGGAGGACTACGAGATTCGAAACCAGTGCCAAGCAAAGTAAAACGAGTGCGAAACGCCAAGAGTCTTTAATCAAATACCCGCCGTCCGCGTCTGGCCCAAGAAGTCCGAATTTTGATAAAGTCCTTAGTCGCAAGTAGAGATGTAACACGGTTCAGTGCCAGACTGTCGAATTGACAGCGTTAAATCAACGCAAATGCCGAGTATTGTATGAGAGGAGGATTAGCGTTATTGGGAGCGTGCAGACTTCCTCTAGCTTTCTGCGTTGACTACTACGGCATGATTGAAAATGTAGTTCGAAATGTTACTGGTCCAATTCAACTCTACCCCGGGTCTGAGGGCACTCGAGTTACACCTTGGGCGTATGAACAATTTCTTCCGGCCGCGACGAAGTACAAGAAAAGAGTCGGTCTCCAACTTTACCCAAATGCCCAGCATGCTTTTCACAATCCGAATTGTGAAAAGCTATAATCCGCAAGCCGCGAAGGATGCTTGGTTGAGGACCGTACGCTTCCTCTCCGAATTCAAATGAAATAATCTAAGATGGGATCGGAAGCCCGCATTCCATTTGGGGAATCCTCCGAGGCTCCGTCATGCTTATCTGATTCTCTCGGACTCTTTCGACGGACGGTTGGTCTGAGTTGCCAAACGAGGTCCATTGCGCTCATATTCTTGTCAAGACTGAGAAGGACGCCCAGGCGGTAATCGGTCGATTAAATCAAGGTGAGAAGTTTTCCAGAATCGCTGGCGAAGTTTCCCTCTGCCCCTCACGAAAACACGGAGGAGATCTAGGAACGTTTGGAAGGGGGCGGATGGTGAAAGAGTTTGAACAAGCGGCTTTTGGCCTTCAGAAAGGCCAAGTTTCGCCTATCGTAAAGACGCAGTTCGGATACCACATCATCAAACGTCTAGAATAGACGCGGTCTAATCAGCGATGACCGCTTTCTCGACGTAATGCTTCTGCGAGATTTCGCCATACCTTAGCGTCCGCTCGTCGTTCTTCTGTGGCGATCCTCATTAGCTCTTTGCTGCCTAAACGCTTTCGGGAATATTGGATTAGCAATCCTTGGAAATAGAGGCGGGATCGCGCCTTACCTTCGGGCACAATCCTGTACAGGAATTGAGAATGACGGTTCGGGCCGCCAATGTGCGTGTTCGTCCAAGAAAATGAGGGTTTGTTTAGCCTAACGAGCTTTACCTTCTTTATCACATGATTTCTCCTGCGCGTGCTTTCGGTTAGGAGTATTGTGTTCTCCGTAATTCTCTCAATCTTCCGGCTGCCCTTCTCTTTCATTATCGCAAAGTCGTAGGGTTGGTAGTCCGTGCACCAATCGTATGCCAGGCTGGCGGGCGCCGAAAGCCCTTGGCTGAACGCATATTGCACGGCATAGGCATGGTTTCTCTTGCGTGCCACGTTTATCACTTCACTCTTAACATTCTATGTGCCAGCTCGGGAATCTGGTCCCACGAGTTGGCTCTCATGACATTAGGCATTTCTTGGATCTCCTTATTCCATGGTTGGGTGTACAAGATTGCATAGCCATAAGGTTTCGCGGTTAGGCTAGTGATGAGTTCAGGTGAGTCATCGATGAGGAGGTCATAATTCAGAGTGACCTTTTCGATGGTGCTATTGGTCCGAACAAACGCATTGTACACAATTCTTTGGCTCTTCAGCCAGGATTTGGCTGGCGTAACCGTTTCAGGGCTCCTACCAGTAACTATATCGACATTGGCGAACCTAAGGAGCCTTCCGACTTTCTCGGCCAACTTTTTCTTCACCGGAGGGATGGACCGCCATTCAAACCACGCTTCATCGAGGGCTCGGAAGAATTCGTCTTTGCTGATATTTGCGGTCTCCCAAGCCTTCCACTGAGTGAACGATGAGACTTCGAAGTGCGCGGAATGCCTCTTATTGACTATCTTGCAGCATGACTCCATCGTATTCGCTAGGACCCCATCTAAATCGACGGCTATCTGATGCAAGCAGATCAACTGCCAACGTGTGTGACTTCACGTCGATCGTAGCAATCCGGATGACTTAAGGCGTTCCAAGCTCGATCGGAGTGTTTCAGCATCTATTGAGAGGTCTCTTGCCGCTTGCGATATTGAGATCGTGCCATTACGAGCCGCGATGTAGTCTAACACCCGTTGATCAATAGGGGACACCTGTATTGCTGGTGAGGCGCTTTCCTGCCGTGGTGGAGGAACGGCCTGAGGAACGCCACAGTAAGGGCATGTCAGCGTGCCAGGCGGAATTCGCAGTTTGCACGAAGAACAAGCCTGCTGGCTTGCAGCGTATGGGTATTGTATGATCATGCTTTCATACTGTTTCGGATGGCTCCTTTGCCTAAGGCTTTCCATTCTCAATCGGAGGCTTCGCTCGAATTCGCGAATGGAATTCAAGAGAGGTGCCCCAGTGCTTCTGTAGCCGCAGTATCCACATACGTACCCGCCTCGATCGTACCTAAGCGGGTAACCACATCTCGGACAGCGGCTTTGGGGCTGCAAACCTTTCGCTCTTCGATACGTGACGGTCGACTGGGCTGAATGGGTTCGGGCAGTATAACCCTGACGTTTCAGGGAATCGAATCCATCATTCGCACTTCCTCAAAGGTCCGCTTGAGGTAGTCATCGGGTTTTAGGCCGTGGCTCTTCGCTAGCTTGAGGATAGCTTTCTCAACCCCGGACCCATGCTGAATTGCTTTCTTGCGGCGCCAAACGATTTCTTCAGGCAGGCCGACTTTTCTCGCTACGTCTCGAAGGACCCATTTTCTGATGGCGTCATTGCCGTCTTTCACCTTGAACTCGGAGGGTATGCTGAGTGAAAATTTGATCAGGTCTGGATCAGCGAAGGGCGTGCGCAACTCCACAGGGTATGGGGACGTTGCTTGGTCGTCGCGTTCGTAATTGACGGTCGAAGATTCGATTACGCTTGCGTAGAGCTGGTCGGACAAGGCCCTTCGGCCCCTAAGCTTCAAGGTGTTAGCGTACTTGTTGTAGCCTCCATACAGTTCATCGCTGCCTTGCCCGCAGAGCATCACCTTGTAGCCACAACGAGCTGCCACATTCGCGGCCCAATGAAGGGGGATTGCAACGCTCAGCTTCATCAGGTTCGGTTCTTCTATGAGCCAAAGTACGCGCCGGACATACTCCTCAACCGAATCTACCGGGAATACTTCCAACGTCAGATTAAGCCCAAGGCGCTTGGCGAATTGCTCCGCAGTCGAGACCTCGGAAGAGCCGGCTAGACCTATGCTTATCGCATCGATGTCTACGCCCGCTCTCTTCGCCATCGCCGCCGTCAAAGCACTGTCCAGGCCGCCGGAAAATGCGACGCAGGTCTTCCCAACCCGTCTTGTGACTCTTCGAATCGATCTCGAAAGCAGACGATGGACACCTGAAGAGGCCTGATGGAACGTGATCTTCTTCTCCCTTGGTCGAGAGAATTGAACCATCCGAGTCGTCCTCATCCCTTTACGACTTAGGTTGAGTGCAGACCCCGGTGGGACAGGTTGCGGGTTCCTCATACCGAGGCTCCAGACGGCTTTTCTTTCAGAGGCGAACACGGCCAAATGTGGTGAATGCGCATAGTACAAAGGCTTCAAGCCATTCACATCCCGAAACCCGTACAGGCGATCTCCACATCCTACCAAACCCCCGAATCCCCCAATTTTGCATGTAACTTCACGGACAGCCCGGTAAGCAGAGAGCCTTTTCACTCGGCGAAGCACATATTCGGCGTTTGAACGTGTTCGTTCTTCGTACAATGAGCCATGAACTGCTGCTACCGCAGTAGGTGTCCGTGCAATATTCTGTGCGGGTTTGTCATGGGACACGCATCCAACTGCGATCACGCCGCCTGCCTGTCTCTCAACAAACTCCACACGTCTAAATAGGCCTCGATGTTTGATCGCGTTTAACATCGAAGTTGCGTTAGAGGACGCATCATCAGCGGAATCCGTCCAGACTCCGATGATTCCTGTCAAGTTGAGCCGACCACATGATGAGAGAGGTTTATATTAAGACTCGATGCGGAAACGCTTCTCAGTGTGTTATTTTGAATCATCGAGTCACCCTGCTCATGGCAGTTCTTTGCGTTGCTGCGGTACTCACTACGGTAGGCCAGAATCATGTTTTGTCTGCCTCTAAGTTGGATCAGTTTGTTACGGTGACTCTTGGTACGAGTTTCTCAACATCCTTCTCCCAGCAACAAGTCTTCAACGGCTCATTCACGGTTAACGCGACAACGGGAACAACTCTACCGTGCGAATACTGGGCGTGGAACTTTACAGCGAGTACTGGCCAGTATCTTTCCGGTAGTTACAATTCAGATAACCCAGTGAGCTTTTTTGTTGTTCAGCAACCCAGCTATCAACGCTGGGTTGACGCTAGCACCTGCGGGAATGCGGGGGATGCCATAGCCAGTCAACTGGTCGCAACATCATATATATTCACTGGAGTTGCAATACCCAGCTCGGGCAATTGGACGATTGTCCTGGTAAACTCTTCTTATGCGAACAACGCTGGAGGCTATCTGACGGCATATCTATCCACCAGTAGCTACATCGTAACTCAACCCTTGTTGAGCACAGTAGTCGCAACGACCGGTTCAAGCAGCTCACGCAGCTCAAGCAGTGCAATTAGTTCAATAACTTACAGTCAGCATGGCGTACCCGGATTTCCGATTCCATCAATTATCCTCGGAATCATTGTGGGCCTCATAGTAGTTTTCGAGCGACGACGCAATCGAAAGTGACTTGCCGCCTGTGCGATGCGCCAAAAGTAAGCCCAAATAACTGTGCGGGCCGTCATTACGGACGTCGGTCGTTTTCATACTGAAGGTATCATCTGTGACGTTTTATATTGACAGCGAATCCTAAGTGAACCCCGGTCTTGAGCTTGCCTATCTTGCCAATCGATACCGGTCGATACGGGACTTCTGAAATTCGCGAAGTTTTCGAAGAGGAGACGAGGTTCCAACGAATGCTTGAGGTTGAGGCCGCATTGGCCTGGGCCAGGGCAGAAGTGGGGGACATTCCAAAAGATGCCGCGCGAGAGATAGAAGAGCACGCCTCAACCAAATACGTAACGGTGAAGAGAATCCATGAAATCGAAAAAGTGACCGATCACGAGACTGCCGCCCTGGTTGAAGCACTGGCAGAAGTATCTGGCAAAGGCGGAGCGTATGTGCATTTCGGTGCAACCTCATCCGATATACTCGACACGGCTTCGGCCCTACAAATGAAAGCAGGACTGGAGATCGTCAAGAGCAAGCTGGATAAGCTTGAAGGAATCCTGATTGAGCTATCAAAGAAATATCGCAATAGCATCATGATAGGACGAACGCATGGACAGCACGCTCTCCCTATGACACTTGGCTTGAAGTTCGCGGTGTGGCTGAGTGAGGTAGGTAGACACATCGAACGGGTGAACCAATGCTCCGCTCGACTACTCGTTGGCAAGATGAGCGGCGCCATAGGCACTATGGCGGGGCTTGGAAAGCATGCTCAACAGATTCAGGAGTTGACTATGAAGCGCTTAGGTCTTCAGGCGGAGGGGGTAACGACTCAAATCGTGCAGCGTGACAGACACGCTGAATTGGTTTGCACATTCGCCATCATAGCAAGTTCCCTGGACAAGTTTGCCACCGAGGTCAGGAACTTGCAAAGGCCGGAAATTGATGAATTAGCCGAGCCTTTTCGTGAAGGCAAACAGGTTGGAAGCTCTGCAATGCCGCAGAAACGGAATCCGTGGCGGAGCGAGAACGTCTCAAGCCTCGCAAAGATCGAACGCAGCCTAGTTGGGCCGGCTCTGGAGTCGATCGTGACATGGCATGAGAGGGACCTATCACAGTCCGCCTCGGAGCGCTTCATAATTCCCGAGTCCTTCATCCTCATCGATCATATGCTGAACTCCATGATGTACATACTGGCCGGGCTGAAGGTGAACGAGCGCCAGATGACGGAGAACCTAACGCGATTCAAAGGACCGTTAATGTCCGAGGCTGTAATGACAGCGCTTGTCAGCAAGGGTATGGCGCGCCAAGAAGCGCATAAACTCCTTCGGGAGCTCATCGCCCAGAGCAAAACCGAAGATCGATCCTTCGACGACACACTCGAAAAGAATCCCAGAGTGGCAGGCTACTTTGCTAGAGATGAAATCAATGCTTTGCTAGATCCGGTAAGATACTTGGGCGCCTCGGGAGACTTCGTTGACTCAGCGATTGAAAAAGCGATGGCTGGACGTCGAACTCGCGGGCTAATGGCTTAGAGATTTGAAGGCTCCTTGTAATCAGTCAGGAGGCTTTGCTCTGTTGTCTCTGCAGTTTTGGATTTTAGTGCTTCCCACTCTTCAGCCTTAATCAGGCCGCCAACCTGTTCCTTGATCCTCTTCGCAACCGACGGGCCGATGGTCGGGACGTTCATTAAATCCGTGACCGACGCATGTCTAAGTTCATCAATGCTCTTGAAGCCCGCATTGAATAGAGATCTGGCTCGAACGCGTCCCACGCTCTCAAGCTCGACCAGAGGGACCAGCTCCGATTTCACGCCTTTAGTGCAGCGTATTTGAAGCTCGTAAAGTTGGTTCAAGAGGTCCTTATGGCCGAATAACTCTGCTAACCGATATGTGGCGTGTAAGAGCCATTTCGCGGTATCAACCATTCTTAGGATGTCGCCGGGTTCAACTCTGTGAACCTCGAGTATTCCATCTTCGCTCGTTTCATTGATCCACTCATACAATACTCTCGTGCATTTGATTTCAGCGAGAAACTCCTCATATGTGATTCCATTTGTATCCCCGTAGTATTCAGGAACTTCGCACATGAACTCATTTTGATGCTCTTTTGCGAATAGATCAAGCATCTCATCTTCCCCGCGTCGCGGGTATAGTTTTGGTGAGATGTCGGGCGTTCTCGAGATTAAGTGAAGCAAACTCACGTCCGTAACCTGTTTCGCGCGTGTGTAAAGCCCGTCGCGAAGTATAACCGCCGACACGGGGTCGATGTAGAGTTCGGAAACGCGTCGGCCAAATTTTGTCGCGTTCAACTGTTGGCCTTCGAATTCAACCATCTGTTCCCTGTGAAGAAACGAGAGGATATCGCCAAGTTTTCCTCGAATCATCTTCGGGTCGTATTGGAAAGCGTAAAACGTTTTCGCAAAGAATCTATCCAGCCCGTCTTCTGTGGTCGCGAATCGCGTAGCTACCGTGGCTAAGACATGCGGTCTCAAGACCTTCTCCGCTCCGAGCTTTGACCATATTCTCTCAGGGTCCGCGAGGGCGTAATTCTTTAGCAGGTAATCTTGCTCGTCTTCTGTACGGGCTATCAGAACGGCTTCTCCAAACTTGTCATACCTAGGTCGTCCCGCCCGGCCACAAAATTGCTTGTATTCTAGGACCGAGATTGGATAACGGCCGTATCCTGCGTCATATCGTTCGTAGCTACTTATGATGACGGTCCTCGCGGGGAGGTTCACTCCGGCGGCAAGAGTCGGAGTCGCGGAAAGGATCTTCAGCCGTCCGGTCTTGAAGGCCTCTTCAACGATCTTTCTGTGGACCCCTGGTAGTCCCGCGTGGTGAAAGGCGACTCCGTTTAGTACTTGCTCAGCGAGTGCTTCGCC
This sequence comes from uncultured Candidatus Bathyarchaeia archaeon, assembly GCA_964533505.1. Classification (GTDB taxonomy): domain Archaea; phylum Thermoproteota; class Bathyarchaeia; order 40CM-2-53-6; family 40CM-2-53-6; genus FEN-987. The sequence goes on along the minus strand of CAZHKA010000042.1, from coordinate 8,372 downwards.
TAGTCGGGTTCTTTCGCCCGTTGAGAGTATTCGTTGGGCAATGTTCTCTAGTCCTCTTCGATCTTGCTTGGGTAGGGTTCTTCTTATCAGAGCGCCAGCTTTCTTTCCTGTTTCTACCGCCTGTCGTCGGGTTTCGGCGAAGATTAGTGCTTGCGCCCCGTCTCGGACGACTTCCAATGCTGTTTGGAAGATGGGGTTCGCGTCTGTTTTTGGAATAATTCTAGAAGAACCGTCTTTGAATTGGATTTGGCCGTCATAGTAGACGCCTTCCCTAAGTGGGACGGGTCGCCAATCGGTCGTGATTGGCGTTGCGTCTAGCCATTCTCCGATTTCCTTTGCGTTCTTGATCGTGGCGCTTAGGGCGATGACTTGAATTTTGGGGTTTATCTTGCGCAGCCTGGTTAGAACGACTTCGAGTGTTGGTCCTCTGTCGGCTTCGGTTATGAGGTGTATCTCATCAGCGATAACCACTGTTATGTTGGCGATCCATGGCGAGCGATGTCTTAAGAGTGAATCAGCCTTTTCGTTTGTTGAGATGATGATATCGTAGTTTGCGAGGTAGATGTCTGAGCTATCGTAGTCTCCGCTAGTTAGTGCAACTCTTACCTTACGGCCGGCTGTCTTTTCAATTGTCGAGTACTTTTGGAAGTCCTCATACTTTTCGCTTGCAAGTGCACGTAGTGGTGCGAGGTACAGGACTTTGCCGTCTTTCTCAAGAACAGATTTCAGCGCGGCTAACTCGGCTACGAGAGTCTTGCCGGAGGCTGTGGGGCTCGCTAGAACCAGGTTTTTGCCTTCGAGTACGCCAGCTCTGAAAGCGTCTTCCTGAGGGGGGTAGAGGAGTTCGTAGCCAGCCTTTGCAAGGACTGCTTTGATGGAATCTGGAATAGGGAGTTCTTCGAGTTGCATCCTCGCGGGCCTTCGATTATGCGGCTGTTCGCTTTAGATGGCCCGGCTTCGGCGAATAAAGGATGCCTTCCTTGACGAGCTGGTCGACAAGGCGTCTGGCGTCGTCTTCGGTGATATCCGGTTTTCGCGATAACGCTTGGTAGAGTGTAGAGTCCTCCACAATGCCGAGTTGTTTCTCCAAATCCGCAAACGTACCTAGGACCTCTTGCATCTTGTCCCTGAGGCTCTTTGGTTTGCCTGTCATTATCACGTCGATATCGATCTTTCCAGTCGTCGTATCGATGCCGACGTCTTGGAGTGATAGGGTCATCAATCGAATTATCGCTTGCGCATCCTCGGCTTCTACGTGATCGCGTAGAAAGCTGCGAGCCCGTGCTTCGGCCAGCCTCACGAGTCCTTCAAGTTGCCTGGGCGTAATGACTATGGGGGATTCGCTGGATCCTGAAAGTGAGCGCATCTTCAGGTAGTATTGTCTGATTGCGTTTACCGATTCGTCGGTCAAAGACGGCTCGATGCGCTTGGCGTACGCGATGTACTTGCGCAAAAGGTCTGGGGCTAGAGGCGGCGCCTCCGGCGTGGTCTTCAATCTGTGGAGCGTTAGGATGTGTTCCGACATTCGGCTGTCAGAATCAGCTTCGGGCACATCTTTCATAATGAATAGGAGGTCGAACCGTGAGAGTAGGGTGACAGGCAGGTTGATGTTGTCCGTTATGTTCCGGTATGGGTCATATCGTCCCAGAGCCGGGTTGGCAGCGGCCAATACAGCGGCGCGAGCATTGAGTGTGGCAACGATGCCTCCTTTAGCTACGCTAACCGTATGCTGTTCAAGCGCTTCGTGTATAGCAACCCTATCCTCCGGTCGCATCTTGTCCATTTCATCTATGCAGGCGATGCCTTTGTCCGCGAGGACAAGGGCTCCTGCTTCTAGCACCATTCCTCCAGACTTCTCACGCACAACGGCGGCAGTCAGGCCTGCTGCGGTGGTGCCGCGGCCGCTGGTGTACAAGCCTCGCGGTGCTATTCGTGAAACGTATTGGAGCAGCTGACTCTTGGCAACTCCTGGATCGCCCACGAGAAGTACGTTCACTTCGCTGCGGATCATTACTCCGTCCGGGAGTCGTTTCGGTACTCCGCCGAATAGGAGGTAAAGCACTGCCTCCTTAATGTCTCCATAACCATAGATTGACGGAGCCAGCGATGCGATCAGCTTACGGTGAATGAAAGGATCCTTCGCGAGGTCTCGAATCTGCCGCTCGTCCTCGGGTGTAATCTCGACAACCTCGACTTCTTTGCCGACGATGTCTACATAGTTTGCGTCTAGGAGGAGGTCGAAGGTTCGTAATCTGGCCTTGCGGCCCATGTACTCTTGTTGAGCTCGAGCAACTCCGGTTATGGATACGCGGTCTCCTGGCCGTGCGATGTCTACCAAATCCTCGGATAGTTTGATGTGCATTGCCCTGGGCAACTGGCCGGGTGGAAGGTCTTCCGGCCGCTCTTGAATTTGGATTTCCTGTGAGTTCATGAATGTGGATTGTTTCTCCATGAACTCGAACACTTTTGAACGGCAATGTGGACATACGCCAGGACCGCGCATCAATATTCCTGCTTGTTCGACGTACGTCATTGCGTTGCATTTGCGGCATTGAAATGCAGCCTTAATCAGCAAAGGTTTGACCGACGTTGATCTGACGATGATTCCGTCGATGCATAGCATCCGTGCTATGTTCTCTGAGCCAATCATGCGAAGTGAATGTTTCTCAGGAAGTTTCCTGAATCGCACCCGGAGTTTCTTTATGATCTCGGCATATTCCGGGTCTTCAATTTTGAGTTGAGCCCAAGCGCTGCGGTCCAAATACTCAAGGTATTCATCCGGTTTGTCGAGGATGAAGCGGGCAAGTTCCGGGTCGAATGCGATTAGGTCATCGAAATCGACGACTAAGGATCGTGATCCGGAGAGGGCTACGTGGCCGAGCCGTTTTCTATATTTGTACTCGTCGTCGATAACAAAGGAACGCAGGAAGTCCTGGAATCGCTCCTCAGGGCTTTGAGAAGCGGTCATGTCTTCAGTCCGCTTCCTAGAAGTTTAGCTTTCCATTCAACTATTGTCTTGTTTAGTACGGTGTAGAGCGTTCTCTCTTCGTACGTTAATCCTTGAATTAGTTCCTCCGAAGGGGTAGGTGATGCCGCCAAAGAGACAATTTTCCGGATTCTGCAATTGACAATGTCCCTAACAAGGTTCTCCGTTCGTTCCAGCTCTCTCAACTTGATTTGGTCTTGCTTACTTAGTTCCTTGAGGTCGGCTACGTGGCGCCTGAGTAGACAGTAGAAGTTCGGTTGCAGAGCGGGCAGTTGCCTTGAGGCTGGAATTGTCTCTCGCCAATGAATCTTAGAGAGTGAGTTATAGTTGAGAACGTCCTCTTCTCGAAACTTAGCGTACCCTAGCTGCACGAGTTCCTTCGCTGTCCAATAGGGGACCTCAACCTCTTGCCCAAGCCTTACGCTCAGCATTCGCGACAGTTTCGGCGGCAAGTCAGGTATCTCCCGCGTTAAGACGATCCTGACCGGGGAGTTTTCAAAATCAAAATCTATGTCGTCAACGGTCATCGCGGATGCCAAGAAGAATCACCAACTCTGTTCGCTTCATCCACACGGTTATATTGCTTATGACGATTTTTTCATTCTCGTTTATCGAGATTTCCTGTGGAGGTAAAAACGCGCACGGAGAGTCAAGTGAAAGTGAAAGATGGAATGTAGAATCAACTTTCCCCGTTCACGACATGTGGGCCAAGACTTTTGAATGAGGCAGGGCAACCTCAGGTGCACTGGAAACCATAGGAAAATTTGCGAGGAGAATGAAAGGTGAGCGAAACTGAACTCATGTGGATTGAGAAATACAGGCCCAAGGTCCTGGATGATGTCGTTAACCAAAAAGATGCCATAACGGGAATCAAGGCTTTACTGAAAAACCCGGCGACTATACCGCATCTCCTGTTCGCGGGTCCTCCTGGGACGGGAAAGAGTACGGTAGCTCTCTGCATTGCTCGCCAACTAATGGGGGAAAGTTTCAGGAAATTGGTCTTAGAGCTTAACGCATCAGACGAACGAGGTATCGGCGTCGTTCGTGAACGGATCAAAGGATTCTCGCAGATAATCCAATCAGCCCCTTCCGGCGTTCAGTTCGGCCTCGTCATCCTCGATGAATCTGACGAGATGACGAAAGATGCCCAGACTGCGCTAAGAAGAATCATGGAAACTGCATCACGAACCTGCAGATTTATTTTGATTTGTAACTATCAAAGCGGAATAATCGAACCAATCCAGAGCCGCTGTTCAGTTTTCAGATTCAAACAACTTGAAGAGAAAGATGCAAGTAGTTACCTTGAGAGGATTTGTAAAGCCGAAAAGATTCAAGCCGACCCAAAGGCTCTGACGAGAATTATAGACCTCTCTGAGGGGGATCTTCGTCGTGCCGTCAACTTCCTGCAGGTAGCGGCCACATGCTCCAAAGATGGGCGACTCCAACTTTCAAGTTTGAAGGAGCTCCTCCCAGAGACGCAAATCGAACTCGTAAGTAACATGTTGAAGATTGCCTTGGAGGGCGACTTCGTAAAGGCCAGAGATGTCATGTATGAGTTAATGGGCAAGTATGGGGTAAGCGGAAGGGAGATCATCCGCACCGCGAACCGAGAGGTCGGGCGGCTCCCGGAACTTGGAGATAAACAGGTGCAGATTATTCGTACACTCGGCGAATATGACTTCCGATTGACGCAGGGAGCTAATGAAGACATACAGCTAAGCGCCATGCTTGCGCAAATCACGGAAATCGGAAGAAAGTGAAGTGCAACAAGCACGGAACGTTGCCTGGACTGAAAAACACCGTCCTACAACCACTGCCATGATCATGGGCAACGAAGAGACCGTCAGCGCCTTCAGGGCCTGGGTAAAGCAGTGGACGCTGAAGAAAAAACCCAGCAAAGCTTGCTTGCTCGTAGGGCCTCCAGGAGTGGGCAAAACCACGCTGGCAAGGGCAGCCGCGAACGACTACAGCTTCACTGTAATCGAACTCAATGCCAGCGACGTCCGAACCGAGAAGGCAATCAAGAACTTTCTTGCTCCAGCCACATCATCAAGAACGCTTGACGCGTTTTCGATTGGCTCTACAGGGAATCTGATTCTTCTGGACGAAGTCGACGGTGTGTTCGGACGCGAAGATCGTGGCGGACTAGGCGCAATTCTGGCGACCATAAAGGAGGCCACTCTCCCGGTCGTGCTCACAGCGAACAACATTGACGACGAGAAGTTCGACGACCTAAAGAAAGCATGCACTGTCCTCGTGATGTACGAAATTCGGCCACGCCTACTCGTCGTTCTCATCAACGGCATTCTAGCCGCGGAGGGAAAGTCGTTACCTGCGACAACGGTGAAACGGTTAGCGGCGGACAGCCAGGGAGACATAAGATCAGCAATCAACGACGCTCAAGCCATGGCGACCGCGAACATCTCAACATTGCATTCGAGCCGAACAAGGGAGCTAAACGAGAAGGATACGCTACGAAGAATCTTTGCTGGAAAAGGATTTGGAATCTCACGCCGCGCTCTGAACGAGACTGAGGTTCCCCTATACCGGGACGAACTTTTGCTGCTAATCCATGACTTGCTCCCATATGTCTATACATCGAAGGAGAAACTGGCAAAGGCCTATGATTCTCTTAGCCGGGCTGACATGGGCTACGGAATGGTTGGCGCGAGTCGGTCGCGTGGAATGATGCCGGCACCCTTCAACCTTCCACGTCGAGACCTATCGCCCGAATGGAGTCTACTCCCCCTAGCCCTTAACGCGTTGGCCTCAGTTGGTTCGCAAACGCCAGACGAAGATGTCAACCACGCCATGGAAGTTGCACCTAGAGTTTCGAGCAAAATAGTGGACCGGTTCCAATACAGACTCTGGGCCATAGATCACGCATGCGCTCACCTAGCCAAGGCATGTCACCTATCAAAACGCAAGGCGCGACTATATCTACTTCCAACGTTGGTTGCAATCTTCCGGATAGATGAGGCTCGAGGAAGGCAAATCGCGTCGAGCTCGGAACTCGACGAGCGAGACATTGATTTCTTGGTTTCGGAGTCAAAAATACAGCCTACGCCAAAGGGCCCCGAGGAGCTTCTGGACCCGACTTCGTTCAAGCTACCGTACATGGGCAAGGACAAGTTCATACAATTAATGAGAGCAGGGATTACTTATGACAGAGGCAGCGGTAAATTCGCCGTTCGACGCCTTGACGATCTTGATACCGTCGAGGAAAGGCTTAGCGGCATATTGTCGAAACCGTTCAAATTCGCTAGGCAAGGACAAGTGGTTGCGGAGAATAAGGCCATTCAGACATGTTTTGTGGATGGTCTTCCCGTCTTTTGCGAGAAATGCGAATTTATCCACTCATGCCCAACCTATAATCTCACATCGCTGAAGTCCTGCTTGTGCGACGACACTATGGCTGATCCTAAATCGTATGAGGCGTATATTTCGAAGAACTCAACGTTTCATGAAGCAAAGGCTACGTCGAAAGCAGGTAAGCCCGCAAGACGTGCGGCAACCCGCAGGAAGGCGTCACCGTCCACGGGATAAGCCAATGATGTGCCCCAACTCTGGCAAGATCAGTTTCTCCATGGCAGTTCTCACTCCGTTGGGCGACCCTGGCAGACAGAATACCGCTTTCCCTTTGATTGTGCCCGCGAATGCTCTGCTCATCATAGCGGGAGAGCCAATTTCATCGTAGCTGATTCTCCTGAATATTTCACCGAAGCCTGGAAGCTCTCTCTCCAACAGTGGGTAGATGGTTTCGAATGTGACATCTGTCTGCGAGATACCAGTCCCGCCTGTGACGATCAAGACGTCAACGGCTCGTTTAGCCAAAGCAGACCGCAATGCTCTACGAATCATCAATCCTGAATCCGGTATTAACTTGCGACCCGCGATTTTGTGCCCAGCGTCCGCGGCGAGGCGTTCGATGATATCACCGGACACGTCATCGGGTTGCATCCCTTCCTGCAGCTGCTTGTATTTTGATGTACTGCATGTTAACACGTACACCCCAGCTGATGCTGGTGAAGATTCCTTGTGCAGTTCGGCGACTTTGCTCATCGCTTCACCTTCTTTGTGACGCGGACGTGCATGATTGCGGTTGTGGGGTATTGGCCCTTTGAGTCCTTCTCATACTGCTTTACCATATCCCAGATGTTAAGCAGATAAGTCGAAACTGCGGTAAGTGCTTCCATCTCGACCCCGGTTTTTGCTAAGCCTTTGACGTACGACTCAACCTTCAGCGAGTTACGCCCGTAGCTGTGACTTGTACGTATCGTTGCAAGCGGTATTGAGTGACAGAAAGGTAGGATGTGTGGCGTATTTTTCGTGGCCATAATCGCCGTCACCTCAGCCGCAGCTATCGCATCACCTTTCTCTATTTTCTTTGCGCGGAGCCGCTTCACTGTGCTTGGTTTCAAGCGAATCTCGCCTACGGCATATGCTTCTCTCCGAACTACATCTTTCGATGAAATATCCACCATCGAGAAGCGTCGCATTCCCTGAGCCTCTAATGGACGTAGGGGCTGATGGGAAGTTATCTGTTGCGGCGTGGTTTCCGTTCCAGTCGTTGCGATTAGGCGGTAGCTACTTTGCTCGTCGTCGTTTTGTGCCTGAGGTAGCTAGCGCCGACTCTAGTTGTTGGCGCATAGTGGAGGCCGGTATGTTTTGAAGTCCAAGTAGGGTTGTTTTACCGCGAATGCCTTCGCCTGATTTTGAAGCCGCTATGACGCCTATAGCACCTAGGCTGCGTGCGTACTTCCAGATTTGAGTGTGTTTTCTTGGTTTGTCGTCATATTCCTCGCAGACGGCTTTGTATTCACGTTCAACGGCTCCGATGTTAGCGTAGGCTTCCTGCGATTCCTCAAGGGTCCTCGCTAAGGCTAGTAACATGTATTTTTCGTGAGGGGAGAGTGCGGCAATGTATTCGCCGCGTAGCATAGGGTATACGCTTCCGGCGGCTTTCCGGACATGGTCAGTTAGGACTCGTTTTGATGGTTCTGAATCCGCATATTTCCCTGCCCGCCAAAGAAGTTCGATAGCGTATCGGGCGTCGCCGCTTTGCCCTCCTATGTCGGCTACGAGTTCTAAGGCTTCGTCGGCTACGGTATTCTCTTTGAAGGCTAGGTCGACGCGGGGTTGGAGTATGTCGGTTAGTTGTCGGGAACTGTACTTGTCAAGTTTGACTAAGTTTCGTTGCAGTGTGTCGATGGTGCTCTTGTCAAGTTTTTGGAGGTATTCCAGCTCCCGGAGTATGAAGATGAGTGATAGGCGGATTGGTTTTCCAACGCGTTCCTCTTGGATGCGGGTTAGGTTATAGATCGGGGTTGATTCTTCAACCCTGATTAGGTGTTCAACTTCATCCAAACCGAGTATGAGGTGTATG
>CAZHKA010000041.1:0-13773 GCA_964533505.1 uncultured Candidatus Bathyarchaeia archaeon | reverse complement strand
CATCATGTATGCGGCGAGTTTGGGGCCGAGTCCGCCGATCAATTGATTGATTTCCTCTTCAGTTGGGAGGAATGTTGGCATTTCGACTGGGCCGCTTCGGGGCCGTTCCCACTTGATGCCTAGTTGCCGGTAGAGCCTCGCGGCATCGCAGATGATTTTGTGTTTGCGGTTTTGGGTGTAGGTTGCGGTGGCGAGGTAGGTTTTGAGTTCTGTTGGGTTTGTAATGTTGCAGCGGTTTGCTACGGCTTTGAGGGTTTTGATTGCGGATTTGATTGTTGAATTTTTGTAGCCTTCGCGTTGCATCCATAGCGCGTGCTGTAAAATAGCAGGATTGGTGCGGGGGAGGGGATGTTCGCCGATCCCCGTCTGCGGTTCCCCTGTACGGGGGGTTCCGCCGTTTTTACGGGGGGTCGGATTCGAACCCCTGAACCCCTGCGGGACAGGAGCCTTTGGACACACTCGGTTGAGTGTTCAGTCCTGCGCTCCCACGGGCGACTGGCGCCCTCTTTGACCTGGCTTGGCTTTGGGGAGATCATTAGCAATCTTACCCCCGCATCCAGGCCTAAGGATTGACCCGTGAGGGACCGCAACCGGTCGCGTTTCGGATGGGTAAGCTCTTAAAGATTGTCGCATGAAGCTTCAAAAGAGCCAATAAGCAAGCAAAGTGGGCGGGGCCGTGATCTGATTTGAAGTTCACTTACGGAAAGAAACAGAGTGTGGATAGCGTTGAATTGGACAACCTCTTCACCGACCTGCGGAGCGTGCTGCAGAAGCACCCGTTAGTCCCGGCTGCGAACGTTGATGTGCTCGTCTCGGAGTGGATCAATGACCTCCTATTCATCGCTGGTAAGATTACGGAGGATGAGTTGAAGGAGGCTATGGAGAAGTTCGAAACCGCAGAGACCGCGCCGGAGCCAGCCGCCGTTGGTGCGGAGGCAGATGACGATGACGACGATTCCGAAGACGACGATGACGACGAAGACTAACGACGAACACCCAAACCCGAACTATTGCAAGTGCGGAGACCCTACCGGTCCCCTGAAACCGAATGTATGGACGGCGCATACATTCAAGGATGCTCGGCGAACTGCGACAAGTGAAACTCCAAGTTTAGCCAAGTCAGGACCCGCTAAGCGGGTCAACGTACTGCAGCGGCTTTGGAATGGCCGTTGGGTTTCTAGGAGACTGAGCTGACGACTATGTAGTTGGTTGGGCATGAGGCTCCGTTCGAGGCCGTATTGTAACCTTGGTACAGTTGCCCGTTGACCGTGATCCAGGTGCTGGGTGGCGGTGTGCTGGACGGCAGGTGTTGAAGCGTGTAGTACTCGATGACGTTGCCAGTGGCGTAGGATGGGTAGAGGTTGCTGGTGTCGTAAACGGCTAGTAGGGTACAGCCGTTTTGGGCGTCGTAAAGGTATCCGGAGCACGTGACGTTTCCGTTCGTGCCCGTGCGTTGGCATGGTGGGTAGTAGCCGTATCCGTAGTATGGGTATCCATTGTAGTAACCGTTGTAGTAGCCGTTGTAGTATCCCGGAGAGGAGTAATAGTATCCTGGGGACTGATAGCAGCCGTAGTAACCGCAGGATTGATAGTTCCCATACCCATAGCCGTTGTATCCCGTCGGAGGAGTGCTGGTGACCGTTGTGATACTAGTGATCGTGTTTGCGGTTGTAACCGTCTGCGTTTGAATAGAGAACTGGCTCTGGGGGTTCGTTATCACTTGTTGCTGAGTAACCGTAACGGCGTGCGGGTTCATCGACGTATAACCCGCAAAGCCCAGGCTCAGAACGGCGACTAACGCAAGCCCTACAAGGGCCGCGGCTCCCCATTTACTTCTCTTTCCAGTGCCCGTTTGGTTGGGCGAGTTGACTTGACTGTTGGGTTGACTCATGAATCTCAGGTAGATTTCGCGCGGTCGGCGGGTTAAACGTTTTTCCACCCGGTGGAAAGAATCATAGTTAACTAGACGTCAGCCTCCGTTCAGCCCCGAGATCGATCGAACATCTCTAGGTCACCACACCGCTGGGCGTGGTCGAGGACTTCATTTCGGTGAAGCTTGTGGCTGGGGATTTTGGTAACAAGAGCATTTCTTTGCGCGATGCGTCGAGCAGCCGATTAATCTGTGGTCCTTACAGCCGCAGATGATGCAACGTTTTGTTTCCACACATGATTCCTCCGTTAATTCGCATTGATGACTAGCGTTCACTTACCTCCACTTATCTTTACCACTCAACCCTTTAATGCAAGAGAGCCGTTGAGGTAAGGGATGAACATGGGAAAGGTAGTTCACTTCGAAATTCCAGCCGACGACCTACCTCGAGCCAAGAAGTTCTATAGCACAGTCTTCGGATGGACACTCAACGAGTTCCCCGAGATGGAATATACCATCGTAAGAACCGTTCAGAGTGACGAACGTGGAATCCCTAAGGAACTAGGAGCCATCAACGGCGGGATGCTTGCAAGGCAAGACCCGGTCAGAGCACCGGTAGTTACAATCGACGTCGAAAACATGGACCAAGCGACCGCAACGATCGAGAAGAACGGTGGCAAAATCATTCGACCAAAAATGCCCGTGGGCGACATGGGCTTCGCGGCCTACTTCAAAGACACGGAAGGAAACGTCATCGGCCTCTGGCAGAACGCTTAAACCCAGCCAGCTCCGAACACCCAAGAACCAACCTTTTTTCCTGCCAGCGGAACGACTCTCTGATCAAGTCGCCTGATTCGTTTTGGGCATCATCAATGGAAACTGCAGGGATCATGGATAATGGCCCTGCGATTCGGTAGAATACGGCAAACGCAGTTTATCCCGAACGCTAAGCCATCGGAGGTCTACCACGCTTTCTTGAACGCGAAGACACACACCGCGTTTACAGGTTCGAAGGCAACTGGAACGGGGCGAGTGGGTGGAAGATTTACCGCTTGGGACGGCTATATTATTGGTAAGACGCTGCGATTGAAGCGAGGTAAGAGGATAGTCCAGGCATGGAGGACAACGGAATTCCCAAGCCAATATCCAGACTCCAATCTGGAATTGAGTTTCAAGTCAAAGAAAGATGGCACGGAGATCGGAATGGCTCATACTAAAGTACCCGCTTCACAAACCGCCCGTTACCGGGAGGGGTGGGTGTCTGCGTACTGTGACCCGCTGAGGGAGTATTTCCTCAAACGCCAGAGACGAAGCGCCTGAAAGGCAATTAACACCGAAGACCAAATAGAGGTCGGGCCGAGGAATTGACCACTCCAGTTCTCAGACCTGGCCAAGTACATTCGAAGCTAACGCTCTCCGACGGAGACAAGGCGACTCTTCGTGGCCCGGAGTGGAAAGACCTCGACGGGTTGACTCAATACATCAACGACCTTGTCAGGGAACACGCACAGATTGGAATAATAACGCCCGAGACTCGGGAGGCGGAGGCGCAATGGTTGGGACAACGCCTGGCCGAGTTAGAGAACGGCGGCATGATCATGTTAGTGGCGGAGGTTGGCGGTCGGGTAGTTTCGGTCGGGGAAGTACGGCCCCTGACGGGTGAGCGACACCACACGGGATATTTGGGCATAGGCGTAGCGAAGAGTAAACGGGGTACGGGTCTTGGCAAAGGCATGATGATAGCGCTTCTGGAATTGGCTAAGAGAATGAAACTGAAAATCGTGATCCTCGACGTCTTCGCAACCAACACAGTTGCAATCCGACTCTACGAAAGCGTGGGGTTCAAGGAAGTAGGCAGGGTTCCCAAAGGCATTCATAGGAACGGAAAATTCATCGACCTCGTCAGAATGACGAAGGAACTGAAATGAACGATCTCCTGCCGCGAACTAGAATGGCTCGGCAGAGCATTTCGTGCAATTGTACGGCGACGTCAAATGCCTGAGCGTAGGACTGCCAGTAACTCCATCTTAGGTTCTGGGGTTGGGACATTGGTGCCGAGCGAAGTGTATGACCAGAAAGACCAGCTAATGCCGTTGCTTTTGCAGAATGTTAGCATTGTTTGCGTATCGGTTTGCCAAGTTGGGTCGACGGTGGCGTAGATGGCTTTGTCGCCGGCATAGAAGGCGTTGAATTCGCCCAGGTAGAGTGGAACGCCCATTCGTCTCGCATTGTTTAGGTAAGCGTGCATTAGGGGCTGGGCAGTGGCCCAATTTGAGGTGTAAATGTGGACTTCGTAGACGGCGTTCGGTACGGGTGGCGGGGCCGTAAGAACCGGTAGCGATGCTTGAGATGGCATAAAGTTCTTGGGCGGATCTTCGAAGACGATCAGAAGATGAGGGTTAGCGGCCGAGATGGCCTCAGCAATTTGCGCATCGAAATTCATTAACAACCCATCCGCGGTTGTGGAGGCACCGCAGGATTTCGGAAACCACGGTTCGTTGAACATGTCGATGCCGATGACGGTGGGGTTCTGGCTGTACCTTGAAGCAAGCATCTGCTCCGCGGCTTTCAGCCCTTCGATTGGAAGAGGCACAGTGTTGCCGACCATCGAGTTATCGCCGAAGAAGTTGCAGACGGCCGTCGCCAGATCGGCTCGGGTTGTGGGTGAGGTCGTTCCGGGATAAAGCCAAGTGGGTTCGCCCCAGCCCTCACAGAACGTCCCATGCACACCCCCGGGCGCTTGTTGAAATGCTGGGGAGATGTCTAGTTGATGGAAGTCGAGGATTACGGCTATGTGCCTTACCCCGAATTGATTGACAAAGTAGTCTAACTCACTGAGATAGGCGGCGTTCCATGTGTGGATCCAGGTGCCGTCGGAGGCTTGGGTGGGTGGAGTAGGCTCCAAGTTTTCCCAAGAGACTGGAAGGCACACGAAATTGAACCCCCATGAGGCGATGTTATCGAATTCGGTCGTGGAGAAGCCCCCGGCGTCTTCGCCGCCCCAACCGAACCGGCACGCGTCGGCGCTGCTCGTTCCGGTACCGTACTCTAGGCCCATAGCGTTGAGACCAACCAATCGTACTACGTCGCCATCGCTTTCGTAGATGTTTGTGTCACCCGGACGCGTGTGTAACCATCCGGAGACAATTGTCGCGCAAGGAGATACGGCGCAGAAATTGGCTCCAGAACTCGTACCGGCAAGGTACGCGGTTAGGCCGGAGCCGCTTGCGGTGAGGGTCGTGCTTGGATTCGTGTCGCTAAACATGCTTGCCGGGACAAATGAAAGCGCAACAATAACCGAAGCCACCACGGCAAGCGCAACTAGGCCTGCAGCGAGACTCCGAGTAATCAGCGTCCCTCGATGATACTCCAAAAACAATCACTGCCGATGGTTAGCGACCGACTCCGACCCGCAGTCCAGCTTAGAGGCGTCATATAATTCATGAGAACGATTCGTAAGAACCAATCGTCCAGTGACATTCTCTCGCCATTGCCGTAGAGGAGGTTGTTACTCGCTCCTCCCGCAAATCAAGATGTATGTTTACATGCCCGATTCTCAATATATTCGCATTAACCTCGTGAGCTTACGAGTCACAGTTCACCGTGCCTCGCAGATCATGCACTGATCGCAAAGCCGGACATGTTGAGCTGTAAGTTTCGGTGATTCAAATGGATATTCAGAAATTTGCTGAGGAAACGTTTCGGTCCGACGCGAGAATTCGCTATCTAGGAGTCGTGGATACTCGATTTGACATCCTCTCCAGCCATATGCGAGAGGGCGTTCAGAGTGTTACGACTGATGATCAGGAACGGAACTTTGTTCAGATCATGGCTCCGATAATCATTGATGCCGTCGAGAAGCTTCAACCGGTACTTGGAAACCTGGATAATGTGACACTTAGATATGAGAAAATCCTCCTAACGCTATTTCGGATGGAGGACCTCGTAGTGACGTTATCCTTCAACGCTGACGTGAGCACACCGTTTATCAGCTCACTCTCCGAATCTATGAGAAAGTTAGGCTCACGCTACCTTTGAACATGAATTACGGCGGATACATGAATTTCAAGTCTTGATCGCAAAGGAACACGTTTTGGTGATTTGAAATGTATTTGAATTATTGTGGAATTCGAGTTCGAGACCTCGAGCGATCGTTGAAGTTTTACACAGAATTGTTTGGCCTGAGAGAGGTTGCGCGCGGTGACCATCGGAAATACGGAGCAGGCATCTACATACTCCTTCGTGACGTCAAGTCGGGGCAGAAACTGGAACTGAACTGGTACCCTGAAGGTTCAGAGCACGCAACCCCCTACACGCCTGGTGAAGGATTAGATCACATTGCCTTCGTTGTTGACGACATCAAGACAACGTACGAGGAATTGATTGCGAAAGGCGCCAAACCAACCAACATCGACCCATCCAACACTGGAGGATGGCTCGCTTATGTCAAGGACCCCGATGACAATTGGATAGAAATCTACCAACACGACCCAACCAAATCAACCGGAACCAGCATCCCAGAAGGATACTAAGCAAGAAATAGCCCCGCGACGGGGAACGCCTCTAAGCTGGCTAAGAGACCGTTTACGACTCTAAACAAGTTCGCCGCAATTGAGACATCTGTAAGGAGGCATAAGATAGCCTCCAACCTCGTTACCACATTTCGGACATCTTCGACTTGCCAATGCTATTCATCCAAAACGCCCGAGCGTTCGAGAGCATTCAAGGATTTGGGACACTGTTTGTGACAAGAAGAAATCTAACGCCGGAAACGAATTATCGCATCTAAAGGAATGTTGAAGACGACTCGAAAGCGTGGCACGAAAAACGTAGCTACGGGGGAAGCCTATGCGGGACGCATTGCCTAACGGTCAATACTTTAGGCAGCTATTCCGTCTCACCGATTTTTTGAGTTGAGAGCGTGCCTCTCCCGGACATCGAAGAACCGGTTGCCTTTAGCCCATTTTCGTCTTAACATACGGTTAGCGGTTGGGTAGGGGCAAAGTATTTTAGAGGTCAGGCAAATGCGGGTCGAAGAAAACGGCTTAGTGGTGTGTTGATTGGGCCATAGGAAGGTTCATGCCCCAAAGCGCGGGTCCCTCGCCTACCTACCCAGAGGACGCGCTTCAAGGTGGGTTGGAAGGATTAGGAATTGGCCCGAGGTCGAGGAGGGACCGAAGCTCCTCGCGTTCGCAGGGTTCAAGGCAGGCATGACCTACGCCTTAGCAATCGACACCCGTCAAGGTTCTTTGACTTTCGGTAAGGAAATTGTTATCCCCTTAACGACCTTGGAAGCTCCGCCAATGTTAGCCTGCGCCCTACGCGCGTACGAGAAGGATTACAAGGGCTTGAGAACGTTCGGCGAGGCCTGGATGGAGCAGGTGCCTAAGGATTTTGTCAGGATCATTTCAGTGCCCGAGAAGTTCTCTACCGAGGAAGGACTGAAGAAGATTGAAGGCGGCTTGGATAAGATAGCTGATGTTCGTCTTCTCATGGCCACACAACCACGACTCGCCAAGCACGGCCTCAAAGCACCTCATCTGGTCGAGGTGAGAATTGGCGGAGGCTCGGTTAAGGATCGATTCGAGTACGGGAAGAAGCTGATCGGCCAAGAGGTTAAGGTCTCGGACTTCGTGAAAGAGGGACAAGCTGTGGACGCCATTGGAATCACGAAAGGGAAAGGGATCCAGGGCCCGGTCAAACGATGGGGGATCAGACGAAAGATCCACAAGGCTAGGAAGACTGTGCGTCAGGTTGGTTCCATTGGAGGATGGACGCCTCATTACGTCATGTACTCCGTCCCGCGTGCGGGGCAGATGGGTTTCCATCAGAGAACCGAATACAACAAGATGGTAATGAAAGTCGGAAATAACGGGAGCGAGATCACGCCGAAAGGCGGATTCCTTCGCTATGGGGTCATTAACTCGGATTACGTTGCTCTGAAAGGAAGCGTACCCGGCACAAGGAATAGACTCGTGATGATGCGTTTGGCTGTGCGTCCGCCTCCGGAAGCGAAAGCGGGCCCGCCAAAACTTGACTACCTGAGTGTCAACTCGATTCAGGGCGATTAGTAGTCAACGCCACCTGTCCCAAGCGTCCGCTACGAACCGCGTGCTATCCTTCGGAAGCGAATAGACCGCGGTGGCTCTGGAAAGGATCGGCGACGCCCATGCATCCAATTTCTCCTTGAGTATCTCTTTCCACGGCTCGACTTCGCTGCCCATCAGGTTTAGAAGATCATTGCCGGTCGGCTTCGACTTTAGAAACAACTCGCGTTTCCCATTATCGAGTACCAGTTCGGTTGCTTCGTTAGAGATCATGACGTTCTTGATGAGCCAGCTTTTCAACACGTCCAACTCGCGGCTTCCTCCTTTGGCGAAGATTAATCCTAGTTTGATTGTTGACGGAAGTAGGTCCCAAGCGTAAGATGCTTGGTACTCCAGATCTAGGTCGACACCATTCTCTATGTTTCCCTTAGAGAAGATTAGGGGGAGAGGTGGAAGAGGCTCCATGTCTCCCTCGGGCAGGTTGACTTTCAGTCGGTTATGTGGGCATTTACTCCCGCACTTACTCTCCGGCACGCGCCCGCTGAAACCAAGTTGCTTGGCTTTCCAAACCGCCTTCACGGTGGATTCGGTTGGAACATATTTTTCCTTCACAATCGAGAAAGTGGCTAATCTCGGATAGACGAGAACGGTCTCCGCGCTGTTCTTCAGTATTCGAGGAGAGAACCTTGCGGTCTCCCCTTCGAGGCGCTCTTGGAGAATGTAGAGGCCGTACTTTTCCGCGATCCCGTTGTAGAACATTGCCTGGAACTTGTAAGAGCGCGCCTCTTTAGCTGTGTCTTTCGTCTCGACGATTATTGGGGTTCCCTCGTTCTTTGTTAGGCCGATAAAATCCGGCCTCGCGGTTCCTGCTAGGTCTGGATGTCGGCCCTCGCCTCGCCCGACGATTGTAACCTCCTTGTAGGCCGCTTTGAGGCTTTTACGAATCTCATCCATGCCCTCCACTGATTGGGTTGCGATTTCGGCGAGATACTCGTTGATTTTGATTTGTGGAACGTAGTGGGTGATGCGGGTTAGGGCCTCTTGTTTTGGGACGCCTTGCAGGGTTAGCTCGACTGCCATCTCACCAATCTTTCCGATCGTCGCGGGTTCCTGTACGCGCTGCTCCGCCGAGTGGGCCGCTGGAACGGTGGTAAGGGCCCGGTGTGCTTTGATGGCTACGATCTTGGGGCATCTCCCGTAATCGTACAGATCCTCTCGGGTAACCGTGAAGATTGAGGTCAATTGGCTAAGGCTCCTCTATGAGTCGACGGATTAAGCGTTGAAGGTCCAGGTGGCTCCATAGCCCACCAGGATCATGCTATTCCGGCGGATAGATTCGTTTCCCAGTTTTTCGGTCAACGATCGTGATCGCTTGCGTTGGGCAGGATTGTGCGGCGGTCAGGAGGTTTTCGAAATCTTTTCCACCCGTCTGGTCCAGTACATCCAATTTCGCCCTGCTTCGGAACACACCCTTACCAGGCCGCTCATCTAAGCGGAAGACATCTGGGGAGACAATCACGCAACTACCAAACCCCAGACACTTGTCCGCGTCCACCTCCACTCTAATCTCGCTCTCAGCTTCACCGGCCTCCGCCTGCCTCTCAGACGGCATCTTCACACCGAGGCCCTCGAAGATCCGATTCAGAGCATTGTTGATGCTAATCATTGCAATCTTCCCGCCCTTTGTATAGGACACCGTTACGTCCTCGTCGAGAACCTTAGGCTCAACGCCCTTCTCGTCCTGAATCAAAAGTTGTAGACAATCGGTTTTCTTATCGTACCTCATCTGCATGACTGCACGCCTAAGCGAAAAGTGCTGGCGGTGATAGGTATGCCTTTCGCTGCAGCGCCGCAACCGATAGAAACAACGTTTACAGTGGCCCGCGAAGTGAAGGTAAGCGGGATGTTTCAGATGGTGAATAGGGTGGAGAAGGCGCTTCGTGACGTTCTGGGGAAGGACCAAGTATTTGCCCGGGACACGATCCCGGCCAGATATCGGTTTGATGCGTTAAGACCTTACCGCGCATACCCCGGCCTTCGAAGACGCGGATATGCACCGAAGATCCTGGTTAGGCCTGTGACTCCACAGGAAGTTGCTGGTGTTCTACGAGTCGCCCGACGTCTTCGCATTCCAGTCGTAACCTACGGCGGCGGAACCGGCCTAATGGGCGCCGCCATAGCGGTGGATGGAGGGATCATGGTTGACACGAGTAGGATGAACCGCATCGAGAATGTGTCAACGGAAGATATGATGTTCAACGCGGAACCTGGAGCGGTCCTAGAGGACGCCTTTCTGCAGCTCGACCGACAACAGCTATTGTTCGCCCATGACCCATGGACTCGGCCAATCGCGACAATAGGCGGAGCCATCTCAACAAACAGCCTCGGATACCTCGGCGCCAAGTACGGCAGTTTCGGGACGCAGCTACTAGGGCTTGAGGCGATACTGCCGAACGGCGACCTGCTGAAAACAAGGCCAGCACAGTTCTCATCAACGGGCCTCGACCTCAAACGCCTCTTCATAGGAACGGAAGGACTCTTTGGAATCATCACATCAGCGACGATCCGCGCATTCCCCAAACCAGAAACCCTGAGAATTGTTAGCTACGGATTCCCCAGATTCGAAGACGCCCACCGAGCGATCATGAACATGCGCATGCACGATCTTCGGCCTAGCATGGTAGATTATGGGGAAGAACCTGGCTCCAAAGAAGATAGCCAGCTCAACCTGGCATTTGACGGCCTCAAGGAAGAGGTCTCGGCTCAAGCCGAACGCACGGAGGGCGTCATAACCAAGGCCCAAGGGCATAAGCTTGATGACGCGGACGCGCAGGAGTTCTGGGAACACCGCCACGACATCGCCTTAATGTACAGTCGCAGGATTTCCGAGCCGACCAGGGATGAGGAACCCGATACGAAATATGATTACGTTAACGTCTCCCTGCCCGCATCGAAGGTCTTGGCGTTCCGGGAATCATTGTTGAACATTGCAAGAGAGGGCGGCGTGAATGTTCTTGAAGTCGGCTTGTGGCAAGGACCGGAACTGGTCTCGCTTGTTCTCTCGGCCCGAGCAAAGGATCCAAAAACCGCCACTAAGCGGCTTTGGCGCGTGTCAGATCTAATCCTACGTAGAACGCAGGACATGGGTGGCGCGATGGAATTCTGTCACGGCGTCGGGATGAAGTTGGCACACTTGATGCGGCGTGAGCACGGGGTTGGCTTGGAGGTTATGCGGCAATTGAAGCGTACGATCGACCCGCTGGGGTTGATGAACCCGGGAAAGGAAGGGCTCACGAAATCTTGACCGGCGACAGGCAGTGTCGAAGAGCGGAGCGGCGGGTTCTGATTCCTATCTGCTTAAGATCGTGAGTCAGCATGTATCCTTGGCAGGCTCGCTGAATTGGAAATGCGAGATTTGGGCAGGTCTGAGTTGAAGGTTTCAGCCATTGGCCTTGGTTGTATGGGGATGTCGGAGTTTTATGGTCACCGTGACGACGGTGAGTCCATTGCGACGATACAGCGGGCTATCGAGTTGGGAGTGAACTTCTTTGATACGGCCGACATTTACGGACCATTCATCAACGAGGAACTTGTGGGGCGTGCTATTCGAGGCCGAAGGAACAAGGTTATTCTCGGCACTAAGTTTGGCATTGTTCGCGGCCCAGCTAACCCTGAGGTTCGCTCTGTGAACGGGAAGCCCGAGTATGTTCGTTCCTGCTGCGAGGCGAGCCTGCGCCGTTTGGGCGTCAAGAGCATCGACCTCTATTACCTTCATCGCGTCGACCCGAACACTCCGATAGAAGTAACTGTAGAAGCGATGGCGGGGCTGGTCAAGGAGGGAAAAGTTCGGTTTCTGGGACTGTCGGAAGTGGCTCCGGAAACACTTCGGCGGGCCAACGCAGTTCACCCGATAACGGCGTTGCAGACTGAATATTCACTTTGGAGCAGAGAACCCGAAAAGGAAATACTTGAGAGCTGTCGGAGACTTGGAGTAACATTCGTGGCCTACAGCCCGCTCGGACGCAGATTTTTCACTGGCAAGATCAAGAGCCTGGAAGATCTACCGGAGAATGACTGGCGGCGAGGTGCACCACGCTTTCAAGGCGACAATCTGCAGGCTAATCTCAAGCTGGTCAATCAAATCCATGCGCTAGCCAAGGAAAAGGGGTGTTCTCCGGCACAACTCGCGCTGGCATGGGTGCTTGCTAAAGGCGAACATATCGTCCCAATCGTCGGCACCAAACGACGGAGTTACCTAGAGGAAAACGTGGCGGCCGCCGACATCAAGCTCACGCAGAATGAGATCCACCGTTTAGAGCAAGCCGTGCCGCACGATGCAGTTGCAGGCCTGCGGTATCCCGAAGCCCAAATGGGGGGCCTTAACCGTTAGCACACCGAATTGAAAAAAATTGAAATACAATTTAAGATAGACTTGCCTGAGGCTAAAGGCGATGCCTCGGTGGCTCAGCCTGGTAGATTAGCAACTAACCGGAGAGCGGCCGCCTCGTAACACGGACAAGAGAGCGGCAGGCCGCGGGTTCAAACCCCGCCCGAGGCTCCAACATAAAGCCTTGCTTTTCCCGATTTCAATCCGTTTTTTGCCCGAACGGCTCGGATTTTGATTAGTTGGTTTTCCGGTGTTGCGAGATTTCCTAATGGGTAGAAGCCCGCATAATTCTTCACCCAAAACTGAATGGTGTCGATCTAGGTTCAAATTCTACCGTTCGCACCACGTTACCCACACACACAGAAACTTAACCCAATATCTACGTGCGTGAGGAGTGAATACGATTCCCCCAGAACTGCAATTTACCATATTTGCTTAACGCGTTTAGTACTTCATTCAAATTTATCTCGATGCGCAAAATTACTAAGTGCCGTAAATCGCGTTGGAGCTAAAATGTTAGAGATGAAGAATAATAGTCTAGTCTAGAGATCATGGTCCTATAGGGCCTACCAAGAAACACTGAGCGTAAGGCGAGATAATAGAAAATAGCTTGTTCCAGAGAGAAATCTGATTCGAGAACTTTTGCTTAAAGAACTTACATGGCATGGCATAAAAAAATTAAGGTTGCTTAGTGCCGCATTTATTGCAGAAGTTCGATAAATAGGAGAGAGAAAGAGCGAAAGGAAAAGGGAGAAGGAAAAAACAACATAGCCACAGCTGTCCCTGCGTGGCCGCGTGTAGTCAGCGTTGTTACGTGCTTAGATGCCTGAGGTATGCGTGAAGCTGTTTGTGACGAAGAGGTTGCTCGCGCCGGTCGCTTGCTCCGCATCGTAATTGATATTGCCTGAAGCGGTATTGCTAACCACCCAGTTCCCGCTACTTGTAGAGTCGAAGAAGCCATCGTGGCCGTTTGACTTAGCCGAGTTACCATTCAACCAATTGTACGCGGATGACGCCGATGGTTCTTGGACGCGCGGCACGGCACCTTCACCCCAGGCAAGTACGAGCGAAGTGTCAGGAGGCAGAAGCGGGGCAATTTCCATGAGTCGCTCGCCAGACATGGCGCGTCCCACCTACAACCACAATACCTGAATGACGAGCCGTTAGACCGTTTACTGTTCGATTTTAGGACCGACATCGCCCCCGAGTTACCTTATGAACCGAATTCTATCTGGCTAGAAGGTGCACCTTGCCATGCCGACGCGCTACGTCGAGACTGCTAGTGAGTTGAAGGAGAACAATCTTAACGTTACTTGGACCCTTGTGGCGTCAAGTGTCCCAACCGCGGGCACTCCTCGATATTCCTACTGGTTCTCAGACGCCCGCAAGGCTTCAACCGACAACGTATGACCGCAACCTGGGCATTCCCCGTTGTTCGCCCTTACGACTGCTAGTTGGCAATCGTGTCC
>CAZHKA010000040.1:0-27771 GCA_964533505.1 uncultured Candidatus Bathyarchaeia archaeon | reverse complement strand
ATCCTCAAATCTGAGGCACGAAATTTTTGGCGGACTCCGAAACTCCGATATTGGATGAACTCGAGAAGGGCCCATGGCCAAGCTTTGTAAAAGAAATGAAGCGAATGGCCGCAACGAAACCCTACGCCAAGGCCATCTTGAAACAAGCTGAAAAGTCATACAGTGATAGGAGAACCCATTGGAAGCATGGAGGAATTGTAGGGGTCAAAGGCTACGGCGGAGGAGTAATCGGACGGTATAGCGACCTACCCGAAACGGAAGCTCGCGACGTCCACACGTTTAGAGTTGTACAACCTGCTGGATGGTTCTATCGGACCGAGACCCTACGAAAACTGTGCGACATCTGGGAGAAATACGGAAGCGGCTTCACAAACTTTCACGGCTCGACCGGTGACATCATCCTCCTCGGCGCTCGCACTAACGACCTCCAACCATGCTTCGATGAACTCTCCGAAGCAGGATTCGACTTGGGCGGATCGGGCAGCGACATCCGATCCCTCAGCTGCTGCACAGGCCCCGCTCTATGCGAATGGTCGTGCTTCGACACGCTCGACCTATACCAGGAACTAAACATGGAATTCCAAGACGAGATTCATCGTCCTCGTTACCCCTACAAGTTCAAGTTCAAGATATCCGGATGCCCGAACGATTGTGTCGCCGCGATTGCTCGTTCAGACTTAGCAATCGTCGGCACATGGCGAGATCCTCTGCAAATCGATCAAGAAATGGTCGGAGAATATAAGAACGACGGGACGGATGTAAACGGTGTTTGCAGAAAATGCCCGACGATGGCAATCACTTGGGATGAAAAGAAACTCGAAGAGAAACCCAGAGAATGTGTTCGTTGCATGCACTGTCTGAATTCCATGCCCGGGGCAGTCATGCCCGGGAAAGAAAGAGGAGCAACCCTTCTCCTTGGCGCAAAGGCCACTATTCTGCGCTCGGCCTTTCTAGGCTGGGTCCTCGTTCCATTCATTAAAGTCGAGAAGCCCTACACCGAACTTAAGACGCTTTTCAGAACGATACTCGACTGGTTTGATGAAAACGCGAAACCTCGAGAGAGAATAGGCGAAGCCGTTTACAGAGTCGGCATGAGAGAGTTTCTGGAGGCTGTTGGTTTACCACCTGTTCCCCAGATGATTTACCGACCTCGTGCAAACCCGTATTACTTTTGGAAGCCGGAAGAGTTGGAGGTAGCCAAGTAAATTGGCGAGGACCGATATAGGGCCGATCCCTTATCAGCAGATGCTTCCGCCAATCATCCAACGAAACTACGGAAAATGGAAATCTCATAGAATCATCGAAGCAGGCGTAATCGAACACATAGGCGAATCGGGCGAACGTCTGTACACAGTAAGGGCGGGAACGCCGAAAATCATCAGCGTCCACGGCGTCCGGGACATGTGCGACCTTGCCGACAAGTATTGTGGTGGCCACCTAAAGTTCACCAGCCGCACTAACATAGAGTTTCTAGTTGAGAACGAGAAGAACCTCGCCCCCCTGAAGGCTCAACTTAAAGAGCTAGGCCTACCTGTGGGAGGGACCGGCTACTCCTTCAAGACGATCATTCAGTGCCCTGGCTGGCTGCATTGCCATACAGCGATCATAGACTCACCTGGCGTTGCTAAAGCACTCCATGATGCCCTCTACGAACACTTCTTCGAGACCGACATGCCACAGAAGCTAAAGATCGCGGTTGCCGGCTGCCTCAACATGTGCGGTGCGATTCACTGCTCGGATATCGCCGTTATCGGCATGCACCGCCGACCGCCAGTGGTAAATGATGAGATCGTCACAAAATCTTGCGAGATTCCGACCTTAATCGCGAGCTGCCCAACGGCGGCGATTCGACCCAAAGGCAAGTCGGTTGAAGTCAACCCAGACAGATGTATGTACTGCGGCAACTGCTACACCGTTTGCCCAGGAATGCAGATTCATGACCCAAGATATGATGGCCTCTCGATATGGGTCGGGGGTAAAGCAACCAACGCTCGGACACAACCCATGTTCTCACGATTGGCAATGCCGTATCTACCCAACACCCCACCAAGATGGCCCGAGACAATCGCTGCCACGAAGAATATCGTCGATTGTTGGCTGAAAGGCGCAGAGTCGGGAGAGCGAGTGGGAGACTGGATAGAGCGTATAGGTTGGGAGCAGTTCTTTGCGGTCACCGGAATTCCATTCACCGACAAGCACATCGACGACTTCATCTTCTCCATACCCACCTTTCGAACCACAACGCAATTCAAGTACACAGAAACCCCGGTGGTCAAATGACAACTCCTCCTACCGCCACAATGGGAGACGTCAAGCAGAAGATCGTCGAGTATCTCCAACGCGTGAAGCAAGCAGTGAGCCGTGATATTGCAAAATCAATTAAAACCGACAAGCACCAAGTCGACAAGGCAATAGCTGAACTCATAAAGGAAGAGAAGTTAATCTACGTTAACTACGGCGGTATGACATACGTAGCGTTACCGGGTAAAGTCACGGACGAAGAAGCCCAGCCAGCCCCCTGAACGCTTGGAATTCTGCTTCTCACATGAGGAATCGATCACAAGAATGCCGGGCCACTAACCGAGACCCAACTCTGATTTAATGCCGTTTGATACCTGACGGCTCGCGATATCTCTAAACCGATGCTCCATGCGGGCATTAGCTAAGTCAAACCTCAATTGGTCGAGCCTACTCGCCTCGCTTTCACAAATAGCGAACGGTGAGATGATATATTATCCGCACTGCAGATAATCTAGTGATCCCTTTGATCACACGTCCTGTGGCGACCACAGAGATAACTGGCATGAACCACAAGCATACATCTGAAATTCTCTGGAGCGATCTGGGATCATAGAGGAAACCTCGGAGGTCTAGGGAGTCAAGGGGTTAGGATTTGACTTGGGCATGCGAAGGCGTAAGGGCCACGTATATCTCGTAGGAGCGGGTCCCGGCGATCCTGACCTTGTAACGGTCAAAGCATCAAAGATACTGGCCAAGGCGGAAGTCGTGGTGTACGATAGGCTCGTCGCTGGCGCCTTGCTGAATCTTGTTCCCAAAACGGCTGAGAAAATTTTTGTTGGGAAGGAAACAGGATGGCACAACATAACCCAAGGTAGGATAAACAAAATCCTGATCGCGGCAGCTCGCTCCGGTAGAGATGTTGTTAGACTAAAAGGCGGCGACCCTTTCCTGTTTAGCAGGGGAGGTGAAGAAGCACAGGCACTGAGAAGGGCCGGAATAGGATTCACGATAGTGCCTGGCGTGCCATCACCTGTAGCCGTGCCGGCTTACGCGGGTATACCCCTCACCCACCGAAAATACGCGTCGTCAGTCGTCTTCGTTACAGGCCATGAGGCTTCAAGCAAGAAGTACGACCGCGTAAACTGGAAGAAACTTGCGACAGCCGTAGACACTATCGTCATCCTGATGGGAACAAAGAGGATAAGAGAAATCGCCGAGAAACTCATCAAGGGAGGATGCCCGAGAAGCTGTAGTGCAGCAATGATCGAGCGAGGAACAACGAAACATCAAAGAACGATCATCGGCACACTCGGAAACATCGCAGGAAAGGCCGCTAGCCATAAGATTACTCCCCCCGCCATCATTGTAATAGGCGACGTTGTCAAGCTGCGACGGAGATTGCACTGGTTCACGATAGAACACTGAGTTATTCAGAAGGATCCTGGCGGTGTTGATCTGCGCATTCGAATCCGGGCCGGGCCAAGGTAGGCGGTTAACGCGTTCCAGTCCATGGTTGTAATCATTGGAAAAGTTCGTGTTCCTGCCATGTTTCGTTGCAGATCCCGGTTTACGTGTTGAACCCCGTCGAGTTGTAGCCCAGCGGATCAAGTTCCGCGTTCGCTGAAGAGGCTATGAACGAGTTCTCGACCTGATCGAACATGAATAAGCCGCGTTCTTTCTAATGGCATTCATCCTGACCTTGCGCCTGACCGCGCGGCCAATGATTCAGAAATGGAGACTCTAGATTTCTCTAATGCGTCATTTTAGACCAGCAATGGACCACAAGGCCTCGCGCGTATTCTTTTCTGGGAAGTGGGAGACAGTGTTTAGGAGACTTCCCGCCGTGATTGTTCCCAATGTCTTTCCGTCGTGCCTCACAAAAATCTCCTAACTCCGGTCTCAGCCATGACGGCCGCGATCTCGGATAGCTCAGCGTCGGCTTTGACGGATGTGACAGGTGCGCACATTATCTCATCAACTTTGACGGTCTCTGAGTTCAACTTTGTGGCGACAACTCTTCTCACGATGTCCCAATCCCTGATCAGCCCGACGGGGGCTCCCTCACTCGTGACAAAAATATTCCTCACAGACTTCTGAACCATAATTGCGACGGCGTCAGAGACTGTTGCGCCGGATTTAACCGAGACCACGTCCTCTTGCAGAAGTGAAGCTACCGCCCGACTAATCTCCAAAAGGGATTCCACCATGATACTCCGTTCCTAGTAGGTGGCTTAGATGTTATGAATCGATTGCTGTAAAGCTTAGGGTCTGTAGCCTATCAAGTAATCTAGCTCCTTAACTGCACCAGCCGAGTAGTCTGGACGAAACCTAGAAAGCTATTAGCGCTCTTTACTTTGCTACCAACTCTTCCAGTTTTTTCTTTCGTTTTACTGACAGGTCGCTGCGACTTCCAACTACTTTCCATTGTGGTTTGCGGTTTTCTAAGAAGGCTCGCATTCCTTCCCGGGCCTCCTCAGTCATATGGTACTGAACCATGACCGCAGCACCGTGTTCCAAGGCTTTCTGAGACTCCATGCCTTGGCAAGCATAGAAGCAACGTTTGCCGAGCACAATAGCCGTAGGGCTCTTCGATGCTATCTTTTGCGCTAGCTGCCACGCCTCTTCATCCAGTTTATCCCTCGGGACAACATGATTTACCATTCCCCTTTGCTCTGCTTCATGAGCGGGTAGCAGGTCACCTGTTACCCCCAACTCAAACGCCTTCTTTGGTCCAATTAGAGGGGGGAGAAGAGTTGTTGGACCGAAAAAGCAGAACAAGCCGAAATTTATCGCGGTAGCTCCAAAAGATGCGTCTTCAGATGCTACAACAAGATCACAGCCCAAGGCCACTACCATGCCCGCCGCGGTAGCCCAGCCATGTACCACCGCCATGACGGGTTTCGTTGCCTGTCTGAACGTTTTGACCGTATCAATCAGCGTCAGGAAAAATTGGTTCGCTTCCCAATCTTTGAGATCCAGAAGCGCCTCCACATCGCCCCCTCTCGAGAAGTCTTTGCCAGCCGCTTTGACCATGATTAACGAGACTTCATCGTCAGCATCGAATTCCTCCGTTGCATTTCTCATTTCTTGTAGCATTGAGAGGACGAAACGGTTTTCCGGCGGTCGGTTAAGAGTTATGATTCCTATGTGGTCTTTTTTCTCAACCAATATGTCCCTATAGGTCATCGACTAATCTCAACTGAGTGGTGGCGTGGCCTTAAGACGGCTTATTAGTTGGGTATGTAAAATATGTTAAATACTGACCGAATCTCTGAGAACTGAGGAACGCCCGAACTGAAATCTACCGAAATTCTCTCAGTCGCACGCTGCAACCAAGCAAGGCGTACGCGCCGCGCGCCTTACCTCAAACCATCCAAGCCCTTTACGTCTCGCTTTTGAAGGCCGGCAATTCGCGCAAGAGGACGACCTGAATCTGTCAAAGCGACGGCGACCAACATTTCGTCGGACTTAGGCGCGTCAGGAATCCTTACCTCGATAGCATCCCAATGCGAGCATACCCAGGCTCCTTATAGTGGAGAGGAACATCCTAGATCGAGCCCATGCTCCCCACCTTCGCGGATGAGGGAATTATGGCAGTGCAATGCTCGGCGCCTCCCGAAACTGTCTCGAAACTAGCCGCTGTTTTCATGTTGGCGAAGCACTTAGAAGTGCTACCATTCGTGTTCACATCTTTTTCCCACCCATATTCTTTTCTGCTTCCTTCTTAGGCGGGGTGGGCCCAAGACATGATCTTCTGCTCCCTTAGATTCAAGGCATCCACAGCCGACTACGATTTGGAAAAACTTCGACTTCACATATTGATGCGAGCAATAAACAGGCGATTGCATACGCGTGGAGGAGAGCTAGCCATCATAACCTCGAGTGAGGCAAATGCAAATCTACAGTAAGCGATGATTTTGGCCATGAACGACCACGATGGTCAAGCCTGAAGGTAGGATCTAAGAATTCCCACGTGAGTTAGCCAAACAAGGTCTCGTAAAGTGGGATCATGAACTCAATCATGGACGTCAAAATAAAAAAATTCTGACATAGGCTCGACCTGTCGACTGACCCAACATGTGGTCCTACGCACAACCGCGTTCTGAGGCGGTTATCCGTAATGAAGGCAGGTGAAAATGGGAGCCGGGCGTGCAGCACATCGTATGATGATTTTAAACGATTTTTGGCCCGTTGACCATTCTGTCTATATTGCATTGGACCCTATACAAATCTCAATTAGACTAATTTCCAGTAAATAGATTACTCTTAAATCTACAATCCGTCGCCTATCGCAGTTTGAAAGAAAATGTCAGAAAAGAAACTTTACGCAAGAAAAGCAACGGGACTTGTCAGAGAAATTAGCATAATGACATCAGTTATCATTTGTCTGTGTAACACCATAGGGCTCGGGTGGCAGAAGCGTGTCTTCCAGTTCACCGGCATCAGTCCAATTCCAGATAACTACTGGGTTGCAGGGATTCCACCAACGGTCATGGCTTTCCTCATTGGAGGAATCATCATACTGCTCTCAGTCTTCGCATTCTCAATCCTAGTCGCAGCCATGCCACGATCAGGGGGAGGCTACGTCGTAATCTCGAGGATCCTCAATCCGTTTGCCGGGTTCGTTGGATCATGGATGGAATTCCTCAGCCTCTCATGGGCCATGGGCGTCGCCTGCGTTGTGGTGTTTGAAGGCTCTTTCGGCGTTTTCGGACCAATAGTCGGCATCAGCTACGGAATCAGCGACGTCTATCTCTGGGCTGGCGGGCTCGTACTGCTCATTATCTTCACTGCAGTCGCAGCTTTTGGAGTGAGAATGGCGGGCCTATTGTTGCAGATTCTGTTCTGGATTCCCATGATACTGACTTTCTACGTCGTGTACCTATTGGCGCAGTCAGTAGCGAACCCAACGGCATTGATGGCTGGAATAACGGGACTAGCAGCAGCACATGGCTTGCCGGGAGTAACGGCTAGCACCTATATGACACAGGCGCTCGCGCAAGGCATGGATAAGGTGGGCTCGACCAGCACCTACTGGGGATGCGTATCTACAGCCATGATCGGTGCATACTATGCCTACACGTGCTACGCAGCATCAAGCTTCGTGGCAGGCGAGGTTAAGGAAGCGAACAAGAACATGCCTAGGAGTTTGCTCATTGCTTCAGTCATCATAATCATCATGTATGTTACAAACAGCGCGTTGTCTGCGTACGCATCAGCCGCCATCGATGTGACGACATTACCAAACGGCCACGTTTACTCCTTCTTCGATGCCTATGCCTTTCTCTCATGGGGAGGAAAGTGGGGCGCGAGTCTGAGTGCGGCAGGTGTTCCCACAATCAGAGTCTGGACTACAGTGATCGCTGCGATGACAGGCATCGGCATGAATCTAAGCTCGCTTAACTGGCTGCTGTTCATATTCGGCGTTACGTGGATACTCAACGATCTTCCGCCATACATTCTAACCTGCTCCAGAGTGCTCTTCGCTATGGCTTTCGACAGGGTCCTCCCCGGACCGCTCGCCGCCGTCAATGAAAGGTTCCACTCACCAGTCAACGCAACAATAGTAACTGGTATCTTCGGTTTGCTAGGAGTCTTTTCAGAATCAGGCGTGTTCTCCACCGGAGGAAGTTGGAGTTCAACTGGCCCCGTAGGTAGCCTGTTAAACAGCATCTTCAGCGTTGGAGTAGCGAGCGTTGACCTGTTCGACGCAATCTTCTTCACACTCTTCGCCTTTTGCCTCGTAATCCTACCATGGCGGGCTCCGCGGATCTATGAAGGATCGCCTATCAAGATCGGCGGAAAGGTTGGTTTGGCTGGCTTTGGCGTTGCTGGCTTCGTGGCCAACCTCGTCCTGGACTGGATGATTCTCACCGCACCCCAAGGAAGCTACAACCTACTGGCCCCGTCATCAGACAACTGGTTCGCGCTAGGCTTCGGAATTCTCATGGGCTTAATTGGCGTATGCATATTCCTGTACTACAAGTACGGCCCATCCGGGAAAGGCGTAGACTACACAACGATTTACTCAGAGATCCCACCCGAATAGACAAGCCCCTCACATTTTTTTTCTGACTCTTATTCAAAACGCCGACGCGGATGCAACCTTACTGTATCTGCATTCCCCTCTTACAGGCAACATAGATAGATCACATGATTCATATATCATCACATGATTCACATGATTCAGGGGCGTTGAACGTCGCTCGGCAAGCTGCTCCATGGGGCTTTCAACCTAAACGGCAGCAAGCGGCAACCAGTGGTCCGCCTGATTCTAAGTCATCTTGCTGTCATAACGGACGCCGCGGCCGAACTTGGGCCTCTTCTGGACCGAGCGCGAGCGGACGACTGGAGCGGCGTCCGTGGCTCGGCTCGTCACATAGCCGAACTTGAAACGCGGGCCGACGAGATGCACCGCGAGGCCGTCGTCAGAATAGCGCACGGTGCATTCTTTTCTGGCACAAGGGAAGACTTCCTGCGACTGATGGAGGCGGATGACCAGATCGTCGACCGCATAAAGGACGCCGCCAGGATACTTGCAGATGCTCCGCTCGCCTCCGGCACGACTACGATGCTCTTTGGCGAAACCAACACGCCGGCCCTCGACATGGTTTCTAGGATCAAGACGACCATCAATACTCTCGCAGACGCCATCAGAGCGCTAGAGACCGATGCGAATGTAGCGGTGAATAAAGCGATTGCCACGGAAATGGCAGAAGAGGAGGCGGACGACGTCAAAGCTAGACTGCTGAGCCGGATCTCAGACCACCGTAGCGAGCTGGACCCGCTGGTCGTCATTCAACTGCGCGACTTTGTGCTCCAATTGGATAACGTGGCCGATGCCGCGGAAGACGCATCTGATGTTGTCGTAGAGTTAGTGGCCAAGGCGGAGGCGTGAAAGCCGCGAGAACTAAGTTTGATCGGAAAGATTCCGGAGCCACGCCAATATGGGGCAAATAAGCAGTGACGAACATCGTCCCCATCACGCTGGTCGCGGCTGGCGCTGCCCTCTGTCTGGTCTTAGGCGCCAATAACATAGCTACCTGCCTTGGCACGGCGATGAGTTCGCGCGCCATCCGGTACAGGCATGCAGTGCTAGTGGCCTCCATGGGTCTAATGGCGGGGGTCGTCCTGGAGGGCGGAAAGTTGTCCAACGCGGTTACAAGAGGAGTCGCACCGGAAGTCGGACTTGATGCGCTCTTGGCGGCGACCTTATCCGCGTTAACGATCATGGCTTTCCTCACTTGGCTCCGCCTGCCGATCAGCATGACGCAAGTGTTCGTGGGAGCCGTCGTGGGTGCCACTCTCGCGCGTGGTGGCATGATCAATCTTTGGTTCACAGGTTTGGTAGTGATCTCGTGGCTACTCACACCAGTCGCGGGTGTAACAGCCGCAATCGTTATCTCGCTCGTGACCCGAGCTGTCGCAAAACGCATACGGCGCGTCATACTTCTCAACATAGCGTACACGTGGCTGACCATAGCGAGCGGTTTCTACTCGTCATACGTGCTCGGTGCTAACGGCGTCGGCCTCGTGGCCGGAGCATCCGGGGCGCCGCCACAGCTCCGTCCTTGGGTCGCAGTAGGCTTGGGGACAGCAACGGTCGCAGGCATGATCATCTTCGGTCGGGGAACAACTCGCAGCGTCGCAGAAAACCTCGTTGGCCTCAACATGCCTGCCGCAATGGCGGCCCAGATAGGAGGCGCAATGACGGTACACGGCTTTACCCAAGTTGGCATGCCCGTTTCAATCAGCCAAGCGGTCGTAGGAGGGATTTTCGGCCCGCCTATGCTCCGAAAATTGGTTGTACGAAACAGTCGCTTGGTCAGACAATTAATTTTGTGGTGGACCGCGGCACCTCTTTCCGCTGCCATCATCGCTTTTGGGTTAGCAACTGTTCTGTGAGAGCACCTCACATTCCATCAAATGGCGTTCGAACTCAGCGACCGATGTGTTCCGACCCTCGGGCATATGACCCCGAAACCGAGGGGTGTTCTTGTCGATGTTGGTACCTCACACAGCAGGCACTCTATCGACAATAATTTTCATGGAATGCAGAAATTCCTGAATGTCCCCCACCGTTAGGGCACCCATATTTCCTATTCGGAAAAACTTGCTTCCCGAAGTTCCCATTCCAGCGTAAATGATGAAGCCTTCTTCTTTCAATCTATCATGCAGAGTCTGATAGGGTATATCTTTTGGTGTAGTGACGGAGGTGATTGAATGGCACATGGTTTCTCTTGGGATGAACAGCCCAAATCCAAGCGCCTCCAAACCGTGTCTAATTGTTCGGGCCAGATTGCCATATCTTTCACGCCTTTTTGCAACCGTTTCTTCCAACAGAAGATTCAGTGCCTCGTCTAGGGCGTAAATTACGTGTACCGGCGGCGTGAAGGGAGTACCTGGTCTTTCGCCTAAGCCTTCTTCGTAGACGTAATACTGGTAAAGGTCTAGATAGCTAGTTCTTGGAGGTAGGCCCGTCAGTTTCTCCAATCTATCTTTGTCTGCGCATACGAACGAGCAGCCTGGAATTCCTTCTATGCACTTATTCGCGCTCCCTATACAGAAGTGTATTTTATCTCGCTCCACGTCAAGATCCTCAACCCCTATGCTTGCCATAGCATCAACGATCAGCATCTTATCGTATTTCTCGCATAGGTCGCCAATCTCCTTAATGTTGTTCAGCATAGCCGTGCTTGTTTCGGTATGTATAAGGCCGATGAACTTGATTGAGGAGTCAGAGTTCAGTTTCCTTTCTACATCGTGAGCGATTATTCTTTCTCCCCAACCAAAATTCATGACTTCCGTGTCGATTCCATAAAGACGAGCAATTTTAGCCATTTTCTCCCCGTAGTAACCGTTAGCAAGAACTAGCAAACGCCCATCTCTGACGACGGAGGTTATAGTGGCTTCAACTGCAGCCGTTCCGGAGCCGCCGAGCAATAGCACGGTCTGCTTGCTACCGCAGTTAAATGCCTGCGCGAGCTTTCTACGTACGTTCGACAGCAATTCGGAGAATTCTGGTTCTCGGTGGCAGAGATCTGGCTTCAGCAAAGCATTTCGGACGCTTTCAGGGACCACAACAGGGCCCACATTCAGCAGGACCATCCGCTTGTCGTCGCTTTGGCTCGGCATGCACCAGACCTTGCGGAGTGTCTCCTGACATCGCAGCCCTAATTTAGGGTTGGATTCCTCTCTTCAGGTTCTCTTCAATATCGAGAATTACTTGAGGCAACTGTCCAATTTCTTCTATCACGTAGTGCGCTCCTGATCTACGGAGCTTGTCATTTGCGGAATCAATCTTACGTTTTACCGCAGCCTGATCGGTGCTTTCAATTTCCTGTTCATTTAATCCTACAAGAGTCCCTGTCTTCGAGACTCCGACGCCCCAAGCTCCTGCGTTTAACCCCTCTTCCACGCCGACAACAGTGTCATCTACCTTCACAACGGCCGCTGGCGGAAACACGTTGGTCTCCAGCATGTTCCTCATGACCATCCACGGAAGCGGTCTGCCTCCTGGAACATCGTCCGGGCAGAAAGTGGCATCAGGTTCGTATCCTTGACGCTTCGCTTCCTCGAGATTCGCCTGAACAGCTTGTTTGAAGTAGCCAGTTGTTGAGCCGATCTTGATCCCTCGGTCTCGCAACCACTTCACGGTCTTAAGCGTGCCAGGAATGAGTTTCGAGTAGTCTCGAATAACATCTACCTGCAACTTTTTGAACGAGTTCTCGTACATATCGCCAACATCTTCGTCACGCCAGTCCTTGCCGGAGATCTCCTTCCATCTGCGTGCGACGTCAGGGTACCATTCGAAAATGGCTTTTATGTGATCTCTCTTAAACAGCCCCATAGGCGCTCGGGCTTGTTCCATAGAGATGTCTATTCCTTTCCGCTTGAAAACTTCAATGAAAACTACCGCCGGCGCGTAGCATCCATAGTCCAAGGTTAAACCCGCCCAGTCGAGGACTACCAGTCTAATAGGACCTCTATATTTTCTGCCGTATTCAAAGGATGAGTACTGAGATGGTTGCGTCACGAAAACTTCCTCCCAGTAAGAGGAAAGTGGCTCATTCATTAATCTTGTGAATCGTTTGCATAACCAATAGTCGCGACTGTGTAGCTGAATAAACATGGTCCAAGTTATGCCCTCTAGTATTGCACAACTTGCAAAGCCCACGCGTGGCCATACTCAGCTCCAAAAGCGTTGACTTGCCAGGGTTGCTTACGTCGCGTTTCAAGATTTGTTACCGGATCTTCAGGTTCTCTTTCGGTGGATGTATTCAACGCGGGTTTTCCCTCAAGCGGTACGGAGAATGTATTTATCATAATTACGAGGCGCATATATTCTCCACTCCATATGTCTACGCACGGTGTTGGAAACGACTACTACAGCGGTGTTGGGGAAGAAAACCACGGCTAGCGAAGAAATGATTCAAGGTGGCCATTTAGTAGCAAGAACCTTTGCGGAAAAAGGGATAAAGAGAGTCTTTTCACTCTCAGGAGGCTTCGTCAACCCAATTTATGATGGATGTGTTGATTATGGAATTGAGATAATAGATACACGGAACGAACAGGAGGCTGGTTTTCTGGCAGATGGTTTAGCACAGGTAACTCGTGAACCAGCCGTCGCCATTGCTGAACCAAGTGGAGTTACAAACTTAGTTTCGGCAGTAGCTGAGGCACATTACTCTCAGCAACCCGTGATTTTTATTGGTATTCGTTCCATTTTTCACAGGATAGAGCAAAGAGGATTCAAAGAAATAGCTGAAGAGAGGATTATCGAACCAATAGCAAAGTATTCTGTAATGATGGGTCCAGGAAGCTCTAGAGATGGCCCATGCGCTCGATTTCCCGAATATTTTGACAAGGCATATGATATAGCAGTAAATCAACAACCAACCGGGCCGGTAATGCTGAGTGTTCCCATAAATCTTCTTTATTCGCGTAGGCAAGCAAGCGAGATAAAGGAGGGTGAGGAGCTATTCCATCGAAAAGAAGTTAGAAGACATCTTCCCTTCCCCAATCCAGAAGATATGGATTTCTTGAAGAAGGAAATAAGAGCAGCGAAGAAACCTGTGATTATTGTTGGCCCAGAGGTTTATTGGGGAAACGCTGACAAAGAGCTAGAACAATTTATAGCCAGTACTAAAATCCCAACATTTGTGCCGCCCTGGCATAATTCACCGATCGACTTTACGAACCCCGCATGCATGGGGCGAGTTGATATTCATATAAATCCTGCCTCGCGTATTATTGGTGGAGAGGCGGACCTTGTCATATTCGCTGGTGCTGATATAGATTACAGCATAGCTTTTGGTGGGCCGCCTGTTTTCAACACGAAACAAAAAAAGATTGCAATTAATACCTCGGCTCGGATGTTGGCCGACAATCATATCGCAATTCCAATTTTAAGCGATTTGAAAATCGCCTTCAGTCAGCTAAACCGGGATGCCCGTGATCTAAACGCTGACCCAAGTTGGATTGAATCCATTCTGGCAAGGCGCAAGAAAGACAATGAGGAGATAATAGATCAGGCAAAGAAGGCTGGAAAGCGAGTCCATCCTCTTGATTTTTGTCTGGATGTGTTACGCTCTCTAGGGGAAAAAGACTATGTTGTGATAGATGGCGGCGATATCGATGGATGGTTTCACACTGCTGTTCAGATGTGGTCTTTGGAAGGGAAGAAAATTGCGGGGATTTTCCACTCCGGATCTTTCCATCAATTGGGTGTAGGTGTTAGTTACGCTACTGCTGCAAAAATGGCTCATCCTGAATCGAAAGTTGTACTCATTTCAGGAGATGGCACGTTCGGGTTGAATCCAGGGCTGCCCTTGGAAACGGCTTTCCACTATGACTTACCTTTCGTTGTAGTTATCTCACAAGATGGACGATGGGGGCAAATACAGGAGCAGCAGACGCGTTTATGGAAGAGGACTCCGGGAACAAGTTTTAGACGAGCACCATATCACAAGATGATTGAAGGTACAGGAGGGCATGGAGAATACGTGGAGGATATTAAGCAATTTAGACCAGCCCTTGAACGTTGCTTCGCTTCGGGCCTTCCTTCATTAATCAATGTCCGTGTGGATTCAGATCTTAGGAGTACCATAACTCAAGGCTTTATTGACGAAAGAGAAAAATCATCCCTCGAATAGCGAGACTGGTTAGCAAGTAACGAACCGACGTTCGGCAAAACCCCAATCAAGTCGCCGAAATTCAAAACACGCTCAGGGCTAGGACAACTGTAACACTCAATAGCATGAAGGCGGTAACCGTCTTAGTGCGCGGTGCGCAGACGCAGAAGAGGTTAGCTTGTCTTACGCTTTCTCAGTCCACGAACCGTGTAGGCTATGAGGTAGATTGCAGCAAGGGCGGTGGCGATTCGCAGAGACAGGAACGCGGTCACTATGAGAACAAGGGTTACGATAATGTTGACCTTTGCTTCATTCTGCGAACTTTAACCCTCCGATGAGGTTACTCAAGGCATTGTTTCTTATCAATTCTTTCTAAGACGCCGGATCAGATCGGTTACCCTTCTAGGTTTCGGGTTCCCTCACGAAGGAATAAACAAAATGAGTAAGTCACACAGTTGTGTACTTGCGAGTCTTCCTGATGTGTTCTAATAGTCGTTTATGGTCGGCGCGTTTTACTAATTTTCTTGCTGGCAAACGGTTCCAAGCGTCAAGTAAACGAAATAACCTTAACCTTACTTTTTCTTTACTTATCCGCTGAGTCTAATTCATGAACAACATGCTGAAGATTGGCATCGTATTTGCCGTACTAGCGTTAGTTGACCTGATACTTCCGGTGCCGGTCATGTGGATATTCGGCTCACTAATGCTACTAATCCTCATTCAGCTAACCCGTCACGGTGGAAAACCGAAAAGAAACAGTTTGGTGGTTTGCTTCATCGTCGCAATTCTAGTCCTCATACTATCGTACAAGAACATAATCGCGGAGAGTCGCGCATATTACAATACGCCGAACAATACCCTGAACCTCACAACATTAGCCACGTATCTTCAGCTATTGTATGTGGTACTAGAGATTACTTTGGTCATGCTCGGTTTTCTGATTGTACTTACCTGTCGTTATCTTCGGTACAAACGCGACTCAGAACAGAAGTAACCCGAATAACCTTGCACGGCTTGTGATTCATTCATCGGATTTTACAGTTTAGCGCTGTATCTTACTAGATACCGACGTGTGGGAATCCTTAGAATTCAGGAATACTAAGGCTGCGGCTGAAACACACCGTTCAGTCAAAAATGCCAAATGTTGACGACTTATCTTTAGGCCGACCCCATGTTCAAGTGGCGCCCGTTTCAACTGTTTTGTTGCCGCACCTATCGCAAATGTATCCTTCCGTATCTCTGAAGGGAGTATGTTCCCCCCACAGGATTTGAGAGAATTGTTGAGTTTCGAATCCGCAGTTGGAACAATATCTGAGCTGACCCTTCATAGGGAGAAATGCTCTGATTATGAATGCCACACCGAGAATCAGGAAGAATGCGAAGGGAACAACCATACTCGTACTTACATTTCTAGAAACCGCAATTAGAACGTCAACCAAAGAGCTGTTCATATTTATGTTTCCCAGAGACATTTGACCTAGCGGATTGGCGAGAAATAATTCAACGACCACTATCACCAAACCTACTAAACCAATCCCCAAACGGCGTATAAGTGATGTCAACAGAAAACAATCCTAGTCTAATCGGGCAAGTATAGAATTTACGACTTACCCTTGCACCCCTAATCTAATCGGTTCACTGGAGGTTTACCACTTACGCCTACGTTTCCTAACTTCTTCTTGAGCAAGTCCCTTAGCGCTGTCTCTATGTTCTTGTTGCTTTCCTCAAGTTTCGCCAGTCGCTCGCGCAACTCCGCATTCTCGGTTTGCAATTCTTTCACTTGACCGTGAACCTCAGTGGTTACGCCTGTTTCAATGAAATCCCAGTACTTAGAGTTCCTTTGCGACCTAGGTTTCGTCCTACCATTCCCTGCCGTAGTTCAAACTGTCTTGATGGCAGAACTGGCCTTCAATCGCGGGGTTGGCCACGCCGATCTTTCGGCATGTGGATTTGAAGACGCTTCGCGCCGAATGCTGGCCTTAAGTTGAAGAGCTGCAATTTTTCCCCAAAATGAAGTTGATAGCGATGACGGCGCGCTGTCGGAGCGACAAATATATCAATCTATATCCACGCCTGGCCCAAAAGAACCATAACGCTAACTCACCCGCTAAGCACGCCTCCAAGCCTGCCTTCGACTCACTGGCTCGAAATCATTGATCGCACCCAGTGCAATGACCGCCCCGATGAGATCGACAGCCTTCCTTTCTCCACTAGGCTCTACTACGAATTGACTGGTCTCCAACTATCGGCTAGATTGAGTTTGGGTTGTGCAAACTTAGAGTTGTCGCATGTGGCTAGGATATAAGAAACCGGTTTGCTCTAATGAAGAGAGAACGATTGCCTAACCTAGGCGTCTCCGCATACGCACTCACAATTCTTCTTTTGGCTGCGGTGTTACATGCGACCTGGAACTTCCTCCTGAAGAAAGCAGCGAATAAGATGATCGTCACCTCGTGGGCTCTCTTAGTTTGCGCGGGATGTGCGCTGCCTATCCTCTTGGTTGGTCCTCCGATTCCGATTGCCGCTTTGCCCTACGCTTTCTTGAGCGCTGGATTTGAAGCCGCCTATTATCTGACGTTAACGTATGCCTACGGCGTGGGCGAGTTCTCCATGGTCTATCCAACGGCCCGCGGCACAGCTCCGCTTTTCCTCATTCTTTGGTCCATGCTATTTCTTGGCCAGAATCCCAGTATTCTTGGAGTTGTGGGCATAGGCCTGATAGTGCTAGGAATAATCACAATCGGCTACACTAGGAAGTTAGGCACGATGGGTTACCGCAACTGGCCATTTGTGGTTGCCCTGGTCGTGGCGGTGACCATTTCAGCTTATACGGTTGTGGATGGTAAGGCGGTGCAGATAGCGAACCCAGTTTCCTACATTGCCTTGGTCTTTTTACTAACCGCCTTGTTCTCTTTCCCTGGACTGAGGAAGCTAGGCGAAAAACATCACATGACGCGGCGAGAGCGCATAACTACCGCGCTCATCGGTGTACTCGTGTTCTTGGCATATGCGTTGGTAGTTTTCGTATACTCCATTGCCCCGGTTGTCTATGCGGGCTCCATTAGGGAGGTGAGCATTGTTTTCGGTGCAATCTTGGGATGGTTACTCCTGAAGGAAGAATTTGGATTGACACGAACCCTCGGGTCCATACTCTTATTCGCGGGCATTTTTCTCATAGTCTTTTAATGGCAACCACGTGAATCTGTCGAAAACCACTTGAGCCTCCAGTGGTCTCTAACGTCGGGCGACATCGGAATTACTCTGGAAGATAGCGAGTGGGGAGGCCACGTGAAAGGCCTTCCCGTTTGGTCTTACGTGGTCTCTTTGTCGGCGATTCCTAGGGCTTTGTCTAACGCGGCTACGCCCTGTTCGATCTCTTCCTCTTTGACGATGAGTGGCGGGGCGACAACTAAGTAATTGAGCCAGGTTGACACGTATACGCCGCTATTCATGCATTCACTCGCGACACGATCAACCATCATCGGTTTACCTTGAAGCTTATCTTCGCGCGTGTTGAACCATTCTCTCTTCTCTCTGTTACGTACCAATTCAACGCCCCAGAACAAGCCAATCCCACGAACATCACCGATCGCAACATGCCGGTCCTTCAAAGCTGTAAGCCGCTTGCCCACGAACCCGCCAAGTTTCTTTGCTCGCTCAATGAGGCCTAGTCGTTTGTATTCCTGAATCGCAGCAACGCCTGCCGAGAGTGTCAGTGGGTGGGCCTCATATGTGTGGCCAAGAGCAAAATAATGCTCTTCATAGTAGTCAGAAATCTCACGAGTTGTTGCCGTAATGCTGAGCGGGATGTATGCTCCTGTAATTCCTTTCGCAGTACTCAGAATATCCGGCTTGACTTTCCAATTGTCTACCGCGAACCATTCTCCCGTTCTGCCCCAGCCGCTCATAACCTCATCACAGATCAAGAGTACCCCATTTTCTTTCGTGATTTCACGCAGGCGTGGCAAATACTCATCGGGAGGAACTATCACACCATTGCTCCCGACAACTGGCTCTACGATCACTGCCGCAACGTTTGACTCGTGCTTTATCATGTACTCGACATAGTCAGCACACATTACGCCACAGTCAGGATAACTCAACCCAAACGGGCATTGGTAACAATACGCGTCAGGCGCGAATATCGTCCCAGAGATTTTCCCAGCGGGTTCGATCATATACCTTCTCGGATCCCCAGTTATACTCATCGATCCCGCAGTCGAGCCATGATATGACGTGTAGCGCGAAATGATCTTATACTTCCCCGTAAACTGTCTGGCAATTTTGATCGCCGCCTCATTCGCTTCGGTTCCTGAGGTGGCGTAGAAGAACTTCTCAAGTCCCTTAGGCATGACCTCCAACAGAGACCTCGACAAATCCGCGCGAACCTCCGTACCGAACGCAGGCGCTACAAACGGAAGTCTCTTCGCTTGTTCACAAATCGCATTGATCACAGCTTGATTCCTGTGCCCCAAGTTTGAGCACATTAGTTGAGATGAGAAATCAAGGAACCGTTTCCCAGAGATGTCGGTGAAATAACAACCTTCTGCGTCCACTATTATGCGGGGGGTCCATCCTTTCTGCGCGCGCCAAGTCCCGTACGTATAACGCTTGTTGAGGGCTGCCGCATCCATTTGATCGGCTACTTCAACCATTCTCCATCAATTTTGCTAGCCCACTTTACGCTTAATAGGGTTGCTATTCAATTTCTTTGTACAAATTCTGGACACTGTGCAGTCCGACGACAGCAAATGTATATAGAATACGCAATACGCGCTCGACACATTGAATCTATCGCTGCCTCACTAAGCCAACCCTCATAGAATCATTCTGCGTTCGTCTTTGGTGGAATATTGACGGAGATGCAAAAGTTCTTACCTAGTCACAATGAACTGAAGTGAGTTTCCCGATTCAACGGTGCTCCCCGTATGAGGCCGTCCCCTTCTCCGGGGGAGCAACCCCTGCCGATGACCTCTCTAGGTGCTCGAGATCTACTCGGGAGAATGGAGAGATCCGAACGGATTCGACTCTGAAGAGCGCCCACCGCCAGCGGTAGATGGGCTTAACCTTAATAATCGTCGAATTATCCAACATGTACGGAAGCCCGAGCGCAAAGGCCGCTCACGAAACATGTGTGATCATGCTTGGTTGAATTTGCTACATTCGCTGATTTTGAGAAGGAAATTCTTCGAATTATCAAGGAAGCCGAGAGCAGGGGGATACCTGTCAGAATTTTGGGTGGGGCGGCTATTCGAATGCACTGCCCCAAACACGAGGGGTTGTATGAGAAGCTCAAGCGCGCGCCTAAACATGATATGGATTTCGTTACCTACAAGAAATTTCGCCCCTTGACCAAGAAGCTGTTCATGGACTTGGGGTACGAGCCGTACGTGTCCATGGCGCTGACCGGTGCTACCGGCCGGCACAGGCAGATCTTCAACGACAAAGATGGAGAAAAGGCGATTGACGTCTTCTTGGGCGTGCTGGAGATGTGCCACGACATCGACTACGAGGGCAGGCTTGAAGTAGATTCGCCAACCGTACCTCTAGCTGAACTTCTGCTGCAAAAAGTACAGATAGTCCAGACGAATGAGAAGGACGTCCAAGATTCAATTATCCTCCTTCTTGAACATGATATTGGAAAGGGCGATAAGGAAGAAATCAACGAAGATCACATAGCTAAGGTTCTCGCAGGCGACTGGGGATTCTACTACACCGTCAACACGAAACTCGGGGAGATCAAAGGATTACTGGACAGATACGACCTCAGCAAACAGGAGCGAGCATTGGTTACTGAACGCCTCGACAAGCTGCAAAAGAGAATCGAAAAAGAACCCAAAGGCTTTCAATGGAACATGCGCGCCAAGGTTGGGCCTTCCGTCAAATGGTACAGGGTTGTAGAGGAAGTTCAGCGAGACGGAGGAACTACCACTAAGTAATAATCTCACACTTGAAACAAACAGCTACAGCCGAAATGATGAACTCAGGCTAGTTTGTTGGCATCCGCTCTCGGCGCGCATGCCGCACTCATGTCTTCACCTAACTTCAACTATAGAGCCCCGTAACCGGAGGCGGTGAACCGCAGATGCTCGGCGGAAGTTATCAAGCGTTAATCTGTATCCTCTTTGGCCACCGAGATGTACAGGTCAACCTTCGTCTAGGAAAAATCAATACTGAAGAGGTCGAAGCAGCCAAATGCGCACGCTGTGGTCGAATCTCCATTCTGAAATCGGAACTCACGTACACGAAGAAATGAAATCGCCAAGTGAAGCCCTTTTGCTGATTGTTCTTCGCGACGACTGATATTGAACACAAATCTTCAAATACGAATAGGCCGGGTTTCGTCACGGCGTCATTGCTTGGCGAAGGTCACGATTGTCTTTGCTTCCGACTTCCATGGTAGCGAAGTGGTCTGGCGTAAATTCCTGAACTCTGCAAAATTGTTCAAAGCAGATTGGTTGATTATGGGCGGGGACCTCACAGGGAAGATTCTGATTCCTATCGTGCTTCAACCCGATGGCACATACAAAGCTGATTTTCTTGGGCAGCCAAATTTGGTTCAAAGTGACAAAGTTGAAGACTTCAAGCGGCGCGTCAGGGAAGCATGTTATATACCGTACGTTTGCAACGAGAGAGAGTTCGAGACCCTGCAGAAGGCTTCTCAGGACGACATAGAGAAAATATTCGCTAAGCTTGAGTGCGATACGCTAAAAGATTGGTTGGACCTGGTCCCCAAGAAGGTTACCACGGGCACGAAGGTTCTCATTCACCCTGGCAACGATGATAAGTTTGAACTGGACGACGTCATAAAATCCTGCCCCTATGTCACTTATGCTGAAGAATCCGTCGTAAACTTGGATGGAGAACATGAAGCTGCCTGCTGCGGATGGTCGAACCCAACCCCCTGGAATAGCCCCCGAGAGTGCTCCGAAGAGGAGCTGATGACCAAGCTAGAGAAAATGGCTTCGCAAGTAAAAAACGTCGACAGATCCGTCTTCTGTCTACATTGCCCACCCTACGAATCGCAGATCGACAACGCACCCCAATTGGACAAAGACTTCAGACCTGTAATGGAGGGGGGGCGACCAAAGGTCATCCCGGTCGGTTCAAAATCCGTTCGAACTATCATAGAGAAAGAGCAGCCTCTCCTTGGAATGCACGGCCACATACACGAATGCCGCGGATGGATGAAGGTCGGCCGAACGCAATGCATGAATCCTGGCTCGGAATACACCGAAGGAGTTCTCAGCGCCTTCCTAATAGAGATAGACGGCGACAAAATAAAACGATTGCAACGCGTCGAGGGCTAAGCGACCCGGAAACAAAAACTCCGGATGATTCCGGAGATCATGAGAAGAGGCACTGCGATCCAGCGATTGGGTTTTAGAATCCACATCGCTTCTTCAGTCGAATTCACGGCGCCTTCGTCGTGGCTACCGTGTAAGCAATGAACGCCAGAATACACATACCGATTACTATACCGATAATGCTGGGATGTTTTTTAACGTACTCTCGAAAGTTCATTTCTAAATTCCGCTTTCGAAGCGACTCCACTCCATAATATATGTGTTCTCGTTCTTTCTCATTCGCCGTAAAGACTTCCCGTGTGTTTGTGTAAGCTTCAGAGATCAAAAGAAAGAGATCTAACCATTTCAGAAGCCAGAATATTTCCGCACCCGTAGGTCACGTATTAAGTGGTTCAGGTGCATTTGATTGGCCATGCTGTGCCCCAAGTGGTTTGGACTTGTGCTTATTTCACCGGTCAAGATGTTAATGTAGCCCAACCCGATGTTCTTGTTGCCAAATTCCCCGATGAATCTGCTCAATGAGTCGGGAGCAGGTTCTTCACCTAGAAGCAGCAACCAAGACCATTTAATGTCTTCTTGATCACCCTGCGTCTCCAGGATTCTCACAAGCCTCGTTACGTATTCTTTTGCATGGGATCCAGCAAGCCGTTGAGCGTACATACATGCCTTGTAGTCTGGCATGACGGTTACTGCCAATAATCGCGAAAGGAGAAATCCCTTGGGACGTGTGCTACCACGAGCCACTAATGGAAACACTTCTCCCGAGATCTGATAATCTCTGAAGCTTTCACTTAGATCGGCCACCCATTGCGCTCTTCCACGTTGCAGTTCTCTCTCCAAACCACTCACGACATCAGAGGGGCGTATCTCGGGTGTTGTTGGAGTTAGGCGAGAAGATACAAAATCTCGGAACACATACGGATCAATGCCGGATGCAGATGCATCGAGGTCGTAATGAGCCCCGTCTCTTTCGAAGTAAAGTCTTACTTTCTGGCGTCCATAAC
Organism: uncultured Candidatus Bathyarchaeia archaeon; assembly: GCA_964533505.1. Lineage (GTDB taxonomy): Archaea > Thermoproteota > Bathyarchaeia > 40CM-2-53-6 > 40CM-2-53-6 > FEN-987. The sequence continues at coordinate 5,085 of CAZHKA010000040.1, read as the reverse complement.
TGTCTTTGACCAAGGAGCATTCTTTGAATTCTGACCATTGATGCTGGTCCGAGTATTTTCTTCCTATCTTCTCTTGATATCCGCGTTCGTCGTACTCTAACGTCCGGCGGTCGTGTAGGAAATAGATGGCGATGGAAAATAGTCCACCTAGAAGCACTGGCCCAACAAGGCTAAGAGCAGGGAAGAAACCAGAGAGCCCAAGAAGATTAATGGCAAACGACCAGAGAATGGAAAAGCCGAGAGTCAACGGGGCCCAATACAACGCTATCCTGGAATACTGAACCTTTGACTTACGGACCAACTTCATTCCCGGCTTGTCTTCTGCTTCGAGACGAGAGATATGTATTTGAATTGACCCACCGACTTCGGTTATTGCGATTGAGCGATGGCCTGAATCAAGAGAGTCAGATCTTGCCAAGCGCTTTTCTTACATATGCTCCCACATTCTGAGTCGACAAGTGCTCTTTGAAAGTGTGGCCTTCTGTTCTGCTCAACCCTGGACAAAGTGGGTCGACTTTTAGGCGCATACCAGAGGGAATTAGTGGATAGAGTCGGCATGCGGTGGGTCTGATATCGTATATTGAACATCTCGGCAGTTTTCCCTCGTACTTGAGGAATACGCATGCTCGGTCCCCTCGTCTCTTAAGCCAATTGTGCTTCCCGCGGCCTTCAATGATCGTTTCAGTTATTCCCTTCTCCTTCCCATATTGTAGAATCCTATCCATATCCTCTTTCCCGAGATTTACTCGTAAGTGACAGGAGGCTCCGCAGGCCACACACTCATGCCTCATCTTGCCGACCCTGAAATCCTCGAAAGCCCGGAAAGCAAGGTAGCGTTCAAAGCATAGGTAAATGCATACCCGCGTTATCATGAGAGATGCGACGAGAATTATCGCCGATCTAATCAATCCTAACCCTAGGACGTACGCAATGCCACCTATGATGGCGCTTGCAACATACCCGCATCTCAATAGAACGCCGTCTAATCGCAACGCAAATGACTTCGACTTTGGGTTGACTTGCGGAGTTTAAATGGTTTTGTGAAAGAAAAGGCAACGTGATATCCCATGAGTATTGCGGTTGCCGAGTCTCATCTTTATAGAACACGTCTACTGCGGAACTCAGTTGATCGCCGACGGACCGGCCGAATTCTCTTAAACTGACTCCTCCCTTTGCCGTGTTCACTCCAAACCGCGATTACCGAATGATCAGCGCGTTCGCTAGACTCGAGCCTGTTTCGTATTCACCATTCTTCGGAGTTGATACGATCATCTAACTCAGACAAGTACCCTATTCAAGAGGGAGAATAGTTCCCATTTCACATGTCTATGATATTGCCTTCCTCTGTTTAGAGTATCTCTCGTATTCTCTCTTCTCAATGATCTCTTTGATATGTTGTACGACTTGCCAGATTTCGTGGTATGTGTTGTAGAGTGGTATGGGTGCGATTCTGATTATATTCGGTGGGCGAAAGTCTGGAACAACCCCGCGTGAGCGAAGTGCTTCGCTGATGCGCAATGCTTCCTCATGTTCAATTGCGACATGCCCCCCCCTCCGTGCTTCCTGTCTTGGCGTTCCGATCAAGAACTTGAAGTGATTCCTAGACAAAACTTCGTCAACCAAAGACATGAGGTACGACGTCATTTTGAGAGATTTGGCCCTGATTGCTTCTATCCCTGCCTCCAAAAAAATCTTCAGAGAGCCCTCAAGTGGTGCTGCGCTGAGAATTGCCGGAGAGGATATCTGCCAGCCTCCTGCATTCTCGGAATGTTGGAACCTCAAGGACATGTCAAACTGTTTCTCTTTGACGTAACCAAACCACCCAGCAAGAGCTGGTTCACGCCTGAAGTGTCTCTTGTTCACATAAAGGAAAGCTGTGCTTCCAGGGCCGCCGTTCAGGTACTTGTAACCGCACCAAAGTGCGAAGTCCACACCCCACTTATCGAAGTAGTGAGGCACTGACCCGACTGAATGGCAACAGTCGAAGCCTATCAAGATGCCCCTTTTGTGTGCTTCCTCAGTGAGATAACGTAGATCAAGAAGCTGCCCGCTCCTGTAGAAAACTGAAGGAAGGAAAACCATCGCAACCTCGTCGTCCATCAGCCCAACAATATCATCCTCCTCCAAGAAATGGCTATTCACGCTTGGTGCAAGAATCAGGTCCCGGTCCGGATTCATTCCTCTGAGTTTCAGGATGCTTCTCAAAGCATAGATGTCCGAAGGGAAATCAAACTCGTCGGCTATAATTTTCCTTCGACTACGCTGAGGTTCGTAGAATGTGTTCACAAGCTGATGGATGTTGACTGTGGTTGTACCCGTTAGGATGACTTCATCAGGCTCTGCACCAACGAGGCTGGAACACATTGCGCCGATTTGTTCCGCAAAATAAAACCATGGGCGCTTCCCTCCAAGCCAACCACCTATACCGAGCCTCCTCCAGTCGTTCAATACGTTGTGAATTGAGTTTTCTGAATCTCTGCAAAGAAGACCGAGAGAGTTTCCGTCCACATAGATGCTTCCATTAGGAATGTAGAACCTTTCCCGGAATTTCGCCAGTGGGTCTTCTAAGTCGAGCATTCGTGGATACGTTTCGCCCGTCTGAACGCCGACCTTCATAATCTCCACAGGAACACTACAGTCAAGTTTAGTCTTGAAAAGTGTATCCAAAATGGAGTCTTCTCACCCGTCTTTCAAAAGTGACTCCATTAACTGAAGAAGTTTCAATCGCCTGGAAGCCGATTGGTTAAGGTAGGTAGCCATGAGAACTAGAGATAACTATTCGGGTTTCCGGGCGTTATCCTGTATACAACGTACTTATTCTACGAGTTCCTAGATCCTAATTTATTGAAAGCCTTTCTCTATATGCTTCTATGTCGAGGAAACCGTGACCGCTGATGTTCATACAGATTGTTTTTTCGCTTCCTGCCTTTTCGGCTTTGAGTGCTTCGTCGATGCCTCCCCTTACCGCATAACTTGATTCGGGCGCTATCAACCATCCTTCGCATTCAAGGAAAAGTTTCGCGGCCTCGAACACCTCTCTTTCATCAGTTGGGTAGGCGCTTGCTCTTACGACGCCTTGATGTCGCAACGCGCTGATGATTGGGGCTGCAGCATGGTACCGTAACCCGTCAGCCTTAATTGGAGTCATCTCACTCTGATGCCCAATCGTATACATCATCATTAATGGGGTATGCTCCGCGACGTCACCGAAGTCGTACCTATACTCTCCGCTAATCAGAGTTGGTGATGCCGCCGTCTGAACTGCTAAGAACTCGCATTCTCGTTTCTTCTGCAGCAACTCGCCCACGAAGGGAAGCGCGAGTCCACCGAAATTTGACCCTCCTCCCAAGCAGCCAACTATCAGGTCCGGATAGTCTTCGACCATTTGAAACTGCCTGATCGCTTCTAGTCCCACTATTGACTGATGCATCATAACATGGTTTAACACGGAACCTAAGCAGTAGACCGTTCCGTCATACGCCTCGGCGTACTCTAACCCTTCTGAAACGGCTATGCCAAGTGAGCCTTGGTGGTTAGGATTTTTATCAAGTACATCTTTACCGGTCTTCGTTTCCTTGCTGGGGGAAGGAAAAACTTTCGCCCCGTAGAGCTTCATCAGTGTGCGGCGGTCGGTTTTCCAGTCGTATACGCTTCTAACCCAGAACACTACACAATTAAGTCCAACTAGCCTAGCAGCATAGGAGAGTGCAGTTCCCCACTGGCCGGCACCCGTCTCCGTAGCTAAAGTATTCTTTCCTTCCTTCTCTGCATAATATGCCTGTGCTAACGCCGTGTTCACCTTATGGGAGCCCGTTGGTGACAGATCTTCACGCTTATAGTACAGCCTGACCTTCTCTAGACCTAGACGCTTCTCGAGTCTTCTAGCCCTATAGAGAGGACGCGGCCGTCCCGCCTGAAGATACAGCTCCCTTACTTCATCCGGAATGGTGACCCAACGATCATCCGAAAATTCCTGACGCAGGCATTCGTGTACCATGGTCTTGTTGAGGAATTCCATCCGTGAAGGACCCGTCTCCGGTTCTTTGGGAGGGGGAAGGGGGGGCTTCAGGTCCGGTAGAATATTGTACCAGTTTTTTGGAAACTCATTTTCCGGAAGCGAAATTTGAGATCTAAACTCAGCGACCGCTCCTCGGGACATGCAGAATGCACACAAATGTGGAAGCGACCGCGCCTCGTTTTAAACAAGATGCCCGAAAACCGGTCAAGATTGACCAGCCTGAAATCCTCGAAACCCCGGAAAACTAGGTGCCGTTCGAATTACAGGTAGATGCATACTCGCGTTATGATGGCGCCTGCAACGACCCGCATCTCAATAGAACGCCGTCTAATCGCAACGCAAATGACTTCGACTTTGGGCTGATTTAGAGAATTAAAAGGTTTTGCGAAAGAAAAAGGAGGAATAGAAACAGTTGACCCGTTTCTATTCGGGTGGGATATTGGCGAATATCGTGCTGTAGTCGACTTCTTTGGCCTTTCCGTACTTGTAGTAGAGGTAGACTACTGCTCCGATTATGCCTGTTGCAAGTAGCATCCCGAAGGCCTGGTATTCGGCGTTGACGATCATATCGGCCAAGAGCAGGTTAGCACATACACCTAGTATTCCTATAATGGTCATGCCTACTTTCCCGCCGTACTTGACCGGAGCAGTGTCGTAGATTCTGGCGGCTGACTTCCTATGGACTAGGAAGACAAGCGAGAGGGCGAAGAGGAGGAAGAATGCGGCGTCGAAGAGGTCGGTGTCACCGACACCAGTCGAGAAGATGTAGTCGAGTCCGTAGCCCAGCCAATTGGGTCCCGGGCTCCAGCTCCCTCCTAGGCTCGCAACCCCAGATTCGGAAAAGAGGCCCAAGATTGCGAAGATACCGCACACTATAGTTGCGTTTACTGGTGAGTGGAACCTCTCGTTCACATTAGCAAGCGAACTGGGTAGTACTCGGTCGAAGGCCATGGCGAAGAGTATTCTAGAAGCGGTTAGGATGAAAGGTGGAATGTCGTTTGCAATCCAGAATATTGCAAAGATCAGAACAAGCCAGTTGAGACTTGAAAGGCCTAGGCCTATGCCAG
>CAZHKA010000039.1:0-9132 GCA_964533505.1 uncultured Candidatus Bathyarchaeia archaeon | reverse complement strand
GCTTTCTTGAGTTCTGTTTCCGTTTGCCTGAACGTATGGCCAATGAAGATTTTCGGCGGGAACCCTGAACCGACCTGCATGAACCTGCCCCCGACGAGGAGGAAGGGGATTTCCTTCTTCGGGTTGAACTTTCGGAACAGTTTTTCTTCTGTCTTCAAGAGCTTCTGCAGCGGCTTGAATTCACGATCTTTAATCTCGCGTGATACGAATTCGATGTGGGGACTATTGTAAGTGGCCTTCGTGAAATCATAGGTTGGGAGGTTTAGGAACTGTTCGTTCCTTGCGGCGCTTATTGTTTGTTTAAGCCCGTCCCACTGTCCAAATTTTTGGAGGCTCCTTACTATGGGCCACCGCTCAGCGGCACAATAAGGGGAGGATTCAGCGCCCACAAAGAAAATGAAGACTTTGCCACCCCGCCGCATCGTGTCCTTGGAGACCTCGACAAATTTGCCGAGGACCTTAGGCTGCTTACTCATCTCTTTACCGCGCCGCCAAGGCATACCGGGGGTCATCATTTATTCCTACCCATACTCTTCAACAAAAACTAGCTAACTTTTGCTATGTATTATGCCACGCAAGACATCAGGTAAGCAACCCTTTCCGCTCGTCAACTCGAAACAGTCAAACTGCATGAAGGTTCGTCCACTCAGTTAGCTGACTGGATGGATATCTAGTATGTTTCAGAATATCTGGAGAGCCCAGCCGACGATTGAGCTTTGCCAAAACCACGCTTGAGGAAGAATAGCTGGAGCTCTGAACAGGAAGTATTTCAAAGAAAACGAGTTCGAGAAAGCTGACTATGGCAATCGGGCAACAGCCCTTTAAACAAACCGAATCCCTTCCCGCGAATTATTAACTCATTACTAAGAGGAAAGTGTCGATGAGAGTTGCGATCTTCGGTTCTGGGTTGATGGGTGCGACAATTGCTCAGGACCTAGTGAAATCAAAAGAAGTTGACCAAGTATCAGTATACGACGTTGACAGGGAGAGGTTGCGAGCCCTCGTCCGAAAGGAGCACTCGTCGAAACTTACCGCTAAGGTTCATGATGTTCGCAGACGAGGGAGTACAACTAAGCTATTGAGACAATTCGATGTTGGGATTGGAGCCCTTCCACACGGCCTAAGTGAGTATGCAATTTACTCGGCAATCAACGCGCGCGTCAATTTTGTTGACTTGATCTTCGGTTGGCGATTTGGTCAGGCCGAGATAAATTCAGCCTGTAGAAGGCGAGGAATAACGATCATTCCGGCATGCGGCTTGGCGCCGGGGCTAACGAATATCCTTGCCATGGCAGCGGCCGAGCGAATGGATAGAGTGGATCAAGTTCACATCAAGGTAGGCGGTATCCCAGAAAAACCCAAACCCCCTCTCAACTACCGAATAGTATTCTCATTTCAAGCAGTGCTGGAAGAGTACCTTCGGAAAGCCAGAGTCATAAAGAATGGAAAACCACTCGACGTCCCAGCCCTCTCAGGCTTAGAAACAATCAATTTCCCGGCCCCCATCGGCAAATGCGAATGCTTCTACACCGATGGACTCTCAACGCTAGTTCAGACCATCAGGAAGGTGCGTGACATGGATGAGAAGACCATACGATGGCCTGGGCACGCGGAGCAGATCAAGACACTCATCGAGTGCGGTTTACTTGAAACCAAACCCGTCAGTTACCATGATCATCCAATTGCTCCCAGAGACTTTGTTGCGAACGTCTTGTCCGACAGACTGACGTTAAGAAAGGAGAAAGACATGACACTCCTCAGAGTTGACGTATCAGGATGGAGAGGCGGAAAGCTGACTCGTCACAAATATGAGATGATAGATCACTATGACACGAGGCATGGTGTTACATCTATGGCTAGAACTACGGCGTTCCCCTGTTCGATAGCCGCACAGATCTTGGCCTCAGCAAGAATCTCTCGAAAAGGGTTAGTTCCGCCAGAACTTGCATTCAAAGAGGACCTACGAATCGAATTCCTCAACTACCTCTCAGAAAGAGGAATGAAGATCAAATCAGGACCCGTATGAAATTCCGACCGGATTGGCCTTTTACTCCGTAAACTCACGAAGTTCAAAATCAGTTATGGGAACTGCTAGGCCCACTTATATCAAAACTAGATCCAAACAGTATTGACTCATCCAAGAGCGCGATCAGTCAATGAGCAGCGTGGATACTTCATCGGAAGCCCATAGTGTCGACGATATCATGACACGATGGGTTGTAACCGTTGCTCCATCTGACTCGCTCTTGAAAGCCAGAGACGTAATGACAGAGAGTCACACATCGCAACTTGTGGTTGCTGACGAACGCCACCGACCGCTAGGCCTCATCTCTAAGCGTGACATAGCACGATTTCTCCTAGAAGACACCACAAATCGCGATCTGGAGAAGATACTCGTCTCGGAAGCCTCATCTAAGTCAATTTTCACCATTAGACGCGATTTACTGGTGGTGAACGCCGCCAGATTATTCGACACGGATAACGTTGCATACGCCGTAGTGACGAACGAGAACCCTCTAATGGGAATCGTAACTGAAACTGATCTCTGCCACTATTTCGCACAAAAGGCGCCAGGAAGGTTCAAAGTCAACGACTTTATGCAGAGCGATTTTGTCTTCGCCAAGAGCACATACCCGATCGTTCACGTTGCACAGGCTATCGTCTACCGTCAACCAAGCGTCCCGGTAATCGACGAAGAACTCGTGGGCATCTTGACATTATCGGACATCCTTTCAATCAAAGAAAGAATTCCGCAGGCCAGACAAGGACTAAAGGCCAAGGACACGGAGAGTGCTGCTCTCATCACAACAAGAGATGTGATGACCAAGAACCCTATCACAATCCGTGAGGATGCTGATTTGGCCCAGGCCGCCCAAGTCATAATCACGAAGGGGGTAAGTAGCCTGCCCGTAACTGATAACAGTTCCAAAGTCGCTGGGTTAATCGTGAAGCATGACATAGTCAAGGCGCTTGGACAGGTTGGTCGCGGGCTCCTCGTAGAAGCAAAAGGCAATTAGGTCACTCGCAAACGAGTGAGTTCAAGAGAATCTCAGCGCATGGATCTAGTCAGCTTCATAATCACCGTGATTGTCGTCACGGCGTCTGGTGCACTGGCTCCTGGGCCGCTGTTTTTTGGGCTCCTGACACATAGCTCGAAGGAAGGCGCCCGCGCAGGTTTCTCATGCGCCGTGGGACACATGCTCGTCGAGCTACCACTGGTCCTCGCTCTCTCCTTCGGCTTGCTTGCCGCAGCAAGCCAGCCAACAATCAAGTACATGATTGGACTCATAGGAGGAGTTGGGTTAATCGGATTCGGTGCGGTGCAAATCTATGACACAGTCAAAAGCAAACCTGAATTTGGCGCGTTGCCCAAGGCAAGGAGAATGCCTGCTAGCTCTCTAGCTCTCGGTCTTGCCCTGACCGGCTTGAATCCATACTTCATACTTTGGTGGTTAACGATAGGTTCTGTGCTGATCGTTCAGGCTTTGGCGTTCGCTGCCATTATTGGAGTACTCATAATGTATGCATCACATGTATGGATGGACTACGCGTACCTCACCGCAATTGCGCACTTGGGAAAGAGAGGCAGAAATGTCATTGGTTCACGATATTACAAACTCATCCTCATAGGTTTCGGTCTGATCCTAATCTATTACGGAGCAACGTTCGTGATAAGTGTCGTTTGAGACATTTTGCGAGAGATCAAATCAACCCTCTTCCCTTTTGGACAGAAGGAAGGTTCTACCTTCGTCTCAGCGTACCGATCTTTTGGATTGGCTTCGCACCTAGAACTCTCCTAATTTTGTCCAAACTGCCGCGGCGAATTGCGAGCAGTAGAACGGTGGCCGGCCCGGCTGATTTCTTCAGGTTAATCTGTGGTGAAGCTAAAGGCTCAAAGATCAGTTCCGAGTCTTCGGCTATCAACCTGGCCTCGTAGAGGATACCTTTTGAACCTGCGGGTATGAGCTCGTGTACAACCCGGTTCATGCGAAGCTTAATCACATCAAGCGTATCGGGTAGTATACGATTTCTCTCAGCTTGAATCACTTCGCTTTGAACGTAGGGTTCACCGAGCGCGAAAACTTCGTCTTCCACTGCGCACTGACTGATCTTCACAGCAGAATTTGAGACAAACCCGATAGCAGTTATTCCAATGCCGGTTTGATTGACTTTCACGTTTTTCTCTGAGCTGTAGAGTACTCTGACGTCTCTGAGGCGCGCACGCCGAACTTCTTCCATTATCCCTTCTATTACCCGGTTGCCGGTGGGCTCAGGCTCCACACAGAAGGTCCCTGTTATGGCGATTGGATTTGCGCCGATCGAAAGGAGTTCCATTAATGCTACCCTCGCCGTCATCCTGCCAACTAAGCGCGGGTCAGCCCTAACCCTGTCGAGACGCTTCGACCCAATGCTCCCTGCCGCGTCGCAAGTTAACGCTAGCAAACGATCCCGGTCGGTCCTTAGCAGGAGCACGTCCCTAGACGTTTTGATCGATCTCGGCAACGAGAAGGAGCCCTGCAAGTTAGAGCCTCCTTCTTAGCGTGAGGTAGACAAGGGTCGCGACTGCACCGTTCACTATAGCCGCTAGAAGGAGAAAAGGTGTGAAACTTAGTGTAGCAGCCACGCCAAGGACGGGGATGGCTAGCACGACTAACGCCGTGTTGATTGCGATACCCGTGGCGATGGCGGGAATGAAATTCCATTTGCGGTTGACTAAACCAGTCGCTGCGCCCGCAAAAGCCAGGCCCACTGCTATTGGAAAATGCAGAATCCCAAGCGGAAAACCATTGACAATGGCCGTCGCCAAATGCCCTAAGCCAAGAACACAGAAACCGTCTAGTGGGCCGAAATAGAGAGCAACAAAGAACCCGGGGGCCGAATCGAATGCGACTGAGGAAACTTGGCTTGGTAGGTGAATGAACGAGCCCACGGCTGACAGTGCCGTAAACACTGTTATTCGAGCCACTAGGAGCGTCCTTGGCGTCTTTTGAGGGTGCAACTTTTCACGGGCCATTGTTCGATTATTTCTCTCTCATATTATCGGTCTTTTTCCTTGCGGCATCAAGATCATTCGGAGTGTTAACGTTCAACGCAACGTCCTTGGAGTAGATTACCAATTCAATTTGGTCTAACTCTCCTTCGTCCGTGCGCCTACCGTCGATGATGTTGATTCCAATCGGCACCAGATTTGCTCCGCGGACGTTGAAGACGTATCCTGGCTTTGAGCCCAGCTTTTCATAGATCTCGACCGGGGCCATCACTGCGAGTGCCGGTTTTCCGGAATTGCGGTATTTTTGCATGGCTTGTTTGATAACGTCAACGGTGATGAATGGGAGGTCGGATGAAACTATCAGAACCTCGCCGAGAGAAAGTTGGCGAATGGCCAATCGCATGTCTTCTTCGAAACCATTTCCCGGAGTAACGATGCTTTCGACTCCAAGTCTCTTGGCCTCGGCAGTTGTCGCTGGTGTAATCAAGCTCGAAGCCACGATTATTCGGTCTATTGAACCCGACTGCCGGAGAACGTCGATTACGCGCTCGAGCATCGTCTTGCCGGAAATTTCGAGAAGTGATTTCTCCACGCCGCCTCCCATCCGGCTAGCTCGACCGCCGGCCATAACTAGCGCAGTCAGGCCCACTTCAAGGACACCAGCACGAGCAGAAGAGCGACGGTTCGTGCTATCTCGCTGGTTGCCCCCAATACATCCCCCGTTAATCCGCCGAAGTTTCGGTTGGATACGAGAACCATGACGAGACCCGTGAACGTCGCACCGATCACAACAATGAGCCCTACAGACCTCAAAATGAGAAGCGAAATACCAAGAGTGATAGTGTACGAGAGGCTGAGGCGTAAGCCGCGTCGTTTGTGCATTGCTTGCACGAAAACCGAATTCATGCCCTTATGCGCGGACTTCCCAGCGGCCGTCGCAAGAACCATTGCACACATTGCTGACGCTTCGGACACGATGAGAGTAGGCGCGACTCGTTGTGATGGTAGTGCTCCGAGGGAAATAGCAGTTGCTAGAAGCACTATTAGGCCCAGCGCAAATCCTCCGGCCCCGGTCGTTGGATCCCGCATGACTCTTAGCTTCCCACTCCTCGGCCCGTGGAACATTAGGCCATCTCCAAAGTCAAGCAAGCCGTCCATGTGCTGAACCCCGTTTATCAATAGAAGTAGGCCCATGCCAATCACTGCCGATAGCAGTTGGGGAAAGATCATTTCAAGCAACCAGACTGCGACACCAACAATCAGGCCGATAACCGCTCCGATGAATGGGAATACGGGCATGTACGAAGCTGCCTTAGCGATACCGTCGGCGTCCATCCCGACCGGAAAAATGGTTAGGAAAGCGAATGAATTCTTCAAGCCGTTTATGATTCTCAAAACTTATTCATCTTGCACTCCGTCGGGTAGCCTCAGAGTACATATTGGATGAACATCCCGCTACCAGCCCACCGACTGCATCGTTTGTGATTGGACCTAACTTCGCCAGTATTCCCGGTTTCTTCATGTCGAACCGGATGAACTCGAAGACACCTTTGGCGCCAGCAATGTAATCTGCGATTGTCATGCCTAGAAGTTCGTCTGTCACCAAACCGGGACGACCCATGAACCTCTCGCGTGTTAGGTTCGGTATCAACCCCTTTTTAGCATCTTCCTCAGCACGGTAACAGGCGACGACCAGCGTGGACACGTTGACGTCCGATAGAGCTTCGCGAAATTGCTCCAAGATTATCTCCGTCGCCGTCTCTTGGTCCGGAACGCCGGGGTGTGGAACGAAGAGTTCTAGCGCCGCCTCGACCATGTCCTTCAACGTGACGCCCCTCTTCTCAAGATAGCCAAGCAGCGGCGGATTTCCAATTCTTTCTCCACTTATCTCCAAGATTTAATGACACCAACAATGCTTTATCAACATGGATGGATTATCCAGCCAGGCCCCTCTCTCATGCTTCAAAGCCCTAAATTAAGTTCAAGACAAGTCGCTTTGATCTCCACATTTATCGCTATTGCTGCCGTCGTTCGGGTAGGAGTGGATCAGGTCGGCGATATGGTTCCTGGGCCTGCATTTGCCGTCGTAATTAAGCTGGGTTTGAGTGAGACACTAAGTTTCGCAGCTGGATTCATTTATGGCCCGATTGTGGGATTCGTAACAGGATTCTTGATAATCCTGTTGTCCGACATCGCAAGTCCATACGGCGCGGGAGTTTGGACACCTTTCATTGGTGCCATAATTGGTCTGCTGGGGCTATGCGCGGGAGTCATTCGCCGGATCTGGCCTCGTCCGACTTTATTGATGATGACTGCCTCTGCCGTGGGGCTTACGCTTCTCAGTGAATTTCTTCAGAATCTATGGGCTGCAGTAATGTACGGTCTGCCGATAATCCCGACCATGGTCTCGGGCTTACCAAGCTTAGTTACTGCCATGGCAAACAACCTGATTCTTTTCCCGACGGTTGGAAGCAAAGCAATCAAATTCGTACAAGAACATCATCTTGACGGACGACAAGAAACATCAAGCGGTTAGAGACCTGAGGGTCAAAGTGTGAAGACGCCTCAAGATGCACAAGGACGCTTCAGACCAACTGTAGACTCGATTACTATCTCGGATTAGGTCTTCAGCAATCTGTTGGCTTCTTGCTGAATAAGTTCCCACGTTTCGGACACGTCTTCCCAATTAGTCTTTAGATTACCAATCGCCATTTTGATCGCGAATTTGCCCTTGAGTTTAGCGTGGGAGAGAAATGCTTTTCCAGTTTGATTTACGTCGTTTAGTAATCGTTCATTTAGCGTATTGATCTCCGACTCGGGCCAAGTTCCATCGCTCTTACCCAGTGTCTTAGGACAGAATCGGAACGCCACTGTACTAAATGGAACTGGAGCCAAAAGCTGGAAATTGCTGTCGGCTTGTATAATGTCCGCCAGTTTTCGGGCGTAGCATATGTGGTCGCCGATGGCGTTAGCTATGCCTTCACGCCCCAATGAGCGAATGATCATCCATAACTTCAGAGCGCGGTAACGACGGCCCAACGAGATGCCGTAGTCCATGAAGTTCTTGATATCGCCTTCCTCTAAGGTGCGAAGATATTCCGGGACTAGGCTGAAGGCTCGTTTGAGAACATCCGGCCTCTGGCAATAGAGGACACTGCAATCGAGTTGAGTGAACAACCACTTGTGCGGATTCACAACAATCGAGTCCGCCTTCTCCCATCCCGCGAAAAGCGGTCGCATTTCGGGGAGAACGGCCGCGGAGCCTCCGTAGGCCGCGTCAACATGCATCCAAATCCCGTGCTCCTTGCAAATCTCGGAAACCTCTGAAATTGGATCAACGCTGGTTGTCGCGGTTGTTCCGATTGTTGGAATCACACAAATTGGTTTGATACCTTCATCAAGATCATTTCGGACCGCCTTGTCCAATGAGTGCGCGTCCATTTGGAATCGGTCATCCGTCGGAATCTTCGTGACGCCTTCTTGTCCCAGCCCTAGTACTATGGCCGCTTTCTCGATAGAGGAATGTGCTTCATCGGACGTGTAGATTCGCAATCGGGGCACGTCGTCTCTGCCGGCCATTCCCTTCTCGCGAATGCCTAAGCCCGCGCCCTCCCGTGCGGCCGTAATTGCGTTCAGGCTAGAGACGGAGGCGCAGTCGTTGATTACGCCTTCGAATTGTTCCGGTAGCCCAAGCATTTGCCGTAGCCAGTCAAGCACGGTTTCCTCTAGTTCGGTGGCGGCCGGAGATGTTCGCCAGAGCATGGCGTTTACGTTCAAAGCACTAGACAACATTTCCCCGATAACGCCCGCATACGAACCGGATATGGCGAAGTAGGCGAAAAAGCGGGGATGATTCCAATGCGTAATCCCTGGCAGAAGAGTCTTCTCGAAATCGTTGATCACTTGGTCGAAGCGTTCAGGTTTTTCGGGCGCGGACTTGGGCAGTCTAGATTTGATGTCACCGGGTTTCGTTTGAGCAAAGACTGGGTATGCGTCCATGTGCTCCAGATATTCAGCAACCCAGTCGACAGCCCGATATCCAGATTCCTTGAAGACGCTCGGAGACATGTCTCTATGTCTTTGGTTGGTCAGGAAAGTCTCTTGGTTGGTCATTCACTCACCTTTTTCCGCTTGTGCAACCT
>CAZHKA010000038.1:0-31701 GCA_964533505.1 uncultured Candidatus Bathyarchaeia archaeon | reverse complement strand
GGGCGGGGTAGTCAGTATGGCCCACCCGGTAGACCTTAGTCAGGTTTACGGTCTGAACGGCAAGGGGCTTCGTGGAAGACATGCAAATCACAACTACGAGGCATAGTTGCCGCATTTACGCTTTACGTTGGAATACATGATGATGACTGGTTTGGCCATGAAATGTTTTGCTTGGTCTTCCTTCAACAACATGCCGACCTTTTCAGTTATTCTGACAAAATCTCTCTCAGTTAGTATTCCGACTATCCTCTGATTCTTCATTATCACCACCGAACCGACGTTTTGTTGTCGCATTGAAACCGCGATTTGCGAGATGTGTTGCTCCGGGTCACTCGTTACGACCGGAGTGCTCATGAAATCGGCCACTTTGCGAGGTCTAGCTCGACTCATTTTATTCGCCGTGAAGGAACTTGGACGGAAGTGAGGTTTATTCTTCCAAGAAGTGCAAACTAAGCTTTCCGCCCGCGCTGTTCGTTATACGGTCTAGGGCATTGATTACGATATTATGTCCAGGGTCCATTAAAGGGGCACTTGATCTTTTTGTGGGCCATTCGGGACAACTTCCTGTTGGAGTTTCTCGCCGTGGCTGTTGAATGCTCCAATATCATTGTAGGATTGGAATGGGTATGCTGTGATTACCATAATTCTTCCGTAGAAATGGTTGAGGTCGTGGGTTGAAGGTCGCAGCGCGCCCGAGGGATGGGAATGTGAAACTCCTACCACCCTCAGGTCCATTGGAAGCATGATGCCCCTGAAATCTGAGAACCCCCGTCCGTGTGTGGCGAGAGGCGGAATCAAAACATCGTTGACGAGGACTTCCTCGTTCCCCACCTTGCCCCGCAAGAGAAGAATGGCTTCGTTTGGGTATGCGCCCAAAGCCGAGCTCAGAATGCTGTCCGCTACAGATTCTTCAAACCGCACCAGCCTTATCATTGGCCTAGCCCGCGCTCCAGTGTATCGAACAGCCCGGTTAATGAATGGTTAATCACTCAAAGAGACGGCGCTTATTGATTCTGAGAAATCCTAAGCTTAAGACTATTGACGCTATGATGACTAGCCATTGAAGTTGAAATTCCGGGACTGGTACCGGATCGGGATATGAGCAGTATTGGAGTGCCTGTGGCGTAATGTTCGTTAGGTCTAAGAAGA
This sequence comes from uncultured Candidatus Bathyarchaeia archaeon, assembly GCA_964533505.1. Lineage (GTDB taxonomy): Archaea > Thermoproteota > Bathyarchaeia > 40CM-2-53-6 > 40CM-2-53-6 > FEN-987. The sequence goes on along the minus strand of CAZHKA010000038.1, from coordinate 30,552 downwards.
TTAGTCCGGGTGGGTAGCCGTTCGAGTTAGGAGTCAAGTTGATGACCTTGATCGCTATGTTTGGTTGATACTCGAAGTTCACCTGTGCGTACTCGCCAAAGCCAATCCAATAATTCACCGTGTCACTTGTCACCGTAAGGTCGTTGTCTGTGAAAATCGGGGTAAGGACGCTTGGGTAAGTTGGGTTGTACTGGTAGTATTGGAATTGAAGTGTGTCACCGTAGTAGCCCGATTCCACTAGGGGGCCTGTGAAGGTTACGGAGATATCTGAGCAGAACCAGTATGGTGGGCTGAAGCTTATCGAGTACGCCGCATTATCCCAGGTCTGAGGGTCGGTAGCCGTTGTCGTCGCTGTCGTCGCTGTATCGCTGGCAGTCACGGTAACAGTAACCGTGTCACTCCAGGTCGACGTATCTTCCGTTAAGCTGCTTGAAGTGTCGGAAGTCGAAGTGCTGCTAGTTGCGGTAACTTGGCTAGTTGCTGTAACTTGACTAGTCTGGGTGACCTGGCTCGTCAAACTCGACGTAGATTGAAGACTCGAGCGCCCTGTCAAAATCGAGGTAGCGTTGGACATTGGGAGTCGAGAGACCGCGAGTATCGTCCCAGGGTTAGCTAATGTGCTATTTTCCTGCGTTTGCGCACTAACGGCCCATCCGGATATGGACAGGGAGAGCAGTGCGAATAAACTAATGGCGAGGAGGATACATATGCTGATTTTCTTGCCCAAAGCTGCGACCTTCAATGAGTAACAGGGGTTTCCCTCCGTATCCTTATCCCTAGCAACTACGGCTCGTAGTTTGCTTATAATCGTGATGGACGAATCATCCTCTACATCAAATGGGTCGGATCCATGGCGAAAGAAGCATGGGTTTTCATTACGAGAGACTGGCTTTAGTAGGCTAATCGAACTCTACTTCATGCGGCGATCGAACGTGGTTATCGAGATGGGATCCATTGCTATTCTCGTGAATGATGCAAGAAAGTCGGCAGAGTGGTACCGCGATAAGCTGGGATTCGAGATTGTCGGCCTTGAGGGACACGCAGTCTTTCTTAGGCCGAAGGGATCTCGCAGGGTTTTGGTACATCTCTGTGAGAGATGCGCCGATTGGGGTAACGATAGGCCTGGTGGACGCACGGGAGTTTGGCTGCGGTGTGGAGAATTGACTTTCCGTAAGGACGAGAATACTGGTAGAATGGTCCCGGCAAGCAACCCGGACGAGGTCGAGAAGGTATATCTTGAGCTAGAGGCCAAGGGAGTGGTCTTCTCGGTAGATCTAACCCAGACCAGTTGGGGCAAATACGCGATCTTCAAAGATCCCGACGGAAACGAATTCGAACTTTCTTAGCATCAAGAATATAACCAGACCATTTCGAAACTACGTGCTTTAAGGCGGCTCGTTCAGAATGTGATCTCCCAGTCTCGAATGAGAGAATCAAGCTACGTGACTTCGACTCAGTCAGGAGGCGAATCCCTGATTGGAGAGGCGATATTGTCGAAACAAATAGTTTGGTCAGTTTAGGCTCTACCATCGACGCATAGAACGTGAAGAGGATGTTAGAAAAAGGAGGAGGGGAGGGTTGCGGGGTCGGGTTTATGTCTTAAACTGGCGGCAGTTCTTTGAAAGCCATGCCCATGTCGAGGCCATGAGCCTTGTGGTATGCGTACGATGCATAGTAAACTATGAAACAGGCAACTACTATGCCAACGGCGATTTCAACCCCGGATAGTGTAGGTGACCCGACTACCATACCGACAAGTGGGTTAGTGTACAAGATGTAGCCCATGTACCCGAAGGAAATCGCACAGAGTGCGCCGAGGATCGACACTATCGGGATTCCGACGATCTTCTTTCTCATGAATTCCGGCGCTTGTTCAAGGAGGTCTTTCTTCGTGAACGGGAAGACAATGGTGGCGAGCGCAGGAACCACGTAGGCGACTCCCCACAGGAATGTGCCCAACGTGAAGGCAGATGACCAGCTTGTAAATGTATAGAGTCCAAGAATGATTACTGAAAGCACAGTCATCGCGCCTATTGCAACGTGTGGTGTGTGCAAGCGCTTGTTCACGTCGGCGAACTTGGTGGGGATCAACCTGTCAAACGACCATGCGAAAAAGTACCTGCTAGGCACCCAGAAGTAAACGAAGAGTATCTGAACGGATCCCAAGAAGTACGTTAGATAGATCAACGATAGTATAATGGTGTTAGGGTACGCGATCACCGAGAGCAGCAATGGTTCCGAAGGCGGAAACGCGAGCAGTTTGCCGTAGACTGCTGGGTTGTTCTCATACAAGTACGCGATCGAGTAGAACCAATTCGGGCCCACAGCGTTGAGAGTGAGGTAACCCGACACGCTCCAGTAGAATATTCCGAGGAACAGTGAAAGAAAGAGCGCTAAGGGGACAGTCTTCCTAACATCTTTCACTTCGCCCGCAATTACATTCCCTCCGTAGTTACCGCCAAACAGAAAGAGTGACGCAAACGGCAGAGCGCCGAGGATTGCGACCAGACCTCCGGTGGGTGAAGTCCAACCCGCCGTAGTAGCGGCTTGCTGTATGGATTGATAAGTGGAATAGCTCGCCAACACGGAGTTCCACTTGGCGGCGAAGGCGGCGGGGTTCGTTGTGCCCAACAAGTACCACATGAGGGCAATGCCCAATATCGCCGCGCCCCACGAGAGGTAGAGTAATCCTTTGATTAGTCGAGCACCGAAAATTGCCAAAGCGGCAAACACTAGTGTGAAGCCGATAGAAACGTAGAATGTGCCCATCGGGGAATTCAGAAAGTTGCCTAGGTTCGTTAATCCTGGGTTGTTGAAGAGCAGGCCCCAAATAATCACGGCGATTGATAACATGTACGAGAAGCCGGCGAGGCCGCCAACGTATGCCGTAGTAAAGACTGCAAACATGTAGAGGAATGACCACGCAAATCCTATTGAGGGATGAAAGACTCGGCCAACCCACACATAGTCTGATCCAGACCTTGGCATGACAACGCCAATCACCCAGTATACTAGCATCAGGAATACGAACGGTACCGCCCCGATTATCAGCGTGGATGTCAAGTCGGCGCCGGAACTAAGCCCGTAAAACCATGGGAATTGCATAACGGTGAAGACGAGGCCGAAGACCATTGCTGAAGCAATCAGGATGAGGTCGGTTGCCCCGAATTCTCTAACGAGGCCACTGGCTTTTCTGACGAAATATTGTGATTCCAAAATTTTTCCTCTAGTAGATGGGGGATGGAAGTGTATAAGAAAGTGACGATTTGGAATCAAGAGGGAATTTAGTGTATTTACATGTTATAGGCGAGTATTAATAGCCATACCGTCTCCTGACGCAGCAAACGGGCCTGTTCGAGATGGGTTCACGTCTTCGAGTGTTCTTCGCGACGGATCTCCATGGGTCTGAGAAGTGTTTCCTGAAATTTCTCAACACGCCCCAAGCCTACAAGGTGAACACGTTGATTCTCGGCGGTGACGTTACAGGAAAAATGATAGTCCCAATAGTCAAGGCAACAGGCGGGACCTACACATCTGATTTTCTTAGCAATAAGTACACTTTGAAATCTGAGAAGGAAGTGGAGGAACTAGAGAAGAAAATCAGGTTCACAGGCTACTATCCGTACCGAACCACTCCAGACGAAGTGGCTCAGCTTCGCGCCGACCCAGCGAAGCTGGACGCAGTCTTCACGAACGTCATGACTGAGACGCTGCGAAGATGGGTGGGGTTGGCGGAAGAGAGATTGAAGGGTAAGGGGGTTAAGGTCTACATGACCGGCGGGAACGATGACCGTCCGGAGGTTGAAGACGTGTTGAAAAGTTCAGACTACGTCATTGACCCTGAAGGAGAAGTTGTCACTCTAGAGGATGGTCGCGAAATGTTAAGCAGCGGCTGGAGTAACCCCACACCATGGTAGACTCCGCGGGAATGTTCTGAGGAGCAAATTGCTGCGAAGCTCGATGCGATGATAAGCAAGGTTCAGAATATGGAAACCTGCGTATTCAACCTGCACGTACCGCCCTACGATTCAGGGCTCGACACATGTCCCAAACTGGATGAAACCCTCAAACCCGTCTATGCTGGATCGGAGATAATCATGACGGCAGCGGGCAGCACCGCGGTTAGAACCGCAATCGAAAAGAATCAGCCCGCGGTCGGGCTGCACGGCCACATCCACGAGTCGCGAGGGTTCGTAAAGATTGGCAGAACGCTCTGCTTGAACCCCGGCAGCGAATACACGGAGGGGATACTCCGCGGGGTCATAGTGGAACTCGAGGGCAAGAACGTCAAGAATTATCTTCTAACGGTTGGATAAAAGCTGCAACTTATGATAGCGGTCGTTCGACAGCAACTGCAGAGCCCACGGTCCCAAGTGACCTACGAGGCTACGTCGTGTGTATGTGATTTGGTGGGGTCGGCCGGATTTGAACCGGCGACTTCGCGGCTGCCTTTGGGGCAGCGCTCGCGGGCCCAAGCCGCGTATCATAACCAGGCTAGACTACGACCCCGACCATTGTATCCGCTGATATGTGAAGGGCCTTAAGTGCTTGTTGAGCGGATCGGTTGTATTCCTTTTCGGGTAGCTTAGGTACCCGCCTCCATGGTAATTTTGCCCTCTCGAAAGTCTTTTGAGTGCGCAATGGTGAGGTGGGCGTGGAGTTTCCATTGTTGGAATGTGAACCTGTCTTAGTCGAGGAAGAGGTACTGGTCCTTGAGGAGCCGGTCTTTGAAGTCCTGGGCGATCTGTACGTTTGCTCAAATTGCGGCGAGCCTCTCACTGAGATACCCACTTACAATAGGTTCTACTGCGAAAACTGCGGTTTGCACTACTGACCAACCTACGTTAGTTTGCAGAGAAACGTTTGTTTACGTAGCGAAGAGTCCGCTCGTGGCGTAAGGTGAATTGGTAAGTGGGACGCGCCGAGTCATAACGCAGCATGTGACGCTGGCAGAAGTCTGCATCCTTGTTCTGATTTTAACAATAGTTTTAGGACCTTCGCCTAGAGAATTGGTGCGAGCTACCAGTGCGCAGCCTCGGTACATTGACGAGTTTCAGGTGCCCACACCTGATTCCGCTCCTCTCGCTTTGACAGTGGACCGCTACGGAACGGTGTGGTTTACCGAGTCGAATGCGACCAAACTGAGCAGGTTCGACCCGACCACAAGCACTTTCAAGGAATATCCCGTACCGGGTGTCGGAGATATGTGGGGAATGACTATCGATCAGCAGGGAAACATTTGGCTAACCCAATACTCCCTCAAGGGTTCAACAAGTCCCGGTGGCGCGATCGAACCAGGTGGCACCGGTAGGTTAATTCGATTTGATCCAAGCGACGGGAATTTCTCGGTCATAGATATTCCGACGCCTGGAGCTTTTCCCTTTCGAGTCACCAGCGACTCCGAAGGCCGGATCTGGTTCACGGAACTCTTAGGCAATCAGATCGGCTACTACGATCCCTCCACAGGCAAACTGCGGGAGTTCGCTGTTCCGACTCCGTTTGCAGGTCCGGCGGATTTGACGTTTGATAGTCACGGGATGTTATGGTTTACGGAAGCCTACAACGAATCGATTGCGAAATTCGATCCCGTTACAAGTAAATTCGTTGAGTACCGCTTTTCGTTAATAGACCCGCTGCAATATGTCGGTTCGCCCGTGGGAGTAGCGGTGGCGCCCGATGGGGTTGTTTGGGTGGCAGATCACGGCGGAAATTGGATTGTAAGATTCGACTCAACATCGGAACAGGTTACCCTGTACCCAACTCACTTCCCTCCACCCGAAGTCTACCCTATCTCGCTCGTGAACGACTTGGCGGTGGACCGTGAAGGTAGAGTGTGGTTTACTGAGCACGGCGGCAACAGTATAGCCTACTTCGACCCGGGAACGCGAGAGATGGTTGAATTTCCCATCCCAACCGGTCCTATTAGCACGGCACTATGGCTTGCCTTAGCGCCAAACGGCGACGTTTGGTTTACGGAGTGGAGTTCCAATAAACTCGGCGTTGTGTACGCCAAACTCCCCTTACCCTTCACTTTGTCTGCTTCCGAAGCCGACCTCAGCGTTCCGGTTGATGGGCAAACGAGCTTGTCTTTGCAGCTTAATTCCTCGCAAGGCTTGGCCGTGTCCGGCCGCTATGATTATTCGTGGCCGTCGTATAACCCGGGAGATGTGAATGTGACTTTCACTCCACAAAACGTTTCACTCAACGGTGAATCCAACGCCGTAAGCGAAGCAAGAATCACGGTCTCACAACACACATTGCCGGGGGACTATGTGTTAGGTTTAGGGTTCGACGCTGGTACCGTAAGGATTTGGAGCATGATTCCAACCGAGGTTACCCCTACCCAAACACCGTTAACTCTCTACATGATAAATAACCCGTGGGTTCCCCTTGGGGCAATCTTCATAATCCTACTAGCGGTCCTCATAGTAACGAGGCGCGTCCGCCGACCGAAGCGGCATGATAAGGGCGTCGCCTTGCCGATGGCGGTTTAAGCAGAATAGAGGTTTATTGGAGAAGATGCGTTCGTTGGCGGGTTCGCGTAAGCTTGACCTCTTCACCGAATCCATAATACGTGAAATGACTAGACTAAGCGAAGAGAATGGTGCGATCAACCTCTCCCAAGGCTTGCCGGACTTCATTCCTTCACCTAAACTAGTCGAAGCCGCCGTCGAGGCGATCAGGCGAGGCTCAAATCAATATTCATACACGTGGGGGCAGGCGGGTCTAAGGGAAGCCATCGCCAAGAAAGCGCACGAGTACAACAAGATTGACGCCAAACCCGATGAGAACGTAACTGTAACGTGTGGATCCACAGAAGCTGTAACGGCGGCAATATTCGGGTTAACGAACGAAGGCGATCGAATACTCGTTACGGATCCATTTTACGAAAACTACGTCCCAGATGCAATTCTCGCGAGCTGTCAATTAATCTACACTCCATTCAAGGGTCGAAACCTCCAGCTCGATGAAGAGGCTCTAAAGGAGGCGATGAGTAAGCACCCGAAACTCTTACTCCTCAATACACCGAATAACCCCACTGGGCGGGTCCTGGATTCCTCGCAAATGAAGCTGATTGCCGATCTATGCGAGGAGGAAGATACCATTGCCATAACCGACGAGATCTACGAGCACATCCTTTACGATGGCAAGCAACACATCAGCCTCGCTTCTGTCGGAGACATGCATGATCGGACTGTGACTGTAAACAGCGCCTCGAAGACGTACAGCGTGACCGGGTGGCGAGTCGGTTGGGCCATCGCTGACAAGCCGCTTACCGATGCATTACGCAAAGTGCACGATTACATGACGATCTGTGCACCGACCCCCCTACAAGAAGCCATGATTACAGGCTTGAATTTCCCAGCCGACTATTACGAGAGGCTTGCGGCGGCCTACGACCGGAAACGTAGAGCGGTCATGGATACTCTTCGGGAAGCGGACCTTGAATATTATCGACCCGAAGGAGCTTATTACATACTCGTCGATGCACCCGATGATTTCAAGAGTGGTAAAGCGTTCTCTGACTTTCTCCTAAAGAAAGTGGGCATAGCCGTATTGCCCGCTGCCGCACTATACCACGACCAGCAACTTGGTGAGCGGAAAGTGCGAATCGCGTTCTGTAAGAAAGATACAACGCTTCAGGAAGTAAGACGCCGTCTGAAGAATATGAGTGGAAAATCTAGGCAGCGAGTTGCGAAGAGGCGTTCCTAGTCGAAGCGCCGTCAGTGAACAAGCCTATGTCTACTAGAAAAGCGGTTCAAACCATCAATACCCTTTCTCATTCCGCTAGCCCAGGCCCCAGTCCGGCCTTTACCGCAGTTCATGTTTCTCGGGCTGTCATGGAAATAGGGAATGGTGGGCCAATAGGCCGGATTGAATTATCCAAGAAACTCGGGTTGGGAGAGGGAGCTGTCCGTACCATCATAAAACACCTTGCCAACAGCGGCTATGTGGACGCGGCGAGGGAAGGCTGCTTACTTACCCAACGAGGGATGGCGCTTTACAGTTCGTTGCATTCAAAGCTGTCCGAGATTCATCCGGTGAACGCAGGACAACTCGCCTTGGACCGTGCGAGCGCCGGTGTTCTGATCAGAGATTCAAGTGCTGCGGTTAGGAGAGGGATCGAACAGCGAGATGCAGCGATAGTGGCGGGAGCGAGTGGGGCGTGCACGCTCGTTTATCGGAACGGTAAATGTTTGATGCCTATGGGGGAACGGGAGGAATGGACGCTGGGGTCGCAAGACTTGCTGTTTGAAGAGCTAAGGAGATTATTTGCACCACAGGAAGGCGATGTTATCACTATCGTTAGCGCTCGAAATGCGGGTTTGGCGGAGCACGGCGCTATGGCTGCTGCCTTGACGCTTCTGGGCTAGGCCAGTCGTCCTACTTGCCGCGAATATATTCTTCTAGCATCTGCCTAGCGACGTCGTCTGGGAACTGTTGTGGCGGAGATTTCATGAAGTAGGCGGAAGGAGCTTTCAGTGATCCACTCAGTCCTCTATCTAAGGCGAGCTTTGCGCATCTGATCGCGTCTATTACTACCCCTGCGCTGTTGGGCGAGTCCCACACCTCAAGTTTCGCTTCAATGTTCAATGGGACATTGCCGAACGTTGTCCCCTCCATGCGAATGTAGGCCCACTTCCGGTCGAGGAGCCAGGGGACGTAGTCGCTGGGGCCGATGTGAATGTTATCCGGCGGTAATTTGTAATCGAGCACGGAGGTTACGGCGCCGGTCTTGGAAATCTTTTTGCTTTCTAACCTCTCTCGTTCTAGCATGTTCAGAAAATCCGTGTTTCCACCGACATTCAATTGCATAGTCCGGTCTAGTCTGACCCCCCGATCCTTGAAGAGTTGCGTTAGAACCCTGTGCAGTATGGTCGCTCCAACCTGAGACTTGATATCGTCTCCAATCACGGGCAACCCGCGTTTCTCGAAAACCTGCTGCCACCGCTTTTCTCGGGCTATGAATACTGGAATGCAGTTGACAAGCGCGCAATGAGCGTCAAGCACCTGCTCTACGTACCATTTCGTCGCGAATTCGCTGCCAACCGGTAGGTAGTTTAGAACCACGTCCGTTTTCGTCTTCTTCAGCACGTTGCTGACATCGACGGTATGCGACGGATGTTTCTCTATCACCTTGCTGAGGTACTTTCCCAATCCGTCGTGTGTCATGCCTCTCTGAACGTCAACGCCCAAGTGTGGGACGTTGGCGAATTTGATGGTGTTATTTGGTTTGGCATAGATTGCATCTCCCAAATCTTTTCCAACTTTGTTCTTGTCTATGTCAAATGCCGCGGTGAATTTTATGTCTCGAATATGGTATCCGCCCAGCCTAACATGCATTAGGCCTGGTACAAACTCTCGATTCTGTGCGTTCTTGTAGAATTCTACCCCTTGAACGAGGGATGAAGCACAATTACCGACCCCAACGATGGCGACCCGAATCTTACTCGTTCCGACTTCCTCCGAACCTCAATTGGGCAACGTCAAGCTACGCTGCTCTTATGTAAAAGCTATCTGAGTGCAGGTTTTTTGTGTGAAGACGTACTCTAAGAAATGTCCGTCGCGGGGTCATTAAAGAGTGTATATGCACATGCAAGTGATTAAGCCAATTGGCGTATCAGTGACCGAGTTTTGGAGAACCAAACTTTTGATTGCTTATACTATCCCTCTTTCGTGGAGTTGCGTTATTCGTTTGGTATCGTAATGGAGAATGTTCTGTAACACTTCATCGGTTTGTTGGCCCAGCATCGGCGGGGCTTCACGGATCTGAGGTGTTGTGTCCGAAAATTTCATCGGGATTCCGATTTGTTTTAGGTCTCCTGCGGTTGGGTGGGCTACGTTCACCAACATTTGCCTGAGAAGCAATTGCTGGTCGGAGAATAGCTCTCGCATGGAGTAGACCGGTCCAGCAGGCAATTTCGCATCGGCAAGGGCGCGCAACCATTCCTCACGAGTTCTTTGCTTGAAGCGTTGTTCAAGAATTGGAATTAGTTTTTCTCGGTTTACTACTCGTTGCGAGCTTGTCGCGAATTTGTCATCGAAAGCGAGCTCATTCAATCCAATGGTTTCGCAGAATTGCGTGAATAGTTTGTCGTTTCCGATGGCAATCGTGATGAACGCACCATCTTTGGTTTCGAAGCACTGGTAAGGGACGATTGTTGGATGGGCGGATCCCATCTTTGCGGGGTTTCTGCCCGTGGCGAAGTAGTATCCGGCCATGTATGTCGTCCACGATGCCGTGCTGTCGAGCAGTGAGATGTCTATCAGCTGGCCTTTGCTTGTTCGCTCTCTAGCGATTATGGCCGCAAGGATTGCGATGGTGGCATACATGGAGCCGCCTATGTCTGAGATTGCAACGCCGACTCGGATGGGTGGTCTGCCTGGTTCTCCTGTGATTCCCATGAGGCCGCCCATTCCCTGTATTACCAGGTCGTAGGCCGGTAGATCAGCATACGAACCGGTTGGGCCAAAGCTAGTTATGGAGCAGTAGATCAATTTCGGGTTTTTCTTCGCTATGGTCGGGTAGTCTACTTGGAGTTTCTCGGTGACGCCCGGCCTGAAGTTTTCGATTAGGACATCGCATTTCTCGGCCAGCTCATAGAGGATTTCACGGCCCTCCGCTGTCTTGAGGTTGACTGTTGCACTCTTCTTGTTGCGGTTAAGGGAAAGAAAGTAGGCGCTCTCTCCGCCGATGAACGGAGGCCCCCATTGTCTAGTGTCGTCACCGCCGTCTGGGTTTTCGATCTTGATTATCTCTGCACCTAGATCGCCTAGAGTCATGGTGGAGAATGGTCCTGCCAACACTCTGGTCAGATCCAGAACCCGAATGCCCTCTAAAGGTCCTGCCATATTGATCCCCCGTTAGCTGAGGGGGTTGCGAATGCGCTGCCGGGGCTTTAATGTGCGGTCTGTTGGCCATTTGTGGGGGGATTTAGGGAGGCCTTGATTCTAGTGGCTACGATGTAGCCGCAATATCCTATCACTACGGCAATGGTTTGCCCGAGAAATGACGATGATGCGGCCGCGGTCGTGGAAATTCCTGATGTGATTGGTAACAAGTAGGTGAGCCATGTTGATGTCAGAATTATGTAGACGATGCACCCTGCAAGTACACTTGTCTTTCGCAGGCGTCTGATGATTACCAGTCCTATGAAGGACACGACTGGGGAAAGCATCGCTATTGGTGAAGCTTCGACTCCTAAGTTAGCGATGAACTGTCCAAGCGTTAGACCGAGGACGGCGGGATAGCCGAACATTGCGACGAATGCCGTCGGAATCTCACCGAATTTCACTTGGTATGCGAGGAGGTGGATCTCGGGCAAGCCGAGGGTTCCGGCTGCGTATAGGGCGGTGAAGATTACGAAGGGCCCAAAGTCTTCGAGCTTCAAGCTATGATTCTACTCCCTTGCCAGAGCAATGCGAAGAGAAGAAGCCAGATTATGTGAACGAAGTGCCAATATGTGGATGTGGCTTCAACGAATCCGTAATTCTTGGGTGAATATTGGCCCATGAACGCGCGAGAGTCGGTGTAGATGTAGGCGATTACTCCTGCGACTACGTGGGCGCCGTGTATTCCTGTGAGAAGGTAGAATGTTGCGCCAAAGAATCCGCTCGATGGTGTAAGAATCTTGTCGAAGATCAGGTGGGGCCATTCGAAGCCAAATTGCAGTATCGGGAATAGGCTGGCCAAAATCGTAGTAACAACCAAACCCATCCTGAACCTTTTCTGATTACCTCGCTTCAGCTGCCAAATCGCCCATTCAACCAATATGCTGCTCGAGATTAGAATTAGAGTTTGGGCTTTTGCAATCGTATCATCAAGTATTGGTGCGCCGGCTGGTGGCCAATAGGGAAACTGCAGTCGTATAGCGAAATACATCACGAAAGCGCCGCCGAAGAGTAGGATCTCCGTCAGTATGATGAGTTGGACGGTCAAGCTGATATCGACGGGAAACGGACCGGGCACACCTCCAGCTTGCACCTTATCGAGTGATTTTGATACCGCGGACCGCCAGTGCATCGTATCACTGTAAAGAAACCCGCCGATTACAGCGGCGAAGGAAAGCATCAAGAGCAAGGCGGCAGGATAGACGAGGCCCTTGACGAGTAAGAATAACCCGACCATGGCAGCTCCCACCGCCATCGCAATGAGGAACGGCCAAATGCTATGTTCAAGATATTCCGGCGAATTTTCCTCTAACTTCTCTGGTGAATGGCCTGCGTCGGACTCCATTTTCGCGGAACCTTTCGAGGTGCGAAGCTGCAGCAAATATAAGGTTTCGGTAGTTCGCATCCTACCAAGAATAGACGCCTTCGAATCGTGAGTTTTTTAGCTACCGTTCAGTTGACGGGGTTAGACCATCATTGCTTTCGCGGCGACTCTATCAAGTATTTGGCTTAGCGGTAGGTTTCGCGTTAATCGACTATGGTTTCAACGCTATATCGGTGGGGCTTCCGGGCGCTGGCACGTTCACTTCACAGTTCTTGGCGTCTAATCTCTTGCTGGGCGGTTCGATACTCATTTTTGTCTCGCTTTACTATCTCTTGAAACCGGTGAGCCCCACTCCCACCCAAGCGGCTACTGCACCGCCTGTTGCTGGGCCTCCGCCCGACGTTGGGACGGAACTGATTGTGGAAGAACAAACGCCTCCGAAACCGGGATTCTATAAGACCATTGAATACATTGGATACTTCTTCGCGTTTCTAGGACTAATATCCGCGGCCGACTTGGTAATGCAGGTATTCATACGCTCAACTTACAATGAGCTGCGGTGGTGGATCGAAGTATTGCTCGTAATATTCGGGGTTCTATCGTACACAATCTTTGGGTCCGTTGGAAGGCTCGGTTCGCAGGAGGAAGCTAGACTTGCTGGCCTCCCGGCAATTGGTGCCACACCGAAACTGGAGCCTCAGTTAGTGACCGTACCGACAGCCCAAGCCCCAACAACCATTCCGACACCTGCAAAACCAGAAGTTGTCGAACCGTTGACTTTGAGAATTCCAGAGTTTGTGAGGAATTCGTCAGGAGAATATGAGAAGCATTTGTCCAGTGATTCATATGATATGTTCCGTGCTGATCCCGACATGGTCACGGTCTGGAGGGAGGATCGACGCGGAATGCGATCCGTCTACTTGGCCGGTCCGTACGAGTTGAGCAGGAAGATGCTTGAAGAATACTTTAACAATCGGCAGGAACTTAGGGTCGGGGAATTAGCGCTTTCAACTGATGCAATTCGAGGTCTGCTCGAATTGACAAAGACGCCAAAGGGGCCGGAAGCTAGCGTGTCAGTACGGCCCGAAGTATGACCGATATAACCACTATCGCTGTTAACGTAAAAGAGATGATTACTACCTGTTCTTTCGTCAACGGCCTAAATGCTCCTTTGAGTTCGCATCATAGAGAGGGCGCTTGTCATAAGGGCGCTTGCGAAGACTAAAGTCCCCAGAGCAAGGTGGGACGTAACCACCGCAGGTAAGGCGCCTGAGTCCACTGTAACCATGCCAAGTATCACTTGGCCCCAGAGTAACACGAGGGTTAAGGTGGCTAATTTCGTGACCTTACCCGACCAGCGATAGCTCTTCCAAGCCAAGATTGCCGTTGCAATGACTAATGCCGTCACGACCAGCGTCCACACCCTATGCGTGTATTCGATCATCACTGGGGTGGTGAATGTTGGAATTATCTGCCCATTGCAAAGGGGCCAGTCGGGACAGGCCAACTGCGAGCCGGTTGAAGTCACAATACCGCCGAGAACTATTAGGACATACACGGAGACGGCGGTGGCAGTTGAAACCCATTGGAAGGATCCTAGTCTTACGGCCAAGGGTCTCCCGACACTGTGGGCCCGCGAAGCCAACTGAAAGCGAAGTTCAACGCTAGGATGACCACTCCGATTCCGATGAGGAAGCCAGACACGCTGGCAAGGAGGTTGGGTGTTGCAAATTGAATCGGATATGTATACCACCGCCTAGGCATACCTTCCAATCCAAGCTGTAGCATCATTGCAAACAAGAGGTAGATTCCGATTTCCGTAATCACAAACTGAATGTTACCCCATTTCTCGTTGTACCTACGCCCAGTCATGTAAGGGAAATAGAAGTACAATGCCGCGAAGATCGCTTGCGTAGACGCCCCGAGCAGCATCAGATGTAAATGGCCTACCACCCAGTAGGTATCATGAAAGAGATAATCCACCGGAATTGCAGCTTGGAAGACACCGGTTGCCCCAGCGAAGAAGAACGTGGAGATGAACGCTATTGCGTACTTCATCGGAACTTTGAGGCTTATGCGGCCACCAATCATCGTCCCGATCCAATTGAACACTTTCACTCCTGATGGCACTGCTATGGCTAGTGTCATCGCCATGAATGGCAGCCTCGCTATGTCCGAGAGGCCTGAAGTGAACATGTGATGGGCCCATACTCCGAACCCGAAGACGCCGATCATTATCCCTGAACCTGCAACCATTCCGTATCCGAATATCGGCCTATGCGACATCTTCGGAATAATCTCGGACATCAGCCCAAATGCCGGGATAATCATTATGTAAACCTCCGGGTGGCCGAAAAACCAGAACATATGCTGCCAAAGCAATGGATCGCCGCCGAGTTTAGGCAAGAAGAAACCAGTCCCAAGGTTCCGGTCGAAGAACAGCATGAGAAGCGCTGCGGTTAGCACTGGCGTTGCGCCGATCACTAGGAAAGAGTTGACGAGCATCATCCACACAAATAGCGACATGTTTCTGAGGAGAACACCTGGGGCCCGAAGCTTGTAGATGGTGACGACAAAATTGACGGCGCCTAGGATGGATGATATTCCTAGCACCATTAGGCCTAGCAGCCAGAGGTCGATTCCGTAACCAGGCGAATAGGCTGAGAGAGGAGCGTACCCGCTCCACCCTGCGTCAGGCAAACCTGCCCAGATCAGTGCTCCGCCGACAGGAAACAGCCAGTAGCTCAACGCATTGAGTCTAGGGAAATACATGTCTCGCGCTCCAATTAGTTTGGGGACTAGGTAGTTGCCGAAACCGACGAGGCAGGGTATGACCCAGAGAAAGATCATCGTGGTACCGTGCGTTGTGAATAGGCTATCGTACACTTCCGGCGTCACTACGGCGTTTCCTGGTTGCGCCAGTTGTGTTCTGATCAGGAGGGCAGCGACTCCGCCGAGTATGAAGAAGAAGAATGAGGTGCAAATGTAGAGGATTCCAATGTCCGTGTGATGCGTTGTTGTTATGATTCCTTGAAGGCTCGTATAGAACGGCCGTTTCTGTTTCGGTTCTACAAGTTGTTGCATTGTCTATTGCCTCTACGGCACAACCACGAGCGAACCGATCATAGTGTAATGGCCGGTGCCACAGAACTGAGTACATTCGATCAGGTACTGGCCAGGAGTGTCTGCCGTAAACCAATACTTGTTGTCATGACCTGGAATCGCATCTATATGGATGCCCAGTTGAGGGATGAAGAAACTGTGCGCCACATCCATCGACACGACCTCCAAATTAACGACCTCCCCCACTGATACGTACAACGTGTCCTCCAGACTAAGGCCATTGGGAAATGTCCTAGTGGTGCCGTTCGGGAACGTAATTGTGCTGTTAGGCGCGTACTCAAACGTCCAATAGAATTGACGCGCCACGACCTTCACATGGAGGCCTTGGTCGGTTGGCGGGGTGTCGATGGCGATTAAGTTCGTGCCAGCCACTACACCAATGTACGCTAAGACTAGGGACGTGATTAGGACCGAGAGTATTTCGATAGCATGAGTTTTTGTAACCACCCTTATGCCTCCGTCTGTTGCGGTTTCTCCCTGTAGCGAATTATTGCATAGAACATTAATCCGAAGACCACCAACCCCACCATTATGCCGATGAATAGAATCTGATTAAATAACGCCCACTCCGCGGAAACCTCAGGCGACTGCGCGAATACGTAGGGCAAGGTACTAAACGCGAAAAAGAACACTATCACCGATACGAGAGACGGCACCAACCCACGCAAGAATATTACCCTAGCCCGATTGTTTTTCCAAGTCTTAAAGCTCTAATATTTAGGTTTGGATGTTGCATAAATTTTGCCTAGCAAAAGCCTCTTTTGCCCGAAACGCCAACTGGTGTTTCAGCATTGAAGAATCCCGTAGAGCATCCAAGCGAGAAACCCCTGAAGCTGATGAAACTAGGTTCAGCCTCCGAAATCTATCGCATCCTTCCCCTTGGGCTTACGGTGGAGGAGGCACGTGCATGGTACGTCAACCGCATCCTTCTTCCGCGACTTCGCTGGGCCTCGGCGGCTTTGATAGCGGCATTAATGATCCTGATTGCGATGCTCACCGAGTTAGGGACTCTACTGGAACAGAGTCTTACGACGCATATGGTCATCCATGATCTCTTGTTTCTCTTGTCGGGCTTCCTTTTCGCCTATGGAATCAGCTTCTTGACTCAAATTGCGTCTCACTTATCCGGCCGTCTATGGACGGCCACCGCCGTACTAAACAGAAAGTGTTTGAACGAGACGGCACTTAGCGTCCTTCCCTTTGCGTCTGCGGCGCTACTCATCGGCTATTGGTATCTTCCAGCTCAGTTTAGCGCGGCCGCTGCAAATGTGACCGCGAACGTTCAAATGCAACTTGCCCTTCTCTTCGCGGGCGGCTTCATTTTCGTCGGCTCTTCATTCCTCAGTAGGAGGCTAAAGTTAATCGCCCTCGTGATCGTTGGGAAAGTTTTGGGCCTATACGGCATGTTCTTGCTCCTAACCCCTCAGATAGTTTACTCGATCTATCCAGCCTATGAGCAGGCTTGGGCGGGAGCTACGTTCCTTTTCTTGATGCTGATATTAGATTTTACTATAATGCCGCTCTGGTTGTACAGTTACTTTGGCAAGGCGCCTCGGACTCCGCTCGTGAACAGGAACATGTTCTGAGCTTGCTCAATTCCAACCAAGCGAGTCGAAGCGGGATTAGCCTTAAAGCCCTACATGTTTGACGTCCTGTGCGAACTTAGGGTTGATTTGTTTTGGCCTATGAATTTGTTGAGGCATTCTCTTCCGTCGTCCCAAGCGTTCGTATCTCCAAAGTTCTAGCCACATTGGGGATAATTGTCGATATTGCTTGGCGGCTCCTCTCACGTAATTTCACGCATCCATCTTTCGTCGATATTCTAGCGGCACTCCTTGTTGGATACTATATCGGTAAGAGGCCGAAGTCGCCAAAATCTGGCGGCGACAAGAAATCTAAATGGATTAGGCTTTCCTAGGCGAAGACGCAAGAGGGGCAATTGGCGGTCTGGACGGTTCGCTCGAGCCTGAAGTTCTAAGCTCTCAAGACGTTGCGAACCCATTCTTTGAGATCCTGTACGGTCTCTTCACTGATTTCATGCCCCATCGGATATTCATGATACGTTACCTTCGCTCTCGCCTCCATAAGAATCTTCGCAGCTTCGCGTCCAAACCGTGGAGGGATTAGGGGGTCATTCGACCCATGAGAAATGAACACCGGAAAGTCGGACAATTCGTCCAGTCTCAGGTGCAAGTCCGACTTAACGGGTATGTAGCCGCTCAACGCGATAACACCGCGAAACTTTGGGGGGTCAACAAGCGCCGTTCCGTATGCCATCACCGTGCCTTGGCTAAACCCCAAGAGGATCACTCTTTCCGTGTCCACTGGATAACCCGCCTTGACTTCTTCAACGAATTTGCGCAATAGCCCCAAGCTTGTTCGCATTGTTGCGGGTTCAGGCACTCCTTCTTGTTCGAGGCCGTACCAGGCATACCCACCAAACGGAAAGACAAACGGGGCCCTGGGTGAGATCACCAGTAAGTTAGGGATTTCTAACGCGAGGACGACGGGTACGAGGTCCCTTTCATCGGCCCCTCGCCCATGGAGTGCGATTACGGCTGGAAACTTCTTCTCATGAGACGTAGGAATGAATACTAGGTGCTCAAGCGCCGCAGGAATTGATGTTCCTTGCTTCATGCCCGACTCATCGGCCCACAAAGCAAGCGGTCGTGTGATTCATCTATTTCTGAACTCCTCAAGAGTCTCATCAAGCAAGCAACTTAACGGCCCCTTCAAACCGGAGCATCGACCAAAAGCTTTTCAATTTCACATCTCGTAGTGGCATTTTCAATCGCGAAGTATCAGGAATGAGTCAAAAGACAGCGCATGTAAAGTTACGGTGTATGGAGTGTAAAGCAAAGTTTGACAGTAAGTATGACGCCTTTGATACTTCAGCCGTAACCAACGTTGGCCAAGTACTCCAGAACTTTATATTCTGTCAAAGATGCGGAAAACGGGTATCCGTCGTCGTCTTTGATATCAGGTAGCCCTACGAAGCTTCCATGCCGTTAAATCCAAGTCAACCATAGTCTTCTAGGTCGAGAGAATATGGGCAAGCACGTGCTCGTATTAGGAGGGGGATTCGGCGGCCTCGCGACTGCTGACGCACTTCGGAAAGGCCTCGGGCCTGAGAATAAGATAACTGTCGTGGATAAGCAACCGCTCTTCCTTATGGGCTTGACGAAGCTCTGGGTAATGAACGGAACGAGAGCTGCCGGCGAAAAACCTGGAAATCGAACACTACTCCCACATAGAGGGATCGATTTTGTCGAAGGCGAGATCGCCTCAATAGATCCGGAACGAAAGGCAGTACGTGTCGGGAAGCAGAATCTAAGCTGCGACTATCTGATAATCGCACTAGGGGCGGACTATTCGGCGGCCTCGACGCTAGGGTTCGGCCAATATGCGAAGAATCTCTACATTGAGAGTGGCTGTGCAGCAATCAGGGACGATCTTCATTCCTTTACTTCAGGGAGCATCACGATTCTGGTATGCGATCTGCCGTTCAAATGTCCCCCAGCACCATATGAGGCCGCATTCCTCATCGATGACCTTCTACGGACGAAAGGTATTCGCGGCCAAGTATCCATAAACATCGTAACCCCAGAGCCGCACCCACTCACGATATTAGGGGCGGAAGCGGGAAAGCGGCTAACGGCGCTCTTGTCTGAAAAGAAGATCGAATATCATCCGTCCGAACGGGTGAGTTCAATCCGCCCAGGAATGGTGTTGACTGAAAGCGGCAAACAATTTTCACACAACCTTCTAATTGCCGTCCCGAAACATGTGGCACCAACGGTCTTGAGCAAATCCGGGTTGCTCGACGAGTCAGGTTGGATCCCCGTCAACCCAAGAACTCTTGCAACAAAGCATGCCGGCGTATATGCGCTAGGTGATTGCGCGGGCACACGAAATTCCAAAGGCCAACTCATCCCCCGTGCGGGAACCTTAGCTGAAGAGCAAGGGAAGGTTGTAGCTGCGAATGTCATCACCGCAATCTGCGGCGGTGAGCCGACTCAGCAGTTTCAAGGTAAGGGCGTTTGTTTCATGGAGACTGGAGGCGGGAGGGCGGCGGCGGTGCGTGCGAATTTCTATGCCGAACCGGCACCGACTTGGGAGTTCACGGCGCCAAGCGAAGACGGCCTTACTGAAAAGAGAAGGTTCCTTGAAGAACGGATGAAAGCGTGGTTCACGTAGATCACTAAGAACCATGCCGCGGGATGGAGCTGTGTAACCGGATTGTGCTCGACGATTCTGGAAGATTATCCTTTCTTAGCCCCTAGGTAGAAACCTAACCCGAAACTGCTGCCCATCGGAAATATTTGACCAATGAATGCTAAGGATCCGACCAACGCAGTGAGTGAATTGGCGAAGGTATTCCCGGCAGCATTACTGAAAGCGTTGAAGTTCACGGTTATGACATGGATAGATGCCAACCATGTCAGAAACAGCATGAATACACCCGAAACAAGAGCCAGGATCTTGAATACAAGTGCTGCGACCTTCTTCAAGCCATAGCCCAGCAAGAACCCCAATGTTCCACCGAAACCCACCTGGGTTACTAGCAGCGACGCTAACCCGTTCGTGTCCATCGGAGTCCGTCACCATCAGACGCGCGCCGACTCTGAAGCTTTAATGGTTCAACAATGCGGCTCGCAAAACCATAAGGCGAAACAACTGGAATTGAACATGCTCGACGAAAGGTATGGTACGCGGGCATGCTATTCTGAATTCTATTAGTCCCTATGGATGGTCGCGAATCGCATTGCCAATAATCTCCGGAACAGCCAGCGTAAATGCGCAAGACCTGTGGTGTTGAGCTTGAGCTACGTGGGCATCGACCTTGCGGGTTCGCCAAGACGACCGACGGGTGCCTGTATCATCAACCGTCGACTGCGAGTACGATGTTTCGTCGTTCATTCGGACGACGAGATCATGCGATTAGTAGAACAAAGTGGTTCGAGAATAGTCGCGATTGACGCACCGCTAGCATTACCAATTGGCAGACATTGCCTCGGCGAGCATTGTAGGGGCCGCGAACACTTCAGGACATGCGATCTTGCTTTGAGGCGCATGAGAATAAGGTTCTTTCCTATCACTCTTGGTCCGATGAGAATGCTAACAAAGCGAGGGATGGGCCTCCGAAAGAAACTCGAAAAACGTCATATCGAGGTTATCGAAACCTTCCCGGGAGCGTCGCAAGATCTCCTGGGTATCAGGAGAAAGCAGCACGGCCTGAAATCATTGCAAGAATCGCTGAAGGCTCTAGGCTGCTCCGGAGATATCATGAAACGCCAGCTTACTGGCGACGAGCTCGACGCCGTGAGCTGTGCTCTAGTCGCGACGGATTACAGCCGCGGACGATACCTCGCCATAGGTAACCCACCCGAAATCATGATGATACTGCCCCGGAAATGAGGCTGGCAGACCACGACAGAATCAAGCAATTTCTCACAACCACGCAAAATTTCACCCGAAGAATTGACGGATTGCTTCAGGAGGATGGAATTACGGGAGGGCGACCATATTGTGATGCATGCTCAGCTCTCAAGCATCGGCATGGTAGATGGCGGCGCTGCAATGGTCCTCCATCGACTCCTAAGCATTATTGGAAAGAAAGGCACACTGCTCATGCCCACATTCACACGCATCACGCGTCACACCTCCACACATGATGCATTCACTAAGGCCGGCTGTTGGTGTGAGGGCAAAGAGAGTCGTCATTTGCCCTTCATTCCCGAACTACAACCAGATAGAGAAATCGGCGAGATCGCACACCGTCTATGTAGTTGGCCTGCGTCCCGACGTAGCCGCCATCCCGCCTTTTCCATGGCGGCGGTAGGCAATCTGTCGGACATGCTCGTCCGCAATTATTGGCTCAGAGATCCGTTTATGCCCTTTAGGACGCTGCTCAAGGAAGAGCCGCTTGTCCTAACAATCGGGGTCGGATTGGATTCAGTATCTGCCATACATTTGGCGGAACAACGCTACCTCCCTGCCAAATTCATCAACGAACGAGCCTTAACTGTGGACTCTAGTGGGCCTGTCTGGGTGGGCGTTGTGGCGCCGGCATGCAGCTTGGGATTTAGCAGCTTGGCCAAGCATATCAATCCGAAAGAAATTCATCAGACGGATCTGGGCTCCGCCAAAGTATTCACGTATCCTATGCGGGAACTATGCGCGGCTGCCGAGCGAGTTCTGAAGGATAATCCACTTTCTCTAAGCTGCGAAAGGCCCGAATGCCTCAGTTGTTCTGCCATCCGACGTTGATGAGAGGCGTCAACCTTTGAGGACCGCGCGAGGTCAGTTCCACCAGCCAAACTCCTTGGGCACAGCCTTCGTAAGGACAATGCCTTTCGTCTTGCGAGTTATGATGTCATCCTCGATTCTCAACCCGGTTTTTCCGCGCATATAGATTCCAGGTTCAACCGTGAACGCCATCCCCGGCCTCAGGAATTCGGTGCCGTCTTCAACTATGTATGGCTGCTCATGAACCGAGAGGCCCAAGCCATGTCCCGTCCGATGAGTGAAGAAGCCGCCTAGGTTGCTATCTCGCAGGAAAGACCTTGCAGCACCATCGATTGAGCCAACCGGAACGCCAGTTTGGGCGGCTTTCACAGCTGCGACTTGAGCGTCATGTAAGGTCTCGTAGAGTGACTGAAATTCGCGGTCTTTCCCGAGTATTAATGTTCGCGTGATGTCGGCGAAGTATCCGCCGTATGTGCAGGTTGCGTCCACTACTATACTCTCTTTCCGCCGGATTCTTCTCGCAGAGGGCAAGTGATGGCTGTCTGCGGTCATCGGCCCTGATTGGACTAGGACATCGGGCGCGGACTCTGCTCCGTTGGAGTTGATTTTGCGTAATATCTCCTGTGCTAGCTCTATCTCGCTCATGCCCGCTTTAAGCATCGAAGGGATTTCAAGGAAAGTCTTGGAGAGTATATGAGCGGAGCGAGTTAGCAATCTCAACTCTTCAGAGTCTTTAACTGATCTGATGCCTTGAAGAATCGGGTCAGCATTATCAAAATGAGATTGCACTTCTTCTTGAAGAGCATTAAGAAACCCATACGGCATGCTGCCCTCCACACCCCATCCTCCCTCCCAGTCAAGCCCCGTGATGGCATCACGAATCGCCTTTGACGGCCCTTCAGTGTCAGTCCACTGGTGAATTGCTATCTTCAACGGGCATCTAACGTACGGCCCTGCTTCAAGCGTTGGCGTGACGAGGCGCGGTTCACCATCGGTCGGGACAATCATGAAAAATGGTCTTTCCACGAGAAGCGAGTTCCCACCCGTGTAATATCTCAGGTTTGCACCCGGAGCAATCAAAACGCCGGTGAGCCCTTTCTCCGCTAATTTTTCTCTCAGCCTACCCATTCTCGTCTGATACTGTTGCTTCATCAGTTTCTCCATCTCCGTGAGCCTCCGTTATCCGGTGCTCTCCAGCCAGAGGATCTGTTACACGAAGCTAAAGGTGTCTCCAAGCTTGACGGCGTTCGCCTTTACAAACCCCGCGTTAACCTCGAGAACATACATTGCGTTGACTGGTGGAGTGTAGACCGGGCACGATGTAGGCGTGCAAGGCGGCAAGTCCTGTTCGATGAAGACTACCTGTCTGTCGGCATTGAACCAGATGATGTCTAATGGGAACCTCATTTCGTGCATCCAGAACCCCCATTCGGCTCCTTGGGTGAAGATGAATAGCATCCCATGATTAGCGGGCATCGAATCGCGATCAGATAGGCCTTGTTGTTGGGCGGCAGGAGTGGTCGCGAGTTCTACGCTCAACTGCACACCATCAAGTTCTATCTCGTTCGTCGTCTTCGGTTGCACATACGCGTAGTAAAGAGCGGCAGTGGCAATAAATAGCAAGCCAACGATTACTATGCCTATTATGAAGCGCCTCAATCCTTCCCTTACTCCTGTGAATTCATAATTTCGGCTCGTCAGCGAATTGGCTTCAGAGTAACTCTTGTCGGCGATACGGATAAAGCCACCCGGTTCTATTACTTGAGCGAATGCCGAATTTATTCCAAAGTCCTACCCAAAATTGCATGCGACCTATTACATGTCAGAGCGCTTGGTCTAGAGTAGTCGTTCCAATGGCTGCCAGTATCCGCTAAGAGTGTTGGTCTACCATGTTGGTTTCGGAGATGCGCCATTGCTGGTTGCAGTGGGAATTTGTCTCTAGATGTATGGAGATACGTACGTGTATGAGGTAACGTAGATGTCGCCGCGGAAGTACATCTGTGGAGTCCACTGGCTTGCTTGGTAAGTGGAGGGCGTTACGAACACGCCGGTTACCGAGATCCGGGCGTTGTTTTGCGGTAGCTTAGTCGAGTTTGGAAAGACGAGCCTGTAGTCCACGCCATTTACTGTGATGTAGTAGAGCGGATGGTTGGAAATTGCGCATGGAGGGTTGGATAATGAGCAGACAGGCGCGACGGATAATGAGGTCATCGTACCAACCAGGGTTACGTTTGGATTTAGGGGGTTGGGATAGCTTATGTCTCCCGGGCTGGGAGCGAACGACTGGTTTGACTGGGTTGACGGCGCAGTTGAGGCCGAGAAGATGGAGTATGCTTGAAATGCCACTATCATTAGACCGATTACTATGGCGGCTGCAATTACGCCCTTTACTGTTCGCATAGCCTCTTCCTCGCGACGATTGCATACTACCGTGCAGGGCGTTGGCTAAAGGAACTCTAAACTCAACACGTCAAATCCGAAGGAAAGCTTCCATAGGAATTGACAGTATTCAATCACCTTATCTGGGTGAGAAATGCAGGCGAAGAATCATGTTGATGGTGGTGGTACGGCCTTTAGTTGATAAGAAGCGGACGTAAACTAGAGTGATGCTAGTCGGCCAGTTTTTTCGGACCTGTAATTGTAAGAACCTGTCAACGATGAGGCTTTGAAGAGTGCTGAGCTATTTATCTGGCGTCAATGAGTTTGGACTTCAGAATTGTCCTCGCTATTCCGAGGTCTGCGTACGCGGTGGGCTGATGAGGTCATTTGACTATTGCTCCGGTCAAAGTTTTGGTTTGAACCTTCGCAGCGTTAGAGAGTTCGCAGTTACGCTGACCGAGGAGAGCGCCATTGCAGCTGCAGCGAGTATCGGATTCAACAACACGCCTGTGACGGCGTAGAGGAGTCCAGCCGCTACGGGAATCAGAGCGATGTTGTAGCCGAAAGCCCAGCCAAGGTTTTGCTTTACCTTGCTCATTGTTTTCCTTGAAAGCTGAATACCGGCTACGACGTCCCTTATGTCGTCGCGCATGAGTATCAGCCCTCCTGTTTCGACCGCGATATCCGAACCGGAACCCATCGCAATACCGATGTCCGCCTGAGCAAGCGCCGGCGCGTCGTTAATTCCGTCGCCCACCATCGCCACTACTCTATGTTCATCCTTCTGCAGCCTTCTCACGACATCGGCCTTGCCCGCGGGCAGGACCTCGGCTAGGTACCTAGCTATTCCCGCCTGCCGTGCAACTGCGGCTGCTGTCTCGGCATTGTCTCCTGTCAACATTACTGGCTCTAGGTTCATGTTCTTGAGTTGCTGTATGGCGTCGGGGACGTGGTCTTTCATGGTATCCGCCGCAGCCACTATTCCGACGATGCTGCCGTTTACTGCCAGAATCATCGCCGTCTTGCCATCATTCCGGAGATTTCTCAGTGTCTGCGTAGCCTCTTCGCTTAGCTTGATGCCGAATGCGTCAAGGATCTTTGTGTTGCCGAAGAGCAGTCGCTTTCCTGCGAAGGACGCTTTGATTCCTTGGCCTGTAATCGCTTCGAATGAATCTGCGTCAGCTATGTCCTTGTCGCCTAGTTCGTTCTTCGCTCTTTGCAGTATTGCGGAGGCAAGGGGATGTTCTGATTGCTTTTCGGCGACTGCCGCCATTTCAATGATCTCCTTCTCCCGGAACCCGCGAAACGTAATGATGTCCGTTACCGATGGTTTGCCTTCAGTCAACGTTCCGGTCTTATCGAAGATGATCGTGTTGATCTTCTGCATCCTTTCTAGGTACTCTCCGCCTTTGATCAAGATTCCATTTTCGGCGCCCTTTCCAGCGCCCGTGACAACTGCAGCCGGGGTTGCAAGGCCCAGAGCGCAGGGACAAGCGATGATAAGCACGGCCACGGCCGTGGTGATTCCGAAGCTGACGGGCCGGCCGGCAACCATGGTCCAGAACCCAAAGGAGGCGAGAGCGACTGCTATCACAACGGGGACGAAGTATGTGGAGACTTTGTTTGCAAGCCGTTCGATTGGCCCTTTGCTGGCTTGAGCTTCTTCAACCACCTTGACTATCTTTGAAAGAGTTGTATCTGAACCTACACGTGTTGCTTTGAGCTTCAAGGAGCCTGTTCCGTTGATTGTCGCTCCGAATACGGGACTTCCCGCTTCCTTCTCAACAGGTATGCTCTCTCCGATCAGCATCTTTTCATCAACCGACGAACGGCCTTCGATGACCGCTCCGTCGGTCGGTATCCTTTCTCCCGGCCTCACAACGAGAACGTCATCTACGGTCACCTCTTGTAGAGGGATCTCTTCCTCAGAACCATCCGCCCTGATTCGTCTCGCCGTTAGGGGTTGTAGTGCCAGGAGCTTTCTTACTGAATCGCTCGCCTTGCCTCGCACGTACTCTTCGAGCAGCTTCCCAACAAGGATCAGTACGATGATTACCGCGGACGTATCGAAATATAGTCCGCCATAGGGCAATTGCTTTGGGAAAATCACGTAAAGAGCACTGTAAACGTAGGCCGCGGATGTTCCCAGAGCTACCAGGACATCCATGTTAGAAGTCCGCATCCTAATCGCGTCAAGGGTTCCTCTGTAGAACCTCCATCCCGAAATGAATTGGACCGGTGTTGTGAGAGCGAGGAGTATCCAGCCGATGGATCCCGCAGAAATTATCGACCCCATAGGAACATACGACAGGATTAGTATCGGAACAGAAAGTATGATAGCGAACGCTATACTGAGCTTGAGAACGCGCAACTGGCGCTCGGGCTCGGTGAATGTCTTGAGGCATGTCTCGCTACAGAAGTAGTAGGTAGTGCCCCTTACTGTGGTATGAAGTGAGTTTTCCGACTCTTCAACAAACATTCCGCAAACTGGATCGGACGCCATCTCTGCCACTAGTCTAGTTTCGTTTAGTGTATGTTTCGTCACCTAATCTAAGCTTAGGCGACTTAAGTGGGGCGTGCGCAGAGAGCGGCAGTGTGTTGCAAGTACTGCGCCTACAATGTGAATGTCACGGATCGATCGCTCATTTCCACCTTAGGCTCAATCCCTAACTGCTGAAACATAGCAGTTACGTAGTGAACGAGGAAAATGGACCAATTCAGGCCGAAGTCGTGCACGAGGGTAATCAATCGTTTTTGACCGTCACTTGTCTCGTCGAATTCGAACAGATGCGCATACGTCGCCGAAGAATGAACGTAGTCCAGGAGCGAATCTACGCTCACTTTTCCGCTCTTCGATACCGCGAACGCTTGGGGTATGCTGCTGCCTGCGCTCCTGGCTATTTTGATGATCTTGTCGGATTCGATTTGCTCAAGAAGGCTTCGGAAGACGGAACCGCTCACTTTTACCGTATTCACTCTTCTAGCAAAACTATCGAAATCCGCGAACTGTTTTAGCACCTGGTTTACGAGGGTGTTCGTACTTACATTCGACGCAGCCGCTTCTTTCTCCAAAGCCTTGGATGCAGTTTCATCTATTCGAAATGACTTTGAGATAGTCTTTGGTCTAGGATTCCGTTGTTCAGGCATCTTCTTCCATTCGAAATGGCTCATCCGACCTAAGTTAAGGTTTGGGAAAGTTCATAGCAAAGATTACTCACTACAGGATTGATGTGAGCTACGTGGCTATGGATCCAATTTGCAAAATGAGCGTTAACGAATCGGATGCGAAATACACGAGCGTGCACGAAGGCAAGAAATTCTACTTCTGCTCCGCGGCCTGCAAACAGCAATTCGATAAGAATCCCAAAAAGTACGGCAAGTGAGCTTACTCGTTTTCTTTATTCACATTCTGGGCCAAGCCCGTTGCCGTTAGATGGGTTTCCCTTTAGATACCGCGACCAGCAGCCTGCCCAGCCTTTTGTGTCCGGCTGACATGTAATGCTTAGCCCACCAGTCGGCCACAACTTTCACTTGGTCGGGAGGCAATTTCTTGAGTTCTTCAGCCGCTATCGCGGCCGCCTCATCGAAAGAATTCTTTTCACCTACAGAACTTGACATGAGCCTTGTCTCCAGTCTTTCCCCCAACATACTATCGCATCGAATATGTATGTTCTACCCTACCCGCTAAGCAATCGAGTTTGGCCCGGGGGCTCTTGGATTGAGCTAACCGACTAGTTGCGTTATCTTGCTCGCTATCTCGCCTTCAACATGTCGAGTCCAGAGCATTTCTGGTACATCGATTGCGAGGAACAACACTGACAGCAAAAGCGCTTCTGCGGCCGCTACGGCGATGTTCTGTATCCATTTTCCGATGCCTATGTGAACCGTGAAATCATTTGATTGTCCGGAGATCGTTATGGTGAAGCACCTGTCGGCGGTAATGATGTCTCTTAGGATCCCTGCCTTTTGAGCTTGGATTACCTGCCCCATCGGGGCGGTTGTGGATTGGACCTTATACCCGTCGGACTTCAGTTGACCAGAGATTTGTGTTGCAAGCTGTGCCAGGTCTTTGTTCTTACCCTGAAAATGCATCACTTTCTCGGAAACCATTTCTAATCTTCTCTTCAGTTGAGTGGCGGTAGGATTAGCTATCGTGGATATAAATCTAAGTCATATAGCTAACCATGCTTACCTTGGTTGGCTTCCCCATACGCCTCAGCCGTTCTGAAAGCGAGTTTTGCATACGGGATGCTGTTTGGCGGTGAGAGGGTGGGATTACCTTCGATAACCAAATCACATCAACGGAAGAGTGTTGCTGAGACATGCGGTGATCACGATGTGCGAGCCTCTCAAGACTTAGGCCTTCTGAGGATTATCGTTGTTCTCGTTGGGGTTGCACTGGTGGGTCTTTCAGTGCTGTTCCCAAATATGATGGTGACAGCAACTGAGCACCGCGGTTTTACTGCGACTTTCGAGGTTCGTTTTCTAAGCTCGTTGACGCCTTTCATTACTCTAGCCTCCATGGCCTCATCTTTCCTCGGAGCGACTGTAATTTTGTCATTTGAGAATTCGCGACCTAGTCGTGAGTCGGTTCTGTTCGGAATTTCGACCTTATCGGTTTTCGTGATGGAAATTATCCTGTCGATTTACGTTTCTTTGGTACCTCGTCAATCTGCGGCCGCGCCGGTTCTTGCGGCGACTCGTGTGCTGGTAGGGCTGGTTCCGCTTGGTTTGGCGTGCACCGTGTTCACGCTAGGATCAGTGATGCCCCTCGTTCCCTTGGAAGAAAAAGATTGACCCGGGATAGGTCCTCCACCCTTAATTTCCGTTTAGCAAAATATTACGCGGTACGCTGGCTGATAGGAAAAATAGGGGACAAGTTTTCCACTCGGAGTTTGTGTCACTGTGGAGGCGGTGGCGGCGGGACAGGATACCAGACTGGCCGCGGTTGCTGTGGTCGTCGAGCTATGAGCAATAGAGCCGTTATTGAGACGATGACCGCTGCGATTATGGCGATAATGACTGCGTAGTCGAAGAGGTTTCCGTTGTTCGATCTGTGTGCGAAGCCTTGCGAAAAGTAATGCGAGCGATGGCTTTGGTATTGTTGGCCTCCGTATAGCTGCTGTTGCGGGTAGGGCTGGTTCCGGTAGTATTGAGATTGATTGAGCTGGTATGGTGATGGATATGCTGTGGGTAAGGGGTTAGCATATGGGCACTGGCCTACGGTCACGGTGGTCGTGGTAGTCTGCTGTATGGGCTGCTGTACGGGTTGTAGTCCTGCGCCGACCTGAACTGTCTCGCTAGTTTGGGTTAGCAGGTTCCCGCCTTGGCCGCCATATATTGAGGCGGAGATTTGTACTGAATCGCTTGGCGATGCTGGGAGCAAACTAAAGCCCAATTGGCCGTTGAATTGAGTTCCGCCGTTTGCAGACGACAAGATCGTGTTCGCTGAACCCAACGCAGTATTCGTTGTTGCATCGTAAGCGTTGCCGGTGGCGTAGAGTTGGCCGTAATAGGTTGTACACGAGGCCGTTATGGGAACGACGAAAGGAACATTCGAGGTGCTGTATTGCTCCGGAATTACTGGATAACTTAGATTGGCCGTGCATGAGTCCGCGTACGCGAAACTGCTGCTCGCAGCTAGGATTAACAAGGTCGCTGAAACGGTTAAGAGCACAATCACATGAATGCGTGGTTTCATATTTTCGTAACCTGCTATTCTTGCTTTAGCGACTACAAGCTGTAGTTGCTTATAATCGCAATGGACGAATCATCCTTGTTTTAGCATTCGAAACTACGCGCACCACAATATCTCATTCAAAATAAGATTGTGCGGAAAAATCCGTCAATTACTAAACCAAGTCAACGAGTGGGCTGTGGTCAATTCGAATCACGGGACCTTATCCTAACAGGTGGATGCGTTCTGTTGTCTGGACTGCGAAAGTGCGGGAGAAAAAAAGGTGGAGGTTTGCGGCGTCGTTCTGGAGATGTACTTGTCAGTGGTGGGGTGAGCAAGAGTTGCGCGAAGACCGACAATAGTAATGATTGTTGTAGTATCCATTGTTATGGTAGTAGTAATAGTAGTTTGAGTTGTAGTAGTGCGAGTAACTTGGACTGTATGGATATGATGGATATGATGGGTAAGAAGGATACGATGGATAGCTCGGATAGCTAGGTGTTGGGTATGACGGGTAGGTTGGGTAGCCTTGATAGTAGCTTGGGCCAACTACGTAAGTTGCCGAAGTTTGGGCCAGCAAGGAGTTGCCGTAGTATCCTCCGTAGTAGCCGTTCTGGTTGCCATAAACTGAGACTGTGAATTGAACCGAGTGCGACTGCACCGACGTAGGGAGGTTGAAAGTGAGTTGTCCAGTATACCCGTAGCCTCCGTACGTTGAGGTCAGCACCGTGTTCGCAGTCGCGACATTTGTGTTGAATGTTGTATCGTATGCTGACCCTGTAGCGTAGAGTTGACCTGCGTAGAAGGAACATGACGCTGACACGGGCACCGTGACCTGGAAACTGCCGTAGTATCCTCCGTAGTAGTATTGTTGCGTTGAAACGTTTGGAGATCCGAGTTGCGCTTG
>CAZHKA010000037.1:0-2678 GCA_964533505.1 uncultured Candidatus Bathyarchaeia archaeon | reverse complement strand
CGGCCTTCGACAAGCTCGTAGTAAGGGACTAGCTGATCGTAAAGTGGACGATGCATTTGTTTGGGACGCCGGCACACGTCTAATATAGATTGTTAATCCTCAAGGCCATGATTCCAGATGTCGGACATGGGCGGCAAAGTGTGTTTCGATAAGTCCGAATATATTCTGTACGAGCCGTATCGTGGATTGCATCTTGCGTATCATGTCAAGCGGTCCTGTTTTTCTGGTCGATCGAAATTTCAGCAAATAGACATTATCGACAATGAGGCTTACGGGCGAATGTTGTTTCTCGACCAGAACCTACAGCATACGGAATATGATGCCCCGATCTTCAACGAAGCTCTTTGTGGTCCCGTGAAACGTAACAAAGCCCGCAACGTGATAGTTCTCGGCGGCGGAAGCGGCCAAACTTTGCTAAGCCTCCTAGAATCCAGATCATTACGACAAGTCACTCTCGTCGAAATCGACCGGCTCTTAATCGACGCGTGCATTCAATTCATCCGAGGCGTGAGGCGAGCTTTCGGTGACGCTCGCGTCAGAGTTCGGGTTGGTGATGCTTTCGAGTTCCTAGATTCCACGAACGAGCAATTCGATGCGGCAATCATCGATTTGACCGAGAAACCGTTACAAATGTCAAAGAAAACCATGGCGGAGATGTACGCGGACATTAATAACAAGTGTAAAGGCTGCTGCAGTCAATATGTGGGCTCATCGGTTGACCTAGCTCAAACCCCGTTGAGGAACATGGCTTCCAAATTCAGCAAAGGAATTCTTTCGAAGGTAAAGTTTGAGGAGGTATTCATACCTTCCTTCGGGGCTCCACACACGTTCATCCACGCTGGATATACAAAATAGAACGCGGCTACGAAATAGGGTCCGATGAAAAGCAGGCCGCTTCAAACGTTCGAGGAACAATTGACCGGACTGCCTATGTGGCGCCCGCTTCGGTCAAGGCGCCCGACAGGGCGTCCGCCGTTTGTTCGCCATTAAGCGTGGTCACCACTGAACAGTTGGGCGAAAGAATGAAGAACGTCGGCGTGGAGTTTACTCCATAATCGCTGAAAATCGTGCCCGAAGAGTCGTAGACATAATACCAGCTACTACCTCCATACTGAGAAATGAAATTCGCCGCATCAGACGCCGTGGCGCCGTTCCAAGGTCCGGCTACCGAGACGAAGACAACGTTCTGTTTACCGTACTGCGCGTACAAGCTTTCCAAGACAGGAGCCATGTGTTGGCAATGGGGACACCAAGGCTCCATAAACTCGAGAAGCACTACCTTGCCTTTGAAGGACGCAAGTGTCAGCGATTGGCCCGTTAAGCCAGATGGGCAGTTAGAGGTAGACGAGCAGACAACCGGGAGAGGGACATTGAGGTCGGGCGCTAACCCAGATTGGGAAATAGTGGTGCTAACGCTATTCGTGAGAGAGCTTGAGCTCGTAGGCGATTGCGTGAAGGAGTATACAGACCATATCGCCACTATGATGATAATCGGAATGGCGATGATCTCCCATTTGCTCAGTCCCTGACGCTTCTTCTTTGCGAGAGACTGCTTGCCCATCTCTTTCTTGCTAGCCTTCGATGACATTCAGGCATCATCCCCTGTTACGACCATTGAAAACCTACGCTTAAGCTTTCGCTCGCCTCTGTAGCGAAATCTGGCATCGCAGAACCAACCTGAGCACTTATCCCATTCCAACGCTACCCATCCTTCTTCGCTTTGCGGTCTGATCTGTAAATAACTACGAATAGGATGAAAAGTATCAAGCCTAGAATGTGGGCTAGTTCGCAATCCGAACAAATCGCATGTATTACAGCAAGTTGAATGTAATCCAAGTAGATTATTGCCGGCACGCAAAATGCTCCAACAATCAAGCCTACTAGAGAGGCACGGCTAATTCCATAAGCCCTAGCACCCGCGAGTACCGTCATCACGGCAAACCAGCCAACCGCCAGAAGATGAATCGGCACCCCGTAGAAGTATGAGAAAGACGTCTGGAACACTAACGGGCATTGAGTTCCCAGAATGCACGCTGTAAGGGTATTAGCGGACAAATACCATTGGAGCAAATGCCAACTCCACGAAGCCCCAACAATCCCAACTAGGATTGCCAATAGCGCAGCTAGTCTCAAGTATTCAACTCCAACAACGAATGAAGTCCGCCAAAGCCATCCAGTCGCTTATAAGTCGAATCTTTGAAACGGCTTCTCAAAGACGCCAGGCACGCCGGGGATGAATTAAGAAATATGCAGGAAGGAAGGAAAAAGCGCCCGGCAACTGTTCTGAGCAATGTCTAATACCTATCGTGCGATCTGATCTTATCGAGTTTCTTTCTCATCCGTTCTAAACGCATATTTCCTGCATCTACTCCAGCCAGACATTCGATAGGTGTGATGGGTTTGATCACAATGCAGTGTGATCTTACCTTCCGGATGAAGTGAAACGGAGTCATGATCAATGATCGACCGAACTTTCCCAGCATCAAAAGATCCTTGTCCCCGGTCACGAGGTAGGTTGCATTCGCTTCCTGCGCACATTCTAGTAGCTTAAGATCCTGCATCTGAAGACGTGCCCGATAAGCCGGTTCATATGAAACAGGGATGGTGGGGCGGGAGGGTTCTACATGACAAGTCATGTATGTTTGAGCGGTGATCAGCTTATTTTGGGCGTCCCTCGT
>CAZHKA010000036.1:0-98585 GCA_964533505.1 uncultured Candidatus Bathyarchaeia archaeon | reverse complement strand
CAGCAACACAGCCGACAGCAGCACTGTGACGATGACTGTGAGTTACTCGATTGTGGGCGGTGGGAGCCCCACCGCACCGGTCTTCCATTACGTTCTGAATGGGGCGTCGAAGTCTTTGACGCTCACTAAGACTGCGAAGAGCGTGACGGCGGACGCGGGTTCCGTATGGTCGGTCTCGCCTTTTGAGCTGACGGGTTCAACGTCAACGGAACATTGGATCATAAAAATCAACCAGGCTCTCTCCGGATTTGCTGTTTCAGCCACAACCGTGGTGTTCGTGTTCTACCATCAGTTTTTGCAGAAGCTTTCATACTCCGTGGTGGGTGGGGGGTCGGGTTACTCCGTTCCAAAGTTCTCAGCGAATTATTTCGGCTACAATGAGGCCGAAGTCTTATTCAGCACGCCTGTTTGTGTGGGTTTCCCCTCTGCCTGCGCTTACTGGTTTGACGCCGGGTCCTCATGGTCCGTCACGAATCCGCTTTGTTATATTTGTTTGACCTCACGGACGGAGCAGTGGATTACGTCTCAAGCGACGAGCGGGACCATCTCCGGAACCGCGACTCGCGCCTTCACTTACCAGAACCAGTACTACCTGGCCATGCACGTGAACTCAGCGGCGTATGGTGCCGTTACGCCGGCGAGTGGGTGGCATAATGCGGGTGCGTCGGTGGCGATTACGGCTACGGCGAAGTCCGGCTACGCGTTCCTTCTGTGGTTCGAGATCGGACCCGGAGGCACAGATATTTGGGTCGGTCCACAATACGCTTCCAGAAGCGTCCCGATGGTTGCGGCGATCTCTGAGACGGCGTACTTCGGTGTCTCGATCACCGTAACCTCCACCCCCACGGGTTCGGGTTACGTGACTGTTAACGGCGCCTCCGTGAAGACTCCTGAGACTTCCGTCTGGGGGATTGGGGGAAAAATAACGCTCGCAGCGAACTCACCCGTCAGCTGCGGAACCGGATGCCAATACGTCTTCACGGGCTGGAGCGATGGAGGCGCACAGTCCCACATCATAACGGTTCCAGGCGCGAAGACCACTTACACCGCCACTTTCCAGAAGCAGTACCAGCTAACCATAAACGTGAGCCCCTCCGGAGGCGGAACGGTCAGCGTGGTAAGCGGTGGATGGTATAACGCTGGCTCGAAGGTCACCCTCACCGCCACGCCCAACCCCGGCTGGACGTTCAAGGGTTGGAAGGGTATGGGTTCCGGAAGCTACACTGGCACTAAGAATCCAGCGACAATTACGATGAACGCGGCCATCACCGAAACCGCGAACTTCAGCTAAACGTTTCCTCAATGAATTGCCCCCTTAGGTTCCTAGTATCGCTCTAGGGTGTCGAACCCTTGAGGTTCCTATTTCATTATCCTCTAGCCTGGATTCTCAGCGAGATGCGGCAAGATGAAACTTAAGGTAGCCAATGGCGGCGACAGCGTTGCAAATCTGTGGCTGGACAATACATTTTACGGGAGATCGGTCATCAGCTACTGTCAGGTTGGTTGATGCCTTGCCAACCGAAACGCTTCCCGCCGTAACGGACTCCCATGTCTTGGCTTCTTTCCTGGCGAAGAATTGCAAGCTGGTTTCCCAGTGAACCATACCGTAATCTACTGTCGCGTCTGCCAGCAACCCAACGACGACCGCAAGGATTAACACCCGCGAACAACAAATACTGTAACAGCTTCCTTCTAGACACACAATGAAACACGACAATGCAAATTTTTGCTCCGTAACCTTAATTTGTTGCAGATACGTTCAGCAGCGCCTTACGTGAGTATACATTGCCAGCGCCAAAGACACGTGCAGTAAGCGCAAAGGGAATGGTAGAATACCGACCGCGCATAGCACGTGGACTGCCGAACGGTTGCCGAGTCAACTGCGCTGATAACACGGGCGCAAAAGAGCTGAAGATCATACAAGTTCTCGGTACCCACAGCCGGCTGAGGAGAGTGCCAGCAGCCTGCGTCGGCGACATGGTCATGATATCGGTTTCCAAGGGTACCCCTGATCTCCGTCGACAAATGTTCCCGGCGGTCGTCGTGCGTCAAGTCCGGGCATTCAGGCGCCCCGACGGAACAAGACTCTCGTTTCACGATAACGCCGCAGTCATCATGACTCCCGAAGGCGAGTTGAAGGGAACTGAGATTCGCGGCCCCGTGGCGAAAGAAGCAGCAGAACGATGGCCGAGGGTTGCCAACCTCGCAAGCATCATAATCTGAGGGATGGAACTTGGCCCGACCATCGCAACAGCGCAAAGAAATCTATGACGCTCAGGGTCAGAAACTGCGAAAACTAATGGCCGCACCACTCTCGGACGAGCTACGACAAGCCCAGGGACGCAGGTCATACCCCGTCCGCAAGGGCGATACGGTAAAGATCGTTCGAGGTGATTTCGCTGGCGTCGAAGGGAAGGTAAACAGCGTCGACACTGACGGCCGACGGTTGTTCGTGGAGGGAGTCACTCGAGAAATGACTTCCGGAACCTCAACCAACGTATCAGTCCACGCATCCAAGGTAATAATCACGAAACTCAATCTTGACGACAAATGGCGAGCAGAATCGATCAAACCAACCCCAACTTCCGCCGCCAAAGAAGGAACTGAATAATGGCACGCAAAGGCGGACTCGGACACCTGAAACGTTTGGCCTCCCCAGGCTACTGGCCAATCCACCGCAAGGAACATCCCTGGGCACCTAAACCCACGCCTGGCCCACACCCAGGCTCACACAGCCTACCGCTAGATATCGTCGTCCGGGATGAACTCGGTCTAGCGAAAACCAGAAGGGAAGTTTCGAGGATTGTTGCCGCCCGCAAAGTCAAGATTGACGGGCGGCCTCGAGTCAAGAACTATCCCGCCGGTCTAATGGATGTCCTGGAATTCACTGATGCAAACCTGGCCTACCGAATGCTCCCGATAAAAGGCAAAGGCTTGGGTTTGGTGCAAATTTCGAAGGAAGAAGCCAAGTTCAAACTATGCAAGATCCTCCGAAAATCCACCGCCCCCAAAGGCAAGATTCAGTACGGAACACATGATGGGCGCAGCCTAGCCTTTCCCGCAACCGATTCACAATCCGCCGCATTCGCAACCAACGACACTCTACGCATCAGCGTACCAACCCAACGAATATTAAACCACATAAAATTCGAAAAGGGCAACTACGCCTTAGTGACCGCCGGCCGAAACATCGGAAAAAGCGGCAAGATAGTAGAGCTTCAGCGAGGAAACGCAACGAGACCCGCCATGGTCCGAATCGAGGACGATGCAGGAAGTAAATTCGACACGATGGTCGACTACACGTTCGTGGTCGGCACCGACAAACCATCCATCAAGCTGGAGGCAACCTAGGTATGGAAGCCGTGACGGAGACCGTAAAAGAAAACCCCATGTGCACGATCAAGCTCGCAAAGGTAACCGTCCACATCGCCGTAGGTAAATCAGGTGAACAGCTTGAGAAAGCCAGAAAGGTTCTCGAAGAATTAACGGGACAAAAGACCTGCACAAGGCAAGCCAAACAAACTGTGAAAGAGTTCGGCATACGTGAAGGTGAACCCATCGCTTGCCTCACTACGCTAAGGGGAGACAGGGCAAACGAATTTCTTAAACGCGGACTCGAGGCCGTCTCAAACACGCTCAAGGGATCAAGCTTCGACGAGAACGGAAACTTCGCATTCGGCGTAAAGGAACACATAGAGATCCCGGGCACAAAATATCAACCCGAACTCGGTATCTTCGGCATGGACATAATCGGTACCCTCGAACGCCCAGGCTACCGCGTGAAGAGACGAAGAATCCGACCATCTAGGATCGGCAAATCACACCGGGTGCACCGAGAAGACGCCGTCAAATTCATGACGGACAAATTCGGAGTCCAAATCAAGTAGGGCCGAACAATGGCGAAGATAAAACAGAAGAAGGTTCGAAAGTACGGAAAAGGAAGCCGTCCCTGTAAACGATGCGGCCAATACGGCCCCGTCATCCGAAAATACGGCCTCAATGTTTGCCGCCAATGTTTTCGGGAACTCGCACCGGGGTTAGGCTTCAAGAAGTATATGTAGGTTAACAAAGATGGTGCGCGTCGAAATAACAGAGAGGAAACTTCAGATTCCAGATGGCGTAAAGATAGAGATTCAAGGCCGCACAATCAAGGCGACCGGCCCGAAAGGCACCATCCAGGAAGACTTTGCACACCTCCCCGTCCAGTTTGCGGTAGAAGGACAGAGTATCAGAGTCTACGCCCCATGGGCAAAGAAACGCGAGATAGCCTTGGTGGGCACCGCCTTAGCTCACGTACGCAATATGATACGAGGAGTAACTAACGGTTTCACCTACAAGCTGAAGATTGTTTACGCGCACTTTCCCGTAACAGTCAAAGTAAATGAGAAAGAAAAGAAGCTGACAATAGACAACTTCACCGGCGAAAAGACCGCACGAGTAGTGAAGATAGTCGGCTCCGCGAAAGTGAAACTCGCAAGCGATGAAATCCATGTTCAAGGAATCAACTTGAGCGATGTGAGCCAGACAGCCGCGAATATTCAATACGCAACCAAGATACCCGACAAAGACCAACGAGTATTCTTGGACGGCATATACATCTTCGAAAAGAATGAGGGGATGTAAGTTGTCATACAGACGCCCACGTTTCGTCAGAGAGGAAAGCTGGCGATACAAGAGAATTCGAGAATCATGGCGAAGCCCGCGCGGCAAGACGAGCAGAGTGAGACGAAGCAAAAAAGGCTGGCCACCCGTAGTTAAGATAGGCTATGCCCGCCCTAAGGCACGACGCGGAGAACACCCGTCAGGGCTAGCGGAAATAATGGTTTGGAGGCCCAGCGACCTTACGGGAATCAATCCGAAAACCCAAGCCGCCAGAATAGCACACACCGTCGGCGAAAGAAAACGAGTCACCATCATCGACCAAGCCAAGAAGGCGAACATAAGAATCCTGAACCCAGGACCAAAGAAGGAACCGGCGATCGCGCCTGAAGTGACCGTAACCAAACCAACAGAGCCGACTGAACCAATCGCACCAACCGAACCAGCAGCCGAAACCGCAATTGAACCAACAACCGAAGCATTGGCCGCAGACACCGGAGCAGAGGCAGAGGCAAAGGAAACAGAAACCACAAAAGAACCCCCAAAGAAACGAAAGACAGCTAAGAAGACAAAGAAGAGGAGCAAGAAATGAGCGTAGTAGGCCAAAGGAGATTGGCGGCCGAACTAATGAAAGTCGGCCAGGGCAGAGTATGGATCGACCCAGACGACACCGACCGAGTTTCCTCAGCTATAACCCGAGAGGAAATCAGGAAACTCATTCACGAAGGAAGCATCAGAAAAATGCCCGAAGCCGGGATAAGCAGAGGAAGAAAACGAGCTAGACGAGAGGAACTCCTAGCAGGCCGCCACAAAGGTCCAGGCAGCATCAAGGGGTCGGTAACACACCGCAAAAGAAAATGGGTCGTTCGAATTAGGTCGGTAAGAAACAGACTTCGAACGTTAAGAGACAAACGTTTCATCACTACAGACGTCTACAGAAAGCTATCGCTGATGGCCAAAGGCGGCGCCTTCAGAGGCGCAGCTCACCTTGATGAGTACGTAGACACACACAAACTTTCCAGGAGACGCTAAGTTGCAAACCGCACAAACCCAAAGGCAAGAAGCCGGCTGGGTACCAAAAACCAAGGTCGGCAGAATGGTACAGAGCGGACAAATCATCTCACTGGAAGACATCTTCACCCAAGGATTGAAGATTAAGGAACCAGAAATCGTAGACGTTCTCCTACCCGGCCTGAGACAGGAGGTCTTGGGTATCGGCTTTGTGCAAAAACAAACAGACGCAGGAGAAAAATCACGGTTCAAAGCCGTCGTTGCCGTGGGAAACGGCACAGGGTTCCTCGGTGTAGGGCAGGGCAAAGCAAGACAGGTGCGAAGTGCAATCGACAAAGCAACCCTCGCAGCCAAACTTGGAGTTGTCCCAATACGCCGCGGCTGCGGAAGCTGGGAATGTGGATGCGGACAATCACACTCAATACCCTTCAAAGTAAGGGGCAAGTGCGGAAGCGTCGGAATCGAAGTGCTACCCGGCCCACGAGGACTCGGCTTGGTAGGCGGAGAAACACCAAAGATTATTCTAACATTAGCCGGAGTCAAGGACTGTTGGACCAGAAGCTTCGGGTCAACCAGCACCTTAGGCTCGATGGCTTTCGCAGTATACGAGGCACTGCGCAGCACCTACGGAATCGTCACGCCGAAAGACTGGGTAGCTTAGCGGCACCGATATTACCTTAAGCGAAGTCATTTTGCAAGCAGTTCCATGGGTGCAGGGTGGAGCCCACCTTCCCCCGTCCCCACCCTAAATGACGCCCAGAGTCTTACCACTTTTCTCAAAGACCTCAAGGGCGAACTCCAGGTCGGCTCTCGTATGGCCGGCGTTCATAATTGTTCGAATTCTAGCCCTATCCCGAGCAACCATCGGAAAGACGATCGGCAATGCGAACACGTTCGCCTCAAACAACATTTCACTCATCTTTCGCGCCGTTGAGCTTTGACCGACAATTACCGGGGTGATCGGAGTTTGGCTTTTGCCTGTGTCAAAACCTAGTTTCTGTAAGCCGGCCTTGAAATAACGAGTATTCTCCCAAAGTCTCTGTAAGTGCTGAGGCTCATCTTGTACGACTTCGATGCTGGCCTTGCATGAGGCGACGACACTGGCCGGGTGTGAGCCGCTGAGTAGCCAAGTTCTCGACTTGTTAAAAGCGAAATTTACAAGGTCACGGGAACCCGCTATGTACCCACCCACAACACCGAACGCTTTCGAGAATGTACCCATCTCTACGTCAACTCGATTCTCGATATGGAAGTGAGATGTGATTCCGCGTCCCGCCTTACCAAGAACTCCATCGCCATGCGCATCATCGATGTATGTCATCGCGCCGTGCTCCTTCGCAAGTTCAACAATCCTGTCCGCAGGCGCAATGTCACCGTCCATACTGAAGACGCCATCAGTCACGATCAGGATATGCTTGTAACTCTTCTTCTCAGCTTCACTTAGAACCCGACGCAAATCTTTCGCGTCACCGTGCTTGTACACGGTCCGCTCAGCTCGGCTCAATCGCACTCCGTCAATGATGCTCCCGTGATTGAGCTCATCGCTGATTATCAAGTCACCTTCGCCAGCGAGCTGCGGCAAGAGTCCCGCATTAGTGGCAAACCCGGTTGAATAAGCAAGAGACGCCTCGGTGCCCTTGTATTTCGCGAGTGCTTCTTCAAGTTCTACATGTGCCTGCATAGTACCCGCAATGGGTCGGACAGAGCCAGACCCGGCGCCGAATTTCTCTATTGCATCCATAGCCGCTTTCTTCACTTTCGGATGATTCGTCAAGTTAAGGTAATTATTAGAGCAAAGCATCAGCACCTTTTTTCCGGACACTACGGTCCAAGGCCCGTTACTACTGCCCAAAACACGAATTCGCCAATCAAGATCCTCAGATGCTAACCGTTCAAATTCCTCACGAAGAAACGAAGTTGGATTTCTCTTTAGGTTCGATGACTGACCCATAGCTTCTCACCAATGGCTGAATTCGTCCTTCGCCAAATATCTTTGCCCCAGAAACCAGCAAGCAAAAGCTAAAGGGCCAAACCGGAAGCTAAGTGACACGAGAAGAAGACCACAGTGAAAGCTTTCGCGAAAATGCGACCTGAACCTGGCATCGTAAAGATCGATGCCGAGGAACCCAAACCCGGCAGCCACGAAGTGCTCGTGAAGGTCAAAGTGACCTCCGTCTGTGGGACCGATTACCACATCTACAAGTGGGATGAATGGGCACAAGCGCACATAAGGCCCCCTCGCATCATAGGCCACGAGTTCGCAGGCGAAATCGTCGAAGCAGCGCCGGACGTGACCTCCCATAAAGTTGGAGACATGGTAGCCGCTGAGAGCCATATCGGCTGTGGGAGATGCTATCAATGTCGGACCGGAAACTCGCACATCTGTGAAAGACTGCGAATAATAGGCGTAGACGTCGACGGCTCATTTGCCGATTACGTAAAAATTCCGGAGCAAAATGCTTGGCCAATCCCGGAAGAAGTACCCGTTGAAACCGCCTCCGTCCTAGAACCGTTAGGGAACGCCGTGCATGCCGCTTTCGCCGCGGACATACCAGGTTCGCACGTTACCATCTTCGGCTGCGGCCCAGTTGGGCTCTCCGCGGTAGCCCTGACGAGTGTATCGGGGGCCCTCTCGGTGACAGCTGTCGATGTCAATGATTACAGGCTAAGGCTCGCGAAGACAATGGGGGCGTCAAAAGTGATTAATTCAAAAACTATCGACCCTGTAGCCGAGATACATAATGACACGAATGGCCGTGGAGCCGGCGTCGTTCTCGAAATGTCCGGAAACGAACTTGCCATTCGCAACGCATTCAGATCAGTAAGGAACGGTGGAACGGTCATAGTATTCGGCCTTCCGTCAGCCGACGTTCGTCTAAACCTGGCGGATGACGTCATCTTCAAGGAAGCTCATGTTCGCGGCATTGTAGGCCGAGAAATGTTCAAAACCTGGTATATGCTCGACGATCTTCTGAAGTCCAAGAAACTTGACATTCGACCATTGATTACTCACCGCATGCAGCTCGACCAAATCGATGAAGCAATGAGATTAGTCGGTTCCGGGGAATGTGGGAAGATCGTATTGTCTCCCTGAATACCTTGCCTCCCTCCCGTGATGCCAGCTATTCGTTTACGTTGGCTTGAAAGAATCGACCTTTCCGGCGTACAGTTGTTTCGCAAACATTTATCTTAGGCACTTTCGACACTCGAACATTCAACGGCACCTTCAGGAAGGCTAATTGAATTGGCAACTCGGTTGAGAAGAAGTCGGCGCAGGAGAGGTACACGAACCTGCGGATGGGGGACCTCCGGCCAGCATCGAGGGACCGGAATGCAGGGCGGTAGCGGCAAGTCCGGGAGGTACCGACATAAACGTTCAAGCCTCATAAGGTCAGGCGAATTCGCGCACATGCATTACAAAGGAAAGAAGGGATTCACCGCGGTCGCCCCGGCAAAGGACCAAGGCGGCACGATGAATCTCATCCAACTATCGGTCCTCGTTGACCGACTTACTTCCGACAAGAAGGCCCAAATGGCAGGGGATAAAGTCGTTGTTGATTTGAAGGAGCTCGGGTTTAGGAAGCTATTGGGCGGGGGTTCGATATCGCGACCCGTTCAGGTAAAAGTGGATGAGTGCTCCGACGCCGCGGCGAAAAAACTGAAAGAAGCCGGCGGAGAATTACTAAGCGCCGTTCCGGCCCCGGCCAAGTGACATTGAATGGTCCGGTTTATCGAGCTCTTCAAACCTATTGCCC
Source organism: uncultured Candidatus Bathyarchaeia archaeon (assembly GCA_964533505.1). Taxonomy (GTDB): domain Archaea; phylum Thermoproteota; class Bathyarchaeia; order 40CM-2-53-6; family 40CM-2-53-6; genus FEN-987. The sequence continues at coordinate 89,220 of CAZHKA010000036.1, read as the reverse complement.
GATTCTTTCCCGACATCAAGGCACCGGACCGTAAAGTAGCATTTAACGAGAAGATCTTCTGGACCGCGATTGCACTCATAATCTATTTCGTCATGTCACAAACACCCCTCTACGGGATTGGTAACGCGGGTCTGAACGACCCGCTCGGTTCGCTGAGGGTCATCTTTGCTTCAAACCGAGGTACCCTGATGGAACTTGGAATTGGCCCAATCGTCACGGCCGGCCTGATACTCCAGGTCTTAGCCGGTTCCAAGATGGTTAACATCGACATGAGCAACCCTGAGGATCGCTCGCTCTTCACCAGCGCAAGCAAGATTTTGTCGGTCGTAATGACCGTGTTCGAATCCTCTGCTTACATATTGGGAGGAACTTACGGTTCAATACCCGTAACGACTGAGATAGTGATAATGCTGCAACTGGTGGGGGCGGGGATTATCGTCCTGTTACTGGATGAGCTCCTGCAGAAAGGATGGGGCCTCGGCAGCGGAATCAGCCTTTTCATCGCGGCAGGAGTCGCCTCCACGATTTGGTGGGACTCAGTGGCCCCAATGGGTCCAATGAGCGATGGCAAATACCTCGGAGCCATAATCGCCTTCGTGCAGGGAATCACAGGCGGCTCGAACATAAGGAACATCCTAGCTCGGACGGGGGGACTACCGGACATGGTGGCATTCATCACAACATTGGGCGTATTCGGCATCATAATCTACTTCAACGGAATGCGCGTCGAGATTCCAGTTTCATACGCCAAGTACCGCGGTTTCCGCGGAAAATTCCCCTTGAAGCTCTTCTATGTTTCAAACATACCAGTCATCTTCGCCGCGGCCCTGTTCGGCAACATCTACTTCATCTCCCAGCTCATATGGCAAAGGTACAACAACCTCAACGCGAACTTCTGGCTCAATCTGCTAGGCAGGTTTACTATCCAAGGCCAACAATACCAACCCTCAGGCGGCCTGGTCTACTACGTAGTTCCTCCTCAGTCACTATCACTCACGATGGCCGATCCTTTCAGAGCGTTAGTTTACGCTGTCCTGTTGATCATCGGTTGTGTATTCTTTGCGGTAACTTGGGTAGAGGTTGGTGGTATGGATTCACGCACCGTCGCGAGACAGTTACTGGACTCAGGAATGCAGATTGAAGGATTCAGGCGGTCGGAAGTTCCGATTAGGCAGATGCTCGACAGGTACATACCTGCAGTCACGATTCTTGGCGCAATATTGATTGGAGCCATTGCTGCGGGCGCCGACTTCCTCGGAGCATTCGGTTCAGGTACAGGAATCCTGCTTACCGTCGGTATCATAGAGCAATACTACCAGATCTTCGTCCAGGAGAGGATTACGGAACTCTATCCTGCGGCCAAAGGATTCCTAGGTGAATAGTCGCTGGGCCGATCGGTCGTCGTGACCGGCATTCCCGGCGTGGGAAAGACCTCGGTCTTAAGCGAACTTCAAGACCTAGCTAGGCAAAACCATGCTAACCTAAGCGTCTTGAACTTTGGAACTATTATGAACGAAGTCCTCCGAGAACTTGGTAAACAAATGAATCGGGATCAAATACGAGAACAGGATCTGGAGACACAACGGAAGGTGCAAGAATTGGCGGCAAGCGAAATCACGAATAGAACCGGCCAGGGAACAGTCGTCGTTGATACCCACATGTTCGTGAAGACAACGGTCGGCATGTGGGCGGGGCTCCCTCAGAATGTCCTTCAGAAACTCAACCCCCGTTTACTAGTACTGATCGAGGCAGATCCCGAGCAGATTGCCGGAAGGCGCCGCGGCGATATGGACCGCAAGAGAGAAGCCGCCGTGGTGGATGAAATTCGTTTCGACTTGGAGTGGTCGAGGGCTACGGCTGCAGCTTCGGCGATGGCCACGGGTGCCCCTGTTAAGGTTATAAGAAATGACCCAGGTAGTCAGAAGCAGGCAGCCCAAGAACTATTCGAAGTGATACGTAAGCTAGTGGGAGCATAAACATGAACTCTCGAACCAAAACAACCCTCCTTGCATTCGCCCTCTTCATTTTCTTAACAATCGCACTTTCAACGGTACCAGCCTCCGCCTCAAGCCATGATGCAATGGCCCAGCCAGATCAAACCACGCATGTTCTACAAGCGAACGTCACGAGCACGACGACTACGACTAATGCAACCGCACCGCCTTTCTTAGGTTTCATAACCACTCCGGTCGTGGCTTGGGTGAAGGGAGCATTAGGCCCCTACATAGGCAATCCCCCACAAATGCCCTTATCCACGCTGTTCACGATAGGAGTGGCAATCGTTATGTCGCTGATCTCGTCCACGGCGGCTAAGCTGCTCGTTGATTACGATATGGTGCGGTCGACCATGAAAGAGGTCCAAGCGTGGCAGAAGGAACTGAACGCCGCCAAGAAAACTAAAGATGAACAGACTGTTTCCAAGTTGATGAAAAAGAGTCAAGCTATGATGAAACAACAGTCCCGTGCAAGCATGGAGCAAATGAAGGTTACAGCGGTCACCTTTGTACCATTCCTCGTGGTATGGTACACGCTGAACGCCGTTCTTGGACACTATCCAGTGGCGTACGCTCCCTACCCACTCCCGTTTCTGTCAGCTGTGACTTCCCTTGGAGTGCCGTTAACGTTCTTCTACTGGTATCTACTGTGCTCTTTCTCCGTGAACCTACCTTTGATGAGAATTTTCGGTATAGGGATGAGTGAAAACTAATTGCCAAGACGTTATCTTCGCAATAGAAACATAAAACGCAAGGTCGTTCCCCTACCGGGCGGAAGGGCGAGAACCCACTACCGACGGGGAAGGTCCAGACGTGGCGTCTGCGCGTCGTGCGGTATGCCGCTAAGGGGAGTCATGGCAGGGTCGAGTCAAAGTGTACCGAAATCGTCGAAACGACCCAGTAGGCCATTCGCCGGTGTTCTATGTCACTCTTGCCTGCGCTCAATGGTTCGACAAAATGCTAGAGTAAGGTAGTGTCGATGCCGGGGCCCGTGGTCACGGTCAGCGGCCCCCACGGAACGGGCAAGTCGACATATGCCAAGGCGTTGGCTGAAGCTTTGCGCCTGCGATATGTTTCAGCCGGGGAACTGTTCAGAGGATTAGCCAGAGAAGAGAATTTGTCGTTAGAAGCGCTGAGTGCTCGCGCTGCCTTGGACCCAAGCATTGACCGAATGTTGGACGAACGAACGAAGGCCGAAGCTGAGAAGGGAATGGTTGTGATCGACGCGCAACTGGGAGCCTGGATGGCAAAAGAGTTAGTTGATGTGAAGGTATTGCTGACCGCACCGAAAGAGGTGAGGTGCAGAAGAATAGCGGAACGGGACCACGTCAGCCTTGACGAAGCGCGCAGGGAAACCGAGTTTCGAGAATCAATTCAACGGGAGCGGTACATGAAATACTATGGAATCGACGTTAATGGCCTGTCAATCTACGACCTTAAGATCGACACGAGCCTTTACCCGATCGAAGCCACAAAGAGAATCGTAATAGACGCCGTCCGCGACTTCCTTGCGCAGAAAGACAAACAGAAACCACTAAGCTAGGGTACACTTACTCTACTCAGGACCCACAGGAAGAGTTTACTGAACTTCTGAATTGCAGAACTCCGAGTGGCTATTTGGCTAACGAAAAACAGTTGCGTCATGCCATATGATATGGGAACCGTTATTCACTACTAGGAGGTTTTTCCGCTAGAACCCGGTTGTCCTCATCACGCTGGAAGATTCTCGGCATCCTCCTCCTAGTAGTTGTTGCGGTGGGTAGCATCGGATCCTTCTCGGTCTGGAACAGGTCCATCGGAGAATCCACAACTAACCCATCTTCAACAAGCAGTAGTCTTCAGACAGCAGTGTCAACCACGACCAGCACAACGTCGTTGTCGTATCCGCCAACCCAGTGGATCACAATTGGAAAGCTCCAACCAGTCAGCTACTACTTGACGCTGCTTGAGGCGAATGGTACGCAGTCTTATGTTCAACTCGCTGCTGAGTTGCAGAGCTTCCGGAACCCGAACCGTACCCTCAATTTGCGAACGCAACAGCCGTTGCCCAGATCACTTACCTCGCGTTGAACGCGACGAATCCTGAGGTGAAAGAAGCATTCGAGTTGATGTTGAAAGGGGGGACTCCTGATCCTGCAGATTTCGGATACTCGGTACCAAATTACAACACTGAGTTGCAGGTTCTGTATTGGCTTTCTTGCCAGAGTCAGTTCAAGAAACATGACACTTTGGTTCTCGCAGTTTCAATGGTCAACGGTATATGGATCACTATGGGTACAGATCAAGTTGTGGCGGCGGTTAGGAATGATACCACTAATCTGCTTGCTTTCTTCAGAGAAACCAACAGCCTTCAGCAGGCCCAAGTCTTCTATAGACTAGAGTACCTGCCTCTCGAAGCGAAGATACAGCTCGCGTGGACTGGAGGAGAATCGATGAGGCATGGCTACAGCCCTCCTGCCAGTCTGTTTTACTGGACGCAGCAGAGACTTCCTCGACCTCTCCACGCTCCTGTCCAAGGTTAGGGGCAAGTGGCTGCTCACTTACAACGATCATCCCCGCATCCGAGAGCTGTACAAGGGCTACAAGATCTCTGAGGTTGTAACCCGGCTAAATACGGATAAGATGCCTACGGCCAACCGTCGGCTCTTCCGCCAACTAATTATCAGAAACTATGGGGCGTGGCGTTGAACACGACCGGAGTCAGTTTAGCTGCGGGGCCACACACGATTACCATTAACGCTGACCCTCTGGGACTGGGGGGCAATGTGCAATGGAGTCTTCAAATCGAATTGAGCACCCAATCTCCTTCCGTGCATATAACCCCGAATTGCTCAACCTCCGCGCAAAATGAGTCTTGCATATTCACCGCGAATGTGACTACGAACACATTCGAATCGGTCTCCCCAACCTACGACCGGTCAAGCACAGGGGGCAATTTCAACGACACGAGCAATCAGGTCGTCTCTTGGGCCGTCCGAGTTCTAAACCAAACAACAGTTTACAACATTACCTGCGCAGTGTCTGCGGCGGGCTACCCTGACGCTAATTCAACCATACCGATCACAGTGCAGTCCGGATTGACCTTTACTAGCACGGCGACTACCGCTTCAACTTCAGTTTCCAGTAGCACATCTACGACGAAAACATCCGTAACCAGCTCCAATCGCACTTCGACTACGAGTTCCATGCTCTCCAGTTCCAGCACTACGTCGACTTCTTCGACTTCTCGTACCACCAGCACGCTGTCCACGGTTTCTGTTTCCACCTCCAGTCACAGCACAACAACCTACCCCACCGGACCAACCTGCCTGATAGCCACGGCCACCTTTGGCTCACAGCTAGCGCCTGAAGTTCAGTTGCTCCGCAACTTTCGCGACAATTCAATCATGAGAACCCGCCTTGGATCGAACTTCATGATTATCTTCAACGCCTGGTACTACTCATTCAGCCCGGCCGTGGCGGGCTACATATCCACCCACTGGGTTCAGAGAACGCTCATGAAGGCTATTCTCTACCCACTGATTGGAATATTATTTGTCTCGCAAGCCATGTTTACGTTCGCCGGTGGGTTCCCAGAATTTGCAGTTCTTCTTTCAGGTTTGTTTGCTAGTACGCTAATGGGCGCGTTCTACGTCGGGTTACCGCTGGGCCTAGTTAGGATTGTCGTCGGCCGATTAGATGCTCGTAAACGAGAGAAAGTACTGAGGAAGCTGTTGGGCTTATCCCTCCTCTGCGGATTCATTCTTGTCGTCGTGGGCGAAGCAGGAGCGTTCAATGATTTGCTTCAGCTGTCCTCGGTTGAACTTGTATTGTCAACGATCTCCTTATCCGGCATCGTGGCCTCAGCAGCAATTGGTACAATGCGGGCCAAAAGGTAGCGATTAAGGCTACGGCGAAGACCGGCTTCACGTTCGCATCGTGGACTGGAAGCGGAACAGGCAGCTATTCGGGAGCCAGCAGTTCGACAACTGTCACTATGAATGCGCCGATTACTGAAACAGCGAACTTTGGAGTTACGATCACTATTACGTCAAGCCCTACGGGTTCAGGATATGTGACTGTTGACGGTGCCCCCGTCAAAACACCACTAACCTTCACTGTATGGGGCAGTAGGAACAGGCTCATTATCTATCTGACCGAAGCCGATACGATAAGAGTGCCGGAGCCCACAGACAGATCGCGGAGTTGTGTAATTGTCCGTATTGGTCAGTATCCCTTCTGTTCGGCTATGTTGTTTTCAAGATGGGACTCGGTGTTCACGAAATCTCGGCGTGAGGGCTTATTTCTTCAATCGCGAGAACCTTGACCATGCCCTTCAGTCGGTCGTAATGCCTGTCATCTGAGAGCATGCCGTCCAAAGATTTTCTTCTTGAAACAGATTGAAACGTCGCGGCGTGCAAAGCATCGGAGGTGTAGATGCTTCTTGTTGCAATAATGCGTTCAGATCTTCTTAGAATTGCGCGGGTAACGTCTAAGTAGGAGATCTTGTGGCGACGCAGTTCTTTCAGGTTGAGCTCTATCAGTTCCCTTGGTTTTCCGTCTTTCCTCAGGGCCCTCGCTACCTCAAGCGCGGACCAAGCCGATGTGCAGCCAAACCATTGGGGTTTCGTGTTGATGGCTTCCATGATGTCGAGCATCTTCTCGCTATCGTGTTCCCGTTTGAATAGTTTCACCAAGACGCTGGGTTCCAAGTAAAGCCTCAGAGTTCATCGTCTTCCAGGTGTGTTTCCTCTATCAATGCGCTCGATTGCTTGGCGCTGGGAGCTATCATTTCGTTGATTAGCTGAAGCATCCTCAACCTATCTTTCGGTCCCAGCTCCAATAGATTGAGGTACAGGCGAACCGCGCTCCTTATCGCTTCGCTCTTGCTGATGAATCCGTACTCTCTTGTTAACCGCTCTAACAAGGCTGCCTCTCTTTTTGTCAGTTTCGTAGATACTGAGACGGCTTGCAATTCAGGAACCGAGGTTTACCACGGTAAACCCAATAGATAAGCGATGCGAGAGAACCGACTAAGGCTTCCTTACCAGGTAAGCGGGCTCTATATTTGCACAGTAGAGTCTGGAAATTGTAGGTATCCGGCCTCAAAGGCATCCACGCGAGCCAGGCTTCATAATAATATGGCTTGAAAGCGATTTATGGGTGTGGGGTATGAATCGACACGGAGATTCATCCCGCCGCCCCCGCCACGATGATTTGAACAAGGTGCAGTGCGACCAACCATTACGCTGAATCCTCTCTCTCCTTTTTCGTTTCAACGTTTTGGGCAACCGAAGCGAATTTTGAAGGTTCGCGAATTACCTGTTGACCGAACCATTTACCAGGATGAAACTTGAACTGCATCTTCTGCAGTTGATTGCGGAATTCCATGAGAGTAGGATGTCCCAAGTATCGAATGGTACGCCCAGCCCACATCCACGTACACTTTATCCAAGGAATTCACGTCGTGAGGAAGCCCTTGTTGAATATACCATTGGATAGCGCCTTCCCATACTGAGGTATTTAGATGGGTTCATTCGAACATCTCGGATAGATGGTCTTGGTTAACCCAATACTGAGGATTTGCGTCTTAGCTCTTGCAATTGTCGTTTTGTCAATGAGTTTGCCTCGTTTCGTTCTGGCAGCGGGTCCTAACGAGAGCGGAGCTCAAGTCACTCTCAATGGTACGCTTCATTTCGTTTATGGAATTCAGTCATGTCCGGTCCAGCAACCCAATTGCGCCTCAGGCCATTTGGTGATTCCATACTTGGCCATGGGAGATGGGGAGAACTACGTTCTTTTGGGAGGCAGGGCGTACATTTGGCCGGACGGGCAGAGGATGCTTGTGACTGGGTGGCTTATCAGCTCCACGAACAACGCACCTTCGATTACATTTGCGGGAGATATCATCGTGACGAGCATCTATGCGCACTGTCACATGCATAACTAGAATGGATGATTTCATGCAACAACCGATCTTTTCTTGGAGAAGATCGTAGACGATCTGTCAAAGAAGAGGATCGTTCTTCCAGGCGTGAACGGTCCCACTGAGATATCTTTAGCATTCGCCGAACTCTGGGCGAAAAAGCAGGGATGCACGTATCAGCTGCACCGTTCCACCTAGACCAATTAATGGGCTGTTGGACTGGACGTGGATGTTCTGGTTCAATGGGCGCAAAACTTCGGGAAGGACATCAGAGAACCACAGACTAAGCAACAAGCCGCCGAAACGATTGACCGATTAATGAAAGATTAGCGACTCTATGTCTGGGACGATGAAGGATTACGGTCGATGGCGGCTCGGACCGGCCCCACAACTCACGGTGTGAGAATCAACTTTGTGTACACCCCGTCTGAGTTTCGAGGTAAGGGATACGCAAGCGCATGCGCTGCGGCACTCAGTCAAGCAATGCTGAACTCTGGCAGAAGATTTTGTTACTTGTTCACGGATTTATCAAATCCGGTTTCAAATCAAATCTACCAACGAATTGGATATGTTCCAGTGTGCGATTTTACCGAGTATCAATTCATGTAAATGCGCTCGGAATTGTCGCATCAAGAAAAACTGCCGCATATGCGATCCAATTCGTCCGACTCCTTCGCCGCAGGATCAAACGAAATCCGAGAGGCTGGTTGGATTCCTCGCGAGTTTAATGTTCATGGGGTCGAAGGCTTGTGAGAGTGAGGCGTAGAGGCTTAGGGCGTAGTCGTCCACATCAATCTCCTTCGGAGTTGCTTGTGAGGTGGGTTTGACGGTGAACTGTCTTCCAGCCAACCTGAACGGAAGCACCTTCACAAACCCAATCGACTCCCCCCGGGCTGGCGCCTTTCCTTGTTGCGCGAGCAGCCAAGCTGCTTGGTACGGTTGCGGTATACCCGGCGCTTCTGTGTCATCCCTCAGTTCATTTCCGGCAAAGAGGTCTATCTTCTTGATGGGTTCACCCTGCTTCTGCGTAGCGAGGTAGTATGGTTGAAAATTCGGGTCGACCCACTCAATTGGCTCCAGGTCCTCTGAGGCGATCAGACTGAGGCTAACTCGGCCCGGCTTGTAGGAAGCGCCAACAAGCCACGCCAGCTGACCCTCGGATACCAAGAGCGCACCCGCCTTTGAGCCTCAGGAATGATTGGGTCTCTTTAGGCTTGAAGGACGCGACGTCCCACGCCGGAATAATCTGGGATCGTCATCTCAAAAGTGTGAATGGAGCGATTCTGAGTCTGAATAGTTTCGTGCAGGATATCTAGGGTCTTCTTCACATCTTCTGTAAACTTCTGAGGAGACCACCCATCCCGACGGCACAACAGGCCTCAGAGTTCAAACAGTTTGGCTTTCTTCCGCGCGAAATGTCATGGGCGTCTAAAAGGCAACCGCGGTCGCGCTATCTGTCAGAGGCCTGGAGGCTTGGAGGCGCCTAGCTTATTGCCGCTGGCCGTGTTCCCCGTGTACGTATTAGCCGTCCCAGCAGTCCCGGAACCGGTACTCACATCCTCGTACCCATAACCTAGATTGGAATTCGCCGCATTATAGCTTAGAGTGTTTCCCAAACTTGCGCTATCAACAAAGAAGCCATCCCCCTTGTTGCTGCTGCCAGTATTACTTTGGATGGTGTTACTGAAACTCGAAACGAAAAAGAAGCCATCATGCCCGTTGCTGCCGGCAGTATTACTCTTTAGGGTGTTACTGGAACTCGAATAGAAACCGAAGCCATCACCGACGGTCCTTGATATCCCTCTTCACCGAGGGGTTCAGAGCAGAGGCCGCAGACATAATCTGAATCGTTACTCAAGGGACCAATTTGATTTTCTCAGTCTGATGCTGCAGAATGGGCAGATTGGTTGGTATTCAGTGAATTTGTTCTTACATTTGGGGCAGTACCAAGACACGGCAGGCAACCGTAACTGAACATCGGTGCTGATGTGGCTCTTACGCCTTTTCGATAGTGAATATTCAGTAATCCGTTATTCACGTGTAGTCAAGCAGGGTTGTCTTCTTCTTGACGGTCCTTACACCTTTCGTTCTGACCATGTTTAGGATGGAGTGCATTCGTTCTTCCTTTCGGAGGCTGCTCCAGTAGTAGGCTTCATCGACCGTATCCTCAGCCATCAAAACTGTGACTTTGCCAATTCGTGTTCTTCCGGTTCTTCCTCTTCGTTGTATGGTTCGTATTTCGGAGGGCACGGCTTCGTAGAAGATGACGTAATCAACATCCGGAACATGCAAGCCTTCTTCGCCTATGCTTGTGGTTACTAGCACGTTGTACGTGCCTGCCTTGAAATCCTCCATTGTTTGCAGTTGTTCCTTCTGTGACAGGCCTTGACTAGAGCCATCGCCAGTGGCGTGGCCGACGAACCGAACCGGGCGAATGTCTCCCTGTTGGAGTTTGGTTATGATCGATTTCACGGTGTCTCTGTACTGCGTGAACACTATGATGCGACCGGTTGGGGTGGTTCTCAATTGTTCCTTGACCAAGTCTGAGAGGACGTTCAGTTTCGGGTGGGAAGTCTGGATGTTGTCCGTGAGTTGGATGGCGGTTTGAACTCGGGGGTCTTTGAGTAGGCTTTTGATGGTTCGTTTAGGGTTTTCTGACATGCGGATGAAGTACTGCTTGAGATTCTGAACGTCTTGGGTTTCAATCAGTTCTACGGCGTGGAGTATGGAGATTGCTTGCGCTTGAAGGGTTAGTGCGGCGAATATGTAGCCTGAACGTCTCTTCCGAAGCCGCAGGATTAGCTGCTGCCGTAGGTCTAGAAGCATCTTCTTGGGGACTAACTCGATGTTCGGGAGAACTTTCATGGCCTTGAGTTTCCGCACCTTCTCCTCGCTGACGTCTCTGAGAAGGCGGCTTACTTCCCGGTAGCTCTCGGGTAACGGAACACGCTTCCAATCAACAGCGATTGAATGAACGTAAGGTTGGACGTCCTCGTCATATTCAGACCGAATCTCAACCTGCTTGATGAAGAGGTTCTCACAAACCATCTGGATCTGCTCCTTCTTCCCCCCGGGTGAAGCCGTTAGCCCTAGAATGAGCTGGTGCCTTGCCGACTGCTGATACTTCAAAGCAAGTTGCGTGTAATCGTAGTCCTTCACGCATCTATGCGCTTCATCGAAAACCATCAAACAGACATCTGACAGATCGTAGCGGTCTGCCCGCACGTCGTTCGCTATGACCTGCGGGGTGGCGAAGATGAAGTTGGATTCAGCCCAGACTTCCCGTCTCCTAGCCGCCGGTATCTGACCGGTTAGATGATTGCAGACCGACTTGGTGAAGTGTCGGCTGAAAGCAGCGTGGTGTTGAACCACTAGCGGTCTCGTGGGAGCCAGAACCACAACCTTACCATCCCCACGCTCCACCAACCGCTTCTCAGCCACTAAGATTGCGATCACAGTCTTTCCCAACCCGGTCGGCAGCACGACAAGCGTGTTCGCTTTCGAAGCGACCTCTGAAATACGTAACTGATATTCCCGGCTCTCCATAACACCCACGACTATTGAAACAGCATTACAAAGTGTTGGAGGACTTACCTGTTTGGTTCAAATCCCTCCGGACCAGCCACTGCTAAGTTTCGAACTAGTAAACTATCAGCCGGCGACAGAGCAGTGGGTCATGAACTGCCACAGCCGAAATCCAAGACTCTCTTGCCATTGTTTAGTTTGAGAAGCTCCTGTAGCTTGACGACTTCAGGTTCAACACTGCCCTCTTTCTTGAGGTGCCAGTCCTTCCATGCAGAACGCTTGAGACATATTTTCTACGATCCAAGACTTAATCCTATTGAGTTCTCATGACCTAGAGCAGGGCATAACTATTCCTTGAACTAGAGATAACTGCGCGCGGTCGCCGGGATTCGAGACCAACATACCGGCCGGAAATTCCTCTGAATCCAACACGCGCCTACAAGTGATTAGGGCTTTGTGTATACCATGAGTCGTGTGAATGTTCCGAACGACGCCGGCTCTGACGACTTCCTTTCGAACCCGACTTTTTTCATGAGATAGTTGAAAATCCAAGGTGTCCAGATTCGGAAGGATCCCTTGAACCTCTTGTTCGTCTCTAGGTCGAGGAAGAGCCGGTTGAACGTGCCTTCTTCACCGTCATAGCGAGTGTGGATAGAAACTAGGTCATCGTCGCCGGAGGGCTCGTAGAGAATCCGCTGGTACATCCCCGACATGAACAGGGCCACGTGGTCATTTACTTCCGCAATCATTGTTCCTTCATGCTTCAGCATCCTCAAGGCCTGCTCTGCTACGCTCTCGAATTCCTCCATGCTAAAATGACCAAACGGAGCGCCGAGGAAAACGATGGCATGAAAGGATTCGTCAGCGAACTTTGGTGCCTTCGCGTCCCCGACTACGAGGGTCGCTTTCGATTTCGTCTCTCTTGCCATGCGCCGAGCCTCGTTGATCATCTTTCGCTGTATGTCGAGACCGGTCACTTTGTACCCGGCCTTCTCAATGGCGAAAAGGTAGGCGCCTCCTCCACAGCACAAATCAAGCACGCTGGAGCCCTTCCTAGGTAGATGCTTGAGAATCTTCGGAAGTCCCGATTCAACTCTAGTCTTAGCGGCTTCGGAAGTTGGAACATATGGTGCCGAGTACAGCTCATAGAACTTGGTCGCCCATTCAGGGAGGGATTCCATATCCCATTCTGACTAGCGGGTTGTATTATCGATGTTGGTTTGAACGGTTGAACTCATTTCAGGAGCAGTAGATTTCAGCATGCTTGTCTGTCGATTGAGCGGAGCATGTTGGCTCGAAACTTGCCGTCGCCGGGATTTCCACCCGGCTTTACGACTCATTTCTGAACCACATCAGATTCAAATCCGAGACGACCTCAGAACTAGCTATCAACCACGAAAATTTGGTCATCCCCATTTTTGGTAACGTGAAACCGAAGAAGCGAACGTGAGCGAGAAGCACGCCAATACGGCGATTAGAAGATGTGATCCAATTTCGGTTTCATGGTTTCGTTTGCGTCCCGGTGGTGATGGTCTCGACGATTTTCGTGAGGTTTCTTATGGCTATGTCTATGAGAAAACAACGGAACAATGCAAAGAACACTTATTTACTGCAGCATCGAGTAATCCGCCAATTCAAGTGAGAAAAGCATGGCCAGCTTTGAGGTAGGAAGAGTATGCGTTAAGCTCTCAGGCCGCGAAACGGGTAAAAAGTGCGTAATAGTCGATGTCGTAGACAAGAACTTTGTACTCGTCACCGGACCGAAGACCGTAACCGGCGTCAGGCGAAGAAGAACGAATGTCGACCATCTTGAACCCACGGCCGAAACGGTTGAGCTCAAGAAAGGCGCGGCGGATGAGGAAGTCGAGAAAGCTTTAACGAAGGGTAAGAAGACGAAGTTCATGAAAGAAGACGCTCTTCCAACCAAGCCTGCCGCAGCATGACCCAGACCTCGCGTGCAACCTATAGGCAAGAACTGTTTCGCGAGCTGCTTTGACAGGTAAGCAGCACGGATTTATCCTTCTGAATAGCGGCTCCACTGTGAAGAGGTGAGTTTGCTGCAGATTACCGAACCTTGGGTCCAAGACCGACAGTTGGTTGAGAAAGCTGTCGAATCCAGTAATCCCGCTTACGGCTGCAGGCCTGAAGACAGGCCGATTCGGTTGCGAATCAAGTACGGGTTGATCAATCTCGACAAGCCGCCAGGCCCTTCGAGTCACGAGGTCGTCGCTTGGGTGAAACGGATCATGAAACTTTCACATGCCGGTCACGGCGGGACTCTAGAGGCTTCATAGCCGGAGTCATCCCAAGGTAACCGGCATCCTCCCCGTAGCCTTAGAAGACGCCACGAAAGTAGTCCAAGGTTTCCTTTACACGGGCAAAGAATACGTCTGCCTCATGCAAGTTCATGCGGACGTGGCAGAAAGCACTCTACGAAACGTGCTGAGTGAATTCACCGGGGAAATTTACCAGAAACCTCCACTCCGATCATCAGTCAAGAGAGAGCCAAGAAAACGATTCATCTACAAAATTGACATCCATGAGATCGATGGACGAAAAGTGCTCTTCACCTGCGTCTGTCAAGCGGGCACCTATATGCGGAAACTGTGTTCCGACATCGGCGACGTGTTGGGTTGCGGGGCGCATATGCGAGAACTCAGGCGAACTCGAGCCGGCCCGTTCAAAGAAGACCAAACCCTAGTCAACCTCCATCAACTAAGCGCAGCACAGAGCGACTTCGAAGCGGGCGACGACACCGCCCTGATGAAGATGATCCAACCCATGGAACTAGCCCTAATCCAACTTCCCAAGATAGTTATCCGGGACTCCGCAATCGATGCGGTATGCCACGGCGCCGAATTAGCATTGCCGGGCGTCGTTCTACTAGACTCAGCAATCGAGAGAAACAAACTGGTTGCAATCTTCACTTTGAAAGGAGAAGCTGTAGCCCTAGGACGGGCGATGCTCACATCGAGGGAAATTCTGGATCAAGAGAAGGGCATCGCCGCGAAGGTAGAGCGCGTCATCATGGAACGAGGAACATACCCAGCAATGTGGAAACATTAGCGCACGTGATGAGTTTTCTACACTAATCAGCCCCTCACGAGGGCGTAGTTTTCCATGCCCGAAGTTTTTCTAGGGCAAAAAGCCGGAGGCAAAGCCCTACGACGAGGTTCTGTACCATCTCATGAACGCAAATCCACGGCACAGGGTGTACAGGCTTAAATTTGGCTGGACCGTCTGACGATGACGGAGCCGGGGTTCCCTAGCCTGGTAAGGGGCAGATTCATCGAAGCCCAAGCCTGGAATCGACCAACTGTAAGCCTGTGGTCCTTTGGGGCCACGAGGGTTCAAATCCCTCTCCCGGCGCCAACTCTTCGTGACTGGTCTCATTGTGTGACATCAACTTGCGTTAGGTGGTTACAAAGCAAACGGAAAACAGATCACTGCAATTCTCTTAGTGATTCCATTTCCCGCTGCTGACGTGATGGACGTCTCTCAGGCGGTGGATGACACGACTTATGTAATCTGGGTTGGCTTCAGCCAATTAACCCAGTCCCCTACCAAATTTATTCCATGATGTGCACTAACAAATGAGAAGTCTGATTTCAAGGCATGCCCCGGCTACGAGGCAGGGACAATCGGGGGGCACAGATTCCATTACGCAGCACTCATGGATCAGTAGTGAATGGGTCGCCACAAAGACATTATGCCTCAGCCTTAGAATGTTCCTCTCAAGGTCGAGTGGATGGAAAGATACGTTTCTGCGTGTGCCTGACCTTTTAACGGTCCCTCCGTTCCGATGGGAATTTGACACACTTCCTCAATTTCGGTAAACGCATCTTGCCATGGCAGGGAGACCATTGAGCGCTCAGGCGTGAGCCATCTGCTGGCTCAAGGACTTCTAGGGCGCTTTAAACGACTATCGCCATTGAAAACGTTGAGGTAAATAATAGGCTCAGCAATCCTGAGGATGGTAAGTGATTAGCGGAATGGATCGTGTCGCTACCGGCATCAAGGGCTTGGACGAAGTATTGAAAGGAGGGCTTCCGAAGGGAAGGACGATTCTTGTGGTTGGAAGCCCCGGGTCCGGCAAGACTACCTTCGCTGTACAGTTCCTCGTTGGCGGAGCTAAGTCAGGTGAGGCCGGTCTGTACGTGTCCCTCGACGAGACACCAGAACGTGTGAAGGTGGACTTGTCTTCATTCGGCTGGAACTTGGATTCACTGGAGCAAACTGGAAAGCTGATACTCATTGACGCTACTCCTCTCAAACGTCCCGGCCATAGGCTCGTGGATTCGACCACTGGTCGCGAGAACCCTGTCTCTTTCAGCCTACCTGAACTCACTTTGCCTTCGCTCGTGAGGACTATACGTCGAATCGCCGCGGAGGAAGGGACGCAGAGAATCGTAATTGACCCCATTACGTCTCTTATGCTTCGCTACCCGGAGGAGATCAAGAGACGAAGAGCTCTGCTCTTATTCTTCGACGCGCTCGAATCAACCGGTTGCTCATGCCTTGTAACTAGTGAACTCCGCACTTCAGAGCTGGAGCGAAGATTCCAGTTGGAAGAGTACCTCTCGCAAGGCGTGGTCCTACTCCATACCATGGTCCACGAAGGCAACATCGTCAGGGGCATACAGGTGGAGAAGATGAGAGGCATTAGTCACGACGAACAACTCCGCCCCTACCAAATAACCGACACCGGAATCGAAGTATACCCGAAGGATAAGGTCTTCCAACCAACCCTGCGCTAGTTGCACGACATGAACGGATCGCGGAGACTCTAGTGGGAATCGAGGAAACGGGCCTTCAATGCCCAAAGTAAGAATCGCACAGCGACATGAAACTACAATTCTGAAGGGAATATGCCTTCTCTCCCTAATCATCCTGGTAATCTTGGGTTCAACGGTGCTGATGGTCCGCGTCTTGGAGAGTAACCCGCGCTCTGACATCCAAACAAATGGTTGGCAGCCAAGCCCGGAGGTTAGGATCATAATGGATTCGACGGCCGATTGGGCTCGGATAATGTTCAACGACCTAGATGGAACCAACCAAAATGGCCTCCGTGTTCTCGCTTTTCACTCTCGCGGATGGTTGTCGGGAAACGAAAGCGGAGATCGAATCGACGCAGGTTTTGGCCTGACCTTTGTAGACGTTCTATATAACAGCACGGTCACCAAGACGGGAGATATCGCGGGCTTCTTCAAGGGAAACTACAACTTTCGCCACACGAAGCTGTACGTAGACGTGGTCCTCGATGTGGACATGGGACTGCCGAACGTCTACATTGTACTCATGCTTGCCGGAGCCGGCACAACTAATTTTGAATTCATCAACAAGCAGACGGGAGTTGTGATCTGGCAAGATTCGGAAACCGGCAGGTCTTTCACTCAGTACATCATCCGCACAATTGCGCCACAGGCATTCTTCACAAAACAGACCATCAATACGATCCTAGTTTTCGCCCTCCTTATTGGCGGCGTAATAACAATCATCGTGCTCAACCCCATTCCCCTCAGAAGGCCAAGGAGGCCTGAGGCCGAGTATGGAGGGGTACTTTGATTTTGCCTGCACGGACTGAACACTGGTCCCTCCAACGCGTCGAGAATGTTTTGAACAGCTACTCAACCTATCTCCTAACGTCGGCATTAGTTCTCTCAGTGGCTGTGACCGTCCCACGTCTCACGCCCGGGATCCCAATGGGTGTGGACACGACGAGTCACCTATACAAAATTCTCTTTCTGCAGCATTGGTGGCGGCAGGGTGTGAATCCATTCTGGAGCGCCGACTGGTATGGCGGTTCCCCGGATCTGCTCCTTTATCCTCCACTCGGCTACTATCTAGCCGCCGCCATAGCGCTGCTAGGCCCGGATCCTGTGCTTGTGTACAAGCTTGTAGATGCGTTCTTTTATTGGATTGCGCCCATTGCAATTTTCTTTCTTGGAAGGGAATTTGGGTTCGCAAAGGGTGAAAGCGCTCTGGGTGCACTCTTATTCAGCGCCTTTCCCCAGGTTATTGAGAACTACCTCTTCTTCGACAGGTTCCCAACCGTGCTCTCCATACCAATCTCGTGCCTCTTCATCATCTTCTTTCATCGTGCCCTAACCGCGCAAGAGTCAACGTTGAATGTCCTACTCTCAATCCTCTCAATGTCGGCCCTGCTGCTTATTCACCACCTCTCCGCCCTAATCGCGGGTTTCGTAGCCGTTCTTATGGTTTTGTTAGCCTCAGCTGCTCACGGCATTGTGAGGCCCCTGCTGAAGCTGGTTGCCGTCGCCGCCGGAACTCTCGGCATTACGGCATTCTGGCTCATGCCTTTCCTGCTGTCGTATCGGTTTTTTTCACTGAACGGGTTCTATAACCGCAACGTAACGTTTACTTTCCTCAGGTTCATCTATTTCGACTTCAACATCGCATCGTACCTGCTTGGAATCGCACCGTTCATACTTGCAGTCGTCGCCGTGCAATCCATCATTGGACGCAACTTCGACGTGCACATCCATTTCAGGCCTGTGGCATTCTTTCTGGCGCTTCTCGCTGGCATGGCAACATTTCAAGCTGGGGAAATTCTCGCTTCGCTTTCGCTTGAGTATCTTGGAGAGTTTATTGTCGCTCTATCTTTTACTCTGTTCCTTGCACAATTTGCCCTAATTCCGTCGGCGCGAGATGTGCTGACCAAAAGGGACGGAGCGATCCTTGCGGTTTTCTGGTTCTTGCTCTTCCTCTGGTTGGGATTGGGGTTCTACGCGCTTCCTGTCCTCCAACTTCCTGTCATCAGCTCAATCTGGATTAAGACGATGGACGTGTATAGGCTCTGGCTTTACCTAGCCTTGCCCATGAGCGCCTTGGCCGCCAGAGGACTATGTAGGTCTGCTGCGAAGCTTCTGAGTTGGCGTCCATTTTCGGTCGCGCTCCTTCTCATACTGATAGTTACTCCCATAACGATTGGTGTCGCGGTTAAAGTCCAATATGACCTCAACAATCCGATCAACGGTGTTTTGCCGTACTCAGCAGCAAATACCCAAATTCCCCCCGGATTAATCGACTACTTCCAGCACGACAGCTCGGAGGGAAGAATATTGGGCGTGAACGTTCCTCTCTGGATATACCTCCTCCCCATCTATGTCAACAAACCGATTGTGGACGGTTGGTATCCGCAGACCAAACTTGTCATTCCACTCGTCATGATCAACGACTATCGGCTTGACGACTTGGAGACGCACAATTCGTCCGCACGATTCATGATTTGGAAGGGGCTGATAGCTCAAAGCCAGCTCCTCGACATAACTTGGGTCATCATAGGAGACAATGGCACTTTGGCAGCATCCCTGATGGGGGACACGGATTTCATGAAAGAGTTGACCATTCCGTATGATGGAGTCAACTTGATGATTTACAAGTCCCTTACGCGACAGTCACTTGTTGACGGCGACGTGAACGTAACTGCCATCACAACTTCGAATCCCGATCAAATCATCATGAGCATGCAACCGCCAGCAACTCCCACATCCCTTCTGGTGAAGGAGGCCTACTTCCCCACTTGGAGGGCTACAGCCAACGGTGCCTCTCTTACCGTGGGCGAGGATAAAGCCACGGGCTATATTCTCCTGATCCTTCCAGCTGGGACCGTGAATGTGACGCTGTTTCAGGACGCGGACCAAACTGTCTGGAGCCTTCTGTCAGCCGCCACTCTGAGCGTCATCCTCGCACTGACGGCTATGGTGTACATGCGGCAAAGAAAGCCGAGCAAAATCGATCAACAATCCAGGAATGTGGGGCACAGTTGAGCGGGCGTAGTCGCACGTTGACGAGGCAGGCTGTTGACCCTGCACGTTCTTGGGAGCAATTTGCCGTGCGGGTGGGAATGCTGTTTGCGGCAGGTTTCATTTTCGCCGAGGGTCTTCAAAATTGGATCCGCGGACAAATAGAGACTCATCCTGAGGTCGTCTTCCTTCTCATCATCAGCTATGCGCTAGCGTTTGCCCTATTTATCATGGCGACGCTAGACGACGAGCGCATTTTGAAGCTAAGGGATTTAGCGTTCGTTTCCCTAATCCTAACCACGGCATTTAGCTGGTATGTTGTAACACAAATCGAACACCCCGCCTCATACCAGACCGACGCTCTCGCATTCGTGCACTACTCGGCTATCCTGCTTTCCCAGGGAATCAACCCCTATGCACAAAACCTTCAGTCGGCGCTCACCATGTTCTCAGTCAGCCCGCAATTCATTACGCTAACTCCTAACGGCAGCTTGGTTACTACCCTAAACTATCCCGCGCTTCTGGTGATCGCCTTTCTTCCCGCTGCGTGGGCGGGCCTGAAGGATGCGAGAATCATAATCTACCTTTTCGAACTTGCGACGCTAGTTACCATCTACGTATGGTCGCCGAAAGAGTTGAGACCGCTTGCTTTGATCCCCCTGTTCGCCGGATCGGATCTTGCCATTAATTTCTCTGCGGGTTCGATCGCCGACTTCATTTGGCTTCTCCCAATGGTCTTGATGGTCATATGGATGGATTACGCACCCGTTGCTGGAGTGATGTTTGGCTTAGCCTGCGCGGTTAAGCAGACTCCCTGGTTGTTAGCTCCGTTCCTAATGGTGTGGTTCCTTCGAAGCGAACCCAGCTTGGCTTTAGCGGCCCGACTGAAGCGCCTTGGCCTTTTCACATCTGCATCGCTTGTCGCATTTCTCATTCCAAACCTTTGGTTCATGTGGCGTAACTTCGCGGCATGGTATTCCGGCGTTTTCACTCCAGCGTTCGGCAACCTGGTTGTGCTCAGCCAAGGCTTCTCGCTGATTACCCTCGCTAACGGAGTTCCTTTGCCCCCTGCCTTCTATCTAACCACAGTCGGTATCATTGCGGTAACGCTTCTAATCGAGTATTATCTCTACTTTGAAAAACTGGCCTACTCTTTGTGGGCGTTTCCGGGCTTGATGTTATGGTTCTCGTACCGTGGCTTGCAGAACTATTTCGTCTTCTGGATACCCCTTCTAGTCATGTCCGCAGTCATGTTGTACAAGAGGAGTCACGTTGCGACAAAAAACTAGAGCCATTATCGCCCTTGCTGTGATCTCAATAGGCATTTTTGCAACAAGTGGCGCATTCGTTTTCTACTACGGGCAGGTGTTCCAGACGCCTCCTATCCTGAACGCGGATATGCAATATTGGACTATAGACCCCACCAAGAACCTGACAACCCCCTATCTCTGGACGATCGATCTCATTCAGGGTCCTACGGACAATGAATCAGTGTTCCAGGCCGCAGTGGCCGGCCGAGTCGCTTTGGGTCTGCGAGTTATACGAACTAACGCGAACAACTCGCAGATCTGGTCGACGGTTCACGTACGACAAGACGTGCACGGGCAAGCGCTGGAATCAATTTTCCGCTCCAACATCAGTGTTGACGTCTTTCCTACCTTCCAGTACTTGTACAACCCAAATACGAAAAACCCAGAGAATGCTTTCGGTATTGAGATAAATGACGGGACCAACCTCGTCTGGTTTATCTTCGCTAGTGAACCTAATCAAACGGTCCAGTTGCCTCACCACCGAATCATCCTGATGCAGACGCCACTCAATGTGTGGTCAATGAGGACAATGAACATCTCAAGCGAGTACATTGCCGAGGGCTGGAAGAAACCCGTCTCCATCTCATTCACGTTCCTCATCGGAACGACCTGGCTCCATCTCGGAAATTGGGTCGGCTATTTCTCGAACCTATCAGTAACGGTTCCCCCTATTCAACTTCAACGACTGTCGACATCGCAGACCTTAACAGTGTTCTCCGTCGACATGCTAGCAATAATCTTCCTGGCAGGAGTCGTGACAATCTACGAGAAACGAACGGCAACGGACGAGAACCAGCGAAAACGGGGGCAGATGAGGACGGATGGCAGGTAACAAATCATTGCGCGCGCGAGGTGCGAAGCCGGCGATTAATGCATTGAGTTACGTTAAGGCGAACATATTCTCCATTTTGTCGATCGTGTTTGGTGTCGCTGCCATCTCAATGATTCTCGGAGCAACCCTTACACCCGCCGGCCAAATCATCGGCGAGAGCCTAGTTGTAATCGAGGTTGAAGTTTTGCCTGGCTTCTTCATGAAGCCGATAACTTTCTTCCAGTTCGCAATGTTCCTCTCTTTCGCTTTCGGGCTCTACTCTCCGTTGACGCGAGAGCGGCTAATGAATGCTAGGCCCAGCTTTCTAAGAGCTCTGTACATCGGTGCTTGGCTTGTGGCGATGGGAAGCGCCTTTGAGATTATCTATCAGATGGTTCTGTGGTCGGCCGCGCTGGCTGTGCAAGGTCTGGCGAACCCCGATGTGATCTCAAATCCATTTCCGGTCTCCGTCAACCCTACACCGATTAACGTAGTGTTCGCATCCAAGGTGATTGTGGCTGTCTTCTTCATGGCGGTCTTCCTAATCGATTACATACGCCGAATCGATCGCAGGCGCGATGAAGAAGCTCTTGTGAAGCGCTTGACTAGCAACAGGTAACCTTCGGCCGTTACAGGACAGTGTGTGAGTCCAAGATGAATTCGGACGAAAGCGGCCTAGGCGGTTTCCTTCGCAATATCTTCAACGTGTTTAGGACGCGCGACGCCTACCCGCTACTGCTCATTATCTTTCCAATAACCTATCTGATTGTCATTGATCCCGTCTCGTTTACACTTGTCTGGTTTGTCGGCCAGCAGGTTGGGAGAGGGGCGCTGGTCTTCGTCTTCTTCTTGGTCGCTTGGGACTTTAATGACTCCAGAAAGCGCTTCACGGCAACAAAGGACAGAAGACGATACGTCATCTTGGCCGCCATACTTGTCGTCTTGCTAGTTTACTACTACTTTCGTGTTTTCAATGGGTTCTTCCAGCGTCCGCCTCTGAATCCTGCGAACGGGACTCCAAACGATACTGCTTTCACAACTTATGTTCGCGTGTACGTAACTAGTCAACTTGGTGTCTCGCAGGAATCGACGCTCAGCTTTTTACTTGCTATGGATTTTGCCTTCTACGCCCTTTACTGTCTCGCCGCAATCGCGCTGCTATACTCCATTCGTACAATTCGTCTTATGACTCTCCCCGTCATCTACCTCGTAGGCTTGGCGATCCTCGATGCGATGGATGCTTACTTCCCTGAAAATTCCCTAGCGTTCCTTCAGGTCTGGGTGTATCTGATTTGGAATGTGGTGGTCTTCCTCCTCAGCCTAATGGGCTTCCACACGAACCTCGACCCTACGACGGCCCCGCTCCATCTGCCAAGCGTAATTCTGCGAGGAAATCAGCTCTTCCTCTGGGGATACAAAGGATTCGTTGGCTTAGCGATTTACTGGCCATCGTCCGGCGTCGTTAGCATGATCATTTACAGCTTGGTCATAGTCGTACTGATGGTCAAACTCGACGCTCCAAGAACACGGAAGGCAATTTACGCCGTGATTGGTGCTATCGGTACGTACTTCGTAAACGTGTTTCGCATTACCTTGATCGTCTTATACATAACCTATGTCAGTTCCGACTTTCAGGCATTCCATGCCTCTATCGGTGAAGTCCTCTTCATAGCTTGGATATTCATCTACTTACTAGCGGTGATACGATATGAAAACCGCCACCCGCCAAAAGATGCGCTTCCCACAAGTCAGAAACAAAGCAAGGCCCGTCGAGCGTCGAAGCGCACTAAGAGACCTAGGAATACTCGGTCGAAGCCTATCGGTCGTTAGCTGCTAACCTTCATTGGATGCACTTCCCTGAGGGCCAGAAAGTTTCTAAAGCGTCCTATTGCTCAGGGTCGAACGGGTGCTGTTCGTGTCCCAATATGGTCTCAGAGGCTTTTGGAAACTGATTCGTCACAATAGAGAGTTCCAAATCATTGTTCTCGTCGCATCGACGATTTGGATCTACAGTGCCGTCACAAAGATTCCGCTGGCCGTCCCGAGCTACTACAGCGACGTAGGGTACCTATGGATTCGAGATGTCTACAGCGGTCATCATAACCTTCAAGTTCCGTACGTCCAATACGTGCTTGAATATCCGCAGATGATTGGTTTTCTGATTTATATCGGTCAAGCCATATCCACATACTTCCCCGTCGTAGTCGACCCGTACAACACCTTCGTCGCTGTAGAAGGCCTGCTCGAGTATCCATTCATGATCGGGACGCTTTACAACCTCTATATGTTATGTGGCAAGTTGAAGCTTAATCGATTCAGAATCTACCTCTACATACTAACTACCCTCAGTTTCATCGTTTACGGGTTTTACAACTGGGACTTCCTCGTGGCCTACTTCGTCTCTTTGTCGATATGGTTGTATTTGGATCGCAGTTTTGACTGGGCTGCGATCGCACTGGCATTTGGCACGCTCACGAAGTTAACGCCGGCTATCATGTACTTCCCAATGGCGGCCGGCATAAATGGGTGGAAGGCACGAATGCGATTCACATTCGCAGCCGCAATCGTGTGGGTCGCCGCAAATTTGCCGTTTGCACTCGCCAACTTCAGTACTTGGGTTCAGCTGTTCGTTGGATACAGTGGTCCCAATCATCAACTGCAGAATACTTGGATCTCGTGGGTGATCTCAACTGCCGGCCTCGGCGACATCATAGGCCAGGGAGCGACGAACGGGCACATTCTAAGCATCGGTATCTTCTTGTTTCTGCTGATGTACCTGCTGACGACGAAGCGGAGCGCGCTTGAGAAAATATTGATGACCTGGTACGCGTGGTACGGCGTCGTATACTTATTCGACCCTCAGATGATGATTCAGCTCTTCCCAATCGTCATCTTGACGCCCGGCTTCAGCCTATTCTTCTATCGCTTTGCGGACGTCCTCAACGCATTCATCATAATATTCTACTTTATCGGATCCAACCACCCGCAACTGCCCCATTACTTAACGGACCAACTGACGCCCTTCGGGCTCACGAACATCGAGGGGGCAATACGACAGCTAATTTTCCTTTCGGCCTACTTCGTGTGCTTTAACCCCAAACTGCAAAAGAAGCTCAGAGGGTTCTCGAACAGATTTCAATCAGTCCTTATGCGCCCAACCGGCTGATCGAGTGCAAGACGAAAACACAGAGGGACAGAGAAGAAAGAACAAAGCGATGTGAAAACAGCCTCAGCTTCTTCGCGTAAGGTTTAGGAGATCGAATAGCATTTTGAACGATTGCTTCCCGAGGCTGAGCTTGGACTTTCCGGCGATCCTGTCCCGGAACACAATTGGCAGTTCTGTCACGCGATATCCTTCCCTGTAAGATTTGACGACAAACTCCATGAAGAACGAATTTCCTTTGGACTCCGTCCGCACATTCTGCACGACATCACGCTTGACGCCTCTAAGCGCTGTGGTGAAGTCATGCAGGGGCACCCCTGACAGTAAATGAATCAGAATATTCCCTAATCTACTTGCGATGCTTTTCTTCAAAGTCTGAAAAGAGTTGACCTCGTACTGACCTCCATGAGTGTAACGGCACCCTACGACCACGTCGAATCCGTCCTTAACTTTCTGCACGAATCTTGGGATATCATAGGGGCTGTGAGAGAAGTCTGTGTCCATGCCTACAATTATCTCACCGTCCGCGAACTTGTATCCGTCGGCGTGAGCTGAACCCGGTCCCATTTTTCCAGGCCGCCAAAGTAACCGTACATTGCCAAACTTACGGCCCAGCTCTTTGGCGACCTCGGAGGTTCCGTCCGGGGAATTATCGTCGACCACGACAATCTCGCCCCTAATCCCGTTGTCTGCGAAAACATTCTCGATAATTGGGACTAGTTTGGAAAGGTTCTCTCGTTCATTGTAGGTTGACAGTACTACCGAAACGAGTTCCGTGTCTGAATGAGCGCTTTGCATAAGCGTCATTAGGCCTATTCTCCACCCTATCAATATAATTGCACGTAGTCGATTGCGGATTAGCATGCGGAAATGAAGGTGGGAAACGTTGAGCAAGGCACTTGTGACAGGAGGCGCCGGATTTCTAGGTAGCCATTTGGTTGACGCTCTTCTTGACCGGAAAGACGATGTCACGGTCATAGACAATCTCGCTAACGGAAGAATGGAGAACCTACACCTGGCATCAAGGAGGGGCGGCTTCAAGTTCGTGAAGATCGACCTAAAGGAACCCTTCGGCCTTGCTGAGGTGCTCGACGGTGTCACGGTTGTCTTTCATCTCGCCGCAAACCCTGAGGTCCGTGTTGGAATGACGGATCCAATGGTACATTTTCGGGAGAATCTTCTTGCGACCTTCAAATTGTTGGAAGCAGCCAGGATCGCTGGAGGCGCCAAGACGGTTGTGTTCGCTTCTACTTCAACAGTTTACGGGGAAGCAGCACAGATGCCTACGAGGGAAGATTATGGACCTATGTTTCCCATATCCACTTACGGAGCGTCGAAGCTGGGTTGCGAGTCACTCCTATCTTCTTACGCCTATACGCATGGTTTGCGTGGACTAATTCTTCGATTGGGAAACTGTGTGGGCCGAAGGTCGGGACACGGAGTCATCGCGGACTTTATCAAGAAACTCAAGGCCAATCCTAACGAGCTTGAGATTTTAGGCGATGGCACCCAAACAAAGTCGTATGTGCACGTTTCAGATTTCGTGGCAGGGACATTCATCGCCTTGGAGGCTTTCCTTCGATCGGATAGAAAGATGGACGTATACAATCTGAGCTCCCCAGATCAAATTAGCGTGAAACGAATCGCACAGATCGTAACCGAGGAGTTCGGTCTGGGAAAAGTGAAGCTGAAATACACTGGCGGCGTCGATGGAGGGCGAGGCTGGGCCGGAGACGTAAAAATGATGCATCTCTCAGTTCAGAAACTTCAGCAATTGGGGTGGCAACCAAAATTGAATAGTGAACGAGCAGTTCGCCTCGCCACAAAAGAGCTCTTAACCGATGCGTAGGCGATTGAGCTGTCCGGAAGAAAACACGCAAAGTTGGTTGTAACCCTACCGGTTTACAAGGACTCAAAATTCTTGGGATCAACTTCCGTCATGCTTGAGGAAGCAACGAATTCTATTGAACGGGACTTTAAGCTCCTGATAGCGGAAGACGGCTCTAATTCTACCGGAATTGTTGATGAACTGAAATGGAAGTATGCTAACATAGTCTACATCCAACATAACGAACGCCTGGGGCGTGGAAAGGCTCTCCGTGAAGCTTGGTCCGTGGTCCAGGGAGACATGTACGTCTATGTGGATGTGGACCTCGCGACCGATCTTACAAAACATGAGGCTTACCGCAACTTGATCACGCTGCAAGGTCAATTCGACTTAGTGACCGGATCCAGGTACATTCAGGGCTCCGCCACGAATCGACCTAGACTAAGACGGGTCGCATCCGTCACCTACAACTGCCTGGTTCGTTTGCTGTTCCAAAGCGGGGTTCATGATCATCAATGCGGTTTCAAATCGTTTTCTCATCGACTGGTGAATTGCCTCGCAGTCAAAGGGAGGAGCGACTCTTGGTTCTGGGATACAGAAGTGATCGTGATTGCTACGAGAATGGGGTTCAGAGTCAAGGAGATTCCAATCGACTGGGAGGAAAAGAAAGGACAACGGACACCGTTGAAACGCCTGTTTCGTGATATGTGGCTGCATGGAACCGGCTTAATCACCCTGCTCTACCGGGTCTACTTCGGTGACTTACGCCGCAACTTATCTTGAACCCTTGCAATCTTATTATGAACGAGTGCTGTGGCTGGTCTTTCAAGTTTGAGAGCTGTAACGGATGTTACTGAGACTGCGTTACGGAGCCTCAACGATCTGACTGCCCACGCCAAGCCCTCCGCTGTCTGTGCTTATGGACCGGGAGTATTCGCGAAGCCTGGAGCCTCACGAGGAGAAGACCTACTCGTACTATGCGAAGCTTACCCAAACGGGTTGAGAGCGCACCTCAGAGTATTCGACGGCTACCCGGTAAGGTTCCTCATTGTCGATCGCACCCTCGCAGAGTCAGACGTGGAGAGGGGCACCCTAGGGGATTATCTCACGGAACAATTACTCTACCCACATAAGCCCCTGATCAATACGGACTATCTGGACGCGCTCGCCCAGAAAGCAACGGTGCGCGTCGCGAAAGAGGAAGCAAAAGACCTCGTCCTAGAGTTCGCAGAGATGTGCCGGGGGCTAGTCGCCACGCCCGAATTCTTCGGCCTCTCACGGATGCGAAAGCTGGCACGAGTATTCGTCCCAAGCCTGGCATCCTATCATCGACTGTTGGAGGAACCCGTCCGCGGACCAAACTTGGCTTCTCTTCGGCAATCCTTCAAGGCTGCAATCAGCGCAACCAATGGTGAAGAACTATTGTTCGACGGCGATTATGTCGCGCTAAACGACGCCGCAGTCGATAGGTGGTTGAAGGATCGAGTCTCCGAGCAGGTCGTCAACGTATTCCGCCAGAGCCAAAGAGCATTTTACTCATACCTCTCGAAGGGGAGAGCCCTATACCTTAGCCCTGAACTACTCGCCCGAGAAGTCGTAAGCCCACTAAAACTTGTTCTGGACCAAGAACTTGATCAAAGAAAGCCTGAAGATCCCAAGAACTTCCTTTTCCTGCGCACGTGGGAAGGTTTAGTACCTGTCACGGAGAGAGTATCCCTGGACGAGTTGATCGGCAGCCTGAAACTGCCCAGGCCAGTAACAATCACACCCTTGGCCGGCGTACTCAACGAAGTCTCCTTGGTTACCGCCGGCAAACAACAACTTGTTGTGAAGAAGTTCACCGATTGGCACGGCTTCAAATGGTTCACACTAAACTTGGTCTCCGTAGGAAGCAAACTCTTCGCGGTATCAGGAAAGGCGAGAATGAGGAACGAATATGGGATGAATCGATACCTTTCAAAGAGGGGCGTGAGAGTTCCAAATATCGTCTACCTGAGCATTAGGCAACGGATCCTCGTCGAACAATACGTGGACGGGATGTCCCTCACAGAATCCGTCAAGCAAGCGGTAAACCAACAGAATCTAACTCCATCTCAGTCCCATCTATTCGAATCCCTAGGGGAAACGCTTGCGGGAGTTCACGGAGTCGGTGTCTCGATTGGTGACTCCAAACCCGAAAACTTTCTTGTCAAAGACGGTGAATTATTCATAGTCGACTTGGAGCAAGCCGGTAAACGAAGCGACTATCCATGGGACATCGCTGAGTTGATGTTTTACGCGGGGCATTATTGTACTAGGCCATTACCGCCGCCGGCTCTTAGAGAGTTAGTTGAAGCATTTGTGAAAGGGTACCTTCGGAAAGGAAGGGCCGAAGAGTTGAGAAAAGCGACGATTGTGAGGCATGCCAAGGCTTTTTCCGTTTGGACTGCTCCAGTCGTGATTCTCGAAATCTCTAGGGTGCTCCATGCGGCCAAGTAATGTTGGTGCGTTAACTGGCTAGGCCAATTCGAATGGTCGTCTTCGACCTAGATGGTACCTTAACCCACGTCGACAGCCTTTGGCGTTATTTGCACGATGCATTTGGCACCTGGGAACACGGTCAGGTCGCTGCTCAGAGATATCGGAATGGTGAAATTTCGTACAAGGAATGGGCTGAGGCAGACGCGAAGTATTGGGCTGGCGCTTCAATGTCCAAAGTTATGAGAATGCTTGACGGCATCCCCTACATGGAAGGGGCGAAGTGCGTGTTCGACGAGTTGAAACAGCGAGGCGTGAAGATCGTAATATTGAGCGCGGGGTTGTCGCTTTTAGCCGAAAAGGCGGCAAGAGAGTTAGGAGCCGACTTATCTGTTGCAAACGAACTTCGAGTCATTGACGGGCGATTAACCGGAGAGATCGATGTAAAAGTAGCCGTCAATAGCAAAGGAGAGATCGTGAGAGAGATAACGAAGGCGTTTGAAATTCCGCTCGAAGAAGTCGCCCTCGTAGGAGACCGAGCGTTTGATCTTGCGAATCCGGAATGTTTGAAGATTGCGTTCCTGCCGAAGGATGACGGCGCAAGGCGCGAAGCGCATCATATAATTGAGCTCGGGGATCTTAGGGCAGTACTGCAATACCTTATCTGAACCCCTTACACCTACAGCCGTAGCCCGAGGGTTGCAACCCAAGATTGGAGCCATATCCATGCAGGAGGAACAGATCATTTGTCGTGGAATAAATGGCTCAATACGCCTATCTTCAGACAGACTCACCGTCATCGGAGTCGGTTTTAGTTCACCTCAGGACATCAAATTCAACGACGTAGCATCAGTCGTAGTGGAACGCAAGAGCATCGTTCCTTTCGCTACGCTCACAGTCCTAGCTGCAATCATCCTAGCGATCGCACGCTATAACCTGCTGTGGTTTATCGTGAACCTATACAGTGTTCAAATGTTGGTCATCCCGATAGCGCCTTTGATAGCGTTAGCAATTGCAATATTATGCGGCATCCCAACCATTTTGCGGTTGGTCTTCGTGAACGTATTCGTGAGTTCTGGTGGCGGCAAGCTGATGCTGCGCGTCGTCCCAATCCGATCTGCTAAACGTCTGGTCCGGCGGTTCAGTGAAATCTCAGCAGGGAGTTGATGTAATTGGCCGAGGTAATCGCCGAGGGATGGCTGGTTCTCCTGTATTTCGATATTCGCCGTCAGTGGCTCTTGAGAGTGGATAAGGGAAAAGAATTCCACACGCACAAGGGCTTCATACGGATTGATGAGATTATCGGGCTTCCCCTTGGGAGCGAAGTCAAGAGCTCAATGGGGGAGAAGTTCTGGCTGCTAAAACCGACTACTCACGACTTCATAATGCATAGCGTTCGGCGCACGCAGATCATGTATCCAAAGGACATAGGTCTGATTGTGCTGAAGCTCTCATTGAGCTCGGGTTTGAAGGTTCTGGAGGTTGGGGCCGGTAGTGGCGCCATGACTGTGGCCGCCGCGACCGCAATCAAGCCGACCGGGCATGTTCACACTTACGAGGTTCGAAGCGAGTTCGCTGATATCGCGGAAAGAAATCTGAAGCGAGCGTCAGTGCGGGACTATGTAACAGTGCACAGAGCCGACGCTAGTGCCGGAATTGACGAGGATGGCTTTGACGCGGCGATCATCGATGTTGGTGACCCGTGGCCTCTCATTCCTCTGGTGCACAAGGCCTTGGTAGGAGGGGCGCCTCTGGTCTCTTTCAGCCCTACGATGAACCAGGTCGAAAGAACCACTGAGACACTCGGTAGAGTCGGATTTGTGAATATTCACACCTTGGAGTGTTTCATCCGTGAGATTAGGGCAGATACCGGCAAGACGAGGCCGGCGACCATGATGATCGGTCATACGGGCTATATGACGTTCGCTCAGAAAGTACTACCTCCAGGCTCGACACACGCCCCCTCCGGGCCGGACTCCGTGACCGCTAATGCGGACGCTGTATAAGCTCCAGCCAGTTTCCGTCCGGATCCTTTACAAACGCGATTTTACTAGTAGAGCCCTGTAACGAGAACGGTTCCATAGCTATCGTAACCCCGTTGGCTCGTAATTCGCTAATACGTGCCTCAACATTGTCAGTCTCGAATGCGATATGATCGAAATTATCGCCCTCGGCAATCGATTTCTTATCACGCCAGTGGGTCAGCTCAAGCGCTCCTGCTGCCTCATCTTTCAGGAATGCGATTTCGGCGTTGTTCTGCTTGACCTCACGTCTGCTGACGAAGGTCAACCCCATTTGTTTCGTGTAGAAGTCTATGGACTTGTCGAGGTCGGCAACGTTCAGGCATGTGTGGAGAATCTTCATAGTCTCTGCCGTTTCTTGGGGGTGGGTAGAGAAAAAGGATGTTGGGGCGTGAGGACCCCAACGAGTAGTGTGCCCTTAGGCCTAAACTAGGCCTTGGTCGAGCATTGCGTCGGCGACTTTGAGGAAGCCGGCTATGTTGGCGCCGTTTACGAGGTTCCCTGGTGTCCCATACTCTTTCGCGGTCTCGTAGCAGTTCTTGTGGATCTTTATCATGATGTCGTGGAGCTTGCTGTCAACTTCTTCACGTGTCCAACTCAGTCGTTCACTGTTTTGGGACATTTCTAGGCCTGAGGTTGCAACGCCTCCGGCGTTGGCTGCCTTTGCTGGGCCGTAGAGTATCTTCTTGTCGAGGAACATCTTCGTCGCGTCCAGTGTTGAAGGCATGTTCGCGCCTTCTGTGACGACGTAGACGCCGTTCTTGAGGAGGTTTGCAGCGTCCTTCGCGTTGATTTCGTTTTGCGTAGCGCTTGGGAAAGCGCACTCCGCTTTCATGTCCCAGAGTGGATTGTGGTCGAGGTTGGGGTTGGCGGGTGTGTACTTCGCTGTCTTGAATTTGTTCGCGTACTCACTAATTCTCCCGCGCTTGACGTTCTTCAAGTCTAAGACGAACGCTAGCTTTTCTTGGTCGATTCCAGCGCTGTCGTAAATGAAGCCGCTCGAGTCGGACAGTGTAACCGCTTTCGCGCCGAGCTGGTTCAGTTTTTCTACCGTGTACTGGGCGACGTTTCCGCTGCCCGATACGAGGCATACCTTCCCTTTTATAGACTCGCCCCGAGTCTTCAACATCTCCTCCGCGAAATAGACGGCTCCATAGCCTGTGGCTTCAGTCCGGATCAATGAGCCGCCCCAGGTGAGGCCTTTACCGGTTAGTACGCCTGTGAATTCGTCTCTGAGTCTCCTGTACTGACCGAACAGGTACCCGATTTCTCGTCCGCCCACGCCGATGTCCCCGGCGGGAACGTCGGTGTTGGGTCCTATGTGGCGGAATAATTCGCTCATGAAACTTTGGCAGAATCGCATGACTTCGTCGTCACTCTTTCCTTTCGGATCAAAGTCAGCGCCGCCCTTTCCACCACCCATGGGAAGGGTTGTCAATGCGTTCTTGAAGACCTGTTCAAAGGCTAGGAACTTGAGGATTCCAAGGTAAACCGTTGGGTGGAATCTTAAACCTCCTTTGTACGGGCCGATTGCGCTGTTCATCTGGATGCGGAAGCCTCGGTTCACTTGGTATTCTCCTTTATCATCCTGCCAAGGAACACGAAACATTAACACGCGTTCCGGCTCGATGATGCGCTCAAGGATCTTAGCCTTTCTATATTGGGGTTTGCGGTCGAGGACAATGCTAACGGACTCCGCGACCTCCTGAACTGTTTGGTAAAATTCAGGTTCTGCGGGGTTCTTCGCCTTGACGTGGGCCATTAACTTAGTAACATAGTCGTTCATTCACGTTCACCTTTCGACTCCGAAAAGCCGCCGATTCCCACTCCGTATAAACTCTATGGGAAGGTTTTATTTTGAGAAATGAGCACACTGGCGAACCGTGAAGTCGATGACGGAACCAACGCCAGTGAAAAAACGTGGCCATCTGGGCGTTCTTTTGATCACCATCGCCGCCGTATTGATAATCTCCCCTGCCTACGTAGCTGGCTACCTGCAAGAGCATGGGCATTTCAGCATATCAATAATCGCCTTGCTCTCATTGGCGATGTTCCTAGTCGGCGCTTTTCTTATCGTTCAACTCTTGAAAGAATAGCCTAGTTAGGCAGCTTAGAAGCCCAAGAGGAAGTACGTGTACAGCGTCAAGATTAGAGCCACTACGAAAACTACCGCCCAGTATTGCTTGTTCCAGGCGAAGACTTTTCGGCCATCGAAGATTGAAAACGGAATGAGGTTGAATAAGGCTAAGAATGCGTTAATCGCTGCCCCGTAGAGCACCGCAACATAGATCGTCGTCCCTTCCAGTACACGCAGTGTAGTAAGCAAGCTAACCGCAATGATGATGTTCACCACAGGTCCCGCAAGCGCTGTCAACCCCATTCGGTCTCTATCAGCGAAGCCCGAGATAACTACGGCACCCGGCGCGATGAACTTGAAAGGGGATACGATTGAGATTGCAGTCAATATCACTCCCATGGTGTTTAGCCGAAATTCTGCCCAAAGCCCGTAACTTTGCGCAACATACTTGTGAGCGAGCTCATGGAGTATGAAGCCCATGGCGAAAATGACTGTTGCAATAGTCAACGCCAGGAATGATGATGTATTGCCATACAGAAACGAAACCCCGGCAGCCGTAACCAAGACGGTTCCGAGTAAAAGATGCTGGATCTCCGTATGGCTAAAGTGCATGCTTCGTGTTCGTGCGGGAATCAGCATGCTGTGGACACCGCTTGCCACTTGGACGGGTGCAGACATGCTTCTCGCAGACTTGAGGGCTTTAACTCTCCAAGTCTCTGTGCAATCATGATTCTCAGGAAGCCTGTGTTCTGGACAGTAAAAGTTCTCGCAGTAGTTGCACCTGAACGGAAGGTCAACTTCGATGCCGCATCGGGCGCACTTCGTAGCTGGGGTCCCCTGACTAGGGCATGTATGCCTGTACTCTTCCTTTTAATGTTGGCATTGACAAAGCTTTATGCGTGGTAGGCTTGCCCACCTGTTCGGCCTGCGGGTTGGAGTTTCCCAAACTGGAGAAGTGTGAGTATTGCGGCAAACTGTTCTGCAGTAGTGACTACCCGACCCATATGGCATTTGAAAGACGCCATCAAGGGATAGCTGAGGACGAAGGCAAGATTTGGAGACGCAAAGAGCCGCCGGAGTAGTAGTGAGAAGCGATCCGGTAAGTTAAAGGATAGTTTATTAGCGGTTCAAAGTTTGCTACAGATTGGGATCCATGTCCAAGTACGTCAAGCAGGCGGAGAAGGTCTCCGTTCCTCGTCACCGTCACTGCATAGTATGTGCTACACCGGTTTCTATGGACAGGGAGTTTTGTAGCTCCAACTGCGAGGATGAGTTCAAAAAAGCGGAACGCAAGAGGAAGTATATGATGGTGGTCCCCATTCTACTCATATTCCCATTCTTCCTGCTCATCTTGCTCTTGGGCCACCACTAGTCCTCAGCTGGCAGTGCGTTGCTGCTCGGCACCTGGGCCTAGTAAGCCGCGTTGGACCTCATCCACAACATTATACCATTTCGTTGAGGTGCCGACTCTAACTCGCAGTTTCCACTGTGCCGTCTTCGGCTGTCGGCCTGAAAACTCCATCACGTGACTCTTCTAACTTGTCAAGGAAGACATCGATTGCCTTGTTTCTTTCCTTATCGTTGAATGTCTGCCGAAACCGGCCCGTTGACTCAGTCAGCATTGATGAAATCTAGGGCACATAGCCCAAATCAACGAACAATTGCCTCGACGTGGTCCAAACCTTGTCGTAAGTAACAAAATCCATGTCGTGTTTTGGATCACGTTTGAGAAGTTCAAACATTTGCTTGTGGTTAGAAGAGTGAATTCGAATCGCGGCTCCGTCCATAAACCGCATGGGAACTTGCCTTGTTTGCGCCTCTGATACTACTCGACGAATTTCCTTCTCGAACTCCTCGAAGAGCATGCTGTTGCCAAATAAGCAGTCAACCCCTAATGTTTCACATTATTTCCTTGTTGACTCATGGACAATTCTTTCTGTTTCCACAAATCAAAGCGTCTACTTATGATTAACCTCTATTGAGAATGTGCGATGCACCCGGAGGAACGCGCCATCTAATTCCTATTGGGACTTCTAGCGGTCTGGGGCGACGTTTTTCTTAACATTCAACTGTATAATCATTCAACCTCGGCGATTTCGATTAACGGCTTGCGGTTGATGTTGGGTCGGATTTTTTCGTTTTGTCGAGTACATTTTCGCAGCAAGTTGCGGTGGAAAATTGTTCCAACCTTAATTTGACAGCTAGCATGACATCTAGTTGCCTATTTCGTTCTGAGGTTAATTACAAGTGTCTGTCGAGAAACAAAAGGCGTTGACGCTTTCGTTAACTGGCGATGTCTTTACCGGAGAGAAATTTGGAAATTATCTTTGGATCTTCCCGCTCATCGTAGGGTTCACGGTATGGGAGGCGGTTACTAGGGCCGGGCTGGTGCCCAGTTCTAGGCTTCCTACGTTCTCCAGCGTGTTAGTGGTGTTCTTCGCCTCTATTCAAAGCGAGGCGTTCCTGCTGAGGATAGGCCACAGTTTTCTGAATCTTATCTGCGGTCTTTTCCTTGCCTTCTCGGTCGCGCTACCGCTCGCTTTCGTCGCGGGTAGCAGAAATAGATTTGATCTAACGCTCACGCCGATAGTCATGCTCTTCGGCGCCTTACCTGACCTATCATTTCTCCCGCTACTCGTAATGTGGTTTGGGCCGGGGAGTGTGGCGGCGGTTATCATGGCATCGTTAGCCGGGTTTTTCCCGATCTACTTCACGGTACGCGAGGGAACCAAGAATATTCCGCGTGAGTTATTCGATGTTACCGCGATCTTCAAGTCCGATAGACTGTCGACTTTCACGAAAATGGTTCTGCCCGCAATCTCGCCACACATGTTTAGTGGTTTGAGACTCGCTTACGACTTCGCTTGGGAAATCATAATTGCCATCGAGATAGCGACGCGCGTAGCCGGCATTGGAAACTTTATCGACAGCAATGTGGCTTCAGGTTCGCTCCAGAACGGATTCGCGGCCATTCTTGCAATTGCTATCGTGGCTATCGTTGTGGATCGGACATTCTTTGGTTCATTGGAGTCTTGGACGCGGAAGTGGGCTTGATGGAAAATCACGTCGAGCTCGATAATGTCAGCAAGTTCTACGATACGGGGCGGAGGCTACACGCTCTTCATGAAGTAAGTTTCGGCGTAGAGCAGGGCGAGTTCGTTTCCATCGTAGGACCCAGTGGTTGCGGCAAGTCTACTCTACTGAAAATAATTGCAGGTCTCGACAGACCCAGTTCGGGACAGGTCAAGTTTAGGGGT
Source organism: uncultured Candidatus Bathyarchaeia archaeon (assembly GCA_964533505.1). Lineage (GTDB taxonomy): Archaea > Thermoproteota > Bathyarchaeia > 40CM-2-53-6 > 40CM-2-53-6 > FEN-987. The sequence continues at coordinate 53,106 of CAZHKA010000036.1, read as the reverse complement.
GGAGTGATTTGTGGACCGCACTCTAAGATAAGCCTAGTCTTTCAGGCCTTCGGCCTGTTTCCCTGGCGCACGGTGCTCGAAAATGTCGAGTACGGTTTGGAGATGCAGAAGGCCCCTAAGGAGGAACGACGAAGTCAGGCAATGGAGTATCTGGGAATGGTCGGACTGGTCGGCTACGAGCACATGTACCCCAAGCAATTGTCTGGAGGAATGAGACAAAGAGTTGGGATAGCCCGGGCCTTAGCGGTGGAACCAGAAGTTGTACTCATGGACGAAGCTTTCAGCGCCATTGACGAAGTCACCGCGGAAGTGCTCCGGGACGAAGTCGCGGAGATACATAAACAGACAGGAAAAACATTCGTACTCGTAACTCACAATCTGTCCGAAGCAATCGAACTCGCGGACAAAGTTGTAGTCCTATCATCCCGCCCGGCGAAGGTGAAGAAGATTATGCCAATCTCACTCGAACGTCCCAGGGATCGAACCCACGCAGTCTTCGTCCACATGCATAGAGACATACTCCACCTGCTTAAGGAGGAATTGGAAAACACCTTCATCCGCCACAAACTGAAAGGAATCAGTGAACTGCAGTCAATTCACGATATTGAAGCCAACAGCCCGACTGAGAGCAAGCAAGAGGAGAAGAAACCTTTAGTTAAGACTTGAGATCCGCGCCACACTTAGAGCAGAATTTGGCTCGCGCGGGCGAGGATGCGCCGCAACTAGGGCAGATCATCATCGTTTGACCGGTCATTTCTCCGGACGAATCTGGCTTATTTTCAGGTGGTGAAGATGAGACGTCAACCTGTTTCTTCAGCAGCACGACGTCCTCAACGGATTGGACATCGTCCCAACTGAAATCCATATCATTCTTACTCTTGGTTGCAACCGCCAACGAAATATCCTTGTTTTCAAAGTCCAAGGAAACGTCCTTGACGTTGCCTATTAGCGAGCCCTCAGTGTCAATGACCTGCAAGCCAATGAACTGCTGGATGGGAATGAGCTTACGCGTGTCCTTCGGCACTAGTATCATCGAACAGAATCATTTATGCTCGCATAAATGTAATTATCGGTAAGAAGCTCCATCCATTACGTTACCCGCGACCAAGATCTTATGGAGGTTAAGCGTGTCCGGATTTAAGATGGTCTTTCTGTTCACACTAATCGACCAACAACGTAAGTGTAAATCTCATCTGCAGTTTTTTGCTCACTTGACGCGAGGGCGTTTTCAAACCACATAACCCGCCGGTTGGGGCCATAATCTTAGCGATTGCAGAATGGTGCTCTTCAAGACGGCTCTGGTCGGCGCGCTGATACTAGTTGCGGGCATCCTCCTACTCACGGTCGCCGCACCCTACCTCACAATCCAGGTCCAAGATGTTCAGCGGCATGATCTCGAACCCGGCACTCAATTCTTGGTTGGAGATGTCACCGACAAACAATACACACTCCCGGGTGCCGTATTAGTGTTCGGTACAATTGATGTTGGCCAGGCGCCAACAAATCAATCGGCAAGTACCCATTTCGTGGTCTTCGACAGCCAGAATTACCAGTTATGGTCGAACGGCCAACAATCGAACAACCTATTCAATTCAGATCAGCCGGGCGCCTCTAACTTCACATTCAATACAGGAAGCGCCGGCGTGTACCACTTCGTCTTCGACAACAGGGCGTCGGTTTACAAGAAATACGTCACATTATCAATAAGCTACAACGAAGTTTCAGTGAGCACAAAACCCGACCCTAGGATTCCGTACTTGGCTTGGGGCTTGGTGGCCGTCGGCTTGGTGGTCTTGGTTTACGGCATCGCGAGAAAACCGCCCGCGACTTGGGCCTAACCAGGGGGCCTCGCAGAGATTTTGCATTTCCTAAATCCGGACGCGTTGACTATCATCGCCAGCGAGATCATACGACTGATAAGCCAACTCTAAATCCGATTCCGGCAGACGAAAAGCACAAATTCCTGCGGATTAAGTAAACGTTCAACGTGTCAGCTTTGAGTGGCCTGACGAAGAAGTCTGTTTACGCGGACAAGTTACTGGCAACTATTCTGGGCGTGAGTGAAGGGGCTCATGTGAGTTACGCTGATCTGACGCGAGGGCTTCACAAGTACATCAAGGATCACAATCTAAAGAATCCTACAGCAGCGGTAGCGTTTGCGCCCGTCCCATTGGCTGTTTCGGGTCTACCAGAAGCCGTTGCCTCTGCCAGCCCGGTCGCCGCGAGGCTGTGTAGAGAATGCGGATCTGGGATTCCGCCTGAAGCAGTTTTCTGCGATTTATGTGGGGTCCGGCAATAGATTAGCTAACATTTGTTGCACTGCAGGTTGACCGTTGTAATGTCGTCTTAAATACGATTGAAGGGTAGCTAGCATACTTTTAACCTTCTCAATCGAGTGGCTCGTTTATGTCGGGGGATAAGGTCGGGATCTTAGGTTACGGTGCATACGTCCCCATCCAGCGAATACAAAGTGAATTAATCGTCAGGGAGCGAGAGGCCAAGCGCAAAGATCTTCCAGAGTTTCTCGATAAAGTTAGAAACGGTTTACTTCTACGCGACAAATCCGTCGCGGGCATAACTGAGGACTCGATCACGATTGCAACGGAAGCTGCTCAGAACGCTGTTTATATGGCGCGAGTCGACCCTGCCAAGATTGAAACGGTAGCCGTAGGTTCGGAATCTAAACCCTACGCGGTAGGAACAATAGCGCGGCACGTGGCTTCGTTCATCGGAATGGGTAATCAGGTTTACATCGCAGATCTCGAAGGCGCGTGCAACTCGGGAATGCAATCAAATGCTTTCGTCGAAAGCCAAATCCTAAGCGGACGCATAAGGTACGGTCTCGCGATCGGCACGGATGTCGCCCAGGCCCCGGAAGGCGACCCGCTAGAATATGCGTGTGGGGCTGCCGCCGGAGCTTTCCTACTGGGTAGAGATGGCCCTGCTGCAACAATTGAAGACACCGCCGCCTACTCCAGCCTCACACTCGATTTCTGGCGAAGGGACGGAATCCATGTACCAAGCCACTTCGGAAGAACAACCGTTGAGGCATACATCAAGCATGTAATCGGAGCCATTGAGGGCCTTCTATTGAAACATCCTGAAGTGTCGCTGCAAGACTTCGACTACATAACCTTCCACCAACCCTCCGGCTACATGCCTATGAAGACCTGCAAAACACTCGCTCAAGGCAAGATCCCGATCCTCGATAACCCCGAGCTTGAAGACAGAATCAGGCTAACGCCAGAATTCATCGAGCAAAGGGTACGCCCTTGGCTGCGCGTACTCGACACGGGAAATACGTACGCCGCAGCCACGCTAGTCGCGACTTGCGACATCCTCGACCATGCAAAGCCTGGTGAGAACGTACTTGCGGTCTCCTATGGGTCCGGCGCTTACACTCTCGCCACTTGGCTGCACGTTGAAGATGCTATCCTCCGGAAGCGTGGTAGAACGCCGACCGTCCAGGATTACCTTAACAGGCGAAGGGACATCAGTCTACACACGTACCGAAGACTCATCAGGTTCAAACAGCATTCGATTAGAAGCAGACTGGAAATGCCGCGCATAGTCGCCACCGTAGAGCCCTATAACGGCGACACGTTAACCTTCACTCTGTGCAACGGATGTCACCGCGTATTCTACCCGAGCAGAGATAGATGCCTTGAATATGATTGCAAAGGGCCGGTGGAACAGCGAACCATACCTTGCAACGCACGCCTGCTATCAATCGACAGGCCGTCTGTCCGCGAGCGTTTCATCCCAACCTTTGAACTCCTGAAAGCGGGCAAGGTCCTTATTGTTGATGCGTTCGCCAGCGAAATCGCCCCGGGGATGATTCTGGAGTCGGTGATGAGACGGCTAGACGACGAGGGACGATCCGGACTAATCATCTACGGTCCCGTCTACAGGCCCATTTTCAGAACCAAAGCACTGATCAAAGAAGCGGAAGCAGCGGCGACGAAAGTCATAGCCGACTAATCCATTGCTCCCAAAGCTGCCGGATAGCAGAAACCCAGTGGGCGAGTCGCGTCCTACTTCGAGCGCTACTCACCCCTGAGTCGGGTAGTTAACCAGTAGAGTTGTGCGTAGTCACATGCATGAAGATCTGCGAAAGCTTGAACATGGCTTCTGATTTGTGTGGCACTGAGTGCTAAAGTTATCATGAATAGTTGCGTATGATTAGTTGGGGGAATGGTCGTCGGATGGCGGTGGCCATCTTATCCGTGTTCAGGCATGTACGAGTTCAGATAGCCTGAAGCCGTTGCATGGTTCTCGGATTGGCGGATGGCTATGCTCAAATTAGCCGTCTCAGACATCTCAAGGCCGATCGAATGGATTTTGTATCATTATTGCGGTGGACAACCTAGAGTTTGATAAGACCCTGCAGGCAGATCAAGAAGCAAGGAGAAGTACGATAACCGATGTGCGGCATAGCGGGGTTTGCGGGTTTCGAGGACGAGGCCCTTTTACGCCGCATGATCGAAGTTCTTCATCACCGCGGGCCTGACGACACGGGTTTCTTTACGGACAAAGGGATTGGGCTTGCCAACGCTCGCCTAAGCATAATCGACATCGAAGGCGGACACCAACCCATCCGCAATGAAGACGGTTCCGTTCATGTTACCTACAATGGGGAGATCTACAACTACCGCCAGCTCCGCGAGGAACTACAGCGACTCGGTCACCATTTCAGAACGCAATCCGATACCGAAGTCATCGTCCACGGCTACGAGCAATGGGGCGAAACTTTCGTTTCCAAATTGAACGGAATGTTCGGAATCGCTCTATGGGATTCAGCAAAAGAGAAACTGATTCTCGCTCGCGACCGCATGGGTATCAAGCCACTCTACTACGCCGTAAAGGGTAAGTCCTTGTTTTTCGGGTCTGAAATGAAGGCTATTCTGCAGGCTCCCGTGGACCGGATTGTTGACGGACAGGCACTCTATACGATATTAAACCTGAGCTACGTACCGGGCGAACGCACTCTAATCCAAGGAATCCGCAAGCTACCTCCAGCCAGCCTTCTGGTCTTCGAAAATGGCTCCATGCGGGTGGAGACATACTGGGCCATGCCGCCGGTTAACTCGACACAAAGTGATGCCGATGTTCTCGAGAAGCTTCCGTCCATCCTCGAAGAATCGATCCGAGCCCAGATGGTTGCCGATGTACCTGTAGGCTGCTTTCTCTCCGGCGGGCTTGACACGTCGATTCTTGTTGCATACGCGTCCAAGGCCTCACCAGAGCCTCTGAAAACCTTCTGTATGGGGTTCGGTGAGGAGACAGATGAGTTCAGGGACGCGAAGGTAATCGCGGAAAAGTTCGGGACAGACCATCGTGAGTTGACCGTGGACAGTTCTCAGGCTATGAAACTGTACCCGAAGATGATTTGGCATATGGAGGCGCCGAAATACAACCTCTACCCATGGTTCGTCTGCGAACTGGTCCACAAATACGTGAAGGTGTGTTTAAGCGGAAATGGCGGGGACGAAGTCTTCGGTGGATACTACCAAAGATACGCGAATGCACTCCGCATCGAAAAGTTAGCCGCAAACCCACTCTCCAAGCTAATCCGGTCGATCTCGGCACCATTACAATCCCTACCCGTAAACATGAGAGTGCTGAATCGATTGAGAACCCTTCGAGCTCTCGGAGACGCAGTCGAGGAGCATCTAATTCTTGCCGGAGTTCTCCCAGATTCGTTCAATGATAAACTGTTCAACACGCCCGCGTCAGGGGAGGAAATTCGAACCCAGTATGCACCATATTTCGTTCGGGTTGACCTGCTTCAAGGGTTGATGAACGCAGAAATGAGAACCAAACTCGTAGACGACCTACTCTCCGTGGACGATACGATGAGCATGGCACACTCTCTAGAACTGAGAGTTCCACTCGTAGACAACCGCATCGTAGACGTAATGGCCACGGTTCCTTGGCAGATGAAGTACCAGCAGGGAACGTATGGAAAACTACTCTTGAGAAAAGTAATCGCCAAAATCCTGCCTGAGAAAATCCTTCAGAAACCAAAGTGGGGCTTCAGCGTGAACGTGCAAGCCTGGTTCAACGGGGAACTCGGAGAACTTATTCGACAGGTCATTCCAGAATCGGACGTTCTACCGAAGTACTTGGACCGTCAAACCGTTCAGAACGTATTGCACAGGACCACGGGAGGCGTACAGGATAGGCGTTTACAGGTGCTCCTGTGGCAGTTGCTGGGATTTCATTTCTGGCATAAGATATTCATCGAGAGCGACCAGGTTAGCACCACTAATCTTCAAGTCGAAGCATTGGTGGGGTAACGGTTGAGCTATTGGGTCGCCGTCGTAACTAGAAACGGCGCCGACCATCTCCCTATGACCCTGAACTCCCTACTGAATCAACGTCTGGCGCCGCAACGCATCACAATCGTAGATGACGGATCAACCGACGATACAGCGAATATTCTCCTAAAATATACAAAACTCAACGAGAATGTGTCCATTATCACGAAACGAGACCGAGGATACGACATAAGACGGGTACCAGCAAACATCAACCAAGCATGGACCCGAAATGCGGGCTTAACGACGGACTACTTCATGATTAGCGGAGACGATTGTACATACCCACAAGATTACGCGGCCTCCGTAATCGCTAGAATGGAGCTCGACTCGAAGCTAGTCATTACAAGCGGTTGCCCAACAACGCGCGGAAGCCACTTACAGGAGCACTCGCCCTCCGGAAGCGGCAGGATGGTTCGCTGCTCATTCTGGCGGCAGGTGGGTGGCGCATACCCCGTTAGAGCCGGATGGGAAACTTGGATCCTCTACAGAGCAGCGCAGGACGGGTTTGAGGTCCAGCTTTTCGACGATCTGACATATGCGCATGCGCGGCCGAGAGGGGCCGGCCACCAATTCGTCTACTGGGGCGCTGCTATGGGTACGCTAGGTTATCATCCTCTCTACGCTTTCGGAAGAATCGCCCTAAACGCCTTGAAACCACCCATCTCACCGAGACGCGCCGTGAATATGCTGCGAGGGTACCTACAAGCGGAACTCGGATCGGATGACCCTTTCATGATTCGCTACGACCATTCGCTTCGATCCTTTGTCAGACAAAAACAATCGCAGAGATTCATTAGCGTCCTAGTTTCAAGAGCCCGAGTAAGCGCTTAACCTACTTCTTGTCAGTAGGGGAGTTTGTTTACGATTGGCATTTTCCATCCGAGCCCAAATGCTTTCTTAGTTATTTTGATTGCGGGAGCAGCTTGTCGTCGTTTGTACTCGGCTAGGCGTGTGCGGCGGAGAGAGTCGTCGACTACTTTCGGATCATAGCCCTTTGCGATTAGCTCTTCCCTCGATAGTCTGTTTTCGATGATGTCGTCTGCGAGTGGAGAGACGATGGTATAGTCGAATGGGTCGAATTGATCAGGTTTGAGCTCAGCGGACGGAATCTTCGTAAAGCAGCCTTCGGGTATAATTGAGCTTGCCGACTTCTGGTTGTAGTATCTGGCTAAAGCGTAGACTTCCGTCTTGCTTACATCGCCGATGACTTCAAGTCCTCCGCTCATGTCTCCGTAGAGGGTCGCGTAACCCAATGTGAGCTCCGTCTTGTTACCTGTGGCCAGAACTAGGCCGCCGAACTTGTTGGATAGAGCCATTAGCAGTGTTCCTCGAATTCGTGATTGTAAGTTCTCCTCCGCGACGTCAGGCGGCCGTCCTTTGAAGGGTTGCTTCAATTGTTCCAGGTAGGCGGTGAATATGGGTTCGATCGGGATTGTTAGAAACTCTATGCCCAAATTCGTTGCGAGCATGTATGCATCGCTCTTGCTGTGGTCGCTTGAGTAGCGGGAGGGCATCGACACGCCGGTCACATTCCCTTTCCCCAGGGCATCCGTAGCGATTACGGCGACCAGGCTGGAATCAATGCCTCCGCTCAGCCCGATGTAAGCGTGTTCAAACCCGGTCTTCTTGAAGTAATCATGCACCCCGACCACCAGTGCATTGAACATTTCACGTTGGGGGTCGATTTTTGGTGCCGGTATCTCTGGTGGATGCTGGTCGAGATCTACAATGAGTAAGTCCTCTTGGAATTGCTTCCCGATCGCGATTAATCGCCCATCCGCGTCCACGGCTAAGCTTTCTCCATCAAAGACTAGTTCGTCCTGCCCTCCGACTAGGTTGACGTAGAATATCGGGACATGGAGCGCCTTGGCTTTTCGGCGTAGAATTTTGAGCCTGGTGTCGCGAATGCCTTGATGAAAAGGGGATGCGTTAATGTTCACGATTAGTCCGGCGCCATGCTCGGCTAAGGCGTCAACCACTTTCACACCGTAGCCTACCTCTTCATCCCAGATATCTTCGCAAACAGATGTACCAAGAACTATCTCACGACCACCCGCGAAGAGCTTTACTGGGCTATTGTTGAGAGCGGGAGTGAAGTAGCGTTGTTCATCGAAAACATCGTACGTGGGTAGGAGCGTCTTGTGAACGATACCCTGTACTTTCCCTTCCCCGATGACAGCGGCAGCGTTGAAGAGGTTCACCTCATCGTAATCAACGAAACCCACAACGGCGGTGATGTCTGGGAGCTTACCTGCCAACTCGTACACGTATTGCTTGTTCAATCGAACGAAGCTCTCCTGCTCCGGCTTCCGTTTTCCTCCGGGCGGACGAGTTTCGCGTGGTGGCAGCAGGTCGAGAGGTGGATAGCCTGTCATGACCATCTCAGGAAAAGCCACCAGGTCAGCTCTAGCATCTGCCGCCTTACGCCCATAATCCAGAATTAGGTCGGCATTTCCCTTCAGGTCCCCTACGGTCGAATTGATTTGCGCCATTGCGATACGGGGCATTTTTGGTTCGTTCGACTACCGCAGATTGGCAACAAAAAGATTTGGCAGCATCTTATGTTGCGAGGCCTCCTCCAACCCTTTGTGTTCCTCGTGTTCATACTTCGACTAATCTGATTGTTTTAGACCGCGTTATTGCTTTTGGATACTTTCGACGGCCTGTTCGAATGTGTGTGCGAACTGGGCTGGTTCTCTTTCCGGCGGGACCTCCGTTACTTCTCGCCCGTTGTAGATTACCTTGAGGCCGCTGAGTATAGCTTCGTGGATCATTCTTGGCAGGCCGTCCTCGGTTGTCATGCGGATGAGCACTTTGTGGCGTCGATAAAGCGCCGGCATTTCTGAGCGTTCTAGATATGGGATCACTTCGACGTTCGGGAGCTTGAGGTCGTAGTTCGCAGGGTTTGAACTGTTTCCGATTACAGTGATCTTCTCCTCGGGATGCTCATGGGCGTACTTCACGATCCATTCAAGTTCGTATATTCGTTCGTTAGCTTGGCCGCTGGGGCAGTAGTACAGTACATCGCGGTCGGGCGGCGTTTGTGTAAGCCTAGCGTCACGGAACGCCCTTGTTGAAATGGGAAAGGGCAGAACAGTACCATTTCGTCCTACCAATTGCTCCAGATGAGGCGAGACATAAAATATCAGGTCCGTGTGATTCAGAACGAAACGCCAATACCTGCGGCGCCAAAGCGAGCTTTCGCGGTTCACCCAATAAGCGTCGCTGCCGACAAAGTGAACAATTGTCTTTTTCCCAAGCAGTTTCGCGGCTAAGATGTAGCGGCTACACGTTTGCAGATAAATGCCGTAGACCGCATCCACGCTCAAGATGAGTCGAATGCTGGGACGCTTTATCCTATCAGTCCATTGCGCATCAACACCCGCAGACCGTAATACTTCCGCGACCATGTCAGCGTTTGGAGAACCAGCTCCAACGACCAACACCCTAAGCTTAAGTGGCATCGCGGCGCTACTCCGTGTTTCAACTACCCATTTCTTGTTTGACGTGCAACCTGTTGTTAAATGGCACTAGCGAACGCCAATCGAGTACTACGACTTTATTCCTCGAACGCTATAGCCGGAATCCTCTCCGAAGAACCATACTATCTCGATCGAGTTTTCCTTACACCATTCTCGGATTTCCGCCTCCGTGTGTCGATGCGCATGCTTGGGAGCGTACCAATCGAAATTTACGATAGCATTTTCGTCAAACGGTAGAGCATCATTCCAGAAGCATTTCAGGAAATTGTAGTAGATGAATCGTTGCATATCCATGTCTCCTTTCTTGATTCCAAGTTCCGGAATATCTTTCGGAATTCTTACGGTGGCATGGGCATTGGAGAGAGCTCTACCTAGGGAAGTCACCCTGTTGGCGATGGTCCATTTGTCTTCGGTCGTCTTGGTTTGCATGATTCGTCTAAGATAATCGTCCGCGAACTCTCGCAACGGTCCTTTTTTCCTGTAGATATAGAATGCAATTTCTCCTCCCTTCGTTAGTACACGGCAGCACTTCGCAAATGCCTCCCGCGTGTTTGGGGTGTGATGAAGCACACCTTCGCTCAGTAGGAAGTCGAACGAGTTCTTCGCGAAAGGCATCTGCAAAATATCGCCTTGGACGATATACGCATTAGAGAGCGGTGCGACGTTCTTCAGGGCATTTGCCGCGCAACCCGAGAATTCAAGACCGATTACGACCGACGTTGGGGCGGCTTTCGCTAGATTGATGACCTCTCGTCCCAAGCCGGCGCCTGCGTCCAGGATGAACCTTCTCCCTTTCACGGCAGCCGTAAAGCCATTCTCGTCCTTCCATCCATACTTGTTCAGCATCCATTTTCGCATGAATGTCTTGTATGGAGAGTCATCGCTGATTCCCATGCTGTCTTTCGATGTCCATTTGACGCGGAAGGTTTCTTGAACCTGTTTACTTGTCCTCCTGTTAGCTGAATTCGAATACAACCTGGTTTTGCGAAACGCTTCCCCATATTTCGCCCTAAACTCGGAATAATCGTCCTCGAGACCACCAGTCAAGATCTTGGGTAGTCCGTTCATTATTGGGAACTGGTGCCCTTTCTTGCATGTGAGCAGTCCGTCCATGCTCTCTGACGATAGTATACGCACTTTGAATTTCGAACTGCAAACGGGACAAACGAGTATCTCCATAAGTTGCTTGTGAAATGTAGCCACGTTTTCAGCTCCTATTGGTGATGATGTTCCGTTGATTGATCTAGGTCATTTGGTTTTTGCTTATGTTTTCTGATAGTCTGATTCGTTGGAGTGATTTTCTTTCGCCGGCTTTCGCATGACCTGTTGTTTAGCTGGAGACAGCGTTACCATACGGTCTCTTCAGTTTGTTTCCAGAGGGCCAGGATTTCAGCGCAGCTACACATTTTATCGCTGTTTTCAGAACCATACCGCAGAATCATCTCGTACAACTGGTCGAATTCCTTGAATGCCCTGTAGCGCATCCGATGGATCTCGTTGTTTTCATCGTAGAAGACGTGTGGATGCCATAGAATAGTGCATACGCCCTCATTTTTTCTATATTCTTCTAGTACTCTTTCGATGCGTTTCCATGTCTTGTCAACGTTGGCAATCGATGTCATCTCGCTGAAATCACTATCCATGAATGCAAGAGGAAGCTCGGTTAATCCGTCGACGGCCATGAAGGGAGTGTACTGTCTCTTGTTGCCGTATTTTGGTGGAAAGTAGCTTGCATCGTATTTGAAGCCGGCCAGCTTCTGGAATTCAAAAGTTCGAGGGATCATTAGTTCTAAGCTATGATTCCTAACTCCGACTACTTGTTCGCCCAGCAGGCTTTCTGTGATGTTTTTCTGCCTGATGATCTCTGAGGGTCCTATGAAACGCCCTCCAACTCCGTGAAGCCCAACCTCTGAACCGGCGGCCCGAAGTTTCCTCAAGCAACTTGATACCGCGGCGGTGTTGATTGGAACCGAAAAAAATGTTGAGGTGGCGCCGTATCGACGTTCCAATTCAAGAATTCTGTCAAACGTATCATAAGGGTTTTTCTTCGCAGATGATCGACCCATCAGGTAATGCAAAGCGACTCTCGAAGTATGTCGGTCTGCGAGAGCTCGAATAATTCCTCGCGTAGACGAGTATGGGTGTTCTACAGCTTCGATGTCGTGACTCAGGCAGATAAGAAACATCGATATCAGGCTCGTTAGTTACGAGTGCAAAGGACTAAAAAACATAGACAGGTTTTGGATTAATTACGGTTACATCATGTCTGCATTCTTGCTGGGAGCATTCCTGAATTTAATTCAAAGACTCTTTTGAGAGATTCACCCGTGCGGGCTGATTGAAAGCTTGGCGGAGGGACTTCCGGACAGCCTCGGGGGACCAAAGTTGCCAAGCAAGATTGGAAATGTTTTGGGACAGCTTTTCACATAAGTTATCGTCGTCAGCCAACCGTATCACACTTTGCGCAAGGCCTGTGATATCCCCCGGGCGAACAAGGAGGGCGGTTACCTCATGTTTCAACATTCCATGGATCCAGTCCCGATCATAGGCGACTATCGGCAATCCGCATAGACCGGCCTCTCGTAGTGAAGTGCCTGTCAGGGGTGAGACGAATGCATTCGCTGTCACCAAGTGTCGGGGCAAATTTTCGTTAGGTAGACTGCCATGGAATCTGATCTTGTTATCAACTCCAAACTCCTTGCTCATTTCAACTAGTCGTTGTCGTTCGGGGCCATCTCCAATTATGTCGAGCGAAATGCGTCTATCACTCTGGGCGCTTGCGATCTCATGCATCATCTCAACTAGGGCGTCAACATTCTTTTCTCTGCGCAGTCCACCCACATAGATGAGGCGAAAATCACCGGTCCTTTTTCTTGCAAGCTCTTTTCTTCGCGCGACTTTCTCCAAATTTGCGAAGAAACCTGGGGAGGCTATAGCGTCTACAACCGTGTCAACAATGATTAGTTTCTTTCTTGACAGTGGATTAGATGATAACCAAGCGGGGAAATTTCCAAAGCTTCGGGCGGTTAAAATTGCGCAGGCTCCGGCGAAGCTTAGTCGAATAAATATGCGTTCAACCCAGGTCGGAAGTCCCGAGAGAGATTTTCCAGTGCTGCTGTAGATTTGCTCGGGAATACAAACAGGCATGAGGTATGGTTTCGTTCGCATAAAGGCGCGACAGAATAGGAACACCCACCATGAAAATACTATATCCGCAGTCAGGCATCGTGCTGGTCGATTCTTCTTGGCGAATTCGTACAGACGCGCAGGTGAGAGGAGCAGATCAAGTTTCACATTTGTGCCTTTGCCGAGAGACACTAATTCTGTTCGTGCGTTGGTAATTCTACGTTGGGGTCCTCCGAAGACGTAGACGACGTAGACCTGGTCGAAGTAGGTCTGATAATGTCGGGTGTACCAAACATTGCCCTTGCTTAACATGTCGCCTAATGTTGCCGCGCTCACGACCATGATTTTCCGTGCCGGTTTTTGGACTTGCAACAAATCTCGCCTCACAACCTAAGAGGCCAAGGAGGCTTCTCTCTGTTTACGTACGCATGGGTTTCCGTTCCAAAATAGTAATTGTCTCTGAGCCGGAATCATTACGTAAGCTTGCGTCGTTTGGCCCAGCTCACCTTCTCGGCCATAGTGGCGACATATCGCGCCCGGTTGGTCGTGCTTTCTGAGGAGTTTTACAACTCCTCTCACGGTGCATTTGGTAGTGTCTTCGAAATATTTCTCTAGGGTATGGTACCTTGCGACTGAGGCGGCGTGCAGGCTTTCTACGTATGCTGTATCGTGTCGGTTCAGCGGTTCGAGTCTATCGGTAAAATGGTTAGTGCATAAGAGCATAGATCCGTTAGAGCCCACAAAGTTTCGATCTTTGCCGCAAATTTCCACTTTGACGACGTTCCCCCGCACATCGGAGATGATGAGGTTTGTTCCAGAGTTGAATGGGAGTATAGCGGTTGGGGATTCGATCAGCTGCTTGGCCTCCTCGACGGTGGAAGCTGTTTCCAGAATCACGCTTGCAAGAGAATTCACATCGACTCCGGAACCCTCGGATTTCTGTGTGTCTACAGGGATCATTCGCGAGTTCACACTCGCGCCACTGATGGTCAGACCTGCTTCGTTCATGCCAAAGGTCGTCCAAGCCGTTCCAACGACCATTCCTCCCAGATACGAGAGTTCCGTCGTTGCCGAGACCTTCCTTACAAGGTAAGATCCATCTGGGAAACCTGAGTCGAGAGAGCCCGCGTGGATTGTTGTGCCATCTTCATCTCTCAGCCAGATCCCCGTGCACGAGCTGGCGATAACGTCCAGTAGCAGAATTGGTTGGACGTTGTAGTCAAAGATTATTGGAAAAGGTATGCCGACGCCCGCAGCGATCCCTTTCATTTCTTGAACTGCCTGAGGGATGTATCTAGAGTAGGCCTTGAGAAGTGATTCGTGTTTTGACTCAACAAGTCGAGCATTGACGCTTGCAAGTGGGCGCAGTAGGTTCCTTCTTACGAGATCAGGTATGATGTTTCTAAAGAGGCGGCCGTGGGCGAGGCCTCTATCAAATGAGTTGCCGTCAAGCTTCATTATCCCGGCGTAAGCAATTTTCGGTGAATATCGGTAAGCCGTCCAATTAGGCGACAGAAGGTCAAGAGCCCTGTTTAGGGTAGGTGTAGATTTCGAGTATGCTCGGCCTATCACTGTCATGGGCGTTCAATGAAACGTGGTCTCTAACCGTTTCAATCGTTTAGGTATCTGAACTTTACTTTTGCGCCCGCTACTTCGACATGTCCGACTACGCGTGCCGGGTTGCCTACGGCTATTGAATAGCTTGGAATATCACGGTTTACCAAGCTATTTGCACCCACTAACACGTGATCGCCCAGTCTTACTCCCATGCGGATGATGGATTGGCTTCCGATGAAGCAATAGTTGCCTACGCGAGTTGACGCGTATTTGTATTTTGCTTTCCCTGCGGTGAGAGCCCATTCAACTGTTTCGTGGCTATAGATCTGAACGCCGCTGGATATGCTACAGTAATCCCCAATCTCTAGACCTCCGCTTCCGTCTAGCAATGTGAAGGGCCCTATCCAGGTGGCGGTCCCAACCTTTACGTTGCCGTACACGTAGCTGCTCTCGTAAATACTTGTGTCTTTGCCGAACCCTAGGAACCGTGATCTATCCCAACGCGCATCGTCCCCTAACATCTCTTCGTAGTAAGGTAGCGATCGTTTCCAATTCGACATGAATCGCTCTCTCAGCTCGGAATGCAAAGCTAAGAGTTGTCTTTGCAGGCGGTGCGCGTTCTTCTTGCGAAAATTCTTTGAACCGCGCCTCCTCTTTTTACTCTGCCTTCTGGATCTAGAAGGAATATGATATTCCCCCGGTGCCATTGCTCTTACTAGTCAGGCATATAACGCCTCCATGACATCCTTCAAGAGCGCCCATGCCTCGTGAGTCCAGGGATCAATTGACGGGATACGCGTCAAATTCACCACGAAGCGGCAAAGCGGTTAGCTTAGCATATGAACGGCCGTCATCTCAGCATCCGCGTGGGTTAAAGAGAGCGAGACGTAAACTCGCTCAAATCCGAGGGTTAAGAAACAAAGCCTCTGTTATTCTCCGCTGGTCCAATAAACAGCTTCAGCATTTGCTCTACGATATAATCCTAAAACAAGAAAAGCAAAAGATAGAGGTGTACGAAAAACTCCTCGTTAACCCTCAATTTGCACAGCAGTTCGTTGACGATCATGTCCCGAGTGCGGTAGTCGACGGTTTGATACTGGATGCGGGTTGTGGTATGGGTAGGATGCTTGCAGCATTAACCACCCTAGGCAAGCAAGTCGTTGGCGTCGATGTTGTACCCTACGACTATTGGCATAGGGTGAGGGGTGCCGCGTTTCTAGTTGCCGAGTTGTCAGCAATGCCATTCAGAAACGCCATTTTCGACCAATGCCTCAACCTCCTCGTTTTGGAGGAGACCCGGAACGATGAACTTGTCCTACAGGAGGTTCACAGAGTTCTTGTTGCCAACGGAAGTCTCCTTCTTCAAACCCCGAATGGAGGCAACCTTAGGACGCGGCTGACCGGTAGAATGTTATACGCGAAACATCTACGGGAATATCAGAAAAACGAGATTATCAATCTCTTAGAATCCAACGGTTTCGCGATTCGGAAAGTTTGGATTGATGGGTTCTACTTTCCTGTCTTACCACGTCTCATAAACGCACTGATGAGTCGGCGCGCATGGCTTTCCGTCGGGAACTTCCTCCCGGAAAGATTTAGAGGCGTAATCAACATTGTCTGCGAGAATTTCCACTGAACTCATGCGACTGTTAAGTCATGATAAGCGTTAAAAGCGGTATGAAAAAGGATGGAAACGTGGTAGAGACGTGTTCCGAAAATGACACCTTGTGTCATGGGTTTCTTGGAGTTGCATCTTCGTTCGCGCTCGTCGCGAAATCCTTCTTTAGCTCATCTCGGCTCCATGTTCGTTGCCTTCAACAACTCGGATTTCAGCGTTAGCCACCGAAATGGATTGTTAGGGAAGTAAAGCGCATCGTGTCAGTGCAAGCAAGTGGCCACCAGAGCTCACGTATCAAGGGGGAGGTCTCAACTCTCTTCGCAACCGTTGCTGCGTCTTATGGCATGAACCTGATCGGAATCTTGCCCTCCGTCTTCACCGTCTATTTCTCGACGAGACTGTTCCCTCCAGATGTCACAGGGCAGCTGGCATTGGTTACGACTGCCGCACTCTTCCTGCAATCTGTAGGCTTCAACTGGCTGTCCAGTGCCATTGTCCGTTTTGGAAAGGAGGAGTACATTCAGACCGGGGGAATACGCCAAACATTTCGCGCCAGATTGATTCTCCTCTCGTGCATTTGGGTTGTCATGGCCCTTGCGTTCGCAGGATTCTACGTATTCGGTCGTGATTTATTGGCAGTCAAGATAGGGCTTTCCGGCCGTATTCTCTGGGCGGTACCACTGTTTTTGACGCTATGGGTTCTAGCAAGCGAGTTGAATGGGTACCTCCGAGTGCTCGGAAAGTACACTCAACTAGCGGCTGCCGGCCTTGTCAGTCAACTATTCCAAGTGGGTGCATTGTACCTCCTGTACAGGTATGTTCACGCCGCGGGAATTGATTGGCTGATTGCCCTGAGCGTCGTTGGGTCGGTTGTGCAATCGCTGTTTATGGTTCTATGGCTCAGACGCAGGGATTTCAGGTTGGGGTCCACTAAGGAGTCCGTTCGAAACGAGATTACGCAGTCAGTGAGTTACTCTTTGCCTGGGATTCCCACTTCAATCCTTGGTTATCTCTATAACCCAATTGAATTCTACTTGATACTATATTTTGTGTCGGTGGCCGCCGTCGGGCTCTTCAGCACTGCTATCAACATGAATTCGATCTTCGTCCAGTTTGTCATGTTGTTTCCGAATCTGATGTTTCCGATTTTACAGGGTTTGAAAGCCATAGGGAGAAGGGATGCCCTTGAGAAGTACTTCCATAGGATTGTTCCGCAGTTTACAATCATTTTTGCGGTCTTGGTTAGCATTGGAATCGTGTGCCTCCCGCCGATTGTTAAAATCGTTCTTAGCCAGCGATACTACGCCGCTATTGGAGCATTCTTGATTCTGGCTTATGGAGAAATTCTTCATATGCCGACGGCTCTTCAGTCGGTCTACTCCGCAATTTACGACAAGTTGACGCAAACGTTCTGGGTGACCGTCGTACAGTACGCGTTCCAGATCTCATGCTATACGCTTCTAATACCTAGGATTGGTATAGAAGGAGCTGCATGGGCTTGGGTTGCGGCTTATTTGGCAAGCTCTTTCCTGTTGAATCACTACGTGGCCCAAGAGTTCGGCTTTTCCCGAAGCGCAAATCTGTCGGTAGTGTTGGCCGCCGTAATAGGGTTAGGGGCATTAATGCTCGCTAGGTCAGGGATTGCGTTCAGCCTACAGTTAGGTGCCCTGTCGGTGATGGTGCTTTCGATCTGCGTGGCAATAAAAGTGGGAAGATTCTTCAGGTTGGAGGACGTGGAATTATTGATGCGAACAGGAATTCCATCACTTGTGAAAGTTCCGTTGCGATACCTGTACCGCATCCTTAGTTAGCCACAAAATGTCGAGAACAGCCATTTCGCCGTCAAAATCCGCGAACCTTAGAGACTTCTATTTCGGAATGCTTGGATCTGTGCGGTTGTGTAACCACTCGAAGGTTTTCGTCAGACCGTCTTCGAGGGAGGTTGAAGGTTTTGTGCCGAAGAGCTTTGTAAGCCGTGTCGTGTCTGCGACGAAGTTCCCGATCTCTCCTGGTCGGCTGGATTTGTAAGCCAGTCGAGGTTCAACTCCCAGCAGCTTTGCGCTAAGACGGACGAGCTCCAAAATCGACGTGCCCTGTCCCGTTCCTAGGTTCACCACAACGTCCTCAATTTGTTGAGTCAGTGCGGAAAGGCAATAACTCACTACGTCGTCAATGTAGATGAAGTCGCGAGTACTCGAACCGTCGCCGAATATTTGAAAGTCCCTGTTCTCGGACAGTGTTCTATAAACGTTGGGAATCAAGGCACCGCTCCCAACGAACTGCCATGGGCCATATAGATTGAAGAACCTGAAGATTACATAGTGAAGGCTGTACAGTTCACGATATACCCTCAGATAGTCCTCGCAAGCCTTCTTGGCCACGGCGTATGGGGTCTTGGGGACGCACGGATGTTCCTCATCAACCGGATTGTATTTGGGCATTCCAATCACTGAAGATGCCGAAGAATAGATCAGTTTCTTGACATCATGCTTTCTCGCCGCGTCCAGGATGTTAAGAGTTCCTTCAATATTCACCCGCATGTTCTGTGCGGGGTCTTGAATAGACGCTACGAGCGGAGAAGCAGCCAAATGAACGACTGAATCGCATCCTTTCACGGTATCGAAGACTCGCGCTCTGTCTAGGACATCGACCCTAAGGTACTTGGTCTGCGGGCCGAATGGGTTCTCAACCGCATCGCAGGCTAGTGTTTCGTGTTTCGACTTAGCGAGACTTGAGACGAGATTTCTTCCTACGAACCCCGCCGCTCCGAAGACGAGTACCCTCAAGGCTACTGGCGACCGGATCGTAGAAACTGATCGATCGCAGCAACGACGCGCTCTTGGTCCTCGTGTGTCATGCTATGGAACATTGGTAGTGCGATGAGGTTCTCGCAAAGCATGCGGGAATTCGCGAGGTCCCCTTGCCTTTCCAATGTTTGATAGTACGGCTCCAGGTGCAATGCATACGTTCCTATTTGGGCCTCGATCCCCAAAGCTCGAAGTGCCTGGATGAGTTTATCCCTAACTCCGTTTCCTTCCACGCAGGCCGCGTATGTCTGGTAGATGTGGTATATCCCCTTCTCAACTCTCGGCGTTCTTATTCCGCCCACTTCGGAGAGCAGTTTGTCATAGGTCTTCGCAAGTTCAATTCGTCTTTCTATTATCTTCGGAAGCTTGGCAATCTGTGCTACGCCGACGGCTGCGATGATGTCGCTCATTTTGTAGTTACTGCCATATCTGATGAAGTGCAGTTCATTACCGACTTTGGCTGAACCGAAATTCTTGAAGCTTCTCGTCGTCTCGGCATATTCGTCCTTGTCGGTGGTTAGCATACCGCCTTCGCCCGTTGTTAGGACTTTTCTCGGGTGGAAGCTGAAGCATGTGATGTCCGCCATGGCTCCGCTCTTTGCTCCATGATAGTCCGCTCCGAGGCTGCAGGCAGCGTCTTCGAGGATAAGCACTCCGAATTCACGTTTCAGTTTGTCCAATTCCTCCTTGTTGAGGGGGTAGCCTCCCCAGGAAACGGGTATCATTGCTTTAGCGGGCTTACGTAGGGTCTTTCTAGCCTCAGCGAAATCCATGTTGTAACTATACAGGTCAACGTCAACCAGGACAGGTTTGCCCCCCAAGACTATTACGGCATCCGCCGTCGCAGGGTGCGTAAAATCAGGAATCAGAACTCGGTCCCCTGGACCGACACCCATGGCTCTCAAGGCAATCTCCATAGCTGTTGTGCATGACGTAGCAGCCACGGCATGTTTTGAACCGACCAGTTGGGAAACGAGTTCTTCGAACTTTCTTGTCACCGGGCCTTCGCTTAACCAACCTGACCTAAGCACTTCGGCGACAGCTCTCTCTTCTTCAGGCCCTATCACAGGTTCAATCAGACGCAATTGCTTCACCAAAGCAACACATCACGCTTCTCCGAATTTGGACTTGCGCTAGAGAATGTTAACCGTTATAACCATGGCGGAGTAAGTTCGGCGTCGTGAGGCTGAGACTCGTCGCGCCAGGACTCATGATGTAGTTTTGGACACCGCCGTTCCCCTCATTGTCGCCGTGGGAATTCTCTGCTTCGTCCTGAGAGCGTATCCAAGAATTGGGAAGCCGTTCATAGGGCATGATGCGTGGGCAATTCTTCTTGTTGTCGACGAACTGAAGAAGAGGCAGGGATACAATGGTGTAACCCGTTACTTTCTGTTAGGTGGTGACCATGATTATCCACCGCTATTCTTCTACTTCCTCTCGCTGTTTCCCTCAAAATGGCTGCGAAATTACAATTGGCTGATCAACCCACTGTTAGACTCTTTGAACGCCATACTTGTCACCGTCGTCGGTTACTTGCTCACTAGCAACATATGGGTGGCTGCCACCGCTGGCGCGATCTATTCGTTCACGCCCGTCGTCTTAGAAGAGAGTTTGACCCTCAATACTAGAATATTCGGAATGATACTGTTCAACGTCACGCTCGTGAGTTACCTTCTCTTCCAATCATCCGGGGACCTCCTGTTCTTGTTGCTGACGATTGTGATGGGTATCCTGACATTACTTTCTCACAAGTTCGCTTCGGAAGTGCTAGCGCTTCTTCTGGTGTCATTCGCTATCATAGATCGCTCATTTCAGCCGCCGCTTATCTTACTCGCAATCTTCCTTGGAGCCGTCATATCTTCGGGAGGCTTCTACCTCAAGGTGCTGCGGGGGCAGATTGGCATCAACAAATTTTGGCTCAAACACTACCGCGACTATGGCGCGAACTACATGAAGTCCAAACCTGAGGCCAAGAAGGCCTCAAAGCCCGTTGACGAAAGAGAGGTGACTGTACGAACTCGCGTAACCTCTTTGTGGAACAAGACGAAAAATGTGAACCCGCTTTATTGGCTTCTAAAGCTCAACCCCTACAATCCATTCGCATTAGTTGTAGTTCTGTTGCCCTTCATCACGACTGAGGGAGGGTGGACCTGGGCATTCTTACCTTGGTCGCTGCTCACGCTCATCTTCTTCTACGCTGCAACTTACCTTCGATTCCTAGGACATTACCCGGGAAGGACGCAATTCTTGGATTACAACGCTTTTCCTACAGCCCTTCTATGCTCCGCATTCATCTGGAATGCGTTCGCTTACTGGAAACTTGCCGTGGTGGGGGTAGCGTTCCTGATGGCGGTCGTGCAGATTGGCAGAAGTTGGATAAGGGTAACGACGGTCAGCCGGAGCAACGACCAATCATTACTTGAGGGATTCTTTGACTACATACGGAAGTCGCCGAAAGACGGCGTAATCTGCATTCCTGCATCTCACACGTACGCCATACCATACTTCACCGGGAAAAAGGTATTCTACACGATGAGCGCCAGCAATTATGAAAAGCTAAGCGCCTTCTTCCCCGTACTGACTGTTCCTATTGAAGAGTTATCGCGAGAATACGGCATAAACTTCCTTCTGATAGACAAAACAGTCGTCCCTCTAAACGCTCTGGGTCTCTCAGGCTTCGAGGCCGTCATGGAAAAAGATGACTACGTACTGCTTGAACGAACCGTTTAGGATGGGACGAAACGATTTGGTTCGAGTACTCTTTGTAACGGCTCCATTCAAACGCGCGTTCTCTTCGAGAATGGTCGACCATTTTTCTAAGGGCATCGAGACCTTGCTCTTCACGCCTGCTTATCCTAGAACTAATGCCCAGGTCCGGACCACGATGCGCGAGAAAGTCCAAGGGCTGGTTCTTGGCGATTCGGGAATAAGCAAAGCAATTGTGGAGTTCCGGCCACAAGTCATCTATACCGATAGCCCGCTTTACGCGTGGCATCTGACACTTCAGGGCATCCTTACAGACTACAGTGTTCCCGTAATTGTTCATCTTCGCGGAGACTTGTGGCGGGAGTTCTTTAGCCGGCTTCGCTTCTCCTCAACACGTCGTAAGCTCCTAGGCTGGCCGGTGCACTTCGAAAGCATGTTGGGTGTTGCCTCGGCACGAAAGGTCACGCCCATATGCCGTTGGCTCGAACGCGAGGTTCGAAGGCATTTTCCTTCAAAGCCAAGCGAGGTGGTTTACCAAGGCGTTGAACTCTCTGATTTCTTCCCCAGCCGGGGCATACAGCTGACTCATCCGGCCGTGGCGATAATCCAAAACCACACGGTCTACGAGAAAACGTCCGGGCTACTGCGATTCGCTCACGTAGTCGAGAAATTGCCTAACGTTCACTTCTACATTACCACGGGAGAAGATGTTAAACAAACATTTCTTCCACTAGTGAAGTCGGTTTTTTCACGTTACAAGAATGTTCATTTCGTTCCAGGAATTCGCCACCCCGAAGGAGTAAGAAAACTTCTGGCTGGCTCAGATGTCTATGTACTACCGTCCGACCTAGATTGTTGCCCGACGACGATACTAGAGGCTTCGTTGATGCACAAACCGGTTATCGGTAGTCGCGTAGGCGGAATCCCGGAAATTATCTCTGAGGGTTTCACCGGATGGACCATACCCAACGACGAACCTGAACGATGGGCTGAGAGAATACTAACACTCTTAGATGATCCATCTCTTGCTAAACGTATAGGCAACCAGGGCAGACAATGGGTTGCCGAAAATTTCGCTTGGCCGAAGATATCTGCGCAAGTCGAAAAGCTCATCGTCAATATGGCTGAAGGATGATTCCCGCAACCGTACGGGTTCTAATCAAGTAAGTCTCAGTGGCTCACGTCCTTGTGCTATTCCGACAATGGCCGCCGTCGCGGTGTTCCAACGTATCCGCCATGAATCAGTCTCTCCATCTTGAGCTCTAGTTCTTCAATACGGTGCTTCTCCTCTTCCGTGAGGAGGTGTTGATTGTTCGCGATCGATTTCAGCAATCTCAAAGTCTCCAAATAGAGAGGGGCGAATGCTTCGCGAAGGTAGCCCGGCTGAAGCTTGTACGCATAGGGATTGGCTTCCACCATTATGTCCTGTTCACTCACCATTGCAGATGACCCCTTGAGATGCAACCAACCAATGACGATGGAGAGCGGAACCCCCACCAGGGTTGCAATGGCCAGGAAGTCAGTGAAGCTCCGAAACAAGAATTGAAGCGATGGCACGCTCTTGATGAGCAAGTAGTAAACAACGATAGCCGTACTTACTATTCCAATAACGAACGTGAGATAAGTTCCATATCCAATTCTAAAATAGTACCACAAGCGGGTGATTGTCTTGCCAATTCCTGATGATCTCAACTGAGGCTCGAACTTCAGCGCTCGGATGATTACTTAAACTCATAGCTCATGAAGTCGCAGGGTAGCGTTATCGCAACGACGAACTTCGTTGCGTTAGAGGAAGGTACAGCCCTTACATACCTCAGGCACATCGTCCGAGAGCAGTTTTTGCCTGAAATTCTTGAAACTCTCATTATTCCATATCGTCTTGAAATTATCCTTGTTTAGATCGCCAAACGAAACAAAGTGGACGGCGCAGCACGGCCGCACGGTCCCCTTCTCGTCCGTCACAATCATTGTCCAAGGTTGCTTACAATTTTGTCTCACTTTAGGTTGGTCCAGCCTCGGGAAGGCAACCTCAAGATTGAATTCCTTTGCCATCGCTTCGCCTTTCTTGAATAACTCACGCATCTCCTCTTTCTCGGCTTCCGACGCACATCGAAGAGACTCAGCGCGCGTCGATATTCCCACGTCAAAGGTATACTGCATGTCGGAGAAACCTACAGCGTCGACACCAGCTGCTGCGCATAACTTGATCATGTCACCCACTTGGCGGTAGTTCCGCATCATGAGTATTGAATTGATTACGACTCGGAGTTTGGCTCCTCGCTGGTCTCTAGCGGCAATAAGGTTACGCAGACCCGCTGTTACTTTCTCAAGGGTTGTGCCAACTCGTATTGCCTTGAAAGTCTCGGGGTCGGCACTATCAATTGAGATGTGGATGACATCCAAACCAGATTGAAGGACTTTCTCAATATTCTTCTCGTTCAGTAGCGTAGCGTTCGTTGTAACGACTGTTCGGATCTTTCTCTTCTTGGCATACTCGATCATCTTGAAGAGATCTTTGTGAAGTAGCGGTTCCCCCAGCCCAGTTAACTCAACCTCTTTGACGAAGGGGAGTTGATCCAAGATCTTTGTGAACTTCTCGAATGGCATCTCTTGGTCTTTGAACTTCGGGTCATTCCGTGGGCACATGGTGCACTTGAGGTTGCAGTATCCTTCCACTGAGATCTGCGCGTTGACCGGTCCATAAGGCGGCTGGATTGGTAGCTCTGTGCCATTCACGACTTTCGACACTCTATAGAGTGCCCGGTTGTAGAGTTGATGAATGCTAGAGTGTCGAACAATGTGATAGCGGAGGCGTAAGGAAGCTAGAAATCCTTCCGGCATTAGATTCATTGCCCCATCAATTTCGGAGTAGCTATTTCTCCGCTGGCTATCTCCTTGGGAGTTCTGAGACTCGTTGCGAACACGTCATAACTTACGGCATAATTGAGGCTTATTTAAGCGTTGGCTCAAAACTTCAGGCTCTGCAGTGAAATCAGAGTCTCGCGGGAACCTTTCTCATTCCGAAAGAAGCGCATCGATCTGAAGCTTTGGTTCGGGTGACCGTTCCAACATGTACATGCGATACCAAATCTCGAACGCGAGCAGATCCCAGATTACTATGTAGTGCTTGATGAGGTTCATTGAGGTCCTGTGTCTTAGAACTTCTTCAACGTAACTTTTCTTAACGTATCCTTCCTTGACCGTGTGCCCGTCGGGGAGGAGCTGGCCTGCGTACTCGGCGATGTCTTTTGAGAACTGTAAGCCTACTGTTCCGCCGAATCCACGCTTCTCCTTCCTCAAGACACTGCTTGGCAGAACTCCTTCCATGGCTTTTCTAAAGATGTATTTTCCATGTCCATCCTTATACTTCAGCTCGGAAGGGATCGTGCTCGACAACTCCACGAGCTCGTTGTCCAGTAATGGCACTCTTGCCTCAATCGAATGCGCCATCGACATGGTGTCTTCGACATGAAGAAAGTCGTCAGGCATTTTGACGTTGAAATCTGCCAGCATTATCTGGTCAACAAAAGGAAGGTTGTTTCGAAAGCATTCGTCGAACACGTTTCCCACACTGTGAAGCTTTCTGGAGAGTAGTCTTTGTCCATAGATCTTCTTCAGCGACTCTTCATCGAAGACCTCGTCGAGGCTCGCTACCTGGAGGTAGAGGTCCCTCTTGCTTCCGATGTGAGCGACCCTTTTGAGTTCGTGAATGTGATCGATCTCGAATATGGAGCCGTATTTCGAGACATACCGTGTCAATGAGGCAACGCTCCGCCGTGCTGACAGGGCTACTTTCTTTGGGATCGCCCTCGTCTCGTGCTCAATATCTTCGGCGAACTGATACTTCCAGTCGTAACCGCCGAATAACTCGTCGCCGCCGAGGCCTCCCAACAGCACCTTCACGTGCTTGCTGGCCTCGCGCATGATCCAGTACGGGTAAAGGTTCCGTTTTGGCATGTCCGCGTGCCATATCATCTTTGGATACTCCTTCAAGAGGTCATGTTCTGCCAAGAGGCTTTGGTGCTCCGCTCCAAAGGCTTTGGCCACGGAAACGGCGTCATTTATCTCATCACTCGCCTCACCGAACCCCATCGTGAACGCTTTCAGGGGACGATCGGAGACCTTGGACGCGAAAGCGAGCAACGCACTGCTATCCATTCCACCGGAGAGAAGTATGCCAAGGGGCACGTCGCTGATCAGGTGTCTTCTGACAGCGTTCGTAAGCGCTTCTCTTATTTTTGCGACAAAATACTCCTCGCTACGATGGATGGGAGCCGGTTTCAGGCTCCAGTATCTTCGTATCCGGAAACTCTTGCCGTCGAAGGTTGCATAAGTTCCAGGCCTCAATCGGGATATGTTTCTAAATAGAGTCTTTTCCCGCGGGACAAATCTGAGGTTCAGGTAGTAATGAAGAGCTTCACGATCGACGCCTCTTTCCACCTCTTCGCATTGGAGAATTCCCTTGATTTCAGAAGCGAAGAGTAGGCGTCCGTCAGGCAGTCTGGTGTAGTATAGCGGCTTGATTCCGCATCTGTCTCGCGCCAGAAGTAGAACTCGTTTCTTCGAATCCCAAAGGGCAAAGGCGAACATGCCATTAAACTCGCTGCAACAGTCTTCGCCGCGCTCCTCGTACATGTGGACGATGACTTCAGTATCGGAATTAGTGCAAAACTTGTGGCCGAGTTTCTCAAGTCTTTGTCTTAGCTCTCGGTAGTTGTAGATCTCTCCATTGTAAACTACAACCATCGACTTGTCTTCGTTGTAGATTGGTTGTTTTCCGCCTGGAAGGTCTATAATGGAAAGTCGTGTATTGCCGAGTGAAATGATGCCGTCTTCAAAGTAGCCCTCATCGTCAGGGCCTCTATGCTTGATGGCGTGACACATCTTCCGAAGAAGGTCTGCGTCCTCGAAGTTGAAGCCGCATATTCCGCACATACTGCTGACCTCATTCTAAGGTGAGGTATGATTTTGGGGCTAAGGCAGGTATCCCTTCAAGACAGCCAGTTTTGATCTCCGGCGACGAGATACTTTGGCCTCTCTGAGTGCCACGAGAAGTTCTTCCAAGTTTCTTCGAGATTGTCCAGTATGAACTTGCATTGATTCAAGTGGGACTTGAGCTGAGATTCAGGTATTGCTCGGTAAATCCTATGACCGGCTACGATTACGATGCAATCGAACTCTGAAAGGCCGCTCGGAAAGTCGAAAGCCGGAGTTCCAGCTATCCTCTTTATCTCCTCAGTTGTGTAGTATGGATCATTTATCTTGACCTTCACTCCGCGCTCCATAAGTCTCTTCGATATTCGTAATGCTGGACTGAGCACGTGGACCTTCAAATCACCTTTGTATGACAAGCCCAATATGCCGGTGTTCTTCAGCCCGTGATCTGCAATCCAGTCGGCCACAATGTCGGGCATTCTCTGGTCCGTGGCCACGGTATCCTTCAGGAGCGTCAAATGCTCGGGTCTTTCAGCGCCTTCTAACACGTATTTTGAAGATAAGGGAATACAATAGCCGCCAGTTCCCAGGCTTGGATGATAAACGTTAACGTTCCATTTTGTTCCGACGAGTTTGAGCACTTCGATCATGTTGAGGTTGGGATAGGCAAGGCTTAGTTGGTTTGCGAGTGTGATTTCCATGTGTCTATAGGCGTTTTCAACGCTCTTCACGATCTCCGCGTGTCTGTGGTCGGGCGCCGGCACCAAGTGGTCGCAGACGATGCTAAGCACTTCAGTCATTAGGTCGGTTGTTTCAGGTGTGGTTCCCCCTACAATTCTTGGAAGCGCGCGTAGATTTTTCTCTGGGCTGATGAACCAATCCCTTCGCGGCGCGACGCCCAAGAATATGTCCTCTCCGACGACTAGCCCGGCTTTCTCGAGTATAGGGATGACCAGTTGGTTGGTCTTATTGGGGGTGAGAGTGGACTCGATGATTACGAGCGGGCGGTCGCGCGCTTTGATTACGTTTGAGCTTATCTTGCCCATTACATCCGCCAAAGCGCCGTCCCAGGGCTTATCTTCTTTCTCCGTGGGTATCGCGATCATATGAACGGTAAATTCGGGACTGAACAGAGTCTTCCAATCAAGGGTCGCACACATCATTCCGGAGTCTACAAGGTATTTTGGATTGAACCCCAGCCAATACTCCATATTCGGCACCGGTGTCTCGCCCGAGTTGATGCTTGCAACAATCCGTTCCGACACGTCAGTACCGACGCAAGCAACGCCTTGAGCCGCGAAGTTTGCCATAGTGGAGAATCCGATGTAACCGGTTCCCCATACCGCGATTTTCTTTTTTCCTTCGAGAAGCTCTCGTCGAAGTTGCTGCATTTTCGTTCGGCCGCTACTAGATGCTCTATATCTTAACTCTTTACCGAAGCGAAAGTGTGTTAGCGCGGAAAGCGGTGTTGAGAATTGAGCGAATTAAGTTGGTTTTTGCCCGTTCATGTTAATGTTGTAGTTCTTCTTCAATCGCAACATTACAGTATTCTTCATGTCGTACACTGATTTCCTGTTGAGGTGTGGAGCAACGCTCCTAACGTTAGTGAAACCAACTTCGGAGAACCATTTTCTGATTTCGTCGTGTGAATATTCCCAATTGTATTGAGGATTAAGGGCATCCCACCATCCATGGATCGTGCCTCCACGTTCCTCTGCGAGCTTCCTGCACAGCTCAAGTTTTTCTTTCTCAGAGAGATCCTTCCAAGTTTTTCGTAGAGGTTGATATTCGACCTGGTTAGCTCGGTTGTAGAGCATAACATGTAAGGTTCCGCCTGGGGCGACTTGAGACGCAACTTTCTTGAATCCTTCAAACGGTTTCTCTAAGTGGTGGAGAACCCCCCAGCACAAGACAAACGGATATTTCTCAGTCGCTTGTAAGCTCATGATGTCTTGAACATCAGTTTGAGGGTTTATCCTCTTCGTAATGGCAACAGCCTGTGTACTGATATCGAAGCTAACCACATGTGCACCCATTTGCATCATGGCCCACGTCCACCTACCAGTACCACACCCAGCATCCAGACAGGACTTGTTGTGGAAGAAACTTCGATCCAAACCTGTGAGGTTGAGGAGTTCAACTATTCTAGCGTCGTTGTACTCAATTTCGGGTGAGGGAAGATTCTCCCATTGGTAATCAAATTCCTTCGGCGTCTTCGATTCCTGCATGATCTCCCAACGAATTCGAACGGTATGGCTGCTTAAGCCTTTTCGGTCTGTAGCCGCTCCTTTTCTTGTTCCGTCGTTTGCTAGGCAGATTGGTCATCGCGCAGCCTGCAGCTGATTGGATTTGAGGAGCGAGGTCAGGCCTTGCTCCAGTTCGACTCTTGCTTCAAAACCCAAGGCATGCTTCGCTCGGGTAACGTCAGCATAGCTGTCCCGGATGTCGCCAGTTCGCGCGGCGGAATGAGTTGCGGTAATGTTCGGTTTGCGGGCTATCTTTGCAAGGAGCGTTGAGAGATAGTTGATGCTGATGGGGCGGCCCGTACCTATGTTGAATGCACCAGCGACACCCTTCTCAGCCTTAAGGGCTCGAATATTTGCTGCAACAACATCTGACACATGAATGAAATCTCTCGTTTGCGAGCCATCGCCGTAGATTTTGGGCTTAACCGATCTGCTTAGTTGCTTCGAGAAGATAGCAATAACTCCGCTGTACGGGTTTGCGCTCTGCCTCTCACCGTAGACGTTGAAGTACCTTAGCGAAATCATGCCTACTCCGTATGTGTGGTTGTAGGCTTCGCAATACTTCTCCCCGGATAGTTTCGAGGCTCCGTAAGGCGTAACCGGGTGAAGTGGGTTGCCCTCCGTTATTGGAAGAATGGTTTGGTCACCGTAAACGGATGACGAAGATGCGAAGACGACCCTCTGAATCTCCTCCTTAAGCGCGGCGGTGAGCACATTCAATGTTCCGGTAACATTGACAGCATTAACAACTAGCGGCCTCTTTACCGAATAGTACGGGCTCACGATCGCAGCCAGGTGGATTATTCCATCAACCTTCTGCGTCAGCGTCTCGACCACCTTGAGTTGAAGTGTGCTGCCGTGTCGAAAGTGGAGTTTAGACTCGTTTCGCCACTCACGTAGGTTGCGCAAGGAACCGGTCGACAAGTCATCAAGTACCCAAACGGAGACGCCCTCTTGCATGAGCGCGTCCACGGTGTGGCTTCCTATGAAGCCCGCTCCGCCCGTCACTAAAACTCTGTCGTAAGTCAACTTCAAACTATCGACGCCCGCGAGGAACTCAATGTTCATAGGTCATGTGGTGTAAATGATGTTTCCGACGATTCTACTAGCGTGCGGACCTCCTCGAGCGCCTTAAACGTTCCAATATCATAGTGCCTCTTGGAGGTTAAGTATGCATAGACGGGTTTGCCGTCCTCGAGCAGTTTGGGGATGACGTCGTGTGAGACGTCTGTGTTTGGTTTGCAGTAGGCCAAAGCATCCTTCTCAAAGATGAGTATGCCCATGCTTACAGGGTATTCTTTGAGCACCGGTTTCTCTTCGAAGTAAGTAACCCGCCCGTCTTGGGCCACTTTAGCTATGCCGTAATCCATCGGTACAGATGTGCTCATGGCAATCGTGCAAACCGCGCTTCTGCTATCATGGAATTTTATCATTGCCCCCAGGTCGAAGTTGGTGAGAACGTCGCCATAGTATACTAGAAATCGGTCGGCGAGCAGCGACGCCGCCGCGCTAAGAGCACCAGCAGTTCCTATTCGTTCAGCGACTGAATATTCAATCTTCAGCCCGTAGCCTTTTCCATCGCCCAAGTGGTTCCGGAGGAGGTCAGATTCGGCCTCTGATATGAGCAAGACAACCTCCAGGATATTGTGGCATTTAAGGTAATCCAAAATGTATTCTATTACATAGCGGCTTCCGATCGGGATCAATGACTTCGGTACATAGTTGGTAAGAGGATAGAGGCGTGTACCAGCACCGCCAGCAAGAATCGCCGCTTTCAACCGATGAATCCCAGCTTTCTCTTTAGATTGCTTTCAATCTCTTAACTTGATGTCTAACAAGGGTTGTGGGGGAACTTTTGCTTTTGCTTTGGCCCCGAGACTTCTATCAAGCATCATAGATTCGGAACCGGGCGTTTCTTTGATGCACGAGCATCTCAGCTTGGTGATGCCTATTGGCAATCCGATATCCGCTAAGAGGGTTTTCCCATTGCGGGAAGGAGATGAGTTGTTTTCGCGATCTGGGGAACCCCTACGAGGTCCTCGACGATCAACATGCCACGTGAGAGTATCGCGAATGCAAGGGCTAGTCGAATGTCTACTCCTAGCAGGAGAAAGATGCCCACAATCGCGCCTTCCTGGAAGCCTATACCAGAGGGAGTAAGGGGAACGAAACCAAACGCAGTAAGCAGAGGGTGAAGGAGAAAGAATCCCAGCCATCCAATGTTTGTTATTCCAATCGACAAGCCGAGAAAATACCATTCAAATCCTTTCAGTATCCAAGAACTGAGGGTAACCAGAGCAATTAGCGGAATAGCGTCACGAGTCTTCATCGCGTTTTCCCCA
Source organism: uncultured Candidatus Bathyarchaeia archaeon (assembly GCA_964533505.1). Classification (GTDB taxonomy): domain Archaea; phylum Thermoproteota; class Bathyarchaeia; order 40CM-2-53-6; family 40CM-2-53-6; genus FEN-987. The sequence continues at coordinate 21,964 of CAZHKA010000036.1, read as the reverse complement.
AACACCTCTAACTTGGAAACGAAACGCCCGGTGAATCTAACAAGGTGCTTCGAAGCAGCAAGTCGCTTGAATAATGCGCCCAATCTAGGCGACCAGATTATTGCAGCCAGGGCAAACCCGCCAAGCATCATAAGCCCAATACCGATCGCCGCGAGCACCAAGATCTGTTGCGGTAGGGGGGCGCGATTCAGCAAAAACGCTAATGCCCCAGCGCCACCCAACACTTTGAAGAGGAATTCAATCGACTGGATTCCAAGAATGCAGGACAGACTCTTCGATGGATCGATATTTTGATTCGTCAGATAAAGCGGGGTGAGCATATACCCTGCCCTACCCGGTGTAACGTCACTACTCAACATTCCTGCGTACTGCGGCAGAATCGTTCTTCGAAACGAGGCACTAATTCCCTGACGTGCTAGCACCTTCACGATTCTGATCGTGAACAACACGTTAATTCCAAAATACGCGCAAATTGCAAAGAGCAGGTAAAATGGGTTAGTCTTCGTCAACACGATTATGAGAGTATTGATTCCTACATACCAAATCAAGCCGCCAATGATGAGAATCATCAAAAGAATCTGAAGCAATAACCGCATTTTGCTTCGGGATTTCGTTTGGATTTCCAGTCACCAGCATCCTAAAATACATAATCCAGCTGTTCGAGGTCGCTGCTCCCGCACTGGCGGCTTCGTTTGACAAGGAGTCCAATAAGGCTCTCTATGCGGTAGGATACCGCTGACCGTTGGGTTCGCGCTTCACGGGAATAGGATAAGAGTGGTCTAACTCGACGCCGCCGAGAGCGGGAGGCCTCTGCAGCGAACTTTTCCGCGTAGTCTGGCGTTGAAGTTTGGACAGGTGAAGCATTCGACGAAAGATACTTTCTTCAACTTCACCGGGCAGTCAACGGCCTCCTTCTTCATTCTTGCAAGCATCTTGCCCTTGACAGCGCCTTTGAGTGCCTCCACCGCTTCTTTCGGGGTCGGTATAGCTTTAGGCGGTACGAAGATGTCGACTAGGTATTTGTCTTCGGGCCCTAACTGCACGGGGGCTTCATTCGTCTGGTTGGAGCCTTCTTGGCTCATTTGGAGACCGAACCCTCCGCCCAGATTTGCTTTGAATCCATAAATGCCTTTCCTATGTTACCATAGCGGCTAACCCCAATCTCGCGCCGCTTCAATACGATAATCGGGCTCCAGCTTTCGCTGGTTGGGCTGATTCCATGAGAAAAAAGAGAATTGATTTGGGTAAGTATTTTAGGGCTATTAGTTGGACATTTCTCGGATCCGGCAGCGTTGTTATGGAGCTGACGGTGATCCAATTCCCTGGACGTCACGGCGATAGAAATCTCAAGGGCATCATGCCTCAACGGAAGATGTCCAACCGTCCACCCAGCAAGAGTTTCTTTGAAAGCTTCCCGTTTTGGTTTGCTTTCACTCTATCAAGGCCCCGAATTATTGCTACGGGCGTGCGTTCTGCTCCTTGGCCCATAACTAGTTCCGCTGCTGCCGCTACCTCGTCGGCGAGCGCAACATATTTGTAACGGAGATTGTACCCGAACATGTCTTCAAGCCCACGGTAGTCGACTATTGGTTCCATCCCCGCAATCCCAATTGCGAATTCAACTTGCCCTACCCGAAGAGGACGGCTGTACGTGTCAGCGATTATGACTGCGAGTTTCCGTCCCGAAAGCTTCTCTAGCCTTCTGAGTAACTGATTCGCAGACTTATCCGAGTCTAGCGGGAGGCGGCTGTACATGGAGTGGCCTTCCACGTTAGACTTGTCTACTCCTGCGTTCAGGCAGATGAGGCCATCCTTTCGTCGGACTACGAAGGCTTGAGAGGCGGCGCGAAGCACCTTACGTGAGTCCCGAAGTATCAGCTCTACTACTTTGGGATCTTTCTTTGTGAGCTTTGCCAACCGTTTTGCTTTCGCGCTGGGTTTTATCGCGGCCACGTCGACTAAGAGGCCGTCGGCCTTCGATACGATCTTCTGGGAGATGACGACAACGTCTCCGTCGGCAAAATTCAAGTTTACTTCTTGAGATTTGTCGAATATTAGCTTCGCTACGTCGTGGCCCGGTTTAACTTGTCCAAAGTTGTCTAAACCAAAAATCGTTAGGTTGCGCATTTGAGAAGACCTTGGCCCATATTAGCTAGAATGCTTAGCGGGGTGGGCGCTAAATAATCTGTGGAGGGTTTCACGCAGATTCTCATCTATGCTGGTGCAGACGCCTCACGCGTTCGGTTGCCGCGAGAAGTTCGGTTCCCCTTTCTCGAAAGGCGTGTGAGCGCGAGGATCGAACAAAAGTCGAAGCTTACTTTTTCGGCTTAGTACGAACTGCTTAAATTAACGAGTTGGGGATGCCGGCAAGCGAAAGTTTGTTGAAGTGACATGGCAGTCATGAATCCGCACAGGAGCTCTCGGCCTTGGTAGAAAGCACATTTGAACAGTTTGTCCCATGGGCGATTATTGGGATAGCAATCCTCAGCCTCGTCTATGCCTTGCTTCTCAGGCGCACCGTGCTCAAGAAGGATAAGGGCACAGAGAAGATGCAGGAAGTCTGGAATGGTATTCGCGTGGGCGCAGATGCGTACCTGAATCGACAGCTTCGAACAATCCTACCAATTATCGGCCTATTGGCGGTTCTACTCTTCCTCAGCGTCTACGTAATCAAGCCCAGCCCTGAAGCAGTTGAAAAATTCGGCACAGGAGCGCAATTGATCGTTGCAGTCGGTCGAGCATGCGCGTTCATCTTGGGCGCTTCTTTCAGCTTACTCGTCGGCCAGTTCGGTATGCGAATGGCGGTGCAAGCCAACGTTCGCGTCGCCGCCGCTTCCCGCAGGAGCCTGAATGAGTCGCTCTCTATCGCATATTACGCTGGCACTATCACCGGAATGCTTACTGACGGTCTAGGATTGCTGGGCGGTACCTCGATCTTCATCATATTCGGAATCGCCTCACCAGACGCACTTCTCGGCTTCGGGTTCGGCGGCACCCTCCTGGCGCTTTTCATGCGTGTCGGTGGCGGAATTTACACCAAAGCCGCAGATGTGGGTGCTGACCTCGTTGGAAAAGTGGAAAAGGATATTCCGGAGGATGACCCGCGCAACGCAGCCGTTGTCGCAGATCTCGTAGGAGACAACGTTGGTGACTGTGCTGGAATGGCGGCTGATATTTTCGAGTCTTACGAGGTCACGATAGTCTCAGCGCTAATTCTCGGATTGGCGCTGTACTTTATCGACCCAATGCACAGCCTGAAGTGGCTGCTCTTTCCACTAATCATACGCGGAGTCGGCGTCATTTCCTCAATACTCGGTACGTTCATGGTGCCGATCTGGTCCAAGTTCCCGATAAAGGCAATAAGAGCACGGAACGCGGAGGACGCAATGTTCCGGTCGTATGAAGCATCCAGCATCAATACAATCTTCTGGGCTTTCGTTGTGGCGTTTCTGTATGTGAACGACTGGCGTCTTGGGGCCCTGATCGCCATAGGAGTAGGCCTCGCCATAACCTTCAACCCGCTAACCTCCTACTTCACAGCCGAGGACAAACCCCCCGTAAAGGACATCGTCAGCGCCACAATCGGTGGACCGGCTACCACAATTCTCGCCGGGCTAGCCTCAGGTTTCGAGTCGTCAGTGTGGGCCTTAGTGTGCATTGTAATTGCATTCGTGTTAGCATTGCTTCTGTTTCCGCCCTCCACGGGGACCTTCACGCTCTATGGCATAGCCCTGATCGGAATAGGGATGTTGAGTCAAACCGGAAACAACCTGGCCATGGACTCCTATGGCCCGATCAGCGATAACGCCAACGGAATAGGAGAAATGGCATGGCACGGTCTCGACGACGAAGACACACGTAAGGCACGTCAAATTATGGCCGATCTAGACGCCGTAGGAAACACTACAAAAGCAATAACGAAAGGGGTGGCAATTGCGTCGGCGGTCATCGCCGCCGTCTCATTATTCGCATCCTACATAACCGCAACCGGGCTCAAAGCGATTAGTGTATCCGAAATCCCCGTATTCATAGGTCTACTTCTGGGCGGCGCTCTACCCTGGTTGTTCAGCTCATTATCAATACGGGCAGTAACGCGTGCAGCGAACAAGATAGTTGAAGAAGTCAGAAGGCAGTTCAAGATACCCGGTGTTATGGAAGGGACGGTTCCGCCCGACTACCGAACAGTAGTGGGCATCTCAACAAGTTCAGCGCAGAAGGAGCTTGTTCCCTTGGCGCTCATAACCCTCACTGTCCCCATCATCGTTGGGCTACTACTTCATGTAGAGGCTCTCGGCGGGTTCCTGGCTGGAATAATTGTCTCCGGTCAACTGCTTGCCGTTTTCATGGCCAACACCGGCGGCGCTTGGGATAACGCCAAGAAATCCATTGAAGACGAACCCCGGAATATAGCGGCGAATACCGGGAAAGGAAGTGAACGCCACAAGGCAAGCGTCGTGGGCGACACGGTTGGCGACCCGCTCAAGGACACGGCCGGTCCAGCACTCAACCCAATGGTAAAAGTCTGCAACCTCATCTCCCTCATCATCGCACCAATCCTTGTGTCCCTCGGAACGGGTTGGATCCCGGTAGTGGTTGCGGCACTTCTCTTAGCCATTGCAGCATGGGCACTTCGCAGAAGTAAACAAGAAGCCCGCCTCGACCAAATAGCGAAACCGAAGTTACCTACTTCACCCGGAACAAACGAGTGAACTATCTTCCAGGAACGATCAACTCAAGTAACCGCTGAACCCGTGAGGAGTAGCATCAATGACAATACTGGTTCCTGATAATTGTCACGAATGTAATCGAAGCGAACCCTATTAATTCGGTGCGCGCGTATGGTGCACGGTCGTTATGCTACAGGAAGCCGTAAGGCCTTCGCGGAGGGCTGAAGGAGTTGAGTATGCAATTCGGGACGTTATCGCCAAAGCCGAAGAAGTAAGGCGTACTGGTAAGAGGATAATCCCCCTGAACATAGGCGACCCCGTCAAGTACGGCTTCGATACTCCTCCTCACATTAAAGAGGCGATGAAGCGGGCGATCGACTCCGGTGCAAATTACTATTCTCCCTCTGAAGGGTTGAAGGAACTCCGGGAAGCTGTTGCTGAGAAGGAGAACGTCACAAATCACGCGCAAATAGAGGCACGCAATGTCGTCATAACTCAAGGCATCTCCGAAGCCATTTTCTTCCTAATGGGTGCCATCGTAGACCCCGGCGACCAAGTCCTTATGCCCGGCCCCTGCTACTCACCATACATCTCCTACGCCAAATTCTTCGACGGCACACCCATCACCTATCGAACCATAGAAGAGAAAGGATGGGCACCGGACTTAGATGATCTGCAAAAAAAGATCACCGAGAAGGCTCGGCTTATCGTAGTCATTAACCCGAACAACCCTACCGGCTCGCTTTACTCGAAGCAAGAACTCTCTAGGATATTGGAGATCGCCGCGAATCACAACATTCCCGTTGCAACAGATGAGATCTACGATAGACTCGTGTACGAGGACAACTTCACCAGCGTCGCGTCAATAGCCCGGGAAACGCCGATTCTAGGCCTAAATGGATTTTCGAAAGCATACCTGATGACCGGGTGGCGGCTCGGTTACATCTACATGCAAGATCCGACCGGAAAATTGCGACACGTATGGGAAGGAATTGAGAAGATGTCACGAATTCGTTTATGCGCAAGCACGCCGACGCAGAAAGCAGGAGTTGAAGCATTAACCGGCCCTCAGACGCATATTCCTGAAATGGTCAGTCAGCTGAAACAGAGACGTGACTTCGCACTGAAGAGAGTTAGCGGAATTCCAAGACTTTCGGTAACGAAACCGAAGGGCGCGTTCTATCTCTTTCCAAAAATTGACCTGACCGGAACGGGCTGGAGTAATGACAGTCAGTTTATCACCGATCTCCTGAAAGAGACCGGAGTGCTTGTAGTTAATGGATCAGGCTTCGATCCCAACTATGGGAGCGGTCACTTCAGATCGGTCTTCCTGCCGAATGAGTCGATGTTAACAGAAGCATTTGACGCAATCGAAAACTTCATGAAGACCCATGCGTGAGCTCTAGAAAGTTTAATTCAAACGCTAGCTAATTCATCAACGATGAGTTCGATGTCGACCGAGAATAATGAACCGTCGCAGCCTACGGGAATAGTTTACGAATGCATAAGCTGCGGCCAGCACTTAACCGCGGACCAATTAGCAATGACGCCCGAGATCAAATGTCCATTTTGCGGTTACCGTGTCCTGCGCAAGGCGCGCCCCCCAATCGTGAAGCGCATCAAGGGACGCTAGGTCTCTTTAGATTCGAGACTTGCCGCAGGCCGGACAAAAGACATCTCGCTCCGATAGCAGCTCACCGCAGTATCTACACTTCGTATAGACCTGCTTCTCATCCGATAATGCTACTGCTCCAGGGTGGCCCTTCTCATATCTCTTGCCGAAGAAAATGGCAAGTTCTAGTAACAGAGCCATCGGTACGAAAAGGGCTATGTCCGCTATCGGTCCTCCGTCGGGGGTGACTATGGCCGTAACAATGTAGAGAGCTGCGTAGACGTACCTTCTCCTGGTCGTGACGTAACTTGTCTTGAGCACTCCGAATCGTACCAGTAGCACGAAGAAAACCGGCATAGTGAAACTGAAGGCAGACGCCAGAGTCGTAATGAAGACTAAGTTGTAGAAGTCCATGACGTTGATGATTGCTAGCGAGCCGGTCAACTTGAAGAACGGAATCATGGCCCACAGGATGAAAGGTGTAAGTATCTTGTAGCCAAAGGCTGCCCCTATCATGAATAAGATTGTGAACGATGCTACGAATGGATAGACGGCTCGTTTCTCATGTGGGTATAGTGCCGGTGCGACATACCTGTAAACCTCGTACGCGATGACTGGGCTGCTGACGGCGATCCCTAAGATTACTGATGCGAGGAAGTAGATCGCTAAAGGTGCCGTGAATTGCCCGGCAATCAGCTCAATTCCAGGGGGAAGAGCCTCTTTCACTATTTGTTGAAGAACCAAAGCGACGATCGGGTCGTAGAATGCAAATGGGTTCTGAAGAAACGATCGGTTCGCCGGGAATACCATGAAAAATGTCGTTCCAATAAGGACCGCATACAAGACTACACGTAATCTCATGCTAAGCTCGGCGATATGCTCCCATATGGTCCCCAGTTTCTCATGTTCGCGTTCTTCCTTTGCCAATCAGTTCACAGCCGGATTAAGAAACAAGAGCCGAACTCCAAGAAAGTGACGCGAATCAATCTATCTATCCTGATTGTAACCAGAAGCTTTCAGTCACAAACGCGTTATAATAATCGTTTACCCGTATGACCAAATGCCTGCGTTTTTGCTCGGCCCTTCTTGGCCCCTGGCTGGGATTGCTTGAGGCCCGGTTGACGGGCTTGCGATCTTCATGTTGTCTGCGTTTTCTCTGCGATATCCTTCGCGATCTGCTCTTTCGTCTTCCCTTCAGTGCTGACTCCAAGGCTTCTGGCTGCAACAATAAGTGGGTCTGTTGGTTGCTGTGAAGCCGATGCACCAGTAGTTGACGGCGAAGGAGATGTTGTCCCTTCTTTCGCAGCCTTCTCGAATTCTCTCTTCGCTAGTCCTATAGATTTTGCGAGTTCTGGTAGCTTCTGTGGCCCCCACAAGAATACTACAAATAAGATTCCAACCACGATTAGCCATTCGTAACCAAGGAGCGCCAATTGTTCTCACGAGCCATGCTTCCCGTTTGATATAAGAATGCAATGTTTTGCAGCGATTTTCGTGGAACTCACGAAATCATGTTCGGACTTGTTTGGAAAGGTGTATATGACCTGTGGCGTCCCCGGTTGGAGGCGGGTTGACCTTTGGCATCGGATCTCGTAACTGGGCAATCTACGTCAGCCCAAGGGTCATTTGAGTTCTATTGCGAGGGGCTCGGCTTCGCTTTTGGTTCGAAGTACATCTTCAAGGATATAACCCTCAAGGCTTTCAAAGATGAATTGGTCGCGATTATTGGGCCGACCGGGACTGGAAAATCAACTCTTTTGAGAGCCCTAGCCCATCTGATTCCCCCTACCACGGGTCACGTATTCTTGGAGGGAAAGGAAGTTACGAGGCCGTCGCCGGCTATTGCGCTAATACATCAGTCAATTGCCACGTTTCCGTGGATGACTGCACTAGATAACGTTAGACTCGCCCTAATTTGTAAGGGCATTACGAAGAACGAGGCGACGGAAACTTCGGAGAAGATGCTTGACCTTGTCGGCCTAAAGGGCGACGAGGCTGATTACCCCAAGGAAATGAGCGGTGGGATGCGACAGAGAATCGCGATAGCGCGAGCGCTTGCAGCCTCACCGGCCGTACTATTGATGGACGAACCCTTTGTTCATCTTGATGAGATGACTGCAGACGGTTTGAGAAAGGAAATTTATTCCTTGGTCTTCCACCCCGAAACTAGCCTCAAGTCGGCTATTTTGGTGTCACACAACCTACATGAAGTGATTCAGCTTGCGGATAGAGTGTACGTAATGAAAGGCTCGCCTGCCGTAATCACGGATGAAATCAGAATCGATCTCCCAAGACCGCGAACTGAGCGTGATCCTCGCTTCCTTGACTATCTTGACCAGTTCTTCAATGAATTGTCGGTAAAGCCACTTAAGGTCTGACAAGTGGACTTCGACCTTGTAATAGTGCTCGCGACGCTGGCGACTGTAGGAAGGATATTTGCCCTCATAGGCCTCTCAATAGTTACCGGGTGGCTACTCGCATACCTTTGCATCAAGAGCAGAGGGTTCGAGAATGTCTACGTGCCTTTGGTCAATGTGCTTGAATCGATCCCGGTCATCGGCTTCCTACCTCTCGTGCTCGTCGCTTTCGTTCTCTCCATTCCCGGCGCCATAGGAGTTGAGGCGGCGGTCGATTTCTTGGTATTTGACGCAGTTTCTTGGAATATTTGGATTGGTGCGTATCAAGCTTTTAAGACGGTGCCTGAGCACTTGCTCGAAGTCTCGGAGAATTACAACTTTGGTTTTCTTCGGAGGATGCGGTATCTGCTCATCCCGCACTCCGTCCCCCGGTTGACTTCAAATCTTTTCTCAAGTTTCGCGGACGCATTCTTCTACATATCCGTGAGTGAAGTGTTCACAGCGGGCGCAGCAACCGCGAGCGTCTGCCGGGGAGGGGTTTGCTCAACGTTCGGTATTGGCACTCTGATCTCAAGATACACTGTCGCAGGTAATTACGCCGGCGTGTTTTATTCTCTGATTTCTGTGGGCATTGCAGTGATACTTGTAACCCTATCACTATCATGGCTTAGCAGATGGGCGGTCGCAAAGTACGGAGTGGACACACCGGCTGTTATCAAAAGGCATGCAGGTAGGTGGCGCGGACGTATACCGCATCCTTGGCGACGATGGCGCGCCCTTCGCGGACAAGCAGTAGGATTCTCAAGATATGCGTGGAGAATGAGAACCTACTGGCACATCCACCAGAGGCATACAAACCAATTCAACCATCACAATTTGGGCAAATATGTGGGTTACGCGATTATCATAATCGCCTTAGGATATATCGCATACTCATTTCTGATGCTAACAGTTTCGGTTCCGGCGTCCATGTGGTACAGTTTTCTAGAAGAGACACCAAGGCTCTTGGAGTACGTGGGCGCTGATTACCTTCGAGTTAGCGTGATAACGCTGGCTTCACTCGGATTTGCCGTATTTGTAGGCTACTTCCTAGCTTCGCACCATCGGCTCGGAGACGCTGTGCTTCCTGCACTTCAGGCATTCGCGGCCTTTCCAGCTCCAACATACTTTCCGTTGGTTTTCATTTTGACCATACCTTTCTTCGAACGTTGGTTGCCGTTCCTCTACGTTGAAGTCTACATTTTCATCTTGGGATTTCTTAGCTGCTTTTACTACGTCTTCTTCGATTTTTGGATAGGCGTGCAGGCGATTCCCTCTGAGTTTCTTGATGTGGTGCGGAATCATGAGGTTCCGTTCTGGGCGAGAATGAGACGAGTTATCCTTCCTGCGAGTTTGCCTTACTTAATTACAGGGCTCTCGAGCACGATTAACAGTGCTTGGGCTGGGATGGCGATTGGTGAATATTGGCCTAATATCGCTCCTAAAGTTGCTCCCGCAGGGTTACAGGCACCGTTCGGTATGATGTACTACATTACGTACAACATGGCAAACGGCGCGATAGGCCCCGCAGCGTACGTGTCCTTACTCTTCGCCGTAGTGGTTGCTATCTACGGTGTATTATTCACAAGGAATCTCATGGATTTGGCTCGAAAGAAGTACGTAGTGGAAGAAGGCATCTTCGCAGCCTAAAGAATTGTAGCGACTTACTTGGTTCTGGGCTTGTGTATTCAAACATGAATCGTTCCTTTGCCTATCAGCTTGAAGCCATAATGGTATGCGGCTGCTCCGGTTATGGGGAGTTCGAGCCAGACTGTCACAATGCGAGATAGGATCGCGGCTGACGCAGCGATAGTGACTGGGACGGCGAATAGAGCGAGGACGGTGGTAATCGCGGTCTCATACACGCCTATCATCCCAGGAATTGCGATCGGAGTCATCTGAATCATCCGGCCTATCGATATTGTAATTACAACAATCCAGACACATACGGTCACGTTGAGCGCGAAGAGGGCAATCCAGAGGATTGCAACTGAGCAGCTCCAATCACCAAGGCTGGCTAGAAATGACAATAGTATGCCTCGCTTCGAGGTTACCATTCGTTTGAATCCGTCGTCATACTCGTTGAGAAATATGTCGGCTTTACCCTCTATGACGGTTTCCTTCTGAATTCGCCGCATCAGAGGTTGAGCGATCTTCAACAACCTATCAAGTACTGGCGAGATTTTTCTTGGAGCAAAGGAGAAGTATAGCAGCACTGCCAAACCCGCGATCGTCGCTACGGGAATTGAAGCTAGAAGCAGAACACTTGTCGAATCGGTTGCATTGCCGCTTAGGACAAAAAATAATCCAAAGGATGTCGTGGTCAGAAATCCAACGATGTAGAGGATTCGATGTAAAGCTACGGAAGCGGTTGATTCGCCAAATGGCATGCCCGTTTCTCTAGCCCCTAAGAGACACCGCAAGACCTCCATGAACACTCCGCTGGGAGTCACGTACACCGCAAAGATACTTGCCAAAGCAATTCCGAAACATGTCCGGAAGCGCAGTCGATAGCCGTCGGCTAGTATCAGCCGGTACCATGCCGCCGTATAGAACCCGTATCCCAGCAATTGTATTGCGACCATTACCACGATCGCCAGTGGATTTACGCTGATTAGAGTGTTCACAATCGTGCCTATTCCGACGTAGAATAGGAACCCGATTAGGACGCCTATTCCGATGGCAAGGCTGGCGACCTTGGCGACTTGATGTCTATTGATAAGTTAGCCCTCCGCGAATTCCAAACACTTCGTACCATGACGGGGTAAGCATAAGCCACTTGTTCGGACTTATATTCGCTTGGAAGGGAGTGCATCATAGTTGAATGAGAATGCTTCGTTTCGAGTCTTTCGTGCAATCTGTTTTCAGAAACCAAAAAAGCTCGTATCTTGTTGCCGATTCTCGGTACGTTAGTATTACTAAGTAAGCCTTATTCGTAATACCCAACCACCAGTCACGAACTGGGCCGCGAATGGGCGGAAACGTTGTTCATGTGATCGGTACTGGGACTATAGGAGAGCCGCTCATAGGTATCTTGGCTGATCTTCGCCGCGAGCTTGGAATCGACGAAGTCACATTTGCTAAGCGAACGCCGCTCATGGAGGATCGATCAAAGGTTTTCAGCCTCATGAATCGAGGAGCCAACTTGGCGGCAGAGAAAGGCGCTTGGGCTCAATTTAGAAGTCTTGGCATGGAGCCAACCTATGATTACGCCGAGGCGATTGGACGGGCTTCGGTGGTAGTAGACTGCACTCCAGATGGAAACGGGCTGGAAAACAAGCGTCGGTTCTACGATAGGTTTGCCAAGTCAGTTTTAGGGTTCTTGGCTCAGGGTTCGGAGTTTGGTTTTGGGAAACCCTTCGCGTACGGAATCAATGACAAAGCTCTCACATTAAACGACAAATTCATTCAGGTTGTGAGTTGCAACACCCACAACATTGCCGCCATATTGAAGACGTGGGCTGTTAATGATGAATCCAATGAACTGAAAGAGGGGAAGTTCCTGTGCGTAAGACGGGCAAGCGATATCAGCGACGAGAAATCGTTCATTCCTTCGCCTAAAGTCAGTGCCCATCAAGAGCCATGGGGAACGCATCACGCAAGAGACGCGGTCTATCTGTTTCGCACATTGGGACACGAACTCAACTTATTCTCTAGTGCTATGAAAATAAATTCACAATACATGCATTGTATCTGGTTCGACATTTCACTCAATAGCAATATCACGATGGAAGATGTTCACCGTCTAATTCAAGAGAACCCGAGAGTGGCAGTAACTTACAAGGACATGGCTAGCTTGGTTTTCTCATTCGGCCGAGATCATGGCAGATTTGGGAGAATACTGAATCAAACGGTGGTGGTCATGCAGTCTCTTCACGTGAGAAATGAGAATGAAGTTCTAGGCTTCAGCTTTACACCTCAGGATGGGAACAGCATAATCAGCAGCGTTGCCGCGACGGAGAAGTTCCTCTACCCTGATTCCTATAAGGAAAGAATGAAGGCTATCGAATCGACGCTGTTCAAAGAGATTTGACTAAATGTGTGTCAGCAGGTTTCTGCTCGCTTTTAATTGGTTCAGGGAGGCATATCGGGCAGTATGTTTCCCCATAGTCGCGTGCGCAGACATGGCCATCCTCCGGGCAGCAGATGCAGGTGTCGGAATCACCGCCACAAATCCTGCAAATCATCCTTGCTCAACGGAATTTGAAGAAGGCAGGTGTTACTTATGACTGTTGTGAAGTATTACCTTCAGCATCAGTACATACGGCATGTGCAGCTTGAACAGGGCAATGAGCGGACGCGGTAGGTGGTCGATCCGATGAGCGACAAGAGAAGAGCAATGGGATCGAGACTACCATTGCTCGTGGGTTTTCATTTGACCCTCTGACTTCGGTCAGTCCTTCTTGCAACCGTACAGCAACCTTCAAAATTAACAGAAAATAATTGAATGTTCATAGTAGGCGAAATATTTCGCGCGCTGGATGCACGCACTTATATTCATGGAGCGTCGCGAATGCGACATCAGCGGAGAAGCGGAGGTAGTCTTTACGGTCGAAAAACTCTCCTTCGACATCGTGATTATCGGCTCGGGCATTGCAGGACTCCGTTCGGCAATAGAAGCAGCACAAGTATCCGGCGGCAAAGCCAGCGTAGCCGTTGTCACAAAAGTTCAGGCCATGAGATCACATTCCGTTTCAGCCGAAGGCGGAACCGCCGCGGTTCTTTACCCTGATAAGGGCGACACGTTTGAATCGCACATTTATGACACGATAAAAGGTAGTGATTTTCTCGCCGATCAGGACGCCGTTGACTTCTTCGTGCGGGCAATGCCCGCGGAAATCTACCGTCTCGATCATTGGGGTATGCCTTGGTCTAGGACCGAGGATGGGAGAATAGCGCAACGTAACTTCGGCGGTTACAATTTTCCCAGAGCAACATTCGCCGCCGACAGAGTCGGGTTCTTCGAGATGCAGACACTCTACGACACAAGCCGAAAGTTCGACAACATACAATTCTTTCAGGAATGGTTTGTCACCTCGCTAGTCGTAGACCATGGGGTTTTGCGAGGACTGACTGCGGTTGATATGAAAACGGGTAGGTTCTATGCTATTCAGGCGAAGGCTGGGGTCATCGCGACCGGTGGTGCAGGAAGGCTGTACAGATTCGCTACATACGGATACTCTTCGACGCCCGACGGCCTATCATTGGCATACCACGCAGGGGTCCCCATTATGGATATGGAATTTGTTCAGTTCCACCCCACGGGCTTGATTCCTTCAGGCATTCTGATAACGGAAGGCGCGCGAGGAGATGGGGCCGTACTGTTGAATAACCAAGGAGAGCGATTCATGAAGAAATACGCGCCGGAAAAATTGGATCTCGCCTCTCGCGACGTGGTCTCAAGGTCGATCATGACTGAAATTAAGGAAGGTCGCGGCTTCAAAGACCAAACGAGCGGAATGGATCATGTGCTCTTGGACCTTCGCCCTATTGGTCCCGAAAAGATCAAGTCGAATCTTACAGGAATCAGGGAGATTGCGATAAAGTTCAAAGGAATCGATCCGATAGATGAGCCACTACCTGTGCGACCTGTATGCCACTATACGATGGGCGGGGTGAGAACAAACTTGCATGCGGAAACACAAATCGCCGGCCTTTGGTCGGCTGGGGAGTCTGCTTGCGTCAGCATAAACGGAGCAAACCGCCTTGGCGCGAATTCGACTGCGGAGTGTCTTGTGTTCGGAGCCCAGAGCGGGGAAGGGGCTGCGAAATACGCTTTAACCCAATCCGCACATACACTAGACTTTCATGCCATTGAGGTCGAGGAAAAGCGATTGTTCGACCGGATACTGCATGGCGGCGGCTCAGAAAACCCCTACGAGGTTCGAGACCAGCTCCAGACGATCATGGATAGTTATGCTTATGTTTACCGAGACGGCGCCGGCCTAACAGAGGGCTTGAAGAGATTGCGCGAGCTCCACAAAACGACGTACCAACATGTTGATGACCAGGCAAATGAATACAACAGCAATTTCATCAACGTGCTAGAACTAGAGGCAATGTTTGAGATCGCTGAGATCGTGCTCGCGGGCGGCCTTGCGCGCACCGAATCCCGAGGGGCACATTCTAGAACCGATTATCCGAAGAGGGATGACACAAACTGGCTGAAGCATACGCTAGCTTACTACGGGACTGACGGACCAAGGTTTGAATACGCGCCAGTAACAATTACGCAGTTTCAGCCAACAGAACGTCATTACTAGGGAGTGAAAGCATTGCGAGTCGGCGAAACCTTTCAACTGAAAGTGGCACGCGAAAACCCCGCGTCAAAAGCAGGGCGTTCTTACCAAGAATTTGCCATACCCTACGAAGCAGGAATGACCGTCCTGAACGCTCTGCTGTACGCGAAAGAGCATTTCGATCACTCTATCGCCATTCGTTATTCTTGCAGGATGGCTTCATGCGGCTCCTGTGGAATGATGATCAATGGCGTGCCGCGGCTTGCGTGCTACACGCAGATAACAGAGCTACCTCATTCGAATATTACGGTACGGCCCCTCGATCATTACCCTCTCGTCCGAGACTTGGTGACGGACTTTGGGGGTTTCTTCGAAAAACACAAATCAGTCTCGCCCTACATTCTTCGAAAAGACTCTAACGAACAAACAATTCCGAACTCCGAGTTCGCGCAGAGCCCCGAAGAACTAAACGCATTCCTTCAGTTTTCATACTGCATAAAATGCGGCCTCTGCAATGCGGCGTGCCCAACCATGGCTAACGACCCAACGTTCACAGGTCCCCAGGCTCTCGGGCAAGCATACCGTTACATCGCCGACTCAAGAGACGAAGGTGCCATTCAGCGGGTAGCCGCGATAGACCGGGAGCATGGGATTTGGCGCTGCCATTTCGCCGGTTCATGCAGTTTTGTATGCCCAAAGGGTGTGGATCCAGCATTAGCAATTCAGAAGCTGAGACGGCTCACAATATTCAGGTCCGCCCCGCGGGAAGCTCGAGCAAAACTTCTGCCACCTCTATCGGCCAAATAGGCGGTCTCGAAGAGTGGGCGTAGACGCTGGATTCATGAAGAAAGAGGATAGGTTACGATCGATGCATGTTAAGTGCGCAACATGTGGATGCCTGATTAGATTGTACATAAATTCGATTTCTTCGGCCGGCGAACCTTGGCCCTTCTGTGCAATACATATGTCGACGTGATTCAGTCTGATTGAACATCGTTTCATCTTAGCGGCCTACACTTCGGTCTGGAAAAACGGTGACAACTACCTCCTTTAAGGACGAGAAGCCTCAGTATTCGAGTAAGTTGAAAGGAGCGAACATTGGCTAACCCTTGACTGGTGGTTAGGCTTGGCAGGCATCGACAAATACGAACTTCTATCCGACCTTGGCAAACGGCGCGGTTTCTTTTGGCCCTCATTCGAAATCTACGGCGGAATAAGCGGCTACCTTGACCTAGGCCCCTTAGGCTCAAAGCTTAGGCGAAGAATAGAAGACGAATGGCTCAAAATCTTCGTGGACAAACATGGATATGTGACAGTATCAACCCCAGTTATCACGCCTGAAAAGGTATTCCTTGCCTCAGGCCACGTCGCCCACTTCAAAGATCTAATGGTTACCTGCACGCAGTGCAAAAGGCACTTCAAAGCAGACCACGTCATAACACAAGCGATGCCAGCGAGGACAGACATTGCCACGGAGGCGATGTCAGGCGACGAAATAGACCGTTTCATTTCCGAAAATCATATCCGCTGTCCGGAGTGCGGCGGCGTGCTCGGTAAATCAGAATTCTTTTCAACCATGTTCAAGACGAACATAGGGCCTTACAGCGATATTGTAGGATACGGACGCCCTGAAGCCGCCCAAGGTATCTTTGTGGACTTTAAGCGTGTCTTTGAAGCTACGCGCCAGAAACTTCCCATTGGAATAGCACAAATCGGCACAGTGATGAGAAATGAAATCTCACCCAGACAAGGGCCAATCAGATTAAGAGAATTTACGATAATGGAGATGGAATTCTTCTTCGATCCCGAAGAGTCCCAATGCCCCTACCTCGATCGCGTCCAAGATATTTCCCTGCCACTGCTTCTAGCCAAAGAACGCGAACGTGGGGGGTCTGACCTAATTGAGGTCAATCCGCGCCAAGCAGTGAAGGAGGGCAGAATCATCACAGAATGGGGCGCCTACTTCATGGCCCTTTCCGTGGCATTCGTTAGAGCGTTAGGTATTCCGAAAGAAAAACAGCGATTTGAAGAGAAGATGGCTGCAGAGAGGTCGCATTACTCCTCACAAACGTACGACCATCAGATCTGGCTCGATAGATGGGGCTGGGTGGAAGTGGCCGGCCACGCTTACCGCACAGACTTCGATCTCTCCGCGCACATCAGGGTGTCGGGCGCGGATCTATCAATATTCAAACCCTACGATGTACCCATAACGAAAACCACTAAAGTCATCGTCCCTCAGGAATCCGTGTTAGGGCCACTTCTTAGAGAGAAGACCAGAACGATCGTGGACGCCCTGAAAGCTGCCAACCCGGAGGAAATCGAAGATGACTTTGCCAAAGTCGGATTCTACGAAATTCAAGGCTTCAAAATAAATCCGTCGCATGTTCACATCGAAGAGAAAACAGAGAAAGAGGCTGGAAGGCGCGTGGTGCCCCATGTTGTTGAACCAAGCTTCGGTGCCGAGAGGTTGGTTTATTCTGCATTGGAATATGCGTACACCCGTTCTGAAGGTAGAGTGATATTGAAGCTGCCCATGGAGCTGGCGCCCACACAGTTGATGGTTTTCCCACTAATGGCCAAAGACGGCCTGACAGAAATAGCGTCGGATATCCAAGAGTCGCTGATCTCAAATGGATTCGATGCTGATTATGATGCAGCCGGCACCATTGGGCGACGGTACGCGAGGGCAGATGAAATAGGCGTTCCATTAACGGTGACCGTAGATTACAAGACGAGAGAAGATCAAACTGTCACGATACGGGACAGGGACAGCTGGCGGCAGGTTCGCAGCGATTGGAGAAGAGTTCCTGAACAAGCGAGGCGGTATTTCAGGGGCGAGATTGGGTTTAGGGAGCTCGGAACCCCCGTTGAGGTCGCCTACGAATAGGCAATTGCCTGCCTTAGGCGATGGTTTAAGTTCTGAACTGCCCTAATGTCTAGAAAAGAAAAGCCGTGAGCCCAGTGGCATTCCCAATCGAAACTGAAGCAAACATCCGGCGCAGAATGTTGGATCTCTGCCAAACACATGCCAGAAACGTAGTCGAAATAACAAGGCAAGTCGTTGTCATGATGGATAACCTATCGGAAAAGAAAACCAAGCAAGCCAAGGAAAACTACGAAAGCATACTGAAGACGCTTGAAGAGAATGATAAGAACAAGACTGTCTTCTTGAGCGAGGTTGCCTCAGTAGGAAGCCTGCTGATTAGTCGGGAAGACTTTCTCCGGCTCCTATTCCGGCTAAGCGAGGTGGCAGAGTACTGCGAGGCCATGGGCTTCAGGCTCATGTGCGTGGTCGATTTGAAATGGAAAATAGACACGAAAAAACTGCAAGAGGTATCTCACCTCATGGGTTCTGTTCTGAAGGAAATATCCAAGGTTAGGGAGACATTGCATTCACTGTCGTTTGATGCCGACAAAGCAGTTGAGACCGCGAAAGCTGTTGAAGAGTTGGAGCGGCAAGTAGACCTTGAGTCCCGAAAACTAGATTTGGAGTTAATGGCTTCTAAGCTGCCTCTTCAAAACTTATTGTTCTTCAGGGATTTGGTTGACCGCGCCGAAAGGATAGCGGATATCGGAGTAGACGTCGTAGACCACATTCGTGTATTAGCCCTGACAGGATAGGACGATTCAATTTGCAAGACGCGACGGCAACTGAACTAATAGGCAATAGGCTGATTATATGGGATTACTCGGACGCCGTGAAACTGTACCGGATGGGCTTTTTCGGAAAACCTGTCGGAATACCGAAACCCAAGCCTGAACAAGATTTCAAAGCCCCGCTCATGTTAGACCTTATGGAGGGACTATACCTACTTGATAGAGGAATCATCAAAGTCACGGATGAGAGGACCTCCAAACCCGTCTCGAAGTCGCAGCTGCTAAGGCTCGCGAAGCGGACCTACAAACAGTTTGAACTTGGCTACTCCGCCTATGAAAACCTCCGGGAAAAAGGGCTGATTGTAACTCCAGGCATAAGGTTTGGATCGGACTTTGCAATCTACGAACACGGGCCTGGAATCGACCACGCACCATTTATCGTCACCGTAAAGAAAGAAAAAGAGACTATGGGTCCCTTCGAGGTTGTGCTGGCTGGGCGTCTAGCCACTACTGTTCGAAAGCAGTTTACAATCGCTGTTCCAAACCGTCGCAGGAAAGTGGACTATCTGGTCTTCCGCTGGTTCAAGGCGTAGGAGCCACTCAGCTTGGCTAGGGTTAAGTTTGTCCCATCATTTCGGTTACTGTTCGATCCTGACGGAATTCCATCTTCGTCAGAAGTCGTCTTACGACATCGTTACGTTCTCGATTCCAAGCAATCAAGCTGCTAACACCGGACGCGGCGAGACGATTCATAGACGCTGCGATCTCGGCCGTCGCGAGTCCTCTCGCTCTGTATAACGGGTGAGTGAAGACCTGTTCAATCGTGGCTTCGCCCGACGAATCGAGCGTGAGTAGGCATGCGCTTACTATGTTCGGACGGACACCACTAGCGAAAGATGCGTTTGACAGATACTGCCCTCTAGCCCCTGACATAATTGCTCGCAGCAATTCCTCGGCGAATCGGGCGTCCGAGAAACCGTGTTCGGTCTTGGCGTAGGAGGCATGCATTAACTGTGATAAGATCGGAAGTTCCTTCTGAGTGGGATTCGTGAGTGGAAGAATTGGCATCATGTTACTCTCTGAAGGTATCCGGGAAAACCTTAGGTAAGTCTCCCCTCGGGCAAAGCCGTTGACGGCATATCCTTCCACTTCGTCGGCGGCCACTCGCAGAGAAATATTAGTGATTTTCATATCACGAAGTTCTCTACGCAGAGTCGCGGCTACGATCGCAGGTGAGTCCTTTTTTGTGCACATCTGCGAAATCCTTGCCGTTGAGCCGTAGAGATGGAGCTTGAATACGGCGATTGGTTGCCCATTCAACAGAACGAACCATGAATCTGAGGAAGCCAGTGCTTCGCCAGCCTCGATCGGATTCTTACAGAGAGGCAGAGTTTCGTTTCGGAACTTCTCGTTCCCAAAAGCGAAGATTGCGGTGTCTTGTCTAACGTCCGCGGAACACTTGGAAGCTCTCACTAGCATGAGCACTCAACGCACTGGCGAAAAAATCATATCCTTCTGTATAATCACTGCGCTAAGGTTGATATGTACCGAGGTTTGGTTGTTTCAGGTTCCATTCTCGCCATATTCGGTCTTTTTCTAGTTGTCACTGACTTGTACGTGCCTCTCGGCGTGTCGATCTTCGGGCTTCCTATTGCGATTGCCGGTATAATCATGTTCGTGGTTGGGATGTTTCGCGAGGAGCCTACGCCTATAGAACCGGAACCCGGTAAGAAATTCTGCTGGTATTGCATGAAACAAATCCCAAGAGATTCAGTTGACTGCCCGGAGTGCAGCCTTCCGCAGCATGCCGCGCAAGACTGAGCTCAACTGATATCGATCTGCTTTCAACCAGGATTAGCCTTGTTCACGTCTCCGCCGGTCTCCGTTCTCTTCTCGTTCGATGGAAGCTGGATGTGAGCTTGGCCTTCCATGATTTTTCTTTGGAGCGATGTAACTAGCTCTTCAATCGCCGAATCATCTAGTCCTAATCGTCGCAGCTCTTTGATAATGCCCTCAGAAAGCGTGGCGGCAATATTGGGTCCACCGTAGCCTTCCATTCCAATCGCGCTAAATGTCAATCTCGAATTGCGATAGATGAAATATCCTGAAATGTATGTCACCCGGCCTTGTTCGTCAAGAGAATCAATATAGACTTCAAGATCCTCGGGTAATTCTGGTCTGGCCACGTTTCACACCAACTGCTTGCAGCAGCGAACACATGAATATAATTGTCTAGTCAGCTTAAGCTGAGCGGGTTGAGCTTGTGCTTACTAGGTGTGAAGAAAACATCTGGATCAATGACACGATGGCCCTAGGGGAGCCCGGCGTAGTCGCAGCCTACCTCATCCAAGGAAAGGAGAACGCGCTCATCGACATGGGCTACGCCTCATCCGCAGAAACGGTGCTCAAAGATCTTACAGGCAACGGATTCACTGCCGAAGACATAGACTACCTGCTTCCAACGCACGTCCACTTGGACCATTCGGGGGCATGCGGCGCCTTGGCAAGCGTTCTGACCAGCGCCGATGTTCGCGTTCATCCAAAAGGCCAACGGCATCTCATCGACCCCGCGAAGCTCTGCGAAGGAGCGACAGAGTTGTTCGGCGAGGAGCTCATGAAACAATATGGGAGCCCCATGCCCATCCACAGAAACCGTGTCAAAGTGATGGGCGACGGAGAAAAGATCAGTTTAGGAAATGGAGTAACGCTCCGCGCAGTTTGGACACCTGGGCATGCATCCCACCACTTAAGTTACCTGATCGAAGAGAGTGGAATGCTGCTCACGGGAGACGCAGTGGGAATCAGTTCCTCGGCTTTCCCCGTGTTGATCCCTACGACCCCCCCGACAAGCTTCAACCTGGAAGCCGCCGTGGAATCGCTGCGGAGGCTTAAGCAGCTGTCGCCTAAACAGCTCTTAACACCGCACTACGGGATCCTCAGAGACGCCCCGCAGTCAATCGATATGAATGTTGAAACTCTTGAACGCTGGACCACCAGAATCAGTGAGATGTTGAAGAATGGGATTTCCATCGATTCTATGGTAAACCGTCTAACTGATGAAACCGCTCGGCGAACACAGAATCCCGTTGAGCTACTGCCGGGCCACCTGCGCGTATCAATAAGGCTGAGCGTGCTAGGGGCCGTTCGTTACCTGAATTCGTTTGAACACTCGACAGCCGAGTAGTCAGCCTATGCGGGATTTTCATCGTATCAGGGTTTAGGGAGCTCTCCTTTACCACGGACGCAATTTTGTGCAAAAAGGACCCTATTTAACGCCGGAAATTGCGACAAACAAGATGTCCTGTTTCATCATGTTCGCGTTTACGTCGTTTACTCGTTAAATAGGGCTAATAGCCAGCTTATGTTAAGTCTTAAGTGACCAACAGGCCGCTTAGCTTAGGACTGTCCCAGAAAAGAAAGTTTCGTTGCAATTATGAAACCAAAATGAGG